>NZ_FNTA01000004.1:1381666-2072500 GCF_900105055.1 Amycolatopsis lurida
CGTGGTCGAGGCTCGCGCCGAGCACCTTGTCGAGATCCCAGTAGACGCCGTGGCGCGCGAGGACCGAGTCCAAGAGCGTCATGTCGGAGGCGTAGGTCAGCACGCAGACGTGCAGCAACTGCTGGTCCGGGAGCTTGCCGTCGGCCCGCATCCAGACCTGGTTCCTGGCCGGCCGGTCGCCCGACTTCCTGGTCACCCACGGCGGATCGTTGACGTAACGCAGGTCGATCGGGCGCGGCCGGTCGAGATGGCCCATGAAGTACCCCTCGGCCCGCTCCTGCAGCGTCGGGAGCGACTCGGGATCGGGGACGTCCGGCATGGTCTCGGAGTGTTCGATGCCGCCTTCGTCCTTCTGGAACGAGGCGGACAGGGAGAAGATCGCCTTGCCGTGCTGGATGCCCACGACGCGGCGGGTGGTGAACGAGCGGCCGTCACGGATGCGGTCGACCTCGTAGACGATCGGGACGCTCGGGTCGCCGCCGCGGATGAAGTACGCGTGCAGCGAGTGGACTTTCCGCTCCTCGGGGACCGTGCGGCCGGCGGCGACCAGCGCCTGCCCCGCGACCTGTCCGCCGAACACCCGCACCGGCGAATGGGCGGGCGAGACGCCGCGGAAGATGTTCTCCTCGATCTTCTCCAAGTCCAGCAGCGCGACCAGCCGGTCGAGCACGGGCTGTCCGCCCACCCCGCCGGCGTTGTCGAAACCGGCCGCGGCTTCCCTGGCCATCTCAGTCATGTCATGGACTTTAGGCCGTGCGGGTGTCCCGGGCCCGGGTGAGGCGGGACGTTTGTCGCGAAGGCCACCTTCAGGACACCTGGGACGCTACCGGTGAGCCGAAAGTGGCGATCTCGCGTGACTGCCTGGACGACACGCGTGATCCGGCGGACGACACGCGTGATTGGACGGACGACACGAGCAAGGCCGGGACCCTACCGCGTGTCGTCCGCCTAACCACATGTGTCGTCCATCCGGTCACGTGTGTCGTCCGTCCAGTCACGCGTGCCCCACACGACCACCTCGAGCCAAGACGTAGTGAAGGCCTCCTTCCCTACTCTGACGGTAGGGAAAGAGGCCTTCACGGACTTTCGCGGAGACCGGCGTCAGGCGTGGTCGTCCTCGCCGAGGCGGTGCACCCGGATGAGGTTGGTCGAGCCGACGGTCCCGGGCGGGGAACCGGCCACGATGACCACCAGGTCCCCCTTGGCGTACTTGCCCATCTCGAGCATCGCGTGGTCGACCTGCTGGATCATCTGGTCGGTGGAGCCGACCTTCGGCACGATCCGCGTCGTGGTGCCCCAGGTCATCGCGAGCTGGCTGCGGACGCTCTCCTCCGGCGTGAACGCCAGCAACGGCAGCCGCGTGTGCAGCCGCGCGAGACGGCGGACGGTGTCACCGGACTGGGTGAAGGCGACCAGGGCCTTGGCGTTGAGCCGCTCGCCGATGTCCCGGGCCGCGTAGGAGATGACGCCGCGCTTGGTGCGCGGGACGTGCGACAGCGGCGGCACGACCGGCGAGTCGGTCTCGACGGCTTCGATGATCCGGCCCATGGTCTGGACGACCTCGATGGCGTAGCGGCCGACGCTGGTCTCACCCGACAGCATGAGCGCGTCCGCGCCGTCGAGCACCGCGTTGGCGACGTCCGAGGCCTCGGCACGGGTCGGGCGGGAGCTGTTGATCATCGACTCGAGCATCTGCGTCGCGACGATGACCGGCTTCGCGTTCTCGCGGGCGATCTGGATGGTGCGCTTCTGCACCAGGGGGACCTGCTCCAGCGGGAGTTCCACGCCGAGGTCCCCGCGGGCGATCATCACCGCGTCGAAGGCCAGCACGATGGCTTCGAGGTTGTAGACCGCTTCGGGCTTCTCGATCTTCGCGACGACCGGGAGCCGTCCCTTGCCGACGCGGTCCATCACCTGGTGGACCAGGTCGATGTCGGCGGGCGAGCGGACGAACGAAAGCGCGATGAAGTCCACGCCGAGTTCGAGCGCGAACTCGAGGTCTTCGATGTCCTTTTCGGACAGCGCCGGCACGGAGACGTCCATACCCGGCAGGGAGACACCCTTGTTGTTGCTGACTGGGCCGCCTTCGGTGACCTCGCAGACGACGTCCGGGCCCTCGACCTGCTTGACCACGAGGCCGACCTTGCCGTCGTCCACGAGGAGACGGTCGCCGGGCTTCGCGTCGTCGGCGAGTCCCTTGTAGGTGGTCGAGACGCGGTCGTGCGTACCCGCGACGTCCTCGACGGTGATGCGCACGATGTCGCCGTTGTGCCACTCGACCGGCCCGCCCGCGAAGGTGCCGAGACGGATCTTCGGCCCCTGGAGGTCGGCGAGGATGCCCACCGCGCGGCCCGATTCGGCGGCGGCGGTGCGGATGAGGTCGTAGACCTGCTTGTGGTCGCTGTGCGTCCCGTGGCTGAAGTTCATCCTCGCGACGTCCATCCCGGCGTCGACGAGTTGCCGCATCTTCTCCGGCGTAGCGGTCGCGGGGCCAAGGGTACAAACGATCTTCGCGCGTCGGCTCACGTTCGCACAGCGTAGTCCCTCATCGCGGATACGTCTGTACCGATACCGAAAGTTCAAGAAAAGTGTCAGTTCACCTGGGCGAGGGGTAACCGCCGATCAAGGTTCGGTGGTTATCGTCGCGGCTTCTCGCTCGGTCCGACCCGGTCCCGCGCCCACTCGTTGAACGCGCGGACCTGGCGCCAAGCCTTCCGCACCCGGTCGAGCGTGCCCCGTTCGTGCAGGACGTCGTCCGGCTCCCAGCCGCGGACGGCGTACACGGAGCGGTACTTCAGCAGGTCGATGCGGGGATGGTCCTCGGCGAAGCCGCGCGGCTTCGACTTGAGCCTGTCCCCCTTGATCTCCCAGCCCGCCTTCTCCAGCTTCGCGAGGATCTTCGCCAGCTCGGCGCCTCGCAGTTCGGTGTCGACGGCCTTGCGGAAGCGGGCGAGCTGGTCGGACTCGAAGTGGAAGCAGCCGCCGCCGACCCGCAGCCCGGCCGGGCCGACCTCGACGTAGTACGCGCCGCCGCCGCGGCCCTGTTCGATCACCGCGCCACAGTGGGTCTTGTACGGCGTCTTGTCCTTGGCGAACCGGACGTCGCGGTACGGGCGGAACACCTTCCCCTCGCCGAAGCCGTCGCCGAACTCCGGGACGAGTTCGGCGAGCAGCGCCTCCATCGGGGCGCGAACGTCGGCCTTGTAGGTGGCGAGGTTCGCGTCCCAATAGGACTTGGAGTTGTCCGCCTCGAGACCGTCGTAGAAGTCGATGGCGTACTCGCCGAAACCCTCGAAACCCATGCGGTGACCGTAATCCCCGCCACCGACGGAAGCGCGTGAAGGGGGCCTTCACGCGCTTCCGTCGACGAGGCCTTACTTGGCCAGCGCGGTGATCAGCTCGCCGTCGGTCGTGTCACCGGACAGCTCCCAGAAGAAGGCGCCGCCGAGCCCCTGGTTCTTGGCATAGGTGACCTTGCCGCCGATGGTCGCGGGGGTGTCGTAGCTCCACCAGTCGCTGCCGCATTTCGCATAGGCGGTGCCCGCGACGGTGCCGGTGGCCGGGCAGGTGTTCTTCAGGACCTTGTAATCCTGGATGCCCGGCTCGGTGCCCGCCGCCGGGCCGGTCGCGGTGCCACCGGGGGCCTCCTGAGTGACGCCGGTCCAGCCGCGGCCGTAGAAACCGATGCCCAGCAGCAGTTTGTTCGCCGGGACGCCCTTGCTCTTCAGCTTCTGGATCGCGGCGTCGGCGTGGAAGCCGGCGGTCGGGATGCCGTCATAGCCGGTCAGGGGCGAGTGCGGGGCGGTCGGGCCCTGCGCGGCCCAGGCACCGAAGTAGTCGTAGGTCATGACGTTGTACCAGTCGAAATACTGCGAGGCGCCGCCGTAGTCGGCCGCGTCGATCTTGCCGCCGTCGGTGCCGTCCGCGGTGATCGCGGCGGTGACCAGCTTCGAGCCGAACTTCTCCCGCAGGGCCTGCGCGAGGTTCTTGATCGCGGCCGGGCCGCTGGTGTCACACGAGAGACCGCAGGCGTTCGGGTACTCCCAGTCGATGTCGATGCCGTCGAAGACACCGGCCCAGCGCGGGTCGTTGACCAGGTTGTAGCAGGACTCCGCGAACTTGGCGGGGTTCTTCGCCGCCTCGCCGAAACCGCCGGACCAGGTCCAGCCGCCGAAGGACCACAGCACCTTGAGGTTCGGGTACTTGGCCTTGAGCTTCTTCAGCTGGTTGAAGTTCCCCCGCAGCGCACCGTTGTCCCAGCTGTCGGCGACACCGTCCACACTGCCCGCGGCGTCGTAGAACTTGCTGGTCGCCGCCTCCGCGTCACCGATCGCGCAGCCGCCGTTCGTCACGTTGCCGAACGAGTAGTTGATATGCGTCAGCTTGCTCGCCGAGCCCGACGTGTCGATGTTCTTCACATGGTAGTTGCGCTGGTAGACGCCCCATTCGGCGAAGTACCCGAGCACCTTGCCGACCGAGGCCTCCGGTGCTTCCGGTACGGCTGCCGCCTGGTGCGCCGGTGCGGCGACGGCCAGCGCGCCCAGCGCGACGGCCACGGCACCCGCGATCGCGGTGAACCTGCTCGAACGGGACATGCGTGCTCCCTTCACGGTTACCAGCGGTGACGAGAGGACTGCGGCGGGACACGCACAAGTTAAGTGGACTAGACCACTCCGTCAATGGTTCAGACCAAGACTTTCGGATGGACATTTTCGAACATTCTCCGAAGGGAATATGTCCACGGGACCGTTTACCGAGACCACGACCCTTTCCCGGCCTCGCGGCTTCCGGCCAGGCCGGGATCGACGGTCTCAGTCAGTGAATAGGTAACGGCTCGAAAGCGATGCCACGGTCCGCCGCGCGCCGCGTCCCCCAGTCGTAGAGCGCTTCGAGTGCGGGGCGTAACCGCTCCCCCTCCTCGGTGAGCCGGTACTCGACGTGCGGCACGCGCCCCTCCCGGCTCTCCCGGCTCTCCCGGAGCACGAGGCCGTCCGCCTCCAGCTCGCGCAGGTGCTGGGTCAGCATCTTCTCGCTGACGCCCGGCAGCCGGCGACGGAGCTCGCCGTACCGGTGCACCCCTTCCTTCAGGTGCGACAGGATCACCGGCTTCCACTTGCCGCCGATGACGTCGACCGCGAGCTCGACCGCGCAGCGGTACCGCTTCATCGTCACTCCCGTTGGCACGCACCGAAAAGTAAGCGGTTGTCCCGAGCGGTCCGGGGTGGTTGCCTTGCCGGACCAAAAGATCAGCGCCGCTGGGAGGACCCTACGTGACCGAGACGCCGACGTTGTACGAATGGGCGGGCGGGCCGGCGGCCCTGCGACGCCTGACCACCGTCTTCTACGGCCACGTGCTGAAGGACCCGTTGCTGGAACCGGTCTTCCGCGACATGGACCCCGGCCATCCCGAGCACGTCGCGGTCTGGCTCGCCGAGGTCTTCGGCGGCCCGGAGACCTACAGCCACGACCACGGCGGCCACCGGCACATGGTCGGGCGGCACCTCGGCCGCGCCATCACCGAAGAGCAGCGCCGCCGCTGGGTGAACCTGCTCTTCGACGCCGCCGACGAGGCCGGGCTGCCCGCCGATCCCGAGTTCCGCTCCGCGTTCGCCGCGTACGTCGAATGGGGCAGCAGGCTCGCGGTGATGTTCTCGCAACCGGGTCGCGAAATCACCGTTCCCGAGCCCATGCCGAAATGGGACTGGGGCAACCGGCCGCCCTGGCAGCCGCCGTCGGACTGAGGGCGTTCATAGTGGGGCGGTCGTGAAAGGAGGCCGCCGTGATCCGGGTGGACGGCCGGACCCTGCGCTGCGCGGACGTCGTGACCGCCGCGAACACCGAGGGTCCGCTGGGCATCGACGTTTCGATCGCCGCGCTGCGCGGCGCGGAAAGCGCGTGGAAACTCGCCGAAGAGCTGAGCACGCGCCGCATCGTCTACGGCCGCACCACCGGCGTCGGCGCCAACAAGGAGGACCCGGTCGGCGAAGGCGAATCGCCGGATCACGGGCAGCGGCTGCTGCGCAGTCACGCGGGCGGCAGCGGTGACGTCATGTCGCCCGGCCAGACCAGGGCGATGATGCTGATCCGGCTCAACCAGCTGCTGGCCGGGCGGTCCGGACTCAGTCCCGAACTGATCGGGGCGCTGGCCGCCGCCGTGCGGACCGGAGCGCTGCCGCTGGTGCACCGGCTGGGCGCGATCGGCACCGGCGACCTCGCGCCGCTCGCGGAGACCGCGCTCGCCCTCACCGGCGAACGGCCCTGGCTGGCGGGCGGTGTGCCTCCGGTGCCCGTGCGGGCCGGTGACGCGCTCGCGTTCATGAGCAGCAACGCCGCGACGCTGGCCGAAGCGACCCTCGCGGCGATGCGGCTCGACACGCTGACGCGGGCGAGTCACGCTGTCGCGGCACTGACCTACATCGCGCTCGACGGAAACCCGGAGGCGTACGCGACTCCCGTGCACGAGGCGCGTCCGCACGCCGGGCAGGTCGCGTGCGCGGCGGAGATGCGGCGGCTGCTCGGGATGGAGAGCACGCCCAAACCCGGCAGGCGGATCCAGGATCCGTTCGGGTTGCGCGCTTTTCCGCAGGTGCAGGGGCCGGCGCTGGACGCGATCCACTACCTGCGCGACGTGCTCGCGGTGGAGATCAACGCCAGCACCGAGAACCCGATGATCTCGACGGTGCACCAGGACGCCTACCACCACGCGCACTTCCACACCGCGTACGTCTCGACCGCGCTCGACCAGGTGCGCGCCACCGTCCATCAGGTCGCCGAACTGTCGGTGGCCCGGCTGGGTGATCTGGTGGAGCCGGAGTTCACCGGGCTGCGGCCGTTCCTCGCGGCCGGGCCGTCGGGCAGCTCGGGCGTGATGATCCTGGAGTACGTCGCGCACGACGCGCTCACCGAACTGCGGCAGGCCGCGCTCCCGGCGACGCTGGGCACCGCCGTCGTCTCACGCGGGATCGAAGACCACGCGAGCTTCTCCACCCAGGCCGCGCGGGCGGCGACCGCGGCCGGGTCGGCGTACCAGCAGGTGCTGGCGTGCGAGCTGGTCGCGGCCGTCCGGGCACTGCGGATGCGCAAGGCCGAGCTCGTCTCCCTGCCGGCGCGGGACGCCTACGAGGCCGCCGCGGCGGTACTCGACCCCAGCGTCGAGGACCGGCCGCTCACCGAGGACATCGCCCGCGCCGTGTCGCTTTTGGACACCCTCGCGCTCGTCTGACCGTTCGCGGTCAGCAGCAGCAACCCCGCCGGGCGAGAGAGTGGAGCCGGGCGCTCGTGACCGGCTCGGGCCGGTTCGCGGCGGCCTCGACGGCGTCGAGCATCCGACGGCGCTCCGCCCTGCCGAGGACCCGGCCGCGGGTGATCACCGTGTCGATCTTCGCGACGTTGCGGATGTCGGCCGCCGGGTTCGCGTCCAGGAGCACGAGATCCGCCTCCTTCCCCACCGTCACCGTGCCCGACGTCGCTTCCCTGCCCAGGAACCTCGCCGCGTCACCCGTGACGGTCTTCAACGCCTGTACCGGCGAAAGCCCGGCCTCGACCAGGAAGGCGAGTTCCTCGTGAAGCCCGCTGCCGGGGAAGGCGTACGGGTTGAGGCAGTCGGTGCCGCCGATGATCCCGACGCCCGCTTCGTGCGCGACGCCGACCAGCCGCAGCGTCTCCTGGTAGTAGCGCTCCTGCAGGGCGATGTCCGCCGGGGTCCGGGGAGCCAGCCGTTCGATGCCCTTGGCCCAGCTCTCGCGCATGTCGGCGGGCACGTATTTCAGCCGCGGGTCGTGCTGGTGGGTTTCGGCGGGCTGCGTGACCACCCGGTTGATCGTCAGCGTCGGCGAATGCCAGGTGCCGTTGCGCCGCAGCCTGCCGAAGTAGGACTGCGCGCGGCCGCGGTCGTACGTGGTGACCGATTCGAACTCCAGCCGCCGCGCCAGGTCGAAGAACGCACGCGGCTCCTCGGGGTCGTAGGGCGTCGCCGCCAACAGGTCGAGGATCTCGTCGCGCCGGGACGAGCAGTGGACGGACACCCCGAAGAAATGCTCGAGGCTGTGCTGGCCGAGGTCGCTCACCTCGAGGTGGGACACCTTGTACGGCCAGTGCCCGGAGAACCGGAGGCCCTGCGCGCGGGTTTCGTCCGCGAGCGCGCGCAGGGCGTCGGGGCCGAGGTAGGAGTACGTCTTGACGAATTCGGCGCCCGCGGCCTTCTCCGCGCGGACGACGGCTCGCGCTTCGGCCGCCGTCGACACGTGGAGCACCGGTGGCGACAGAAGCGTCACCGGCCCGTCGACGATCCCACTCGCCAGCACCATGCGCGGGCCGAGCAGCTCACCGCGTTCGACCTTGTCCTTCGTCGCGCGATTCTCCGCGTACCCCCACATCTCGCGGACGCCCGTGACACCGTGGACCAGGTGCGAGGGCGGGACGACCTCTTCGAGATCCGCGCCGTGCGAGTGCATGTCCCACAGTCCCGGAAGGAGGTACTTGCCGCGTCCGTCGATCATCCGCGCGCCACCGGTATCCGGGATCTCGGCGGAGCCGCCCACCCAGGCGATCCGGTCACCGGCGAGCACCACCGAAACGCGGGGTCGCGGAGCCGAACCCGTGCCGTCGATCAGCGTGACGTCGGCGATGACGACGATCTCGCCCATGTCGGCGGTGGCCGTGCCGGGCAGCAGCCCGGCGAACGCCATCCCGGTCCCGCCGGCGGCGAGCCACCTCAAGAACTCGCGCCTACTGGATCCCGCATCCGCCATGAGAACCGCCGTCCCTTTCGCCTGGACCCCCGGATGGCCGATTCAACTTGTCGCGGAGGCGGCGCCGCAAGAAAACGAAGGCCCCTTACCTGAAACTCAGCACAAAGTAAGGGGCCTTCTCCTGAAACAGGGCTCAGCCGAAGAAGACCTCGGCCTCTTCGTACCGCTCGACCGGGACGGTCTTCAGCTCGGCGGTCGCCTCGGAGAGCTTGACGCGGACGATGTCCGTGCCGCGCAGCGCCACCATCACGCCGAAGTCGCCGTCGGCCACGGCGTCGACGGCGTTGAGCCCGAACCGGGTGGCGAGTACGCGGTCGTACGCCGTCGGGGTGCCGCCGCGCTGGACGTGCCCCAGCACGACCGCGCGGGACTCCTTGCCGGTGCGGGCGGCGATCTCGTCGGCCAGCCAGGTGCCGATGCCGCCGAGCCGGACGTGCCCGAAGGCGTCCTTCTCACCGGTCAGCAGCTTCTCCTCGCCGCCCTCGGGCAGCGCGCCCTCGGCGACCACGATGATCGGCGCGTACTCCTTCTCGAACCGGCGCTCGACCCACGAGACGACCTGGTCGACGCTGAAGTGCCGCTCCGGCACCAGGATCACGCTCGCGCCGCCGGCGAGACCGGAGTGCAGCGCGATCCAGCCCGCGTGCCTGCCCATGACCTCGACGACGAGCGCCCGGTGGTGCGACTCGGCCGTGGTGTGCAGCCGGTCGATGGCCTCGGTGGCGATCGAGACGGCCGTGTCGAAGCCGAAGGTGTAGTCAGTGGCACCGAGGTCGTTGTCGATCGTCTTGGGCACCCCGACGACGCCGACACCGTCGTCCGTGAGCCGCTTCGCGACGCCGAGGGTGTCTTCGCCGCCGATCGCGATCAGCGCGTCGACCTGCTGCTCGGCGAGCACGGCCTTGATCTTGTCGACCCCGCCGTCGACCTTGTACGGGTTGGTCCGCGACGAACGCAGGATCGTCCCGCCGCGGGTCAGGATGTCCTCGACGTCGTTCAGGCCGAGCGGGCGGCTGTCCCCGGTGAGAGGACCGTTCCAGCCGTTGCGGAACCCGACGATGTCCCAGCCGTGCACCTCGATGCCCTTGCGCACCACAGCGCGGATCACCGCGTTGAGCCCCGGGCAGTCGCCACCGCCGGTCAGCACACCGACACGCATGAGAAGCCTCCGTCTTGTGTTCCGTAGAGATGACAGTCACATGTCCCGCCGCCAGCGTAGCGGGAGTTCTCTGGATCGGTGCAGGGCGGACCACCTCGGGAATCGGTCCACGTCCGGGATGTGCTAGCTTGGCCCCGTGCAGCGCTATTTCTGGTTTACGAAGCCGGCCCCGGGTGGGCACGGCCGCGTGAACCTGCGCTGACGTCCACCCCGAGCCGGAATCACACCGGCTCGGCGAGTTCCCGCGGGTCGGTATCCCTTTCGAAAGGAACCAGACCCGCGATGTCTCCCTCCGCTGACACCCTGATCGCCCTCGACGGGCACCGCACGGCGGCCGTCAACCCGCTGCTGTCGCCCGCGATGCTGCGGCACGAACATCCGATGACGGCGGAAATCGCCGATACCGTCCTAGCCGGGCGGGCCTCGGCCGTCGACATCCTCGACGGCCGGGACGACCGGCTCCTCGTCGTCGTCGGGCCCTGCTCGGTGCACGACGCGGACGCCGCGCTCGACTACGCCCGCCGCCTCGCCGCCAAGGCCGAAGAACACCGCCGCGACCTGCACATCGTCATGCGGGTCTACTTCGAGAAGCCGCGGACCACGCTCGGCTGGAAGGGCCTCATCAACGACCCTGGGCTCGACGGGACGTACGAGGTCAACCACGGCCTGCGGATGGCGCGCAAACTGCTGCTCGACATCTCCGCGCTCGGCCTGCCGGTGGGCTGCGAGTTCCTCGACCCGATCACCCCGCAGTTCATCTCCGACACCGTGACCTGGGGTTCCATCGGGGCGAGGACCGCGGCGAGCCAGGTGCACCGGCAGCTGTGCAGCGCGCTGTCGATGCCGGTGGGGATCAAGAACTCGACCGAGGGCGACGTCCAGGTCGCCGTCGACGCCACCCGCGCGGCCGGCGCAAGCCACGTTTTCGCGGGGATCAACCCCGACGGGCTCGCCGCACTGATCACCACGGCGGGCAACGAGGACTGCCACGTGATCCTGCGGGGAAGCTCCGCCGGCCCGAACTACGACCCCGCGACGGTGGCCGACACGCTCGCGCGGCTGGCGAAGTCGGGGCTGCCGGAGCGCGTGATCATCGACGCGAGCCACGGCAACAGCGCGAAGGACCACGTGCGGCAGGCCACGGTCGTCCGTGAACTCGCGGAGCGGATCGGTGCCGGTGAGCGAGGCATCGCGGGGCTGATGCTGGAGAGCTTCCTGGTGGAAGGGCGGCAGGACCTGACGCTGGGCTCGGCGGCTTCGCTCACCTACGGGCAGTCGATCACGGACGCGTGCCTCGGGTGGGAGACGACGGCGGAGCTCCTGGACACCCTCGCCGAGGCTGTCGACTCGCGCCGCTGACTCCCGGCCTCGTGAGTGGTTAGGACGGTTAGAACCGTCCTAACCACTCACGAGGGCGAAGGGCTTACCGGTGCCAGTAGGACTCGATGATCTGCCACCGCTGGTAGTTGTGCCGCGCGTCCGCCAGCGCGTCGTGCTGGTCGTCCGGCGCCGCTGGGAGCTTCGGTTTGCCCGCGTCCTCCCAGCGTTGCCGCAGGTCACGCGTGAACCGCGGCAGCTGGCGCGGCAGCGCGGGCATCGGCCCCCACAGCTGCGCCAGCGCGACGTGGTCGTAGGCGGCGAACCAGGCCCACAGTTCGATCCCGCCGGGCGGCTTGCCGAAGAACTCGAGCAGGTCCGTACGGATCTTCTCGCGGCTGCGCCACGCCGGGTCGGCGGGCGACGGGAGTTTCGGGAGCACGTGGTCGCGGACCCAGGGGCCGGCCTTGCCGGGATCGAAATCGGTCGAGACCGCGTAGAACTCGCGTCCTCTTTCGTCCACGACACCGATCGACACCAGATCGATGGTCACGCCGTCCTCAATGAATTCGGTGTCGTAGAAAAAGCGCACCGGAGAACCCTAGTGGGGCCTCAACCGACCTTGGTGTCCGGGATACGGGCGACGTCCTGGGCGGACGGCTGCGCGGGCACCTTCGGGCGCAGCCCCGCCTCTTCGGCGGCGAGCAGTTCCTTCGCCTTGGCGGCGTAGATGTCGACGTACTCCTGACCGGACAGCTCCATGAGCGCGTACATGATCTCGTCGGTGATGGACCGCTCGATGAAGCGGTCGCCGGCGAGGCCTTCGTAGCGCGAGAAGTCGAGCGGCTTGCCGAAGCGGATTTCGAGGCGGCGCGGCCACCACATCTTCGAGCCGATCGGGTTGACCTTGTCGGTGCCGATCATGGCGACCGGGACCACGACGCCACCGGATTCGAGCGCGATCCGCGCGACGCCGGTCTTGCCCTTGTACAGGCGGCCGTCCGGGGAGCGGGTGCCTTCGGGGTAGATGCCGAGGAGGTGTCCCTCCCGGACCAGCCGGGTCGCGGTGTCGAGCGCGGCCTGCGCGGCGTTGCCGCCGGAGCGGTCGATCGGGAACTGGCCGACGCCGGTGAAGAACCACTTCTTCAGCAGGCCCTTGAAGCCCTTTTCGGTGAAGTACTCCGATTTGGCCGGGAAGGTCACCTTGCGCCTGACGCGCAGCGGCATGAAGAAGGAGTCGGCGACCGCGAGGTGGTTGCCCGCGAGGATCGCGCCGCCGTCGTCGGGGATGTTCTCCGCGCCGACGACTTTGGTGGGCCACAGCGCCTTGAGCAGTGGCCCGATAAACACGTGTTTCATGAGCCAGTACAGCACTGCGAAAACTCCTCCTAGCAGCTCAACCCCCGCGCCCGATGGTCAAGACTACGAATCGCGCACCCCAGGCACAACGAAGTCCACCCGGTTACCCGCACCCAGCGACGGATCTCACATCCGATCCGGCCCGATTCCGCCGGTGGCCGGGGGCCCACAAGCCGCTCCGGTCGTGCGAACATAGGAGACCTACCCAGCTCTCACGGAAGGCGATCGCATGGCCGTCCTCGCCGGCGCGGAACCGTTCGCTCACACCGGTTCGACCGAAGCAGGGTTCCTGCTGTGCCACGGCTTCACCGGCACTCCCGCGAGCATGCGGCCCTGGGGAGACCATCTGGCCGATGCCGGCTACACGGTGCGCTGCCCGCTCCTTCCCGGGCATGGCACCCGGTGGCAGGACATGAACCGGACAGGCTGGGAGGACTGGTACGGCGCGGTCCGGGAAGAGCTGCTGGCGCTCTTCGCGACCTGCGAAACGGTGTTCGTCGCCGGGATGTCGATGGGCGGGACCCTGACGCTGCGCCTCGCCGAGGAGTTCGGCGATCGGATCGCCGGCATCGTGCTGGTGAACCCGTCGGTCTTGACGTTGCGCTGGGACGCCAAGCTGCTGCCCGTCCTGTCGAGGATCCTGCCGTCGGTGCCGGGCGTGGCGAACGACATCGCGAAGCCCGGCGAGACGGAGCTGGCCTACTCGCGGACGCCCGTGCGCGCCGCGGCGAGTCTCGCGAAACTGTGGAAACTCACCCGCGCGGACCTGGGCAAGGTGACCCAGCCGGTGCTGCTGCTCCACTCGGCCGTCGACCACATCGTGGAGCCGGTCAACTCCCAGGTGATCCTAAACGGGATCGGCAGCGAGGACGTGACCGAGGTGGTGCTGGAGAACAGCTTCCACGTCGCCACGCAAGACCACGACGCAGGCCTGATCTTCACGCGTACGGTGGACTTCGCCCGGTCCGTGCGCCGGGCGGGACAGGTGGACGCCGGATGAGCAGAGGCAAGGACGGGCCGGAGGACGTCGACGCGACGTTCGCCGAGATCGTGGCCGACCTCCGTGCGGAGGGCGTCGGTCTGTTCCCGGACGAGGAACTGGAGAAACCGGCGGAAAAGCCCGCTGAGAAGACCCCGCGGCCCGAGCAGCCGGAAACCGAACCCGAACCGGGCTGGCGAGGGGGCGGCACCAGCTGGGACAAGACCCTCTTCGAGGACGACCCAGCCGGGCCGAGCGACGACGAGGGCCATTTCGTACCGCCCGAGCCGCCTCCCCTGCCGCGTCCTCGCAAGGGCGCGTTCATCGTCCTGCTGTTCTTCGTGCTCGGCCTGCTGCTCCTGATCGCGCCCAATCTGATCGGCATGGGCACCCGGCTCGGCACCCCGCTCGGCATCCTCGCCCTCGCGACCGCGATCGCGCTGCTCCTGCTGCGGGTGCGTCAGGGGCCGCCGCCCGGTGCGGATCCGCACAACGGCGCCCAGGTCTGATCTGCCGGACAATTCGGAAGATGAAGATCGACTTCACTCCCTCGCGCCGGTCGACGGTCGGCGCGGAATGGGAACTCGCCCTCGTCGACCGGCGGACCGGTGAGCTCTCGTCGGTCGCGGAGCAGGTGCTCGACGCCGTCCGCCCGGACGGCGAGGAGGAGCATCCGAAGATCAAGCAGGAGCTGCTGCTCAACACCATCGAGGTGATCAGCGGGATCTGCGACACGATCGCCGAGGTCAAAGCCGATCTGAACGACTCGCTGGACGTCGTGCACTCGGTGCTCGACCCGCTGGGCGTCGAGCTGTTCTCGGCCGGGTCGCATCCGTTCTCGACGTGGTACCAGCAGAAGGTCACCGACAAGGAGCGCTACGCCAAGCTCATCGACCGCACCCAATGGTGGGGACGGCAGATGCTGATCTACGGCGTCCACGTGCACGTGGGTGTCGACCACCGCGACAAGGCCCTGCCCATCCTGGACGCGCTGCTCAAGTACGCGCCGCATCTGCAAGCGCTTTCGGCGTCTTCGCCGTACTGGGGCGCGGAGGACACCGGGTACGCGTCGAACCGCGCGCTGATGTTCCAGCAGCTGCCGACGGCCGGGCTGCCGTTCCAGTTCCGGAAGTGGACCGAGCTCGAGAGCTACGTCGACGACATGTTCACCACGGGCGTGATCGACCACTTCTCGGAGATCCGCTGGGACATCCGCCCCGCCCCGCATTTCGGGACGATCGAAATGCGGGTGTGCGACGGGCTTCCGACGCTGGAGGAGGTCGGCGCGATCTCCGCGCTGACCCAATGTCTGGTCGACGACTTCAGCGCGCGCCTGGACGACGGCGAAATCCTGCCGACGCTGCCGCCGTGGCACGTCCAGGAGAACAAGTGGCGCGCGGCGCGCTACGGCGTCGACGCGATCGTCATCCTCGACGCGGCGGGCAACGAGCGGCTGGTCACCGACGACACCTACGACCTGCTGAACCGGCTGGAACCGGTCGCCCGGCGCCTGGGCTGCGCCGACGAGCTGCGGTCGGTGGAGACGATCCTGACCTGCGGCCCCAGCTACCTGCGCCAGCGCGCGGTGGCGAAGCAGTACAACGGCAGCCTCCGCGCCGTCGTCGCTTCGCTCATCGCGGAGATGCGGGACGGGAAGATCGCGCGCCCCTGACCCGCCGCGATTCGTCACCTACTTGCGGTCGAGGTGCCCCAAAAGAGTGCCGGGGCCGAAGGTCGAAGCGCCCAGGGCCTCGACGCGGGACCTCAGCTCCCGATCGGCGGTCACCACGACGACGTGGTCGTCCGGACCGGCCGCCCGGGCCTCCCGTGCGACGGCCACGATCCGGGAGTCCCCGTCGGACTCGGCGTCCACGACCTCGACACCGGGCACCGGCGCGACTCCTCGCGCCTTGCCCTCGACGACCAGCACGATCCGCGGCCACCACGACCATTCACCGCCGCCGGGCAATCCCGGATCGGCGAGCCCGGTCCCGGACAAGGTCGCGAGCTTGTCCCGCAGCCGCTCGGCGGCGCCACGCCGGTCGCGCCACCAGCCGTCCGGCCGCGACCCGACGACGTTCGCGCCGTCGACCACCAGTACCAGTCTGCGATCCAAGTGTTCCCTCAATCCCGGCCACGCCGCCGCGAAATCCCGGTGCAGCCGGAAGCCCGCGACTTCGGCCGCCTGGACCCACCGCAGTTCCGCGCTCTCCGAGCTGGTCACCCTGGCCGAAAGCGGGCCGATCGGCGCGGCCAGGACCGTCGTGTAGCGCCAGTTCCCGTGGTCGACATGCGACGCCGCCAGCGCGCGGACCCGGCCGGGCGGGATGTCGGCCTCCTCGTGCGCCTCGCGGGTGGCGGCCTCGCGCGGGCTCTCCCCCGCCTCGACGGCGCCCCCTGGCAGCGCCCAGGTGCGTCCATGGTGGACCCACCAGGCCCGCCGCTGCAGCAGGACACCGCGTGCGGGATCGGACAGCAGCAGCCCGGCGGCACCGTTCAAACCCCAGTGAAGATGCCCGAAGTCGCACTTCACGAAGCCGTTGCCGTCTTGCCGGGTCACGGCTTCAGCCTGTCACACCGACCTCGGCGCCGGGAGCCTTCGCCGCGTCGACGGCGAGCGCGGCGGCACCGACGATCGCCGAATCGTCGCCGTGGTGCGCGGCCCGGATCCGCGCCAGCGGCCGGTGGCCGGCGCCGGTGATCTTGCCCGCGTAGCGTTCGCGCGCCTCGTCGAGGAACAGCGGCGCCGATTCGGACACCCCGCCGCCGATCACGATGATCTCGGGATCGAAGACGTCGGCGACCAGCGCCAGGCCCTCGGCCAGCCACTTCGCCAGCTCCGTCATCGCGCGCTGGGCGATCGGGTCGCCGTCGCGGGCGGCACCGGCCACCCGGCGTCCGGTCACCGAGCCGGGGTCGCCCCTGGTCTCGCGTGCGAGCACGGTCGAGCGGCCGGGATGCCGCGCGAGCAGTTCCACCGCCGTCGCGGCCAGCGCCGTCCCGCTGCAGTACCGCTCCCAGCAGCCGTATTTCCCGCACGGGCAGGGCCTGCCGCCGGGGACGACGGTCAGATGCCCGAGTTCCGGCGCGACGCCGTACGCGCCACGGTAGATCTTGCCGTCGAGCAGCAGTCCCGCGCCGATCCCGGTGCCGAGCGCGATCAGCGCGGCCACATGAGCGCCGCGGGCGGCCCCGAAGCGGTACTCGCCGACCGCGGCGGCGTTCACGTCGTGTTCCAGGGTCACCGGCAGGCCGACCCGCTTTTCGATGCGCTCGGCGACCGGCGCGGCACGCCAGGACAGATGCGGCGCGAACATCACCGTCCGCCGGTCCTTCGCGACGAACCCGGCGACCGCGAGGCCGACGCCGGAGACGTCGTGCCGGTTGCGGAGGTCTTCGACGACCCCCGCGATGGCGTCTTCGAGCGCGTCCTCACCGCTGGGCGTCCCGACCCTGGCCGTGTCCATCAGCGAGCCGTGCTCGTCCACGACGCCGGCGCGCACACTCGTGCCCCCGACGTCCACCCCTACCGTCAGCAACTCAGTTCTCCCGGTCCGGCTGCCAAGCGTCGCGCCTGGTCACCGTGATGTGCTGGACCCGCGAAGCTCCCACCGGCACATCTTCGGCCGCGGGCTCCTTCCGCGCAGGCTGAAACCCCGGCATGTGCACGCCCGCCTCGGGTTCCCATCGATCGGCGAGCACCGCCCGCAGCAGCGCGACGAGCTGCGCGGCCTGCTCCATCAGGCGTGCCACGAACTCGGGCCGCTCCCCGCGGACCAGCCCGACGACCGCGCAGAGCGGGCACCACCCGCCGGAATCGTGGTCGGTGCACCCGTGCCCGGCGGAGACGACTCCCTCCAGCCACGGCGCGGCGTGCTCGACGACCAGTTCGACCAGCAGGCGGATCTCCTCGACCAGGTCGAGCGGCTCCGATCCGGTGTTCTCGTTGTTCTCGCTCACCCGGGTCCCCGGTTCCCGGCCAGGCTCACGACCAGGCCGTGCGCGTCGGATTCCGCACCGGTGATCCGGCACGGGCGCAACATCTCCGGCAACGCGATAAGCCGCCGGAAACCGTCCACGGTGACGGCGAGATCATCGTCCACTCTGGCCAGATCCACTTCGGAGTCGCGGTGCAGCGGCACCGCGATCCGCAGCTCGTAGCCGCTGTCCGATTCGGACACCCGCAAGAGCGGGGTCACGCCTTTTTCGTCGCCCGCCAAGGGATCCAGACCTTGGTAGAGCTCGTACGCGATTTCCTGCAGCGCCTCGAGCCCCACCGGCTCGACGGCGCGATGCTCGACGGGCTTCACCTGCCCCGGCCCGAAGCCCGCCTCGGCGAGCTCGGCGAGGACGGTGTTCTGCTGCGCGCGGCGGGTCCGCATCCACGAGGCCGCCGCGCCGCGCCAGAACCCGGGCGCGGGCATCAGCCGGTTGACGATCAGGCCGTCGACCAGGATTCCGCGCAGGGCAAGGGAACTGAGGGTCCGGCGGGCTTCCGCGACGACGACGCGTTCCGGGGTCAGCACGAGCCGCACGGTCGTGGTGGCCGGATCGGTCAGCAGGGTGCGCAGCGACTCCAGATGCGCGCCGAGCCGCCGCACCGCGGCCGCCGTCCGCCGCGCGCCCGGTTTGAACATCCTCGACAGATAGCCGGAGACGGCTTCGGGCAAAGCCAGCAGGCGCAGCGTTTCCGCGGTCGGTCCACAGTCGACGACGACCGTCTCCCAGGGTCCGTGCTCGGCGAGGCGCTGGACCTCGGTGAGTGCGAGGAGTTCGTCGACGCCGGGCACCACGGTGAGTTCCTCGGCGTCGAGCGAGTCGAGGCCCGCTCCCGCGAGCACGGTCTGGAGTTCCTGCCGGAGTTCGCGCCAGGTGCTGTCGACGAGGCCGCGGGTGTCGATCTGAGCGGCATGCAAAAGCGCGTCCACTTCGGACGGTTCGCCGCCGAGCGCGCGGCCGAAGGCGTCACCGAGGGAATGCGCCGGGTCGGTCGAGACCACGAGCGTCTTCCTGCCTCGCCCGGCCAGTGCCGCCGCCGTCGCCGCGGCCAGCGTGGTCTTGCCGACACCCCCCTTGCCGGTGAACAGCAGGATCCGCATGCCTACCCTTCGACTCAGGATGCTTCAGCGCGCTTCTTGAGCTCCTTGAGCGCGGTGTCCATGACCATCTTCTCGGCCTTGCGGCGCAGCAGCCCGATCATCGGCAGCGCCAGCTCGACGGACAGCGTATACGTGACCTTGGTGCGGCCGGCGCTCAGCGCTTCGAGGGCGTAGCGGCCGTTCTGGGCCTTCTGCATCTGCCCCTTGACCAGGTGCCAGCTGACTCCGTGGCCGTCGGCGTCCCAGTCGTACTCGAGGGTGTAGACGTCCTTGATGGGCCCGGCGTCGAGGGTGAGTTTCACCTGCTTGGCGCGGCCGTTGTCGTCCTCGGCGAGGACCTCGGTCTCCCGGACGGCCTTGGCCCATTCCGGGTACGCGGGGAAGTCGGCGATGACGGCCATGACCCGCGCGGGCTCGGCGTCGACCTCGATGGACTGCGTGGACTGCTCGGCCATGCCCCGAACTCTAGCCGGGACCGACCGTCACCAGCGAAGCACGTAGGGCTGAGAGGTCTCTTTGAAGTGACCGACGTTACGGCATTCGGTCCTGCCGAGCCTCGTCCGCGGGGTCAGCGGCTGGTGGACGTGCCCGAAGACCGACCACCGCGGCCGCTGCTCGCGGATGAGCCCCACCAGCGCCGCCGACCCGATCTCGGACCGCCGCGCGATCACGTCGTAGGTCAGTTCCGGGATGGCGGGCGGGATGTGGGTGCACAGGACGTCCACGTTCTCCAGCCCGGCGACGGCGGCGTCGTACTCGTCGCGGGTGCGCAGGTACGGCCGCCAGAAGCCGTTGCGGCGCGGGACCACGTTCGGCGGGAGCAGCGCGCCGCCGATGAACCCGAAGCGCAGCCCGCCGAACACGGCGACCTCGCCGTCGAGGACGGTGATGCCGTCGCCGGCGAACTCGGGCCACAGCGAGGGGTCGTCGACGTTGCCGGGGGTCGCGAACGTCGGCGCGGTCAGAGCGCCGAACAGGACGGCGTACTGGTCCTGGATCGCCTCGCCGACCGCGGCGGCGGGATCGGCCAAAGTGGCCCACAACGATCGCGAGAAGGCAACGGTCTCATCACGAGTGCCCTCACGCCGCAGCCGCGCGAACTCGCCGACCTTCTCGGCGCCGAACAGCGCGCCCATGATGCCCTTGTCGTGCTCGCGGTAGTCGACGAAGTCCAGCAGGTCGCCCAGCACGATCAGCGCGTCGGCGCCGTCACCCGCGCGTTTGAGCGCGTCGGCGTTGCCGTGCACGTCCGACACCACGTGAACCCGCATGCTCTCCCCTGTGCTCCTCGGTGAACCCGCGATCGCCATCCCGTCACCAGGGCGCGGCGGGTGGCTCCCTCACTCAGTGCTTTTCCGGCGCCCTGCCGCCGGGATGGCGGGACCTTCGGCCGGTGCGGATCCACGGTCGTGCGTGGTCACCCCATCGCGACACATCCGCGGCTCCGCCTCTCCCCTACTCGGCCCGGGGACCGACCCCGGGCTCGCGCCCGTCCTCGAGGACCTCCTTGAGCCCGAGCGCGATCGCCTTGGCGGCACGGGCCCTGCGATCGAACTCCCGCCGCAGGTCCCGGGGCTGGAGCACGCGCGGCGCCCCGTCCGGCCCGGCGGGAGTGGCGCGCAGGAAGTAGTGCAGCAAGGTGCCGTCGAGCACCGGCTCGAGCCAGACCTCCATGGTACCGATCAAGGCACCGCGCACGGTCCAGCGCAGTCCTTGGTCGCCACGGTCGGTGTAGACCTCCAGGACGAGGTCCGGCCAGTAACGTGACCAAGATCGCGGATCGGCGAAAGCGGCGGCCACGGTGGAGGGCGGGACCACGAGGAAGGTCTCGTCGACGATGTCGAGAGCTGGCGGCGCCTGGTTCACAGCGGCAGAATGTCATGCCCTGGGTATGGCCGATTCGTCAGCATGGTCTTAAGGTGCACGGCACGCTAAGTTGACTGGCGGGTAACACCGGTCACACCACTTGCACGCGAACACGGAGGTTCCTCGTGCGCGAATACAGCGCCCCCGCCGCCAATCCGGTGACCGACGACGAGAATCTCGCCGACGTCGTCTGGGCGAACGCGGAGCGGTTCTCCGATGTCGTGAGTTTCCGACGCCAGGTCGACGGTACCTGGTTGGACGTCACCGCCAAAGACTTCGCCGCCCAGGTTCTGGCCGTGGCCAAGGGAATGGCCGAGGCGGGCATCGCACCGGGCGATCGGGTCGGGCTCATGTCCAAGACCCGCTACGAATGGACCCTGATCGACTTCGCGATCTGGGCCGCCGGCGCGGTCACCGTCCCGATCTACGACACGTCCTCGGCCGAGCAGGTCCACTGGATCCTCTCGGACTCGGCCGCGAAGGCCGTGTTCGTCGAGACCGACGAACACGTCGCGACCCTCGAATCCGTCAAGGGCCGCCTCGACACGCTCGAGCACACCTGGCAGATCGAGGCGGGCGCCGTCGGCCGGCTCACCGAGCAGGGCGCCGGGCTGAGCGACGACGACCTGCACGAGCGGCGCCGCACGGTGAAGGCCGGCGACCTGGCCACGATCGTGTACACCTCGGGTACGACCGGCCGCCCCAAGGGCGTCGAGCTGACCCACCGGAACCTTCTCGCCGAGATCCGCGCCGACATCGCCGCGTTCCCGCAGCTGATGGAGCAGGGCAACTCGCTGCTGGTGTTCCTGCCGCTCGCGCACGTCCTGGCCCGCGCCATCGCGGTGACCGCGCTCAGCGCGCGGGTGACCCTCGGGCACACCTCCGACGTCAAGAACCTCGTCGCCGACCTCGGCACCTTCCGGCCGACGTTCGTCGTCGCCGTGCCGCGGGTGTTCGAAAAGGTCTACAACGGCGCGAAGCAGAAGGCGCACGGTGACGGCAAGGGCAAGATCTTCGACGCCGCCGAAGCCACCGCCGTCGCGTACAGCCAGGCCCAGGACACCGGCGGCGCCGGGCTGGGGCTCAAGATCAAGCACGCCCTGTTCGACAAGCTGGTGTTCAGCAAGCTGCGCGCGGCCCTCGGCGGCCGGTGCGTGGCCGCAGTGTCCGGCGGTGCCCCGCTCGGCGTGCGGCTCGCGCACTTCTTCCGCGGCATCGGCGTCCCGGTGTTCGAGGGTTACGGCCTGACCGAGACGTCCGCCGCCGCCTGTGTCGGCACCCAGGACGGTTTCCGCGTCGGCACCGTGGGCCGGCCGGTCGCCGGCACCTCGGTGCGGATCGCCGAAGACGGCGAGATCCTGCTCAAGGGTGACGTCGTCTTCAGCGGCTACTTCAACAACCCCGAAGCGACCGCCGAAGCGCTCGAAGACGGCTGGTTCCACACCGGCGACCTCGGCGAGCTGGACCGGGACGGATTCCTCAAGATCACCGGCCGCAAGAAGGAGATCATCGTGACCGCGGGCGGCAAGAACGTCGCCCCGTCCGGGCTCGAGGACACCATCAAGGCCAGTCCGCTGGTCAGCCAGGCGATGGTCGTCGGCGACCAGCGGCCGTTCATCGGCGCGCTGATCACCATCGACGAGGAGTACTTCCCGTCGTGGAAGTCGCAGCACGGCAAGCCCGCCGACGCCTCCGTGTCCGATCTGGCCGACGACGCCGAGCTGCGCGCCGAGATCCAGACGGCCGTGGATCAGGCCAACAGCGCGGTGTCGCAGGCCGAGGCGATCAAGAAGTTCACGATCCTCTCGAAGGACTTCACCGAGGCGGGCGGGGAGATCACGCCGAGCCTGAAGCTGAAGCGCAACATCGTGAACAAGAACTACGCGACCGACATCGAAGCCCTGTACAAGAAGTAGGCCAAAGTACGTGAAGGCCCCCTTCACTGCGTCCAGCGCAGTGAAGGGGGCCTTCACGTACTTTTGGCTACCAGTTCTGGTAAGTCCCGGTCTGCGGTCCGTTCGCGTTCGCGTCCTTCACGAGACCCCGGAAGCCGGCGCCACCCTTGTTGCACAACGACTGCGTGTTGACCGAGACGCCGGTGGCGTTGGCGCGCTGCACATCGTCGTCGATGAGCAGGCCGCCGCTGACCACCTGCAGGATCACTTCGTCACCGTTGCGCATGCTCTTGCCCTGCGCGTGGATGCACCCGTTGTCGTTGTTGCGCCACAGGTACACCTGCCTGCCGAACGAGCTCGCATAGCCCACCTGCGTGTACGTGGCGGCGTGTGCGGCCGGCGCGCTCACCACGGCCAGCCCCGTCACCGCGAAGGTGGCGAGGAGGAGCGCACGAACCTTGTTGTACATCATTGACCCCCAGGGGTGATTCGGTCGGTACGCCGCGTACCGTACTGATGATCGACAAGCGTCACCCGGGAATCACTCGGGGTATGACCGGCGTCACAGGAGCGTTCACCCGGTGATCTTCGCGTCCCACTCGATGTGGTGCCGGTACAGCCAGTTCCGGTCCCGGTCGGACGTCGTCCCCGACGACACCGCCGCGCTACCGGCCACCAGTTCCTCCACCCGCGCCCGCCGCAGCCGCTCGTAGGCCGCGAAAGCCGTTGGGGCGTCAGTAAGATCCCGCAAACACTGGGCCAACACGACGCTGTCCTCCAGCGCCATCGAGGCTCCCTGCCCCGCGGCGGGCGAGGCCGCGTGCGCCGCGTCGCCCACGAGAACCATCGACTCGGTGAACCACACCGGCGTCGAGGGGACGTCGTAGGCATGCCCACCGAAGACTTCGTCTCCTGTGGACCGGATGATTTCCGCGGCAGGCAACGGTTCCCCGTCGAAAGCGGCGAAAGCGGCCGAGCGCCATTCGGCGGGCGACAGGCCGGAACGCACGCCCTCGGCCGTGGGAAGCCGCGCGAACCAGTACGTCGCGCCGTCGGGCGTGCTCGTGTAGCCGAAGAAGGCGTGCAGGCTCTGAATCATCCGATAGAGGGACGGAGCCTGCGGGATGCTCGTGTCGGTCGTGTAGCCGTAGACGACGTCGAGGCCCGTCGAGCGCGGAGGCGGGCAGTCCGGGTCGATGATGGTCCGGACGACCGACCGCAGCCCGTCCGCGCCGATCAGGATGTCGCCTTCGACCACGGAACCGTCCTCGAAGCGAGCGACCCCCGGTGTGGCGGAAACCAGCCGTTTCCCGCGATCGAAGGAGATCCCGCGCGAAATCACTTCTTCCTGCAGCACGCGATAAAGCGACGCCCGCGTCATCGTGCGCGGCCCGGCGAGGCCGTCGATGTCGAAGGAACGCCTCTCGACGGTCCGCCCGTCCGGCGTCACGAGTTCCAGGCCCGCCGCGCCGAAGGAGTTGTCGATCACGGGTGCCTCGGCGCCGATCGCGCGCAGGGCGTCCATGCCGTTGTGCATGATGGTCAGGAACGCGCCCGCGTCCTCGCCGCCGGACGGGTACGCCTCGTGGACGCTCGCCTCGATCCCGGCCCGCTGCAACGCCATCGCGGTCACCGTGCCCGAGATGCCGCCGCCGATGATCACAGCCTTCACCGCTGACCCCCTGTCGTGTCGCCGTCACCCGACGGTACCGGGAAACGGCGACACGACAGAGCGGTCAGCGGGGGGTCACGCGCCGCCGCTGGCGACGATGTCGCCGTTGACCCCCTTGGGGAAGAACCCGCCCTCCTTCACCGGGCCGGGGTTCAGGTAGACGACGTTCAGCACCCGGTCGGCGCCGCGGCCGAAGCAGATGCCGTTGTTGTCGGCCGGCACGATGTTGGCCTGGTTGCCGAGCAGGATGCCCTGGTCGTCGTCGCCGGGGCCGTCGAGGGTGTCGCGGGCGTTGGAGATCTTGGCCGCCGCGTCGCCGAGGCCGCGGTCGAACAGCGAGGTCCGGATGGTGGCGGCGTGGTAGGCCTCGGCGGCCAGAATGCCCGCGGCCGCGTCCAGGAACGTCTTGTTGGTGATCAGCGGCGCGGCACCCTTGTAGGCCGTCACGCCGACGTCCTCGAACAGGAACGCCGCCAGCAGGAAGTTCTTCTCGTTGGCGAACGGGTCGAACTGCTGGTACTCGCTGAGTAGCCCGGCCGCCCGGGCCGCGGCGGTGAAACTGTTCTTCAGGTCGATCTCGGGCCGCGACACCGCGGCCTCGCCCAGCGCGCCGCGCAGGAACTTGACGTGCGCGACCTCGTCGCCCGCGATCTCCTTCGCGAACTGGTGCAGCGTCTTGTCGTGGAACATCACCTTCTTGCCGCCGACGACGCCACCCTGGGCGCCCACACCGCCGGTGAGGTCGTCCGGCAGCCCGCGGCCGTGGACGGCGAAGGAGTAGAACTCGGCTTCGAGGTACTCCAGGTTGAGCGCGAAGTTGAGCACGGCGGCGTCGCTGGGTGCGCCTGCAGCGGCGGCGTCACCCGTCGCGGAGGCGGACGAAGTGGCCTGCACGCCGAGATAGGTCGCGCCGACCACACCGAGCCCCGCCGCGCCCGCGGCCTTCAGGAACCGGCGGCGATCCGTGCGGTTCTCGGCGCTGCGCGAGATCAAGGTACGAACGAAGGGCTTTCCGAACACGAGTGGTTCCTCTCGTCTTTGCGGTGCACACCCACCCACTCGGACGTTCGGAACCACCCGTGCCCCGGATTGGAAAGATCTCGGAAGCCGCGCGAGGGTGGCCGTCACCCGTGATCAGAGAGACGACACGCGTGATCAGACGGACGACACGCGTGTCCGGGCGGACGGCTCTGGCATGGCGCCGGCCGCGCGCGTGTCGTCCGTCCAGTCACGCGTGCCGTCCGTCCAGTCACGCGTGCCGTCCGTCCAGTCACGCGTGCCGTCCGTCCAGTCACGCGTGCCGTCCGTCCAGTCACGCGTGCCGTCCGCCCAGTCACGCGTGTCGTCCGTTTAGTCACGCGTGTCGTCCGTCCAATCACGCACGACCTCCGGGACGGCACCGGTGATCACCTGCGCGCTGCCCCGCGCCCTTCTGCCTGGATCTCGAACTGCGGCGTATCGCGTGCCCGGTTTGGGCGTTTCGCGCGGGGGTCGTGAGTGTTTTGTGTCGTTCTAACGACACAAAACACTCACGACCCCCATGAGAACCGGACATCATGCCGTCAAACGGGCACACAATCGCTGAGGAATGTCCTTAATGGACACTTCGCACGGGTGTCCAGGATGGCCATCTCATCGCGAAAACGGCCTCCTAGACCGGGGTTCGATCACGCCATTTCCGGCTTACCCCTCGATTACTTCTTCGTCGCCGCGGCAAGGCGGACGCAGACGGCGAGACCGCGGATGGCCTCTTCGACTTCGGCCAGCTCAGGGTACGTCGGCGCGATGCGGATGACGGCGTCGTCGGGGTCGTCGCCGTACGGGTGGGTCGCGCCGGCCGGGGTCAGGGCGATCCCCGCCTCCTTGGCCAGCCGCACGACCTCCTTGGCGGTCCCGGACGGCACGGTCAGCGAGATGAAGTACCCGCCGGTCGGCTTGGTCCAGGACGCGAGGCCCGATTCGCCCAGTTCCTTGGTCAGGATCTCGTCGACGGCCGCGAACTTCGGCCCGATGAGCTCGGCGTGCTTGCGCATGTGTTCCCGGACGCCGTCCTCGTCACGCAGGAACTGCGCGTGGCGGAGCTGGTTGACCTTGTCCGGGCCGATGGTCCGCTTGCCGATGAGGCCGGTCCACCAGGCCAGGTTCGCCTCGGAGGCGCCGAAGAAGCCGACACCGCCACCCGCGTAGGTGACCTTCGAGGTGGAGCCGAAGACGAACACACGGTCGGCGTTGCCCGCCTCGGTGGCCAGCGCGAGCAGGTCCGCCAGCCGCGCCTCTTCGTCGGTGAGGTGGTGCACGGCGTAGGCGTTGTCCCAGAAGATCCGGAAGTCCGGGGCGGCCGTGGTCATCGTCGCCAGGCGGCGCACGGTGTCGTCGCTGTAGGTGACGCCGGTCGGGTTGCTGTACTTCGGCACGCACCAGATGCCCTTGACCGCGGCGTCTTCGGCGACGAGACGTTCGACGACCTCCATGGCCGGGCCGGTCTCGGTCAGCGGCACCTGGATCAGCTCGATCCCGAAGCGCTCGGCCAGCGCGAAGTGGCGGTCGTAGCCCGGCACGGGGCACAGGAACTTGACGCTCGGCTCGTCGGCCCAGCGGCGCTCGGCACCCGGGAGCTTGCTGAGGAAGGCCTGCACGATCGAGTCGTGCATGAGCTCCAGGCTGGAGTTGCCCGCGGCCAGCAACTGCTCCGCCGGGACCTGCAGCGGCCCGGCGAAGATCCGGCGGAGCTCGGGCAGGCCCTTGAGGCCGCCGTAGTTCCGGACGTCCGTGCCGTCTTCGGCCTTGCGCACGTCTCCGGGGAGGGCGAGCAGCCCGTCGGCGAGGTCCAGCTGGCGAGGGGACGGCTTGCCGCGGGTGATGTCCAGGGAGAGGCCACGGTCGACGAGGGCCGCGTAGTCGCGGCGGGCGCTCTCGACATCGACAGGTGCAGTGGTCATGCCTAACGCTAAACCCGGGGGCGGTCCGGCGTGAGACGAGGGTGGCCTACGCCTCACGCACACAAGATCCCATAACGGTTGCGGTGCGTTTTCCAGTATTCGTAACGAGGACAAGTCCTCTAGTGACCCAGGCGTTTTTCCAGCATTCTCGGTATTACGAACGAAAAGGCGAGAAACGAGGGGCATGGAAATGAGAGCGAAGAACTGGGCGGCAGTGACGATAATGGCCGCGGGCGGGGTGGCCGCGTGCGCCGTACCGAATCAGGGAACGGCGACACCTGTCGTCGCGCTGGCCGCTCCCACGAGCACGATCGTGGTACAACCACCGGTGGTCGCGGCCCCGCCGCAGACGATCTACGCGGCACCTCCCACGACGCAGACGATCCATACCGCACCCGTGCCCGCGTTCCCGGTGGCGCAGACGGTGATCTCCTACTACGACGCGATCAACCGGGGCGATTTCTCCACCGCGTGGAACCTCGGCGGGAAAAAGCTCGCCAAAGGCGGCACTCTCGCCTCCTACGCCAAGGGATACGCGACGACTTCGTGGGTCGCTCTCACCGTGACGAGCGTGAGCGGGAACACCGTGTATGTCGACCTTTCGGCCCGGCAGACCGACGGTTCGCTCCGTACTTTTTCCGGTTCCTACACCGTTTCCGGCGGCGTGATCACCGGCGCGAACATGAAACGCCTCTCCTGATCACAGCGGAGTCAGCCGGGAGATCTTCCACCGGCCGTCGACGCGCTGCGCGGTGACCGAAAGCTGCGAGACCGTCGACTGCGGCGCGCCGCCACCGGCGGTCATCGTCTGCTGGTCGAGGAACAGCAGAACCTCGGCCTGGTCCCCGCGCAGGGACCGGACACCCAGCGACCGGACCGTCGTCGTCCGCACGAGCTTCTGGTCCTCGGCCCGTTTCCGCGCCGAGGCGAACTGGTCCCGGTACTGCCCGGTCGCCTCGCCGGTCAGCACCTCGCCCGCGGCCCGCTCGGTGCGCGCGAGGTTGCTGTAGTCGTAGGAGAAGACGGCCTTCACCCCGGCGCCGACCTGGTCCGCGACCTCGGCCGTGGCGGCCTGGTCCACCAGCGCCGCATTGCCGTCCGAGCCCAGCGAGGACGCCTGGAGGCCGAACCACACCGCGCAGCCGGTGGCCACCACGATGATCGCGAGCAGGATCCGCGGGACGCGTCCGGTCATGATCCCGCCGCCTGTACCGCACTGACCTTCCAGCCGTCCGCGACGCGCTGGTAGTCCACGGTCAGCCTGCTCATCTTGGGCGCGGCCGAGCCGCCACCGGTGCTGACCCGCACGTCCAGCACGGCCATCAGCCGCGCCGTCCCGGCCGTGGCGTCGAGTTCGGTGACCGCGGCCTGTTTGAGGTCGGCGGTGGCGACGGTCTTGCTCGCGGTCGCCCGGTCGATCTGAATCTGCCGGTCGCCGGTGAGGTCCTTGCCGAGCCGTCCCGTGGTGACGCCGAGCCAGCGGTCGACGTCCTGGGCGCCGCTGCGGTAGTCGATCGTGTTGAGCACTTCGAGCTGGCCGGACGCGGCGGCCAGAACGGCTTCGCGTTCCCGGCCCCTCGCCAGGCCGTCGTCCCGGGCGGCGCTCCACCACGACCAGCCGAACCACGCGGCCGCGAGGACCGCCAGCGCGGCGACGACGGTGAGGGCACGGGTGAGCACTACTTGCCGCCCAGCAACGCGCCGAGTCCGCCGGGGGCGGAGCCCGTGAGCAGGCTCAGCACACCCGGCAGCTGAGCGGATTCCGCCGCCTGCGGGGTCTGCTTCGGCCGCTCCGGGACCGCGGGCGGCTTCCCTGCGTACGGAGCGTTCTGCGAACCACGGACGCCGGTGGGGCTTCCCGGCGGCTCGGCGCAGTACGCCTGGGTGTTCACCGGTGCCTCGGTGGTGTCGTTGGCGGGGCGCTGTTTCGTGCCTTCGTAGCCCTTCGTGCACGAGACCGGGTCGAAGAAGTTGAACACCACGCCCAGGTGACCGGTGCCGTCCGGCGACGTCGAACGCGAGAACGCCGAGATGATCGGATACGCGACGAGCAGTTCCTCGATGGCGTCGGTGCGGGCGGAGGTGATCTGGGCGGTCGTGAGCGTGTTCGCGAACAGCACCCCGAGGTCGGTCCCGGAGACCGCGAGCACGTCGCTGATCTGGCGGCTCAGTTTCGGTGCCTCGTCGATCACGCGCCGCAGATCCGGGTCCGACGTCTTCAGCTGCGCGGCGATCGTCTTGAGCCCGCTGGAGAACTGGGTGATGTTGTCCGCCTGCCGCCGTTGGGTGTCCAGCACCGTCCGCGAGTTCGCGAGCAGGCCCTGGGTGTCGGGCAGGTACTGGGTCGCGGTCGCGGTGAGGGAACCGGTGCTGTTCAGCAGCTGCCGCAGATCCGGGCCAGCGTTCGCGAAGGCCTCGTAGGTCTCGTCGACGACGGTCTTCAACGATTCCGGCTTCACACTCGACACCAGCTTGTCCAAATTGGACAGCACGGTGTCCGGCGCGAGCGGGATCGACGTCTTGTCGCGCTTGATGACCGATCCCTCGGCCAGGTACGGCCCGTTTTCGTGCATGGGCAGCAGATCGACGTACTGCTCCCCCACCGCCGACCGGTTCGCGACCGCGGCCTTGGTGTCCGCGGGGATCTTCGGCGCCCCCGAATCGATGTCGAGGCCGAGGTCGATGCCGTGTTCGGTGAGCGTCATCGACGCGACCTTGCCCACCGCGACACCGCGGTAGGAGACCTCGGCGTTGACGAAGATCCCGCCGGAGTCCACGAGCTGAGCGGTGACGAGGTAGCCGCGGGTGCCGAAGAGCCGGTCCAGCCCGGCGTACTTGCCGCCCGCGTAGACGACCGAAACCACCGCGATGACGACGAACGCCGCCAGCTGGATCCTGGTCTTGCGCGTGATCACCGGCCACCTCCGAGCAGCGGCCCGAGGATCCCGCCCAGCACGCCGCCGAGCACGTCCCCTTGCGGTGCCTGCGGCGTCTGCGGAAGATCACCGGTGGGCAAGGGCAGCACCGGCGGCGCGGCACCGTTGTTGAACGGGATCGCGCCGGGGGTACCGGTCCCCTGGGTACCGGGCAGCTGGATGATCGGCTGCGACGAGTTGTTCATGTTCTCCAGGAACGTGTCCAGTTTCAGGTCGATCTTCGCTTCGACGTTCGCGTAGTCGCCCTTGATCACGTTGCCCGCGTAGTCCGGGAACGGGTACGTGAGCAGGATCCGCAGCGCCGTCGGCAGATCTTGGCCCGCCTCGGCCAGCTTCTGCAACGTCGGCTGCAACGCGCGGAGGTTCGCGACCAGCGTGTCCTTGCTCGCCTTGATGGTTTCGGTCGCGACCCCGGACAGCGTGTTCAGCGACTGCAGCATGCCGACGAGCTGATCCCGCTGCTCGGTCACGACCTTGAGCCCCGGCGAGAGGTTGTCTAGCGCGTTCGTGAGGTTCTGCGTCTGGCCGACGAGGGTCTTGGACAGCTTGTCGAGGCCGTCGATGGCGCGCAGGATCTCGCCCTTGTGCCCGTCGAGTTCGGTGGCCAGCTTGTCCACTTGGGACAGCAGGGAGCGGACCTCGGCCTCGTTGCCGGTGAGCGCTTCGTTGAGTTCGTGACTGATCTTCTGGATCTGCTCGACGCCGCCGCCGTTGAGCAGCAGGGAAAGCGCGCCGAGGACCTCCTCGACCTCGGGGTTGCGATTCGTGCGGTCCAGCGGGATCTTCGCGCCCTCCGCGAGCGCTCCTTCGGGTTTCTCGGGGGCGTGCAGGTCGACGAACTTCTCCCCGAGCAGGCTCGACTGCCGCAGCTCGGCACGCGCGTTCGCGGGCAACGCGATGTCGCCGTTGACGACCATGCTCACCCACGCCGAACGCGTGTCCGGCGCGAGGTCGATCTTCTCGACCCGGCCCACCGGGACGTCGTTGACCTTCACACTCGCCTGCGGCACCAGGTCGAGGACGTCGGAGAACTGCGCGGAAAGCCGGTACGGGTGGTCGCCGAGATCCGCGCCGCCCGGCAACGGTGTGTTGTACAGCCCCGAGAAACCGCCGTCACCGCAGCCGGCGAGCACGAGAACGCCCGCCAGCACTCCCGCGATCTTCTGCCGTTGCCGCCTCATTTCGGAAGCCCCTTCGTCATGACGTCGACGAGCGGGAGCGGCAGCGGTGGCAACTCACCGCTTTGCAGTGAGGCCAGCACCTGCGGGACCGACGGGAGTTTCAGCGTGCCGTCGAGAACGGGTGCGAGCTGTTTGCAGATGTTGCCCAGCGCGTCCGGGATCGGTTTCGGCGTGCTCGCGCTGATCAGGCGGCACACGGTCAGGATCGGCGGATGCGTCAGCTCGTTCAGGTTGTCCCGCACCGCGATCGTGCCGGACGCGGCGTCGTAGGAGTTGATGAAGTTGGTCGCCCCGGTCGGCGCGATGTCGATCACCTCGGCGAGCGAGGCCCGCTGATCCACGAGCACCTTCGTCAGCCCGGCGAGCTTGTCCACATTGGACGAGAGGAGATCCTTGTTCTCCGCGACGAACTTTTCGACGTCGCCCATCGCCGTCGCCAGGGAGGTCAGCGCGGCGCCCACGTCGGCGGAATCCGCGGCCAGGAAGCCGCTCACGTCCGCGGCCCGGCGATAGAACTCGTTGAGCTGCTTGTCGCTCTCGGCCAGTGCCCCGGTGAAGGAGTTCAGGTTCTGCACCGTGGTGAACAGGTCGCCTTTGGAGCTGTCCAGCGTCTTGGCCAGCTCGGACAGCCGCGTCACCGTGGTGTTGAGGTTCTTGCCGTTGCCGTCGAGGTTCGCGGCCGCGGTGTCGAGCACGTCGGACAGCGCGCCGTTCTTGTTGGCGCCGTTGGGTCCCAAGCTGGTCGAGAGCTTGTCCAGGCTGGTGTAGAGGTCGTCGAGTTCGGCAGGCGTCGCCGTCTTCTCCTTCGCGATCACCGTGTCCGAGGCCATTTCGGGGCCGCTCTCGTACGCCGGAGTCAGCTGGACGTACCGGTCGCTGACCAGGCTCGGCGCGACCACGACGGCACCCGCGTCGGCCGGGATCGGGGTGTCGCCGTCGATCCGCATGTCGACCCGGACCGCCTCGCCCTGCGGCGTGACCCCGGTGATCTCCCCGACCTTCACCCCGAGCACCCGGACCGAGGAGCCCGCGTAGAGCCCGACGGTCTTCCCGAAGTAGGCGCTGATCCGGGTCCCGCCGGGTTCTTTGAACACCAGCCAAAGCCCGGCGGTCACGACCAGCACCAGGACGCAGGCGAACGCGACCCGGTGGTAGAGCGTGCGGGTCCGGGTGCTCATCGTCCGCCCACCCCCTGGTTCGGCGCCGCGATCGGCGGGGTGCAGCCCTCCGGGTTGACCTGGAACGCGCCCGCGATGATCGTCGGCGGCAGCAACCCGCACAGGTATCCCTCGAACCAGCGCCCGTTGCCGGTCGCGTTGGCGCCGACGCGGGCGAACGGCGCCATCAGCGCGAGGCTGCGGCTGAGGTTGTCCTGGTTGCGCTGCAGGATGTCGGTGACCTTGCCGAGTTTCTCCAGTGTCGGCTTCAGCTGCTGCCGGTTGTCGGCGACGAGACCGGACAGCTGTGCCGAGACCTGTTGCGTGCCCTTGAGCAAGGTGCTGATCGCGTCCTTCCGGTTCTGCAGCTCGGCGAGCAGGAGGTTGCCGTCGTCGAGGATCCGTTTCAGCTGCGCGTTGCGGTCGGACAGTGTCTTGGACACCTTGCTCGTATTGGCCAGCAACGTCTTCAGGTCACCGTCGCGTGAGGACACCGTCTTGGACAAGGACGAAAGCCCGCTCAACGCGTCCTTCAGGTATTGCGGGCTGTCTTTGAGCGCGTCGGAGAGGACGGTGAAACTCGACGCCAGCTGCGCGGTATCGATCTCGCCGACCGTGCCCGACAGCTCCTGGAACGCGTCCTGCAGCTCGAACGGCGTCCGCGTGCGGTCGAGCCCGATGGTGGTGTTCGGGTCCTGGTTCGCCTTGCCCTTCGGGGTGAGCGCGAGGAACTTCTCGCCGAGCAGCGTCTTGATCTCGATCGACGCGGCGGTCGCGTCGCCGACCCGGACATCCTTGACCCGGAACTTCACCAGCACCTTCTTGCCCGCCAGCTCCACCGAGCTGACCTGGCCGACCTTGACGCCGGCGACCTGGACCTCGTTGTCCGGTGCCAGCCCCGCGGACTCGCCGAAGTACGCGGAGTACGTCGTCCCGCTGCCGAACAACGGGATCCGGTCGGAGAAGTACGTCGTCACCGTGATCAGCACGATCAGGATGAGTGTCACGCCGCCGACCACGGCCTGGTTGCGTTCCTTGAGCGGTTTCACGGCCCGCACCTCTCTGGTCGCTGCGTGCCGGGCAGCGGCGTGATCGGCAGTTCGATGTCGAGTGATTTGATGCCGATGCTGCCGGAGATCCCGCACAGGTAGTAGTTGAACCAGCTGCCGTAGCTCAGCGTCCTGGTGAACTTCTGCAGGTTGCCCGGCAGCACCTGCAGGAGATGCTCGAGCAGCTGTTCCGAGTCGCCGAGGTTCTGCGACAGCGCGCCGAGCTGGACGACGTCGTCTTTGAGCGCGGGCCGCGCGTCGGCGAGCAGGCCGGTGGTGGCGACGGTGAGGTCGCCCAGCGCCTTGACCGCCTCCCCGATCGGCTGCCGCTGCTCGGCGAGCCCGGTGACCAGCCGCTGGGTCTGGTCGATCAGCTCGCCCAGCTCGGGCGAGCGTTTCTCGACCGTGCCGAGCACCGTGTTGAGGTTCGCGATGACGTCACCGATGATCTTGTCCTTGCCCGCGATGGCCGACGTGACCGACGCGGTGTGTGCGAGCAGGCTGGTGATCGTGCCGCCCTCGCCCTGGAAGACCTGGATGATCTCGTAGGAGAGTTTGTTGACGTCCTCGGGGTTCAGCGCGCGGAAGAGCGGTTTGAACCCGTTGAACAGCACGGTCAGGTTGAGCGCCGGTTTGGTGCGCTCGGGCGGGATGACCCCGCCGCGCGGCAACGACTTCTCGTCGCCGATGTCCGTGCCGAGCGAGAGATACCGCTGGCCGACCAGGTTGCGGTACTTGATCGTCGCGGTGACCGACGCGGGCAGCCGATGCGAGGTCTGGACGTCGAAATGGACCTGGGCGAAGTTCTTCTCGCCTTCTTCGACCTCGATCTTGCCGACCTGGCCGACCTTCACGCCGACGATGCGGACGTCGTCGCCCTCCTTGAGCCCGGACGCGTCGGTGAACTTGGCCGTGTAGCCGGCGGTGTCGCCGAAGTTGGTGTTCGCGATGGTGGCGCCGAGGACCGCGGTGAGCAGCACGGTCACCACGGCGAAGACGAGGATCTTGACCAGATCCGGGACGAAGGACCTCATCGGGTGTCCCTCCCACCGGCCGCGTCCCGGGGGCTGAAGGACGCTTTCATCGCATGCGACGCGGTGAAAGCTCCCTTCGCTGCGTGGCATGCGGTGAAGGACGCTTTCAGCCCGCCCTGGCCCGATGTCGCCTGAGTACTCATCGCAGTTCCACCTCCACCCCGCGGTACAGCGGCCCCACCAGCAGGCTCCCCCAGTTCGGCACTTGGTCCGGGGTCGTGCCCATGGCCGGCGACACGAGCAGGTCGATCAGCCGCTGTTCGTCCGGCGTGTTCACCACCGAACCACCCGCGCTCCCGCCAGAGGGCAGGGTGCCGTCGGGGTCGCGCGGCGGCGCGGGTTTCGAGGACCCGTCGTCGATGGCGCCGTCCGGCGGGTACTGCGGCCAGCGGCCTGGCGGCGGCACTTCCGGGTAGCACCGAGGGCCGCGTTTGTCGTTGTACTTCGGCTCGTCGACGCCGGGGAGGTACTTGCCACGGCTCGGCGTGAACTCGATCGTCACCCGGCTGACCTCGGGATGCGCGGTGCCCTTGCCGAACGCGAGTTCCGCGCGCGGCACCGATCCGGCGAGCTGTTTGAGCAGGCAAGGGTACTCCGGCGCGTACTTCGCGAGAACGTCCAAAGTGGGCTGAAGGTTGGTGGTGAGGCGGATCAGGTTGTCCTGATTCACCTTCAGGAAACTCGTCAGGTCGATCGAGGCCGCGGTCACCGTCGAGTACACGTCGACGAGCCCGCGCTGGCTCTCGACCAGGGTCTTGCTCGTGGTGGTCAGATCCGAAAGCGCGGCCAGCAGATCCGGTGCGGCCTTGTCGTAGATCTTGGCGGCGTCGGCGATCCCGGTGATGTCGGCCTTCAGGTCGGGCAGCGACGGGTTCACCTTGCCGAGGTAGTCCGAAAGCCCCGCCATCGTCGCGCCGAGCTGTTTGCCCTGACCGTCCAAAGCGGACGCGACGGCGTTGAGCGTGCTGGCCATCTTCTCCGGCTGGACGGCCTGCAGCAGCGGCATCACGTTGCCGAGCACGGTTTCCAGCTCGATCGCGCTGCTGCTGCGGTCCTGCGGGATGACGTCGCCCTCGGCGATGTGCCGCTCCGGCTTCTCGGGTATCTGCAGAGCGACATACCGTTCGCCGAACAACGTCTTCGGCAGCAGCCGCGCCGACACGTTGGACGGGATGACCGACGTCTTGTCCGGCTGCAGCGCCAGTTCCATCGTCGCGCGATCGCCGTGCGCCTGGATCGTCCGGACCTCGCCGACGACCATTCCGCGCACCTTCACGTCCGCGCCCTCGCGCATCTGGTTGCCGATGCGGTCGGTCTCCAGTTTCACCAGGGTCACCGTGGTGAAGGCCTTCTGGTAGAAGGCGATGGTGGTGACGAAGAACAGCACGACCACCACGAGGAAGACCAGGCCCAGCACCTGATGCCGGAGCCGCCGCAGCAGAATCCTCCTGTTCACCCGGAAATCCTCACCGTCGTCGTGGCGCCCCAGATCGCGAGGCTGAGGAAGAAGTCGAGGACCGAGATCAGCACGATCGACGTCCGCACCGCGCGGCCGACCGCGACACCGACCCCGGCGGGCCCACCGCTGGCGGTGTAGCCGTAATAGCAATGCGAAAGGATCACGAGCACGCTGAAGATGATCACCTTGAGGAACGACCAGAGCACGTCTTCAGGCGGCAGGAACAGCGTGAAGTAATGGTCGTAGGTGCCCGCGGACTGGCCGTAGAGCCAGATGGTGATCTGCCGCGAGGCGAGGTACGACGAAAGCAGGCCGACGGCGTAGAGCGGGATGACCGCGGTGACGCCGGCGATCACCCGTGTCGTCACGAGATACGGCAGGCTCGGCACGCCCATCACTTCGAGCGCGTCGATCTCCTCCGAGATCTTCATCGCGCCGAGTTGCGCGGTGAACCCGCAACCGACGGTGGCCGAAAGCGCGAGCCCGGCCGAAAGCGGCGCGACCTCACGGGTGTTGAAGTACGCCGAGATGAACCCCGTGAGCGCGGCGGTACCGAGCTGGTTCAGCGCGGAGTAGCCCTGCAGGCCGACGATGAGACCGGTGAACAGCGTCATGCCGATCATCACGCCGAGCGTCCCGCCGATCACCGCGAGCGCGCCGGTGCCGAAGCTGACCTCGGTCAGCAGGCGGAAGATCTCGCGGCCGTAGCGCCGGATCGTGCGCGGGGTCCAGGCCAGCGCGCGGAAGTAGAACGACAGCTGGCCGCCGAAGCCTTCCAGCATCGCGCCGGGACGCGCGATGATTTCGAGCGTCCGGTCCGAAACTGCGGGTTCGCCTGCCATGTCACATCGCCTTCGGCGGCACGATCCGCAGGTAGATCGCGGTCAGCACGACGTTGATCAGGAACAGCAGCAGGAATGTGATGACCACGGCCTGGTTCACCGCGTCGCCGACGCCCTTCGGCCCGCCCGCCGGGTTCAGCCCGCGGAACGCCGCGACCACCCCGGCGACGAAACCGTAGAGGAGCGCCTTGATCTCGCTGATCCACAGATCCGGCACCTGCGCGAGCGCGTTGAAGCTGGCGAGGTACGCGCCGGGGGTGCCGCCCTGCATGACGACGTTGAAGAAGTAGCCGCCGAGTACGCCGACGACGCTGACCAAACCGTTCAGCAGCACGGAAACCACGATCGCGGCGAGCACGCGGGGCACGATCAGGCGCTGGATCGGGTTGACCCCGAGGACTTCCATCGCGTCGATCTCTTCGCGGATCTTGCGGGCGCCGATGTCGGCGCAGACCGCGCTGCCGCCCGCGCCCGCCACCAGCAGCGCGGTGATCAGCGGGCTCGCCTGCTGCACGATCGCGAGCGCGCTCGCCGCGCCGGTGAACGACTGCGCGCCGATCTGCTGCGTCAGCGAGCCCAGCTGCAAGGCGATGACGGCGCCGAACGGGATCGCCACCAGCGCCGTCGGCAGGATGGTGACGCTGGCGAAGAACCAGCACTGCTGGATCCATTCGCGGAACTGGAACGGGCGTTTGAAGATCGCGCGCAGGACTTCCCACGACAGGGTCGCGAGCCTGCCGACCTGGATGAGCGCACCCGTACCCGGGACGGACACCGATGCGTTCACAGAACCTCCCAGTAGCCTGCCCCGAGTCTTACTCCACCTGTCAACGCCCCAGTGCGTTAGCGGTGTTCACTTTGCTCTCGGCACCTCCGCGTCAAAACTTGAGCGCGTGCGTCGCGGTCGCCCCGCCGTCCGCGACGAACTCCGCGCCCGTGCTGTACGAACTTTCGTCACTGGCCAGGAACAGAACGAGTTTCGCGATGTCCTCCGGCTGCCCGACACGGCCCAAGGCGACCTTCTTGCCCACCCACGACATGTCGACTTTCTGCCCGCCGGCGGCGGCCGCGACCATCGGGGTGTCGATCGCGCCGGGATGGACCGAATTGACCCGGATGTTCTTCGCGCCGAGTTCGAGCGCGGCGACCTTGGTCATGCCGCGGATCGCGAACTTGCTCGCGGTGTAGGCGACGAGGAACGGCATCCCGGCGAGCCCTTCGACTGAGGACACGTTGACGATGGAGCCGCCTCCGGCCCCGGTCATCGGTTCAACGACCGAACGCATCCCGAGAAACGCCCCGATCTGGTTGACCCGGATGACGCGTTCGTAGTCGGCGAGCGTGGTCTTGCCGAGTTCCGAGAAGTGCAGGATGCCCGCGTTGTTGACCAGCACGGTCGGCGGGCCGAACTCCGAGACGGTGCGCTCGATCGCGGCGTCCCATTCGGCCTCGTCACCGACGTCGAGATGCTGGTAGACCGCGGATTCACCCAAATCGGCGGCGAGTTTCTTGCCGTCGAGGTCGTTGATGTCGGCGATCACCACGCGCGCGCCCTCGGCGACGAACAGCCGCGCGGCCGCCTCGCCCTGCCCGCGGGCGCCGCCGGTGATCAGCGCTACCTTGCCGTCGAGCCTGCCCATCGTCATCTCCTCCGATTCACGGCAGCGACATGATCTCGGACGCGGAGAACATCCGTTCCGGGTCGCGGTCGGCGAAGTAGCCGCCCACGCTGGTGGCGAGTTCGTCGGCGGTCCAGGTGCCGTTGACGGTGTCGAACCGCTGTTCCACCGACGGCGGCCGCATCAGCGCGACCATCCCGCCGTAGACGAGGAACACCTGGCCGTTGACGCGATCGGCCTCGGGCGAGCAGAGGAAGGACACGAACGGCGCGACGTGGTCGACCGACAGCGGGTCGATCCCTTCCGGCGCGTCGGCCCCGAAGACCCCTTCGGTCATCGCCGTGCGGGCGCGCGGGCAGATCGCGTTGGCGCGGACGCCGTACCGCGAAAGGCCGCGTGCGGTGGAGACGGTGAGTGCGGCGATGCCCGCCTTGGCCGCGCCGTAGTTCGGCTGGCCGGGCGCGCCGAGCAGGAACGACTCCGACGCGGTGTTGACCACCCGGCCGTACACCGGCGCCGCGTCCACTTTGGACTTGTCGCGCCAGTACGCCCCGGCGTTGCGCGAAAGCAGGAAATGCCCGCGCAGATGGACCCCGAGTACGGTGTCCCAGTCGTCGTCGGACATCGAGAACAGCATCCGGTCGCGCAGCACGCCCGCGTTGTTGACCACGACGTGCAGCCCGCCGAAGTGGTCGACGGCGGCGGTGAGCAGCGCGTCCGCGGTCGCGGACTCCGACACGTCGCCGGTGACCGCGACGGCCTTGCCGCCCTCGGCCTCGATCTCGTCGGCCACCGTCTGCGCCGCGGCCGACACGTCGTTGACCACCACCGACGCTCCCGCGGCGGCCAGCGCCAGCGCCTCGGCCCGGCCGAGTCCCGCGCCGGCCCCGGTCACGATGGCCGTCTTGCCGTCCAAACCCACTCCGGGCCTCCCGCCTTTCACCGCACAGCCTCTCCGCACACAGTAGAATCTGTTCTTGCTCGATGCAAGCAGCAAATAAACGGTGCTAACCACGTATGAGCAGGGCGTTTTTCGGGCAGCTCGCCACGGCTTGAGTAACACGTTCTACTTGGTTTTGCGGAACTTCCGCCGACGCGAGGACAAGCTCCTCGTCGTCGTCGAGATCGAAGACCTCGGGCGCGAAGCCGACACAGATCGCGTTCGCCTCACAGAGCGAGCGATCGACGTCGATCTCCATATTCCCTCCTCGCCGCCACACTGGTACAACTAGAACAGGTTCTACCTTACCGCCGCGAGCGGCCATGGCACCAGTAACGAGCACCGACGGCAGAGGTGACGGATGCGGATCGACTACACGCCGGAGCAGCGGGCGCTGGCGGCGGAACTCAGGGAGTACTTCGCCGGGCTGATGACCCCCGAACGCCGTGAAGCCCTGGCCGGTGACGGTGGCGAGTACGGTGACGGCCTGGTGTACAAGGAAATCGTCCGCGATCTCGGTAGCGCGGGCTGGCTCGCGATCGGCTGGCCCCGCGAGTACGGCGGACAGGACCGGTCGATGCTCGACCAGCTCGTCTTCACCGACGAAGCGGCCGCGGCGGGGGTGCCCGTCCCGTTCCTCACGGTGAACACCGTCGGGCCGACCATCATGCGCTATGGCACCGAAGAACAGAAGGCGTTCTACCTGCCGAAGATCGCCGCCGGCGAGCTGCACTTCGCGATCGGCTACTCCGAGCCGGGCGCGGGCACCGACCTGGCGTCCCTGCGCACCCGCGCGGTCCGCGACGGCGACGACTACGTCATCAACGGCCAGAAGATGTGGACGAGCCTGATCGAGTACGCCGACTACGTCTGGCTGGCCGCCCGCACCGACCCCGACGCCCGCAAGCACAAGGGCCTGAGCATGCTGATCGTGCCGACCTCGGCCCCCGGCTTCTCCTGGACGAAGGTGCACACGGTCGCCGGGCCGGGTACGAGCGCGACCTACTACGACGACGTGCGCGTGCCGGTGACCTCCCGGGTCGCCGGGGAGAACGAGGGCTGGCCGCTCATCACGAACCAGCTCAACCACGAACGTGTCGCGCTGACCTCGGCCGCCCCGATCCAGACGTCGCTGCGCGAGGTACGGAGCTGGGCGCAGACGACGAAACTGCCCGACGGCTCCCGCGTCATCGACCAGCCGTGGGTGCGGCTGCATCTGGCGCGGATCCACACCCACGCCGAGTACCTCAAACTGCGGAACTGGCGGATCGCCTGGGCGGCCGCGAGCGGCGACCTCGGCCCGGCGGAGGCGTCGGCGACGAAGGTGTTCGGCACGGAGTTCGCGACCGAGGCGTACCGGCTGATGATGGAGATCCTCGGCGCGGGCGCCGTGGTCCGAGAGGGCTCCCCCGGCGCCCAGTTGCGCGGCCGGATCGAACGGCTGCACCGGTCTTCGCTGATCCTCACCTTCGGCGGCGGGACCAACGAGATCCAGCGGGACATGATCGCCGCGACCGCCCTCGGCCTGCCCGTCACGCGCTAGGAGACATCCATGGACTTCACGCTCACCGAAGCGCAGCAGGATCTCGCTTCGCTCACGCGCCGGATCCTGACGGACAAGGTCACCCCCGATATGCTGGGGCCCCACGGGTCCGGCGGATTCGACGCTCCACTGTGGACCTCCCTGGCGCAGGCAGGGGTCCTCGACGCCGCGCTTCCTCAGTCGGTCGGTGGTGGCGGGTTCGGGCTGCTGGAGCAGTGTTCCGTACTGGCCGAGATCGGCCGCGCGGTCGCGCCCGTGCCCTATCTGACGTCGGTCGTCCTCGGCGCCGCGGCCGTTGCCGAATTCGGGGACGGGAGGCTTGCCGAGCGCTGGGTCGTCCCGGTGCTACGCGGCGACCAGGTCCTCGCGGTGGCGCTGCCGGACTACGGCGTGCCGTGCGGGTTCACCGCCGAGGCCGACGGCGACGGCTGGCGGCTGACCGGCGCGCAGACCGCGGTGGCGTCGGGCGCTTTCGCGCACGGGTTCCTCGTCGAAGCCGCCATCGACGGCGGCCGTCGAGTGTTCCTGCTCGACCGGGACACCGTGACGGTCTCGCCACAGCGGACCGTCGACCACGCCGACGCGGCGCTCGTCGAACTGTCCGGCGCGAAGGCCGCCACGTCCTTGGGCGACATCGGCGAATGGCTGCGGCTGAGGGGCACGATCGGTGTCTGCGCACAGCAACTCGGCGTGGTCGAACGAGCGCTGGAGCTGACCGCGGCGTACGCGCGGGAGCGCAAGCAGTTCGGTCACCTCATCGGGAGTTTCCAGGCGGTGCGGCAGCGGCTCGCCGACGCCTACGTCGACGTCGAAGCTGTCCGGCTGACGCTGTGGCAGGCCGCCTGGCGGCTCAGCGAAGGGCTTCCGGCGGCCGAAGAGGCCGCGACGGCGAAGTTCTGGACGGCCGAGGCCGGGCACCGGGTCGCGCACACGGCCGTGCACGTCCACGGCGGGGTCGGCATCGACGTCGACCACACGCTGCATCGCTATTTCGTCGCGGCGAAACGGCTCGAGTTCACCTTGGGCGGGGCGACCGCGCAGCTGCGGGGCCTCGGCGACCTGCTGGCCGCGGACCCGGCATGACCCCCACGGTCACGGAACTCCTGCTCGCGCGGGCGGAGGACCGCTCGACCGGCCTGCTGTTCGAAGACCGGCGCTGGACCTGGGCCGAACACGTCCGAGCCTGCGCCGGGCACGCCGCCGCGCTCACCGGCATCCTGCGGCCCGGCGGGCACTTCGGGCTGCTGGCGGACAACGTCCCCGAGTTCTCGTTCCTGCTCGGCGGCGCGGCGCTGTCGGGACACGTGCTGGTCGGCCTGAACCCCACACGGCGGGGCGCGGCGCTGGCCCGCGACGTCGCACTGGCCGACTGCGAGCTGGTGTTCGCCGAGGAGAAGTACCTTTCGTTCCTGTCCGAGGCGGATGTCCCGGTGCTGCCCCTGAGCGATCTCGAACCCGCGCGGGAGGCTGTCGTCCCCGTGGCCGCGAAGCCCGAAGACCTGCTGATGCTGATCTTCACCTCGGGCACCAGCGGCGACCCGAAGGCCGTCCGGTGCACGCACGGCAAGATCACCTACCCCGGCGAGATGCTGGCCACCCGATTCGGTCTGTCCACAGAGGACACTGTGTACGTGTCGATGCCGATGTTCCACTCCAACGCCATCATGGCCGGCTGGTCGGTCGGGCTCGCGGCAGGCGCGGGGATCGCGTTGCGGCGGCGGTTCTCGGCGTCCGGTTTCCTGCCGGACGTACGGCAGTTCGGGGCGACGTACGCCAACTACGTCGGCAAGCCACTGTCCTATGTGCTCACCACTCCCGAACGGGACGACGACGCCGACAATCCACTGAAACTGGTCTACGGCAACGAAGGCGCGGAAGCCGACCTCGCCGCTTTCGGCAAGCGTTTCGGCTGCCACGTGGTCGACGCCTTCGGTTCGACCGAGGGCGGCGTGAACTTCGGCAGGGACGCCACCACCCCGGCCGGCTCGCTCGGCCGGCTGCTCGACGGCGTCGCCGTCCTCGACCCGGAAACCGGGAAGCCCTGTCCCCCGGCGAAGTTCGACGAAGGCGGGAAGCTGCTCAACGCGGCCGAGGCGGTCGGCGAACTGGTCAACACCGGCGGGCCCGGATTCTTCGCCGGGTACTACGGTGACCCGGCGGCCGAGGCCGAGCGGATGCGTGACGGGATGTACCACACCGGCGACCTGGCCTACCTCGACGCGGACGGCTACTGCTACTTCGCCGGACGGCTCGGCGACTGGCTCCGCGTCGACGGCGAGAACCTCGGCACCGCCCCGATCGAACGCGCGCTCCTGCGGCATCCCGCCGTCCGCGAGGCGGCCGTGTACGGGATACCGGATCCGCGGGTGGGCGACCAGGTGATGGCCGCGCTGGCCTGCCGGTCATCGATCGACCCGGACGAGTTCGCCGCTTTCGTGGTGGCGCAGGGCGATCTCGGGCCGAAACAGTGGCCACGGTTCGTGCGGGTGGTCGAGGAACTGCCGCGGACGGCGACGCACAAAGTGCTCAAGCGGGAGTTGGCGACGGAGGGGACCTCGGGAGCCTGGGAGGTGCGGTACCGGACGTCGTGAGCGGTTGTGATCGACTCGCTGCCATGAAGGTCCCTTTGCTTACCCTCAAAGTAGGGAAGGAGGCCTTCACCACCCGCGCCCATGAGCAGGTCTCGACGGCTCTATGCGCGGACCCGGAGGGAGTCGTGGGGTGAGTCGAAAATGATCGTGCCGCGCAGGGCGCCTTCACCGACTTCGCGATGAGATGGCCGCGCCGGACGGCAGGGTTTGAGACTGACTTGCGGGCCGACGCCGGTGCGAAGTCGTCCGTTTCTCGCGTGGGTCGTGAGTGGTAAGTGTCGTTAGAACGACACTTACCACTCACGACCCCGAACTCCCCAAGCCGGGCACCTGCCTTCGGAGAAGTGTCTCTTGTGGACGCGAGGCCGGACTAGACGCGTTTGGTCACGCGGCCGAGACGGAAACCCAAGGCCATCCGCGAAGTGGTGCCGAACCGATCGTGCAACTCGGACACGATCGTGCGCACGGTCCTGCTGCTCAGGCCGAGGCGGTTGGCGACCTGATGATCCGTGGCTCCCTCCACCAGCAGGTCCGCGACCTGCCGCTGCCGTCCCTTGAGACAGGCGCCCCGGCCGGGCCCGCCACCGAGCGGCCGCGATTCCGACCAGAGGACCCCGAAGAACTGGCCGCAGGGACCGACGAGCGGGGGACGCAGCACCAGCGCGCCCGCGTGCAGGCTCAGCTCGTCGAGCGGCACGACCGCGTACCGGGCGTCGAAGACCAGCATGTGCCGCAGCACTCCGCCGTACACCCTGATTTCGGTCTGCCTGGCTTTTTCGTGGTGCCGCACCAGCTCACCGCCCGCCAGCCGCGAGTCGACCACCAGCCGCCTGCGGCCGGGGCTGAAGAGCATCGACTCCAGCAGCGCCGGGTCGCAGACGCCCGCCCGGCTGCCGTTGGAAAGAATTCCGGACACGAGTTTGGTGGTTTCACAAAAACGATCGATACGTCTGAGCGTATCGCACCGTCCCGACAGCACCTCCACGAATTCCATTCGCCGAGTCATGGGGCCATCGGCCAGTCGGTTGTAGATCATCTGAGCATCATCACCACCATCCGAATACCCCATCCGACATTCCCAGCGACCTATTCTCAAGAGCACTCGGAGGATGCGACAGGGCCATCCGGGGGATGAGATGTCCACAATCGGGGATTATCCGGCGGAAGCCGCTTCGGCAGGCCGGCTTCCGGTGGACCGGTCCTCGGACAACTGATTCTCGACGAGCCGCCGGTACAACGGGCAGGACACGGTGAGCTCGTCGTGCGTGCCGTCTCCGGCGATCCTGCCCTCGTCGAGCACCAGTATCCGGCCGGCCCGGCGGACGGTGGCCAGCCGGTGCGCGATGATCAGCAGCGCGCATTCACGTCCGGCCCGCTCCAGCGCCATGGTCAGCGCGAACTCGTTGATCTGGTCGAGATGCGCACTCGGCTCGTCGAGAAGCAGCAGGTCAGGCCGCGTGAGCAGGGCGCGGGCGATGGCGACCCGCTGCCGCTCTCCGCCGGAGAGCATGTTCCCGCGTTCACCGACCTGGGTGTCGAGCCCGTCGGGCAGGCCGGCGACGAGCCCGGCGAGATTGACCGTTTCCAGCACCCGCGCGAGGTCCTCCGCATCGGCGTCCGGCGCCGCGTACAGAAGGTTTTCCCGCAGGGTGCCGTGCAGGATGGGCACGTTCTGGTCAACCAGTGCCAGCCGGGAACGACAGTCGGAAAGTGACATTCCGTTCAGGTCGGCGCCATTCAGCAGTACCGTTCCGGAAAAGGGCTGATAAAAACGCTCGGCCAGTGAGAAAACTGTCGACTTTCCCGCCCCCGACTTTCCGACCAACGCCACGCTCGTCCGCGGTTCGACCCGGAACGAAACGCCGTCCAGCACCGTCCTTTTCCCGTAGGAGAATCGGACCTCGCGAAATTCCAGCACCGGCGCGGACCGCACGGGGAGTATCGGCGAGCGGGGCACCGTGTCGCTTTCGACGGGCAAGAGAGACGCCTCGTGCACCCGCTGCAGCGCGCCCATGCCGCGCTGGACGAGGCCGATTCCCTGGAGCAGGGAGATGAGCGGCACCACCAGGTAGGTCGCGTACAACAGGAACGCCACCAGCTCGCCCAGCGAGGTCGCGTTCGCCGCCACCCGCGCCCCGCCGATGAGCAGCACCAGCAGAAGCGAGCCGCGGATGGCCAGTTCGACGGCCGGGGTCATCACCGAGGTCAGCTTCGCCGCCTGCACCCCCGCGGCGAAGGCCGACTCCGCCCGCTCGCCGATCCGCCGCTCCTCTCGCGGCTCCGCCCGGTTCGCGCGCACCATCCGGATCGCGCCCAGCGCGCGTTCGAGGTCCGCGGCCATCTCGCCAACGCCGCGTTGCGTGCGCTCGCCCGCCTCGCGGAGCCTGCCGAGCAACGCCGCCACCACGACGGCGGCGACCGACACGGTCGCCGCCACCAGGCCGAACAGCACCGGGTCGAGCAGCAGCATCAGCACCGCAGTGCCCAGTCCCGTCAACCCGCCCGCGACGAGCTGCACCGACGCGGTCGACACCACGTCGCGCAGCACGGTGGTGTCGACGCTGAGCCGGGAGATCAGGTCGCCGAGCCGATGGTCCTCGTAGGCGGGCATCCGCAGCCGCAGCAGGCGCGCGATCAGCCGCTTGCGCACGCTGAGCACCACGCGTTCCCCCGACCGCTCCAGCATGAACAAGCCGAGCCCGTCCACGGCGGCCTGGACGAGGAAAAGCCCGGCTATGCCCGCGATGAACCACCAGGAGAGCGGCCGCGTGCCCACCGAGTCGATCCCGTGCCGGACCAGCAGCGGCTGGAGCATCCCCAGCCCGGACGCCGCCACGGTGAGCACGATGGCCAGCGTCAGCACCCTCCGGTGGCCCGCGGTCAGCCGCAGCAGATCCCGGAAGCCCGCCCGATCGCTCATCGGACCCGATCCGGCGGCCCGACCGCGACGAGCCTCGCGAAATACCCGGCGGAGACCCCTTCGCCGACCGGCTGCCCGTCCACCTCGACCCAGGCGTGCGCGCCGAACGGCGGCCGCGCCCGGACGCCGACGCACCACGTCGGCCAAACACCACGCAGCCTGCACAGCAGCGCCACCGCCAACGACCTTGGCAGACAGCCCTTCGGGCCGAGACAGGCCAGGCTGACCGCGAGTACCGCCTCCCTCGCGGCCTCCGCCTGCTCACAGGTGGCGGGCCGGGCGCCGCGGCGGAGTACGCCGAAGACCACCCGGATCCGCTGGGGCGGCAGCATCGCGATCAGCCTGGCCACGGCGACCGCCAGCCGCGCGGCGAGCCGCCGCGCGAACGGCAGTGACCGCGACCTGCTGAGCGCGCTCGGGGTGGTCACGGCGTCACCAGGCCAGCCGCGCGCAGACCCTCCACCAGCGCGGTCACGTCCTGCTCGGCACGCTCACGCGAAACGTCGTACTCCTCGATGAGCGCGCCGGCCGCTTCTTCGCTGTCACCGCCTTCCAGCAGCGTCCGCACGACGATCCGGCCGCTCGGGTTGAGCTGGAAATACCGGCCCTTGCGCTCGTCGAGCAGCACTGACCCGTAGTCTGTGTCCACAATGGACACGTTGGGACGGAACGCGAGGCTCATTTCTCCTCCAGAGAGAGCAAGGGCTTCGAGAGCGTGCGCAGCCATACCTCGCAGCCGATGGTCGGATACAGGATGCCGTCGCGAAGCTCCGGCGTTTCGGGACGCGATGCCAAGGCGCCCAAGCGATTCCGGTCGACGAGGCCGAGCTCGGCCAGCCGCGAGTCCGCCCACAGCTCACGCAGGTCGCCCCGGCTGGCCCGCAGGCCCGCCGCGGCGTCCATCGACGCCTGCGCCTTGCTGGTGCGGGCCAGGCATTCGCCGGGAACCACGCCGCGCATGGCTTCGGTGAGCACCGGTTTGTACGCCCACGGCGTCACCCGGTCGTCCGGCCGGATCGACAGGCAGGCCTCGATCACCCGGTCGTCGAGGAAGGGCGACTGGATCGGCAGCCCGGCCCGCGCGCTCATCTGCTCCCATTGCCGGATGATCCGCGTGCAGGACAGGATCTGCTCAAGGTCCGCGTGCTCGCCCCTGGTCCTGCCGAGCGGCTCCGCGGTGAGCGCCGCGTCGCGGATCTCCGCGCTCGCCAGCTCTTTCGCCTCCGGCGTCGCCCAGTCGAACAAGCGGGGCGGAGTACTCCAGCCCAGCGCAGCGGTCACCGGTGCGGTCTTCGCCGCTCGGACGTCGGCCGCGGTGTCCGAGAGCCACCGGCGGTACGAACGGGAATCCGCGAGCGCGCGGACCATGCCACCGAGCGGCCAGGTGAACAGCGCGCGGAAACCCCGGAGCGCGCCCAGTGCGAACAACGGGCGTCGCCGCAGAATCGTGTGATAGTGCGCTTCCGAGCACCAAGCGACGTGATCGCCGCCGATGCCGGTCAGCCGGACCCGGCTGCCCTTGGCCGCCAGCGGCGCCAGATCGCTGAGCAGCCTGGCCCTGTCCATCATCCCGATGGTCGGTTCGTCGAGCGGATCGTCGATTTCGAGCAGACCCGCATAGACCAGCGGAGACGCGGCGACGTCCCACACCACATGCTCGACCTCGGGCAGATGCGCCGCCGCGCGCGCCGCCCAGGCGAGGTCGTCGTCGGCCGGGTCGAGGCCCGGCCAGGTGCTCGCCACGATCTTCGCGTCGCCGCGTGCGGCGAGGAAGGTCACCGAGGTCGAGTCCAGGCCACCGGAAAGATCGCAGGCGACCACGCCACCGGCGGCCGTGCGCGCGTCCACCGCGGCGGTGAGCGCTTCCCGCACCAGCGGCGCGCCTTCCGCGAGCGAGCGTTCCGGGCGCGGCGGATCCCACCACCGCACCGTGCGGGCGGCGAGGCCGTCCGGCGCGAGCATCAGCGCGCTGCCCGGCTCCACCCCGTGCACCCCACGCCACATCGGCTTGTGCAGCAACGGATGCGGGACCGGGAACAGCAGCCGGACCGCGAGCGTCCGCTCGTCGATGTCCGCGCCGGCCGCGTGGGCGAGGATGTCCGCGCGGTCGGCCGCGATCACCACGCCGCCGATCCTGGTGTGGTGGACCAGCCGCAGCCCGGACGCGGTGCCCTGCACCCGGCAGTGCCCGTCCACTGAGGCCACCAGGTGGAAACTGCCCGGCAGTTTCGCCGCCAGCGCGTCGAGTCCGCCGGGATCGCGCAGCCGCGCGGCCGCGGCGGTCAGCTCCTTCTCGGTGACCGGGCACCAGCCGATCACCGCCAGCCTGGTCCGCCCCGCCGAAGCCACGACGATCCCGTCATCCGGCCACCGGCCGGTCAGCCACGGCCGCCCCGACGCGTGGGCGAGCGTCCGGGACCCAGGTGCGTGCAACCGCGGGGCCACGGCGAGAGCGGCTTCGTGGTCGGGAAAGACCGCGAAGTACTCCTCGCCGTGACCCAGCGTGTCAGTGACTTGACGCATCGACGCAGACGGTCAGCGCGTTCAGTTCTTGCTGAAGATCAGCCGGTCGTTGCCGTGCCTGGCGAGCAGGCCGGTGACCTCTTCGAACTCGCCGGCGTCGATCAACATGGGGGTCTCGTATTCCTTCATGGCACTCACCTTTCGTCGTTCTTCCTTCGGTTCGGGCGTGCACGCGCCATCACCGAACGTAACAAGGGGCTCGCCGGTTCCACAGCGAACGAAGCTTCCGGAACCGGCAATTGCCACAAGCGGCACTCAAGGTGCGAACGAGGAGCCCCGGGACCGATCCCAGGGTCGGCACCGGTGATCTTCCCGATGTCCCGGCACCGGCCCGCTCCCTACGTTCGGTGCCATGAAACGAATCACGCGCCGGATCGGCGTACTCGCCACCGCGCTCGCCCTGCCCGCCGCCCTCCTCGCGCCGTCCGCGTCGGCGGCGCCCGTCCGCCTGAGCCTTCCCGTGCCGACCGGCCCTCACGCGGTCGGCGTCACGGACCTCCACCTGATCGACCACTCCCGCCAGGACCCGTGGGTTCCCGGCGCGGCAAGGGAATTGATGGTCACCGTGCGGTACCCGGCACTGCCGAGCGGAAAGCCGAAAGCGCCGTACATGGCGCCGGGTGTGGCGAAGGTGGTGGCCGAGGGCGACGCCGTCAAGCTGGGCATGGCGGCTGATCGGCTCGACTACCGCTTCCCCACCCACTCCAGGACCGGCGCCCCCGCGGTCGGTGGCAAGCGGCCTGTCGTGCTGTATTCGCCCGGCGGCACCTTGTCTCGTTCGCACGGCACCACGCATCAGGAACAACTGGCGAGCGAGGGCTACGTCGTCGTGGCCATCGACCACACCCACGAAGCGGAAGCGGTGGAGTTCCCCGGCGGCCGAGTCGCGAAGAAGGCCTTGCCGCCGTCGAGTATCGAGGTGTCGAAGCGCGTGATCGACACTCGCGTCCGTGACACGCGTTTCGTCCTCGACTCGCTCGGGCTGAGCCAGGCCGGCATGTTCGGCCACTCCGCCGGTGGGTTCACGGCGGGCGAGACGATGGTGGCCGACCGGCGTGTCGTCGCCGGGGCGAACCTGGACGGCAGCATGGCCCACTCGCAATCGCAGCGGATCTTCGGCCGCGTCGCCGACGAAGGACTGGACCGCCCGTTCCTGCTGATGAGCGCCGGTGACCACAGCGCCGCGTCGGACGCGTCCTGGCAGGAGTTCCTGAGCAACCAGCGTGGCTGGACGCGCGAAGTGCGGTTGCCGGACGGAGAGCACTTCAGTTTCACCGACTACCAGACGCTGTTGCCGCAATTGGGCAACGCCCCGGCCTCGTTCGTCGGCACCATCGATCCCGCGCGCAGCGTCGCTGAACAGCGCACCCTGCTCTCGGAGTTCTTCGGCAAGACGCTGCGTCACCGAAGCAGTGACGTGACCAAGGTGTCCTTGAGCCAGGCTTCGTAGTCGTCGTGACTCCACCCGGCCTCGGCGACAAGGCTGGTGTGGACGTCGGCGCTCATCAAGGCCACGGCGATGTCCGCGGCCCTGGGCACCACGGCGCGGCCGCTCTCGCGGACACGGCCGACGACCATCTCGATGCCGAGCCGGTTGCGCCGGGCACCTTCCGCCTGTGTCGCGGCGATGTCCGGATCGACGGCGGCACCGGAGCTCAGCATCGCGACGATGTCGCCGCAGCGTTCCCGGACCTGGCGGGCGACCGTGGCCAGCAGGCCGAGCAGCGCGACCGGGTCCTCGGTCCGCTGCGCCTCGGCGACGAGGTCGGGGATCCCGGCCTCGTCGTCGAGGAGGTCGACGAGCCCGCCGAGGACACCGGCCTTCGAACCGAAGTGCGCGTAGACGGTCTGCGGGGACACCCCCGCCTCCTGGGCGATGAGGCGGATCGGCGTCCGCGCGTAGCCGCGCTCGGCGAAGAGACCGCGGGCCGCCGTCAGGATCGTGCGCAGCGTCAGCGCCTCACGACGGTCGCGCAACCGGACGATGCCGGGAAGGTCCGCGGGCATATACGCTCCTCGAAAGTTGGAACGTTGTTCTAAGTAATGGAACTTTGTTATAGGAGGATAGCGATGACCACCGAGGAGATCATCACCGCACTGGAACGCGCCTGGAACGCGGGCGACGGCGAGGCGTGGGCCGCGAACTTCGCCGAGGACGCGGATTTCGTCGACGTCGTCGGCCGCATCCAGCGCGGCCGCGCGACGATCGCGCGCGAGAGCCAGAACATCTTCGACACCATCTACCGGGGCAGCACGCTGCGGATCCGCCAGGTGTCGAGCCGTCCGCTCGGCGGCGGGTTCGATCTCGTGCACACCGCCACCCTGCTGACCATCCCCGCCGGTCCCCTGGCCGGGGAAGCGCGGGCGGTGCAGACGAAACTGGTCCACGACGGGCGGATCGTCGCGTTCCACAACACGATCCGGGGCGATATCGCGGCGTTCACCGGCCACGACGCGGACCTCGCGGCCCGCTCGCCCCAGGAGTGGGATTCCTGACCGGCGCCGTTCCCGGCAGACTCACGCTGTGACGCGACTGAGGAAGCACTGGCTCTGGCCGCTCGTGATCAGCGTGCTCGCGCTCGGCGCCTTCGCCGGGCTCGGCCTGCTGACCCGGGCGGTGCTCGGCTCGCGAGGCAACCGGGCGCTGGCGGACACCGGCGAGTTCGGGGTGTGGTCGATACTGGTCGGGGCGTCGGCGGTGCTGTTCGCGTTCCTGTTCGCGCACTCGGTCCACCTGACGGCCTGGCGCCGTCTGGCCGGTGTCTCGCTGTGGAAACCGGCGGTGGCCTACGGGATCTTCGCGGTGGTCCTGTTCGCGTTCCAGTGGAGGACCGGCTCACCGATCGAAAACCTCAGGCCCACGACGGCGATCGGGGTGTCGCGGACCCTGCTCGCCCTCGGCCTGGTCGCGGCGGCACCCGCGGTCTTGGGCCTGTGGCTCAACCACGCCCGGTTGCGCCGGATCTCGCGGGTGTTCGACGGCGAGGCCCGGGCGCAGGCTTCCGATGTGCTCGGCGAACTCCTCGATTGCAAGCGCGCCAACGGGACCTGCCTCGCCGTCCTGGCGCTCATCGTGTCCACCGCGGTCATCGACGCCGGTGCCCAGCGCCGGGCGTTCCTGGCCACAGGCACGCCGAAGGAGGCTTTTCCGCCGGAGAGCGTGCTCCTCTACGGCGCGCTGTTCACCGCGATCTCGCTCCTGCTCTACGTCCCGGTGTTCCTCGCGTGGAAGACCCGGTGCCTGCGGCTGGTCGACGAGATCTACCCGCTGCCGCCCGACGCCCGGCCCGGCGAGGACTGGGTCGCCGGACGCGCCCGCCTGACTCAGCTTCTCGGCACCGACACCACGGTGGGCAAGACCGTCACGGCGGCCTTCGGCATCCTCGCGCCGCTCGCGGTGAGCGTCCTCAGCGTGGCACTGCCCGGGCTCAAGTAGGGGCGTTGATCGGTCGCAGCCGCCGCGGCCCGGTGTCGGGCCGGGACGGCGGCGGGCCCAGCACGATGCGGGCGTTCGCGACGAAGGCACCGTCCGGTGACGCCAGGATCGGGTCGAGCGTCATCGAGCGGACCTCGGGATTGTCCTCGGCGAGCGCCGCGACGCGCAGCACGATGTCCTGGAGCGCGGCCAGATCCGCCGGTTCGTCGCCGCGATATCCGGTCAGCAGCGGTGAAGTCCTCGGTTCGCGCAGCAGCGTGGCGGCGTCGACGTCGGTGAGCGGGACCGCGCGGTAGGCCCGGTCCCCCAGCAGCGTGCTGACCAGCCCGGACAGACCGAACGAAACGAGCGTGCCGAACGATGGATCGTCCTGCAGTCCGACCACGCACGAAATTCCCTTGGGCGCCATCCGCTGGACGTAGACCTCGTCGTCATGGGAGATCTCGCGCAGATCGGCGTACGCCCGGCGCACTCCGTCCACAGAGGACAGATCGAGCCGCACGCCCGCGAGGTCCGGCCTGCCGCGCAGCCGTTCGTCGACGGCCTTGAGGGTGACCGGGAAACCCAGCTCCTCGGCCGACTTCACCGCCTCGTCGGCGGACGAGGCGACCCGGAACGGGACCACGTCGATGCCGTAGCAGCCCAGGAGCCGGACCACGTCGTCGTCGGAGAGCAGCGTCGTCTTGCCGTCCTCGCCCGCCAGCAGTTCCCTGACGATCACCTGCGCCTGCTCGGCATGCAGGCCCGCGGGGCGCACGAGGTTGCCCTGTGGGCGCTGCCGCCAAGCGGCGTAGCGCACGACCCGCGCGAGCGCGTTCACCGCCCGTTCGGGACTGGGGTACGACGGAACCGAACCCCGCGTCGGCACGCCGTCCTCGGACAGCACGGCCAGTTCGTCCGGCACCCCCTCGACGGCGAGGAAGGTCGACACGATCGGCTTGTTCTTGTCCATCTCGACGACCGCCTCCCGCAGCGCGCGGGCGTAGGCGGTGCCCGGGATCGCGAGCGGCGGGACGAAGACCACGACGAGCGCGTCGGTCTCCGGGGAGTTGAGCGCTTCGCGCACGGCGGCGGCGAATTCCTCCGGGCTCGCCTGCGGCCCGACGTCGACCGGGTCGGCGGTCAGCCGGAGGCCGTGCGCCCGCGCGGTGTCGGCGGCGAGCAGCCCGATGGCGCTCGAGTTGCCCACGATGGCGACCCGCGGCCCGGCGGGCAGCGGCTGGTGCGCGAAGACCAGCGCGGTGTCGAAGAGCTGCGCGAGCGTGTCGACGCGGACGACACCCGCCTGCTCGAACAAAGCCTGGACACTGGACTCGTCGACCTCCGCCGAGGTCGCGGCGAGCTGCGGGCGGACCGCGTGCCTGCCGGATTTCACCGCCACCACCGGCTTCGTGCGCGCCAGCCGCCGCGCGAGCCGCGCGAACTTGCGCGGATTGCCGAACGATTCCAGGTACAGCAGGACGAGGTCGGTCGCCGGATCGGTTTCCCAGTACTGGAGGAGGTCGTTGCCCGAGACGTCGGCGCGGTTACCCGCCGAGACGAACGTCGAGAGCCCGAGACCGCGCGCCTCGGCGTCGGCGAGGATCGCGGTGCCCAGCGCACCGGACTGGCAGAAGAACCCGGTGCGGCCGCGCGCCGGCAGGCGGGGCGCGAGGGTGGCGTTGAGCCGGACCGAGGCGTCGGTGTTGAGCACGCCCAGCGCGTTCGGGCCCACAACCCGCATACCGTGCGCCCTGGCCTCTCCGACCAGCCTCAGCTCGGCGTGCAGCCCGTGCGGCCCGGCCTCGGCGAACCCGCCGGAAACGATCAGCAGGGTCTTGACCCCCTTGGCCAGCGCACCGTCCAAAACGGACTCGACGGCCTCCGCGGGCACGGCGACGAGCGCGAGGTCGACGTCCTCGGGAATGTCCACGACGGACGGATAGGCGCGGACGCCGCGAACGGACTTGTGCTCGGGGTTGACGGGGTAGACGGTGCCGGCGAAATCGGCGCTGAGGAGGTTGGTGAGGGCGACGTAGCCGATCTTGGTCGGATCGGTGGACGCGCCGATCACCGCGACCGACTTCGGATGCAGCAGGTTGTGCACGCTGCGCGCCTCGGCGGCCTGCTCCCTCGACCGGGCGACCGCGAGCGACTCCTCGGTCGGATCGATGTCGAACTCCAGGTGCAGCACGCCTTCTTCGATCTCACGGCTGACCTGGTAGCCCGCGTCACGGAACACCCGGACCATCGCGGCGTTCTCGGCGAGCACCTCGGCGACGAAGCGGCGAAGCCCGGATTCCGAGGCGGCGGCGGCCAGATGCTCCAGCAGGATCGACCCGAGCCCGCGGCCCTGGTGGGCGTCGTCGACGACGAACGCGACCTCGGCCGACGGCCCCTGTTCGAGCCGTTCGTACCGGCCGACCGCGACGATGTCGTCGCCCAGCAGCGCGACGAAGGCGACCCTGTCGTGGTGGTCGACGACCGAGAACCGTTCGAGGTCCCGCTGCGGGATCCGCGGATAGGCGCCGAAGTACCGGAAGTACCGGGTGCGTTCGGACAGCCTGCCGTGGAAGGCGACGAGCCCGTCGGCGTCGCTGGGGATCACCGGGCGGAGGTGCACCGTGCCGCCGTCGGAGAGCAGGACGTCGGCCTCCCACTCGCGCGGGAAGTCGTACGGATCGCGTTTGGTGTCCTCACTGGCCATGTCAGTCCCTCGGATCGTCCGGATCGAGGCCGTGCAGCGGGAAGATCGCGCGGCGGGTGTCACGGATGGCGATGTCGACCGGCTCGTCCTCTCCGTCTCCCCACGGGACGAACGCGGTCTCGCGTCCGTCGGACATGCCGGCCGGGATCTCGGCCTTCGGCGCCGCCCTGGAGATCGACGCGACCCAGTTCGGCGGCAGTGCCGTCGCCGGGTCGACGTCGCGGCCGAGCACGGTCGCGAGCAGGTGGGTCCAGGAGCGCGGCACCACCCGGATCAGCTGGTAGCCACCGCCGCCCACGGCGAGCCAGCGGCCACCGGCGTGCGCTTCGGACAGTTCGCGCAGCCGCCGGTAGATGGCGCGATGGCCGTCCACCGACAGCGAGAGATCCGCCAGCGGGTCTTCCTCGTGCGAGTCGACGCCGCACTGGGTGACGAGGATCTGCGGCCGGAACTGCTCCAGCAGCGACGGCACCACCGCCTCGAACGCGCGCAGCCAGCCGCCGTCGCGGGTGCCGGGCGGCAGCGGGAGGTTGACCGCGGTGCCCTCGGCCCCGCCCTTGCCGATCTCCGCCGAGTAGCCCGTTCCCGGCCACAACGTGAACGGGTGCTGGTGCAGGGAGACGGTCAGCACCCGGGGGTCGTCGTAGAAGGCCGTCTGCACGCCGTCACCGTGGTGCACATCGGTGTCGACGTAGGCGACGCGGTCGAAACCGTGGTCCAGCAGCCACGAGATCGCCACCGAACAGTCGTTGTAGACACAGAAACCGGACGCCTTGCCCGGCATCGCGTGGTGCAGCCCGCCGGCGATGTTGACCGCCCGGGTCGCCTCGCCCTCGGCGATCTTCCGCGCGGCCAGCAGCGTCGAGCCCACGACCAGCGCGGAAGCCTCGTGCATCCCGGTGAACACCGGGTTGTCCTCGGTCCCGAGCCCGTGCGCGAAGTCGGCACCGGTCATCGGCGCCTGCCGGACGGCCTCGATGTATTCGGCGAGGTGCACGCGGCGCAGGTCGTCTTCGCCTGCCGGGCCGGGGACGAGCAGGTCGACCCCGTCGAGCACGCCGAGCTCGGTGGCGAGCCGGATCGTCAGTTCGAGCCGCACCGGGTTGAACGGATGCTCGCCGCCGAGGTCGTAGCCCAGCAGCGAGGAGTCCCATACGACGGCCGGTGCTCGCATGGTCCGAACTCTAGTGCCCTGCGGCGGCTCGCGCGTCGTTCCGGACGCCCGCGGGTCAGCCGGGCAGATCCCCGGTGGCCACCGGCCGCTCCGGATCACGCGACCAGTGCGACCACGAACCCGCGTACAACGCCGCGGGCTCCGGGTGACCGGCGACCTCGAGCGCGAGCACGACGGACGAGGCGGTGACGCCCGATCCACAGTAGACACCGACCGGGGTCTCCGGGGCCACGCCGAGACCTTCGAACCGCTCGGCCAGCTCCGAGGCGTCGCGCCAGCGCCCGTCCTCGCCGAGATGACCGGAGAAGGGCGCGTTGACCGCGCCGGGGATGTGCCCGGCGCGCGGGTCGATCGGCTCGGTCTCCCCCGCGTACCTCGGCCTCGCCCGCGCGTCGAAGAGCAAGCCGTCCCTGGCGAGCGCGGCCGCCTCATCCGCGTCCAGCACCGGCATGCCGCCGGGCTTCACGACGATGTCCCCCTCCTCGGGCGAAGGGACCTCGTCGGTGACCGGGCGCTCCTCCTCGGCCCACGCCGCGAACCCGCCGTCCAGCACGGCGACCTCGGCGTGCCCGGCCCAGCGCAGCAGCCACCACGCCCTGGCCGCGACCGAACCGTCGGCGTCGTCGTAGACCACGACCGGGTGACCGGCGCGGACCCCGGCCGCCCGCAGATGCCGCTGCAGCGTCTCCGGTTCGGGCAGGGGATGACGGCCGCCGTCGCCCGGCTCCCCGGCGAGCGCGGTGTCGAGGTCGACGTACACCGCGCCAGGGAGATGTGCCTCACGGTAGGAATCGGCACCCGGCGGCCCGGCGAGCCGCCAGCGGACGTCGAGCACTACGGAGCGTGCCGATTCCGGCCCGGACAGCCGCGCGGCGAGTTCGCTGGTGGTGATCATGGGGCGCATGGGGCCATCTTCCCGTGCGTCACGGCTCCCTGCCCAGCTTGGGGGACTTTTCCCGGCTCGGTGCTTGTTCTCCCCACGCCTGCGTCGCTGTCAGTGCCAGCGACTACGATGAGCAACGCGGACGAAGGGGACAGCGTGAACGATCTCATCGACACCACAGAGATGTACTTGCGTACCATCTACGAGCTCGAAGAAGAAGGTGTCGTCCCGCTGCGGGCCCGGATCGCGGAGCGGCTGCAGCAGAGCGGCCCGACCGTGAGCCAGACCGTCGCCAGGATGGAGCGCGACGGACTGGTCGTGGTCGCGGACGACAGGCATCTGCAGCTGACCGAGCACGGGCGCGAACTCGCCATCGCGGTCATGCGCAAGCACCGGCTGGCCGAGCGCCTCCTGGTCGACGTCATCGGCCTGGAGTGGGAGCACGTCCACAACGAGGCCTGCCGCTGGGAACACGTGATGAGCGAGGCCGTCGAGCGCAAGCTGGTCAAGCTGCTCGACCACCCCACCACGTCGCCCTACGGCAACCCGATCCCGGGGCTCGACAAGCTCGGCGACGGCGATCCCGCTCCGCCCGCCGAAGCCGACCTCGTGCGGCTCGACGAGTTCGCCCGCATGGGTGGCGGCGAGGTCGAGATCCGCCGTATCGCCGAGCACGTGCAGCTGGACGAGACGCTGATGACGGAGCTCAAATCGGTCGGCATCGTGCCCGGCAACCGGGTCAAGGTCGGCAAGACGGCGCCCGGCGGCACCATCGAGGTCACCGGCGGGAGCAGCTCCGCGCAGGTGCCCGTGTCGGCGCTGCACGCCGTGCTGGCGCAGGCCAGGTGAGCGCCGCGTCCGACGCCGCGGAGACCTTCCTGGCCCTCCACGGCCGGGCTCCGTCCGGGGTCTGGTCCGCGCCGGGCCGGGTGAACCTGATCGGTGAGCACACCGACTACAACGACGGTTTCGTGCTGCCGTTCGCCCTTCCGCACCGGCTCGCCGCCGCGGCGACGCCGCGCGAGGACGGTGTGCTGACCGTGGCCACCCTCGGCTCGGACGGCAGAGTCCAGGAGTCCGGCCCGCTGGCCATCGCCGACCTGCGGCCCGGCTCTGTCGAAGGGTGGGCCGCGTACCCGGCGGGGGTCGCGTGGGTGCTGCGTGACCAGGGTCTCGGTGGCGGCGCGGACGTGGCGATCGCGGGAAACGTGCCGTCGGGGGCGGGTCTGTCCTCCTCCCACGCGCTCGAATGCTCCGTCGCGCTCGCCCTGCTGGGGCTGGCGGATATCACTCCGGGCACCGGCGGGGGTTCGCCGAGCCTGCACGAAGTGGCGCGCTGGGTGCAGCGTTCGGAGAACGACTTCGTCGGGGCACCGACCGGCCTGCTCGACCAGACCGCTTCCCTGTGCTGCACGGAATCGAACGTGCTGTTCCTCGACGTCCGCTCCGGTGAGATGGAACAGGTGCCGTTCCCGCTGGAGGAATCCGGCGTCCGGATCCTGATCATGGACACCCGCACGAAGCATTCGCACGCCGAGGGCGGCTACGGCGAACGCCGCCGGGGCTGTGAGCGCGCCGCGGAACTGCTCGAGGTGAAGGCGCTGAGGGACATCGACGTCGACGGGCTGGACGCCGCGCTCGGCAAGCTGCCCGACGAACTCGTGCCGCTGGTACGCCACGTGGTGACGGAGAACCAGCGCGTCCTCGACACCGTGGAGCTGCTTCGGGCGGGTCGCATCACCGAGATCGGTCCTCACCTCGATGGCTCGCATGCGAGCATGCGCGACGACTACCGGATCTCCACCCGTGAACTCGACCTCGCCGTCGATTCGGCCCGCGAAGCCGGGGCGCTCGGCGCGCGGATGACCGGCGGCGGCTTCGGCGGTTCGGCGATCGCGCTGGTCCGCGAGTCCGATGTGGACACCGTCGGGCGAGCGGTGAAGGCCGCCTACGAAGCGGCGGATCTGCGCCACCCCAGGCTGTTCACCGCCGTGCCGTCGCGCGGCGCCGGCCGCGACGAGCTCTAGCCCGGAGCCGGCCCCGCGGCGTGATGCGCGTGTTTTCAGGCCGGACACGCCGAGGCCGGATTCCGTCGACCGCACCCGCACCCCCGGGCGCGGCCGGTGGCCGGGGGCGAGGACACTGGGCCGCGACCGCATCCGCAGCAGAAAGGCGCGAACGTGACCGACGAACCGACCAAGACCCTGAAGCTGATGGTGACGGGCGGAGCCGGTTATGTGGGCAGTGTCTGCGCGGCCCGCCTCATCGAGGCCGGACACGACGTCACCGTGGTCGACGACCTCTCCACCGGGCACGCCGACGCGGTGCACCCGGACGCCACCTTCGTCGAGGGCGACGCCGCCGAGGTCGCCCGGCGACTGCTCGGCGACGGCTTCGACGGTGTGCTCCACTTCGCCGCCAAGTCGCTGGTCGGCGAGTCGATGACGGATCCGGCGAAGTACTGGGAAGGCAACGTCCTGACCTCGCTCCGCCTGCTCGAGGCGATGCGCGATCACGGCACGAAGCGGCTGGTGTTCTCCTCCACCGCGGCCACCTACGGCGAGCCCGAGTCCTCCCCCATCCCGGAGACGGCGCCGACCCGGCCGACGAACACCTACGGCGCGACGAAGCTGGCCATCGACCACGCGATCACCTCGTTCTCGCGCGCCCACGGCATCGCCGCCGTCAGCCTGCGCTACTTCAACGTCGCCGGCGCCTACGGCTCCTTCGGCGAGCGGCACACCACCGAAACCCATCTGATCCCCCTCGTGCTCCAGGTCGCCACCGGGGACCGCGAGCGGATCCAGATCTTCGGTGACGACTACCCGACCGCGGACGGCACCGCCATCCGCGACTACATCCACGTCGTCGACCTCGCCGACGCGCACCAATTGGCCCTGCGTTACGCGGGCGAGGGCGAACACCGCATCTACAACCTCGGCAGCGGCACCGGCTTCTCGGTGCTCGAAGTGATCGAGGCGTGCCGCCGCACCACCGGCCACGAGCTCCCCGCCGCGGTCGCTCCGCGCCGGGCGGGTGACCCCTCGGTGCTGGTGGCCTCCAGCGAGCGGGCCGGTGACGAACTGGGCTGGAAGCCCGAGCGCACCGACCTCGACGGCATCGTCGCCGACGCCTGGGCGTTCACCCGGTCCCGCCGGAACGCCTGAGGCCGATCTCGGGCGTTCCTTCGGCTCGCTGCCGCAGGACCACCCGGGCCACTTCGGACGGCTCCACCATCGTTTCCAGCGCCCTGGTCAGCAACTTCGCAAGCCCATGCTCCGGGTCGGTTTCGCGCGCCCTGACCAGGGCGATCCCGGCGGTCGCGAGGTCGCCGCGGGCGTAGGCGGCGTGTGCCTTCAGCGCCAGCGCCTCGGCGGCTTCCGGCGCCGGAAGTTCCCTGGCCAGCGTGAGCCAGAGCTCCTCCGCCGTGCGGGCGAGTGGTGAATCCGCGGGGGCGGCGGTGAGCATGCAGGCGCCCCGGACCTCCACCAGGGAAAGGGCCCAGGCCAGCCGGACGGCCTGATCGTCGGTGATCGTCCGGTCGCCGGCGTCGGCGCGGGCGAGCGCGGCGTTCACCTCGGCGATAGCGGCTTGGACGAGATCTCCGCCTCGCCATGGCGGCTCGGCCAACCTGGTCAGAAGATCGGCACGCCGGGCGAGCGTCTCCGGTGCGACGGGGTCGAAGAGGCGCTCGACCTCTTCCCGGCTCGCGTGCGTGACCTGCCCGGCGCCGGTGACGACCGCGGCGGCCACCGAGTCGCGCGGGTCGGGCAGGAGACCGCCACAGGTCCTTTCCCGGTAGCAGCCCCAGCGCACGTCGGCGGCGATACGCGGCGTCCACACCGAATGCTTCGGCGAGATGCCGTACTCGGTCAGCGATGTCTCCAGGCGCCGGATGAACCGGCGTCGCGGGGGCCGCCCCGCCTTGTTCGCGACACCACCGCCGACCACCGCCACGGTGGCACCGGTGTGGCCGGTCACGGCGAGCCGGACCGCCAGGTCACGCGCCTGGTCGAGTTCCAGGCCCGGCGGTGGCAGGTCCACGCGCATGACGAGGCCCTGCTGCTTGCGTCCCGGGCCACGCAGGCCGAAGACGACGACGGAGTCCTCGGGATGGAAGCCGAGGAGGTACGGGATCGCGGCGAGCAGGTCCGCCGGATCCGTGAGATCGACCTTGGTCCTGCCGGTCGGAGTGGATGTGGTCATGCCCCCACCCTGCGGCGGGAATGGGGCCGCCGGGTGGGGGCACGACATATCTGTGGACAGCCGGGACCGTTGTGGACAACCGCCGCGGGACCGAGCGCGGGACGCCGATCCTGTCGGTGGGGTGGTCTACTGTGCCCGGTCCCGCGGGGTCAGCCGCAGTGTTCGAACGGGCTCTCGTAGGCGTTCGTCCCGACCGAACCGCCCCACTTGACGCAGGTCGCGGCGGCCGTCTTCGTCACCGGTCCGGCGTAGTAGGTGAAGCTGCCGGAGTCGGTCACCCGAGCCGAACCCTGGACTTCGAGGAACGCCGAGACCGGCGAAGCGGTGCCGAGCGAAACCGCCTTCAACGTGGTGACGCAGTTGGCCTTGGTCGACGCGTTGTAGAGCAGGTACGCGGTACCCGAACCGTTCGCGAGCCCCTGCGAGTCGACGACCGAGAACCCGCTGCCGCACACCTCGGTGGCCTCGTACGGGTTGCCGCCGCACGAGTTCTTGCTGGTGAAGTTGGTGTGGCCGTAGTACGGCACCGCGACCCCGTGCAGCACCGCCTTCTGCGCCACCCCGTTGAGCCGCTGTTCGAAGTGCAGGTGGGGGCCGGTCACGCCGCCGGTCGCCCCGGCCGTGCCGATCTGCTTGCCGAGGCTGACGGCCTGGCCGACGGAGACGGACTGGGTCGACAGGTGGGCGTAACGGGTACGCCAGCCGCCGCCGTGGTCGATCTCGACCCAGCGCCCGTAGCTCGTGCTGCCTTCGTTGGCGACCCGGGTGACGGTGCCGCCCGCGGACGCCAGCACCGGCATCCCGGTGATCCCCGACTTCTGGAAGTCGACCGAGTTCGCCGGGCTGTGCCCGCTGAACGTCGCCGCCGTGACCGTGACACCGCATTTGAACGGGACCTGGAAGTTCGGGGCGGCCGACGCCTGCGTCGTACCGGCGAGAGTCAGGCCGAGCGCGGGGATGACGGCGGCCGCGGCGAGCACTGCGAAACGGCGCAACCTGGACATGGAGACCTCCATCAGGTGGGGAAGCCGGACAGGCCGAAGCAAAGCCGGGGGAAATACATTTTCCGTACAAGGCCGAGGTCGGGTCGGGGTTTTCCACTCGGGGACGACGGATCCATCCCGCAGCCGCGCCTGCATCGCAGGCGTCGGTCGGGCAGGGGCCCCAGCAATGCCCGTCTGTCGGCCGTGCGTGTTTCGTGTCGTCCGGGGCTTGGTTACCCAGCGGATTCTGGCGGGGGTCGATGGCCGCGGTGTGACGTTGCGGAAGCCACTTTCGCAACGCTGGAGGTTGCGAAAGTGGCTTCCGCAACAGCCCTCCGCCACGGCCGCGATGTGAAAGTAAGGAAGGCCTCCCTCCCTACCCTCAAGGTAAGGAAGGAGGCCTTCACGGACGTCGGCCCCGCTCAGCCGAAAGCGGCTCGCAGCGCGGGCTTGCCACCCGCCACCGGCAGCACCAGCGAAGTGCGGTTCAGCTCGACCGAGACACCGGCGCCCGGCTTCGGCCGGAGCGTGTAGTCGTGGTCGCTGGAGGCCACCAGGAACTCGATCTTGTGCCCGGCCGCGAGCAGATAGTCCTTCGCGACCAGTTCCACCTCGACCTTGTAGTTCTCACCAGGGGTGATCGGGTCGGTGCGGGCGGGGTCGCGCCGGTTCTGCGGGTCGGTCCAGCCGCGGGTGATCACCTTCGCCGTCCCGTCCGGAGCACGGTCGAGGAGTACCGCGGTCACGTTCGCGGCCGGCTTGTCGAAGGACAGCGACAGGTCGGTCTTCACCGTTCCGGAAAGCCGCACGGGCTGCTTCGCCGCGGTGGTCGAGTACAACAGCCGGTTGCCCGACGACGTCGCGGCGGCGAGCTGTTCGATCGTCTTGCTCGCGTCGTCCGCCAGCGTCTCGACGGCGGCCTTGCCCGGAACGGGGTTGCGTGTGTCGAGCTTGCCCTTCGAAGAACCGCCGGGCCACGGGTAGAGCTTGACGTCCTGGGTGCCGGGCAGCGGCCACTCCGGCTCGTCCACCCACGACTTGTCCTCACGCTGGATGGTGGCCTTCGGCTCACGCTCGATGCCGTTGTCCACGTCGTAGAGATAGTGCGACATCCACTTGTTCAGCGTGGTGAGCCAGACGTCGCGGCGGAGACTGTACGGGTCGGCGTGCCCGGCCTGGTGCAGCCAGATCTTGTGCTCGACGCCGCGCGCCTTGAGCATCTCGTACCAGCGGGTGCCCTGGTCGGTCTTGACGTTCCAGTCGCCGAAGCCGTGCACAACGAGCACCGAGGCCCGCACCTTGTTCACGTCGTTACGGTAGTTCCGCGCGTCCCAGAAGCGGCTGTAGTCCCCGGTCACGCGGTCCTGATCGACCGCGATGCCGTCGATCAGCGGACGGCAGACCGCGCGATCCTGACGCGTGTAGACGTACTCCGCGAGCACGTCCGCGTCCTCGCCCTGGAACCCGCCGGCCGCGACGACGGCGCCGTCGTTGCGGTAGTAGTCGTACCAGCTGGAGATCGCCGCGATCGGAACGATCGTCTCCAGCCCCTCGACGCCCGTACTGGCCACCGCGTTGGGCAGCGTCCCGTTGTAGGACACGCCCATCATGCCGGTCTTGCCGGTGCTCCAGTCCGCGACCGCGGCCTTGCCCGCCGCGTCCCGTGCCGTCGCGCGGCCGTTCAGCCAGTCCACAATGGACTTCGCGCCGATGGTCTCGTTGACGTCGCCGCTGCTCGGGCAGCCGGTGGACTGGCCACTGCCGAGCGACTCCCCGTACACCACGGCGAAACCGCGGGCGGTGAAGTAGTCCTGGTAGCGCCAGCTGATCGGCGCCGCGTTCGGGCCGACGGTCTTCGTCGCGATCCGCGGGCCCGCCGGGGCACGCTTCGCACCGGGCACGTACAGCTCGACGTCGACGTTGTGGTTCGCGACGTCGTTGCCGCCCGCGTAGTACGGGCTAGCCTGGTAGACGACCGGGACCTTCATGCCCTGCTGCGTCGCGCGGGGCCGCACCACCTCCGCGTGCACGAGGTCGTCCTTGCCGTCACGGTCGCTGTCGACCGGCGCGGTGACCCAGACGTTCTCCCGGATGACGTCCGCCGGGTCGAACACCGGCTGGGCTTGGCCGTCCTTGAAGACCGGCGTCGGCGGCGCGTCGGCCTGCGCGGGCAACGCGGTCGCCGGAAGGACCAAGACGGCGGTGAACAGGGCGGCGAGCCTGGCGACTCTCACAGGACCCCCAATGGCGGGCGGGCAAGACCCAGCTGAGGTTTCCGGCCACCCGAACGAGAGTCAAGAGACTAACGTCGGAGGCATGCCGAGCACCCTGGAAGCACCGATCGTCGCCGTCACCGTCTACCCGCACCACGCCCGGATCACCAGGCGGGGGTCGGCCGCCCTCGGCGGCGAAACGCGCTTCGTCTTCGCCGGCCTGCCGTGGAACCTGGACACCGACTCGGTCCGCGTCACCGGTTCCGGTCCGGCGGTCATCGCCGGGGTCGACGTCGCCGTCGAGCGCCATCCCGCGCCCGCGGACGCCTCCCTGCGCGCGCTCACCGAGCAGCGGCGCGCCGATCAGGCGGTGGTCGACGAGGTCGCGGACGCCGTCGCCGCGGAGACCGCGAAGGTCGATCTGCTGACCGGGCTGGCGACACGCAGTGGCAAGAGTTTCGCGAAGGCGCTCGCGGAGGGTACGGCGGAACCGCCCCGGGTCGCCGAAGTCACCGACGCGCTCGGCACCCAATTGGCCGAGGCGCTCGGGAAGCGCCGCGAACTCGGCATCCGCCTCGCCCGGCTCCGAGACGACCTCAAGGCGCTCGACCGCGAGATCGAAGCCAAACAGGGAGCGTCCGAAGTGGATAGCGCGGCGGTCACGGTCGAGCTGGAGAGCCACGAGGACGGCGCGGAGATCGGCCTCGAACTGTCCTATGTGGTCGCGAACGCGAGCTGGGAACCGGGTTACGACGTGCGCGTCCGCGGTGAGGACGTCTCGCTGACCTGGTACGGGCGGATCACCCAGCACACCGGCGAGGACTGGCCGGAATGCGAACTGGCCCTCTCCACCGCGCGGCCGGCGAACACCGTGGAGGTGCCGGAACTCGATCCGTGGTTCCTAGACCGCTTGCGTCCGGTCCAGCCGTCGATGGCACGGATGGCGTACGGCAGCGCGTCGCCCGCGGGCGGCGGGATCCCGGAGTCGGTGGGCATGCCGGCTCCCGCCGCGCCCGCGATGGCGGCGCGGACCGCGTCCGCCGAACAGGGCACCACCGCGGTCACCTACCGGCCCGGCCGCCCGGTGGCGGTCCCCTCGGGAGCGCAGGGCCACCGCACGACGCTCGCGCAGCTGGAGCTGACCGCGAAACTGGGTCACGTCACCGCTCCGGTGGTGTCGCCGGAGGCGTTCCTGCGGGCGACCGTGGTCAACACTTCGGAGCACACGCTGCGGCCGGGCAAGGCGTCGGTGTTCCACGAGACCGAGTTCGTCGGCACCACGCGGCTGGACGTCTGGGCTCCGGGCGAGGAACTCGAACTCGCCCTCGGCGTGGACGACCGGATCCGGGTCGAGCGCGAGCTCACGCACCGCACGGCGAGCAAGGCGACGCTGTCCGGGGTCCGCAAGCGGGAGGCCGCCTACACCACGACGATCGTCAACCACAGCCCGCGCGAAGCGGTCGTGACCGTGCTGGACCAGGCACCGGTCTCCCGGGACGACGCGATCACCGTCCGCGATGTGCGCACCGTGCCGGAGCCGGTGGAGCGGACCGAGCTGGGCGAGTACACCTGGCGGCTGACGCTCGCTCCGGGCGCGAAGAGTGCCGTGACGCTCGGGTACCGGGTGGACGTCGCGAAGGGCGTCGAGCTGGCCGGCTGGCGGGAGTAGCCGGCCCGAGGGCCTACAACAGGCCACGCCTGCGTGCGGCGACGACGGCGTCGCGGCGGTGATTGACGCCGAGCTTCCGGTAGATGCCGCGAAGGTGGGTCTTGACCGTGTTCACCGAGACGTAGAGCGAGTCGGCGATCTGCTCCGCGGTCCGCATGGACGGCAGCTCGGTGAGCAGTTCGAGCTCGCGTGAGGTGAGCGGATCGACCGGCGCGCCCGGGTGGGCCGGTAGCGCCTGCAGCACGGCGCTCGCGAACTCTTCGGTGCGCCCGAACCGTCCGGCGCCACGCACCAGGAGCTCCCGGATGTCCTGCCCGGCGTCGTGGAACGGCCGGAGCGCCTGCAGAGGGGCCGCGAGGTCGAGCGCGTGGCCGAGGGCGGTGTGCGCCCGGTTCTGTTCACCGGCCTGGTCGGCGAGAACCGCTTCGAGGAGCCAGCTTTCGATCAGGGTGTGCGCCACCAGTGTCCTGGTCTGCCGCTCGATGACCGGTCGCAGCCGACGGCGCGCGGCGCCCGGCCGACCGCGATGCAGGTGCACGAGGGTGCTCAGCAGCGCGTGCTCCGCGTAGGGCGCGAGCAGATGCCGGTGCCGTTCCATCACGTCCATCGCCCAAGTGGGTTCTCCGACGCGAAGGGCCAGCCGTTGCTCGATCGGGGCCGTGCAGGCGAGCAGCCACGGTGCGACAGGTTCACCGGCGAGCCGTTTGCGGTGGCCCCGCAACGTTTCGACGACCGCGTGCGGATCGGCCGCGAGGCCGAATTCGACGGCGGCGCTGAGTGTCGCCGTAAGCAGTTCCACGGCCGGGTCCACGACGGCGGGCAGGAGCCGCGACGCCAGCGCGGAAAACCGCCGGGCGCTCTCCTGATCCAGCCGTTGGTAAGCCGCCAAGCCGAGAACGGTGTACAGGAACGCGGTCCGCGAAGTCTCGGTCCAGCCGTGGGACCGGGCCAGTTCGAGGGCGGCACCGGTGTGCACGGCCAGCTCGGCGAGATCACCCTGGACACAGGCGATCCCCGCGAGATGGATTTCGCACTGCAGGCTGATGGCGTCGCGGCGCTCCAGGGTGGCCATCCGCAGCGCGCGTTCCAGATCCTCGGTGGCACCCGGGATGTCGCCCAGCCATAAGGCGGCGGTCCCCCGCGTGGCCAGCGCAAGCAGGTCGAGGTCGGTGTCGCCGGTGTCGCCCGCGCTCGTGGCGCGGAGTTCGGCGAGCGCCTCCTCCAGCTGTCCGCCGTATCTCGCGCGGTAGACGACGGCCACGGCGTTCAACGCGCGCAACCGTCCGGAACGCAGCGGCTGGGCCGACGTGTCGATCCGGCCGAGGTACCGGTCCGCCGCCACGAGGTCGTGGTCGTCGAGTGACGCGATGGCGGCGACGAGCGCGACCTGTGGCCGGGCCAGTAGATGCTCCGGCAACGCGCCGAGCAGCCGGTGCAGCCGCGGCCCGTGTCCTTTGAGGACGATCCGCAGCCCGAATCGCTGGACGTATCGGGTGATCAGCTCCTCGTCCTGCGCCGCGACGCTGTGCTCGAACGCGGTGAGCACGTCCCCGGAGTCCGTGAACCACTCCGCCGCCGAACGGTGAAGCCTGCGATAGGCCCGCGGATGGCGTCGGCTCAGCTCCGCGCGGAGGTACTCGCGCAGCAGAGGATGACAGCGGTAGCGACCCTCTTCACGGCCGGGCTGAGTGATCAGCGCGTTGGTGCGGGTGAGCGTGTACAGGATCTGGCCGGCGTGCTCCTGTCCGGTCAGCCGGGTGGCCAGCCCGTCGGTGAGGTCGGGACACACCGACACGCTCAGCAGGAACTCACGGACGTAGGTGGGCTGCGGCCCGACGATCTCCCCCGACAGGTACTCGGCCAGCAGGCGGTCGTCGCCGGTGAAGGCACGGATGGCGCCGCGGGCGTCCGGCGCGGAGTCCAGCGCGAGCGTGAGGAACCGCAGGCCGGCCGCCCATCCTTCCGTTCGTTCCATGACCCGGTCCAGATCCGCCTTGGACAGCGCCAGGTTCTTCCGGGCGAGCAGTTGCCCCGTCTCCTCCTCGGTGAAGTTCAGCTGGTGCGCGGTGATCTCCCGCAGCCTGCCTTCGAGCCGGATCTGGGGCAGGATCAGCGGTGGCGGGAATCGGGTGGCGATGACTACCCGTACTCCGGACGGCAGATAGCGCAGGAGCAGGTTCACGTTCTTGACCGCGTCCGGCTCGGTCAGCTCGTGCGCGTTGTCCAGCACCAGGATCACCGGCCGCCGGAGCCGTGCGCACGCGTCGACGAATGCGCCGACGCCTTCGTGCGCGGAGGCGTCCCGCGCCAGTGCCGGTCCGGGGATCGCGCCGCGGTACACCGCCTGGAGGATCGACGACCACCAGGAGAAGACCTTGTTGTCGTTGGCGTCCAAGGAAACCCAGGCCAGGTGTTCACCGCCGGGGTGGTGGCGTGCCCGGCGCCGGAACCAGCTGCCGAGCAGCACGGTCTTCCCGGATCCGGCGGGTGCGTTGAGCAACGTGACACTGGGGATCTCGCCCGACGTGGCCTGATCGAGTACGTCCAGCAACCGGTCCCGTTCGAGCACGTCGGCCGCGGGCGGTGGTGGCGCGAGTTTCGGCGCCGGTACCACGACCGCTTCTTCGTCGTGGGTCTCCGGCGCCGTGCCCTCGACGCGGGTCATCGGCCGGCGCATGACATCGCCGCGCTGGAGAGAACATGCCAGGCGAAACCCAGAACGCGGGAAGTCCCGCTGAAGACGAGGCCGATACCGGAAAGTACCGCCTCTCCCGATGACCTGCTTCCCGGTTGCGCCGAAAGGACCAGCACGAAAGTCAGTGCTGTCAGAACGAATTTGGCTCTGGACCGACCACGCGGCTCAGTGCTCACCGATTGTCTCCCTTCGATTCCCCAGACGAGTGAGGGAACCGATCTTGCTCACCCCGTGCGACGGTCACCTCCTCCGTGGCGGGTGAGACGAGTCACCGCTGGTCGCGAAGAGTGGTGACCGAGGGACTTTTCTCGCGGTGGGTGACGGAATCGAGGCGTCGTTTTCACCCGCTGAGAACGAAGAAACCCGCGCGGCGGCGGCGCATTCTGGAGATCGCGGATCGAAAAGCCCGATTCTGCCCCAGGGCTCCGGCGGTGAGACCGCCGCGCGAGCGTTGTCCGTCGCCGGAGGGAACCGGTGGCGGGCAACGCGATTCTTGTGCCGGAATACCCTCTGACGGGAAGTACGGAATGACGGAATCGCTCACGGTGCTCCCGCTCGCGATCACCATGATGGCCGGGCCGCAATTCGTGTCGGCGCTGATCCTGATCACGACGGCGCGTGCCGTGCCGACCTCGCTCGCGTTCGTGGCGGGGGTGGCCACGGCCGTGACGGCGGGAACCGCGCTCACCACCTGGCTTGCCGGGCTCCTGCCGCCCGATCCCCTGCTCTCCGGCTCGGACGGCTCCGTCTACACGCTGATCCAGTACGGGCTGGTCGCGTTTCTCCTCGGAGTGGCGATCTGGAACTGGACGCGCCGCGAGACCGCGGAACCGCCGAAATGGCTGGGAACGCTCATGTCGGCGGGCCCGCGGCGAGGATTCCGTACCGGATTCCTGCTCATCGCGTTCTTTCCGTCGGACATCGTCGTGATGTGCGTCGTCGGGCTCGACCTCGGCCGCGGCGGGGCGGGGTTCGGTGCGGCGGTCCCGTTCCTTCTGACCACCACGCTGATCGCCGCCCTGCCGCTCCTGGCCTACCTTCTCTTCCGGCGACGCGCCGCCCGGCTCATGCCCGCCGTCCGCGACTGGACGAACGACCACGGCTGGTTGCTGAACATCGTGGCGTGCCTCTTCTTCGTCGTGCTCATCCTGTTCTGATCCCGCCGGGCGAACCCACCAGCGCGGTGACCCAGCTGCGTCCCGGGTCGTCGACCAGCGCGGCCAGCGCCAGCAAGGTCGCCGGAACCGACAGCAACGTCCCGAGCGGGCCGAGCACCCAGGCCCAGAACACCAGCGCCACGAACGTCGCCGTCGCGGACAGGCCGACCGCGTTGCCGACGTACCGCGGCTGGATCAGTGACTGCAGCACGAAATTGATCACGAGGTAGATCACCACCACCGCGACCATGGCCCGCCAGCCGCCGTCGAGGAGCGCGAGCGCGGCGGGCGGGCCGAGGCCGAGCAGGAAGCCGATCGTCGGGATGTAGTTGGTGACGAACGAAAGCAGACCCCACAACGCCGCGAGCGGAACTCCCAGCAAGACCAGCGCGAGGAGGTCGATCGCCGCGACGATGAGCCCGAAGACCGTGGTCACCGCCAGGTACACCCGGACGCGACGGCCGAAGTCACGCAGTGCTTCGGCCGTACGCGCCCGCTCTCCCGCGATCCCGGCGATCCGGTCGTCGATGTCCGCCGTCTCCGCGCTGAGGAACAGCAACAGTCCCAGCAGGAAGACCAGACTCGTGGTGACACCGGTCAGATCGGCGAGTAGCGAACCGGCGTAGGAAACGAGCTTGCCGGGATCGAGAGCGTGGAAGATGTCGCGCAACTGACCCGGCCCGGCACCGAATTTCGCCAGCACGCCGGCGATTTCTTCGTACAGGTCGGTGATCCGGTCGCCGTAGCGCGGCAGCAGCTCCGCGAGCTGGGCGATCGAAACGATCATCGCGAAGCAGAAGGCGATGAGAATTCCGTAGACGAACACCACGAGCGCCGTCGTCGCCGCCCAGCGCGGGAAGCCGAAACGCCGCAGCCTGCCATGCGCGGGACTGAGCGTGATCACGATGACGAGCGCCAGCAACGTCGGCGCCGCCAGCCACGCGACCGCTTTGATCCCCGCGATGGCGACCACGACCGCGGCCGCGCCGAGCAGGACGACGAGCGCCCGCGGTGTCCGTGTCGCAGGCCGGTCGATCACCATGACTCACGGTTCGGGACCGCGTCGCCATGGACGACGACCGCCCAGATCACCGTCACGCACAAGGCGATCACGAGCATCGACCACAGCGGGTGAGCCGAGAGGAACACCAGATGGGTCACCGCGTTACCGGCCGCGAAGAGCACCGCGACCACCCTCGCCCAGATGGCCCCCGAGATGAGGAAGACACCGGAGACCGCCACCAGCGTGCCGCCCACGAGATGGGCCCACGCCCAGCCGGTCACGTCCAGGACGAGCGAGTACTCCGGGCCTGAGATGTAGTAGTCGCCCCGCACCAGCGCCACGATCCCGGCGATGACGTCGAACGCGCCGAGGATCAGCATGATCACGCTGGCGAAGACGATCCAGCCTGCCCAGACCGGTCGTGTCCCGGACCGGTCGGCGAGATCGGCGCCGGCACTCCACTGCTTGCTCATTTCGTCCCCGTTCCCGGCGCGTCGGCGGCCTCGAGTTCCGGTTCCGGCACGAAGCTTTCCCGCAAGGCGGACTCCTGTTCGGGCGTCAAGTTCGTGAAGATCAGCTCCGGCGCTTCCTGGCCGCCGAAGGCACCTCGCACCTTCTCGATGACCGCACCCGAAGTGAGCAGGAACAGCGCCGACGTGCCCTCGGTGACCTCTCCCCTGATCTTCTTGATCAGGTCGTCGTCGATGCCGTAATCCGCCGTGAGACCGCCGAAAGCGCCCGCCGCGGCACCGAGCGCCGCGCCGAGCAGCGGTACCAGGAAGATCAGGCCGAACAGCAACCCCCAGAACGCGCCGCTCAGCGCGCCACGGCCGGCCAGATTGCGCAGCTGCCGGAGCTTCGGTTTGGAGGCGCCTTCCGGCCACGACACCGTCGCGGCGTCGTGCACCGAGACGAGCTGGTTCTTCGCCAGGCTCCGCACCGTCTCCGCCGCGCGATCCGCGCCCTCGGCCGAGCGGAACGTCCAGATGGTCAACGTGTCCACGGCTCACCGTCCCTTCTGAAAATGGGTGATCTGACGGTGGCCATCGGACAGCCGCGACCGGGGTGCGCACATCACCTGAGGCGGATGAGCGCCGGGGCTTCACCCTGGCCGGGAAGTCACCCGGCCAGGGTGAAGCCCGGCTTCCCGGGCACGGGCGAGGGTGAGCGGAAAACCCCTTCCGGCAAGGAGCCGCCCGTGAACCACCACCAACCGCCGATCGCCGACCACGGGCTGATCGGAGATCTCCAGACCGCCGCGCTGGTGAGCACCGGCGGTGCGATCGACTGGTTCTGCTGTCCCCGGTTCGATTCCCCGAGCGTGTTCGGCGCGCTCCTGGATCCTCGCGGTGGCCACTGCCGGATCCGGCCCGTCCGGGAGCCGTACACGTCGCGTCAGTTCTATTTCCCCGGCACCGCCGTGCTGATCACCCGGTTCATGACCAGGCTGGGTACCGGCGAGGTCATCGATTTCATGCGCCCGGTCACCGGCGGGCGCACCGATGGCGGTCACCGGCTGATCCGGCTGGTCCGCTGCGTGCGCGGGACCGTCGAGTTCGCCATGGAGGTCGTCCCGCGTTTCGACTACGCGCGCAGTCCGCACACCACCGCCGTCACCGAGGACGGCGTGCTGTTCCACAGCGAAGACTCCGCCCTGACCCTGCACGCGGTCCGGGAGCCCGGTGATCCGCCACCGGTGCACGCCCACGTCATCGAAGGCGGCGTCTACGGCTCGGTCATCCTGAAAACCGGGCAGGCCAGGGGTTTCGCACTCGAGTCGGACGGCGGGGAGCCGCGCGCGATCCGGGTCGCCGAGATCGAGCGGACCTTCGACGACACCGTCCGCTTCTGGCGGGACTGGCTGAACCAGTCGACCTATCGGGGGCGCTGGAGGGAGATGGTCGACCGGTCCGCGATCACCCTCAAACTGCTGACCTACGCGCCGACCGGGGCGATGGTCGCCGCGCCGACCACGAGCCTGCCGGAACAGATCGGCGGCGAACGGAACTGGGACTACCGCTACGCCTGGGTGCGGGACGCGTCCTTGTCGGTGTCGTCCTTGCTCGCTCTGGGGTTCACGGACGAAGCGGTCGCGTTCGCCCGTTGGCTCCGGGAGCGCCACCTGAGCGGCGACGGACGGCTGAAGATCATGTACCGCGTCGACGGGGCGTCGGATCTGCTGGAGGAATCCCTCGCGCACTGGTCCGGGTACCGCGGCTCGGTCCCGGTACGGATCGGCAACTCCGCCGCCGATCAGCTCCAGCTCGACGTCTACGGCGAACTGCTCGACACCGTGTACCAGGCGGACAGGCGGGGCGCGGAGATCGGCCACGACGGCTGGAAGGCGCTCACGGATCTGCTCGATTGGCTCGCCGCGAACTGGGATCAGCCGGACGACGGCATCTGGGAGACGCGGGAAGGAAAAGCCGACTTCACCTACGGCAGGCTCATGAGCTGGGTCGCCTTCGATCGCGGTGTCCGCCTCGCGACGGCGCACGGGCTGCCCTGCGCGCTCGACTCCTGGCGGGACGAACGCGACCGGGTCTACGACCAGATCTGGGAGCACGGCTGGAGTTCGCTCAAGCAGGCCTTCGTCCAGCGATACGGCTCGGTTTCCCTCGACGCGTCCCTGCTCCGCATGGCCGACGTCGGGTTCATCACCCCGCACGATCCGAGCTGGCTGGCGACCCTGGCGGGTATCGAGAACGAGCTGGTGACCGACAGTCTCGTCTACCGCTACGACCCGGACGCCTCACCCGACGGCCTGCGCGGAGACGAGGGCACCTTTTCGCTGTGCACGTTCGGCTACGTCACCGCGCTCGCCCGTGCCGGGTATCCGGAGAAGGCGCGGCTGGTGTTCGAAAAGATGCTGACCTACGCCAACCACGTCGGCCTGTACGCCGAAGAGATCGGCCCGAACGGCGAGCAGCTCGGCAACTTCCCGCAGGCTTTCACCCACCTCGGGCTCATCGACGCCGCGCTCACCCTCGACAGGGCCATCGGATGAGCCGTAGGCGCGGAGGGCCGTTCCCGCATCGGGAACGGCCCTCCGGCTGATCAGCCCTGCGAGATGTAAGCCTCCAGCTGTTCCTGGCTCTTCTCCAGCTGCTCCATCCGGGTCTTCACGACGTCGCCGATGCTCACGATCCCGGCGAGCCTGCCGTCCACCACGACCGGGACGTGCCGGATGCGGCGTTCGGTCATCAGGACCGACAGCTGGTCGACCGAGTCCTCGGGGGTGCAGCTCGCGACCATCTTCGTCATGATCGCGGACACCGATCCGTCGAGCAGCTGGGGCCCGCGCTCGTTGAGCCGGCGCACCACGTCCCGTTCGGAGACGATCCCGACGATCGCGCCCTCGGCGTCCACGACCACCAGCGCGCCGACGTTGTGCTCCGCCAGTCTCTCGAGCAGTTCGGTTACGTTCGTCTCCGGCGAGACGGTCGCGACGGCCGCCCCCTTGGTCCGCAACAGATCGGAAATCCGCATACGCGCTCCTCCCGGATGGGTGACCTGAGTCACTCCAGGTTATGGCTTCACCGCCCTGCGCGAAAGTCCGGAGAGTCCGGTTCGAGACCGAGTCTGATCGCGAGCGCGTCGTACGCCTGGATGATCCCGACGCCGTACGGATCGTCGCCGAGCGCGCCGAGGGTGGCCCGCCCGAGCTTCCACTGGGCCTTCGCGGCCTCGTGATCACCGAGTTTGCGGTAGTCCTCGGCCAGGTTCAGGTGCAGCGACGGGTAGAAGCCGCGCACGGCCAGCGTCGCGTGGTACTCCTTGGCGCGGTCATCGGTGAGCGAATCGGCCGCCGCGAGGGCGCGCAGATCCCAGGCGAGTTCGTCGGCCGGGTCGTCACAGACGTCGGCCATGTAGTGCGCGAGCGCGCACCGGTGCAGCGGGTCGCCGTCCTCGCCGATCCGTTCCCACAGCGCCGCGAACTTCTCGCGCGCGCCGGCGCGGTCACCGGAGATGTGCAGCTGGAGGCCGGTGTTGATCTCGGCCATCACCTCGTCGGTCACTTGACGTCCGAGGCCGGGGCCGCCCAGGTGTTGCACGCCGACGTCGTCTTCCCGGAGAAGCCGGCCTTCGCCCATTTCAGCTGGTTACGGCGACTGCCGTGGGTGTCGCTGTCGTCGGCGCGGCCGTAGTCGTCGAGGGCGGCGTTGGCCAGCGACCTGCTGATCGAGCCACGACCGGCGGCGGCCGCGAGGGCGAGCGCGCCGAAGCAGTTCGCCTGCAGTTCGATACGGCGGACCAGTTCCTTGTCGGCCGGGCTGTCCTCGTTCGGCGACGACATCTTCTCCGCGGCCGCCGACAGGATCCCGCTGGAACGCTGGACGTGGTGTCCGTACTCGTGGGCCATCGTCGCGAGGTGACGGGACCGCTCGAGGCCCGCGTCACCCAGCATCCACTGGGTCGGCGCGTAGATCGTGGTGTCGCCACCGCAGTAGTAGGCGACGGCCTCGTTCTCGCCCGGCGCCTTCCCGCACGCGCTGGTCTCGGGCAGCGTCACCTGCACGGTCACCGTCAGCGCCGGCTCGTTCGCCTGGTCCAAGGCGGGTTTCCAGGCTTCGGCCAGACACGACACCAACGTCTTGTAATACGTCTCCAGTTTCGCGGGCTCGCGGCTGATCGCGGGCAACCGGCAGGTGACCGCGCCGAGCGCGACCCCGTCCGCCAGCAGCGGGTTCGTCTCGAGTTCCCGCACCTCCTTGGGCGCGGGCTTCGCGTTCCCGGCCGGCGCCTTGGCCACTTCCGAGGTGTACACGCCGGGCGCCGGGAGGGCCTGGCCGTCGACCGTCCGCGGTCCGCCCGCGATCGCCATCCCGGTGGCGGTCAGCGCGGCGACGATGAGCAGACCGACCACGGCGTTCCCCGCGTTACGAGGCTTTTCCGGGCGAGGCGGCGAGGGCGCGAACGGTCTGGGTACCTCGTCGGTGCCGGTCATGATGTCCCCCAAACGTGCGAGTCCACAGCATACGGAATGCCAGACCTGGTGGCGCCGGGACGGAGCGCCCGGCGAGACTGTGGGTATGAGTGACGAGGACCCGTACCTGTGGCTGGAAGACGTGACCGGCGAAGAAGCGCTGGACTGGGTGCGAGCCCGCAACGCCGAGGCTCTGGCGGAACTGGCGGACGGCGAGCGGTTCGGCGGAATCCGTGACGAGGTCCGCGAGGTCCTCGACGCCGACGACCGCATCCCGTACATCCGGCGCCGCGGCGAATACCTGTACAACTTCTGGCAGGACTCGGCCAACCCCCGGGGCCTGTGGCGCCGCACCACCCTGGAGCAGTACCGGCTCGACACGCCGGAGTGGGAACTCCTCCTCGATGTCGACGCACTGGCCGAGGCGGAGGGCGAGAACTGGGTGTGGCAGGGCGCTGCCGTCCTCCGCCCGGGCTACGACCGCGCGCTTGTCGAACTGTCGAGGGGCGGTGCCGACGCGACGGTCGTCCGCGAGTTCGACCTCGGCGAGCGCCGTTTCGTCGAAGACGGGTTCTTCGTACCCGAGGCCAAGACCAGGATCGGCTGGATCGACCGCGACCGCGTCTACATCGGCACCGATTTCGGCCAGGGGACGCTGACCGATTCGGGCTATCCGCGGCTGGCGAAGGAATGGCGGCGCGGCACCCCGCTCGAAACGGCGACGGTGGTCTTCGAGGGCAAGGCGGACGACGTCTCGGTGTCCGCCCACCACGACCCGACCGAAGGCTGGGTGCGCGACTTCGTCTACCGATCGATCGACTTCTACCGCACGGAAAGGTATGTCCGGACGGCCGCCGGGCTCGACCGCATCGAGGTCCCCGAAGACGCGCAGACGTCCTCGCACCGCGAGTGGCTGCTGATCCGGCTTCGCTCGGACTGGACCGTCGAAGGCACGACGTACCCCTCCGGCGCCCTGCTCGCCTGCGGGTTCGACGCGTTCATGGCGGGCGAGCGCACTTTCACGACTCTGTTCACACCGGACGCGCACACGTCGCTTGAGTACTGGGTGTGGACGCACAACCACCTGCTGCTCTCGACCCTGTCCGACGTCCGGACGGAGCTGCGCGTCCTCACGCCGTCCGACGGCTGGACCTCCCGGCCGCTCGCCGGCGCCCCGGAACTGGGCACCGCGCAGATCACCGGCACCGACCCCGACGTCAGCGACGAGTACCTGCTCGATTCCAGCGGCTACACCCAGCCGTCGACGCTGAGCTACGGGCACGTCGGGGGCGACGTCGAGGTCCTCAAGCGCGCTCCCGCGTTCTTCGACAGCGAGGGCATGACGGTCTCGCAGTACTTCGCGACCTCCGAAGACGGCACGAAGATCCCGTACTTCGTCGTACGCCCCTCCGACGCTGAAGGCGGGCCGACGCTGCTGACCGGCTACGGCGGCTTCGAGGTCTCACTGACCCCTGGCTACAGCGGCATCATCGGCCGCGGCTGGCTCTCGCGCGGTGGCACCTACGTCGTCGCGAACATCCGCGGCGGCGGCGAGTACGGGCCGGACTGGCACACCTCGGTGACGAAAGCCAAGCGGTACAAGGTGTACGAGGACTTCTCCGCTGTCGCGGCCGACCTCGTCGAGCGCGGCATCAGCGAGCCCGCGCGCCTCGGCATCCAGGGCGGCAGCAACGGCGGACTGCTGATGGGGGTCATGCTGACGCGCTATCCGCATCTGTTCGGCGCGATCGTGAGCCAGGTGCCGCTGCTGGACATGAAGCGGTATCACAAGCTCCTCGCGGGCGCGTCGTGGATGGCCGAATACGGCGACCCCGACGATCCGGCGGAATGGGACTTCATCGGGAAGTACTCGCCGTACCAGAACGTCCACGCCGGACGCGAGTACCCGCCGGTCCTGTTCGTCACCTCCACCAGGGACGACCGGGTGCATCCCGCGCACGCCCGCAAGATGGTCGCGCGGATGCTGGAGCAGGGACACGACGTGCGGTACCACGAGAACATCGAGGGCGGCCACGGCGCGGCGGCCGACAACGAGCAGCTGGCGCACAAATGGGCGCTGATGCTCGAATTCCTGTGGGAGAAGCTCGCCTGATCGGCCGGGAAGGGGACTTTCCGGCGGAAAGTCCCCTTCCCGAGGTCACTCCGCGACCTTCGCCAGCACGACCCCGCCGACGATCAGCGCCATCGCGGCGAACCGGCCGAAACTGAGCGGATCCTTATGGATCACGATGCCGAACACGATGGCGCCCACCGCGCCGATGCCGGTGAAGACGGCGTACGCGGTGCCGACCGGGAGCGTGTCCATCGCCTTCGACAGCAGGTAGACCGCAGTGACGCCCAGCACGAAGCACAGCACGGTCGGCCAGAACCGGGTGAAGTTCTCCGTCGGCTTGATGCTCTGCGACCAGGCGACCTCGACGGCTCCTGCCAGCAGCAGGATTCCCCAGCCCATCAGACTTCCCTTCCGGCCTTTTCGGCACCGAAGAGCGCCTGCTCCCGCGACGCGATCCGCTCGGGATCCCGCGGGCCCAGCCCCGGGTCGACGAGGGCGTTCGTCAGTTCGGAGTTCAGGAACGTGACGTCCCGGACGTCGTAGTGCCCGGCGAAGAAGTCGCGCAGGTAGCGCTCGTGGTGGTCGAACGGCTCGCGCGGGGTGCCGGGCAAGTAAGTGCCGCCCCGCGCTCCCGCGACCACGAAAGCCTTGCCCGCCAAGGACATCTTCGGGAACGTGACCTGGTCGATCCACAGCTTGAGCGTCGCGGGGATCGAGAAGTTGTACATCGGCGCGCCGATCAGCACGACGTCGGCGGCGAGCAGTTCGGCCAGCAGCGGCTCGATGACCGCCCAGGCTTCGCGCTGCTCCGGCGTCTTCACCACCGAGGCGTAGCCGGCCGGATCGGTGATCCCGGCCTGGAGGAGGGCGTCGCAGATCTCGGTCCAGGCCTGGCCGATCGGCGGCACCGGGTCGGCGGCGACGTCGCGGTAGGTGTAGCCCGCGCGCGGATTCGCGGTACGCCAGACCTCGGCGAAACGAGCACTCAGCTCACGGGAGAAGGACGCGCTGCGGGCGCTGGAGTCGAGGTGGAGAAGGTGGCTCATCGGGGCCTCCCGGACCAGGAAGTGGACACGGCGTCCACTTGCTTCGCCGGGTACAAGTGGACGCCGCGTCCGGATATTCCCTAGGCTGCGGACATGCCAGAAGACCTCCTCGCGACCGGCCAGGGACGGGAACGCTCGGACGCCGCCCGCAACCGAGCGAAGATCCTGAAGGCCGCCGAAGAGCTCTTCGCGGCGCGCCCGGCCACGGACGTCACCATGGAGGACATCGCCAAAGCCGCCGGAGTCGGCCGGGCGACGCTGTACCGCCGCTACCCGGACCGCTCGGCGATCGCCGTCGCCCTGCTGGACGAGCACGAGCGGGAATTACAGGAGCGGCTGCTCACCGGCCCTCCCCCACTGGGACCCGGCGCGCCGCCCGCCGAGCGGCTGGCCGCGTTCTACGCGGCGATGATCGGGCTGCTCGCCCGGCACGCGCATCTCGTCCTCGGCACCGAGGTCGGGCATTCGCGCTTCACCAGCGGGCCGTACCGGCTGTGGCGCACCCACGTCCGCCATCTCGCCGAGCAGGCGGAAGCCAAGGATCCGGACGCGCTCGCCGACATCCTGCTGGCGCCGCTCGGCGCGGACGTCTTTCTCCACCAAACGGGCGAACTCGGCCTGAGCGTCGAACGGATCATCGACACCCTGGCCGAACTCGCCCGGCGAACGCTCTCCTGATCAGCCGGCGAGACCGTCGACGACCAGCTTCATCACGGCCTGCCAGTGCTCACGCTGCGCGGCACGCTCTTCCGGGCCGGCGAGCCGCTCCTGATGGAAGACCACGACCGTCTTGCCCGGCCCGGCCGGACGGAGCCCCACCTGGACCGTGCTCTCGTGATCCCAGTCCTTCGGACGCCAGGTGAGACGGATCTTCTCCTGCTCGCGGTAGCCGCGGACCTCGCCGACGGTGCCGTTGGCCGTCTCGTACGGCGCGCCCTTCTCCGGCTCCAGCCGGACGTCACCCAGCCAGGTCGCCAGGCCCGGACCCGAGAGGTACTCCCACACCTGTTCCAGCGGATACGCCACCGTCTTGGACACGCCGATCTCCCAGCCCGCGTCCTTCGTCTTGCCGATCATCACGCCTCCGCCGTAACCGTCTTACCTGGTTTCTGAAACCGACTATAGTGGTTACATGACTCCGGGAACAAGACTGCTCGTCAACGCCCAGGGTGAGCGGTACCGGTTCGATCCGGGCAGCCTCAGCCTCGAACTCATGCTGACCGGCGGCCCCGGCCCGTACGAGCGTTACGAAATCGCGCACACGCCGTCCGCCCTCGCCGAGTGGTTCACCGGCTCCCGGCTGGCGCTGACCGCTCCCCTGACCGACGTCCGGATCCGCCCCGCCGAACTCGCCGCACTCAAGGAACTCCGGGGCGCCCTCTACCGCGTCGCCCCCGCCCTCGCCCGCGGCGAATCGCCGTCGGAGGACGACCTCGCCCTGCTGAACAGCGGGACCGCGGAGACCCCGAGGCCGCTCGTCGACCCGGGGACACGGCGGCTCGCCTGGGCGCCGCCCGTCACCGGGAAACAACTCCTCGGCGCCGTCGCCCGCGACGCCATCGGCCTCGTCGCGGGCGAGCGGTCCGGCCGCGTCCGCGAATGTTCCGCCGACGATTGCCATCTGCTGTTCTTCGACACCTCCCGCTCGGGCAACCGCCGCTGGTGCTCGATGGAGCGCTGCGGCAACCGCGCCAAGATCCGGGCGTACCGGGCCCGCACCGAAACCGCGTGATCGCTAGGATTCCCGGCGATGCAGGGTGAGGCGAAACTGGAACAGCGCGTCGTCGAGACGGCGGAAAAGCTGCTGTCCAAACGGAAATCGGTGACCGCGCTCGACGTCCTGAGCGGCATCGGCTGGCTGCCGGAGAACATGCTCAAAAGCTGGCAGCAGGGACGGATCCCCGACCTGACCACCGCCTTGCCCGTGAGCGCGGAAAAACTGGAGTTCGCCCTCGACGCGCTTCATCGGTGGACGCGGGAAAAGGCCCTCGAAAGCTCGGATATCGAGCATGTCGGCGCGACCCGCGACCGGGCGGTCCTCCGGGTGGCTTCGGGTGAACTGGCCGGTCTCGAACCGCTGTTCCGGACGCAGTGGCTCATGCCGGGGCTGTCCGAGGCCAAACGAGCTCAAGTCCTCGCCCGGCAACGGAAAGCGCCGGACCTCGTCGTCTCCGTGGCCTTGAAGGACTGGACGTGCGCCGACTGCGGCGGCACCGGCGACCTGCTGTTCATGGAGAACGAAAAGCCGCACTGCCTCGACTGCGCCGACCTCGGCCACCTGGTCTTCCTGCCCGCCGGCGACACCGCCCTGACCCGCCGGGCGAAGAAGGCGAGCCGGCTTTCCGCCGTGGTCGTCCGCTTCAACCGGTCACGGAAGCGCAGTGAGCGGCAAGGGCTCCTGGTCGAGGAAGCGGCACTGCGCAGCGCCGAGGAACAGTGCCTCGCCGACGAGGACGTCCGGGAACGGCGCCGCGACCGTGATCGCGAACGCCGCGCCCACGAGGACGTCGAGTTCACCGCCCGGTTCCACACCGCGATCACGGAGATGTTCCCCGGCTGCCCGCCGGAGCGGGCCCGCGCCATCGCCGAACACGCGGGCCGGCGAGGCAGTGGCCGGGTGGGCCGGTCGGCCGCCGGGCGGGAGCTGGCCGAACGAGCGGTGTTCCTCGCCGTCGTCGCCTCGGTCCGGCATCTGGACACCGAGTACGACGACCTCCTCATGGCGGGCGTGGAACGACAGGCCGCCCGCGAACGGATCCGCACCACCATCGACGCGGTACTCGAACGCTGGCGTTCCTGACCGCTGTCACGTTCCGGGCGCGGGCCTCGTCCAGGGGGCATGTTCACCGCATACCTCATCGTGGCCATCGCGACGATCGCCATCAACGCCGGGATCGCCGCCGCCGATTTCGCGCGTGTCCCGTTCGTCCTCAAGAACTCCGCCGAGGTCAACGTCCCGCAATCGTGGATCCCGCCGCTGGCCTCGCTGAAGGCCGCGGGCGCGGCCGGGCTGCTGCTCGGCCTGCTCGGGGTGCCGTACATCGGGACCGCGGCGGCCGCCGGGCTCGTGCTGTTCTACCTCGGCGCCGTCATCACCCACGTGCGCGCCCGCGTCCTCTACAACATCGCCTTCCCCTGTGGGTTCCTCGCGCTGGCGGTGGCGACGTTCGTCCTCGATCTCGCTCAGGCGAGGTAGGGATCGAAGTGGTCGGCGACGACGTCCGCGACCGCCTCGGCATCTCGTGAGCCGTCGATCTCCAGCACCCGGATGCCGAGATCCTTCGCGGTACGGACGGCGTCCTCGGCCACGAGCCGGTCACGCTCGATCCGGTTGCGCTGCGCGCGTTCGGGATCGCCGACCCGGTGCGCCACCGCGGCGGCCCTGGGCAGCACGCGGAGCTGGTGCTCGCGGATACCGCCGGTGGCACCATCACGATCATCCGCCGCGGTGAATCCAGGAGCGGCGCGACCAATTCCGGCCGCAGCCCCCAGCCTTCGGCGAGGATCGGGCGCCCGGAGACCAGCGCGCGCAGATCGTCCAGCGCTCAGGCGAACCGCAGCGGGAAATCGGCGATCGTGTCGGCGGCCATCCGTTCGGGAGTGGTGTCCACCCAGACGGTCTCCGGGTCGGGATCGGCGGCGGGCAGTCCCTTGAGGACGCGATGAGCGATGCGGCGGTCCTGATGGGCGCGGGCGTCGTGGAAGTCGTAGTGGTAGACGGTGATGCCGTGGCGGTGCGCCAGCAGCCGGGACACGGTGGACTTTCCCGCCCACTGGCCGCCGCAGATCCACAGAGCTCGGCCGAGAGTGCAGAAGGGATCGCTGGTCACTGATTTTAACCCCCTGGAGTGATCTTACGTGCCAAGCTTGCAGGGTTCACGTTCTCAGGGGGGAGCCACTGTGACAGCGCCACGTTACCGGCCCGATCGCCGCGGGAAGCACCTCGAAGACTGGTGGCTTGAAGAGTCGGATTCCGCCCGTTTCCTCAAATATCGCGGTATCCCGGCCACCGCCGATCACGTTCTCGGTGTCCTGCCAAGAGCCAGGAAGGTCGGGACGCTGAAACACGACGCCGAATGGCCGTACCGGATCCGCATGGACTTCGAGCCCGACCGTTCGCTGAGCGATTTCATGGAGTTCTTGAAGGAGGTCCTCGTCATCCAGATCAAGCAACAGGGCTTCGTCGACGCGGCGATCGCGCTGGACTTCTACCGGAGGCCGGTCGAAGACGGGTCGTCCGAGACCGTCCACACGGAGACGGGCAATCTGCTCCGGCAGGTCAAGGATTACACCCCGACCGAGCAAGAAGAGTGGAATCGTGCGGGACAGGCGTTGTGCGACTCTTTGAGCGACGTGGTGGTCCGGCATGAGTGGTTCAACGAAGCCACTCGCATTCTCGCCGTTCCCGGCCATACCCTGGCCAAGCGCTCGGTCAGCGTCATTCTCGGCACGCTCCTCTCCCACGAATTCGGCATTCCGCTGACCACCGTCGAATCGAAGAGCGGGGACCGGAAACCCGCCAAGAACATGACACCTGAAGAACGTAAAGCGTTGCTCCACGAATTCCGGGTCGAGGAAGACCTCGAAGGCCGGACGGTGCTTGTGCTCGACGACATCTATCACACCGGTTACACGATGGCCGGTGTCGCCAACGCGGCCAAACGAGCAGGAGCCACCACGGTCCTGGGCCTGGCCGCCGCCAGGAATCTCCGCCTCTAGATCGATAGCAAGGAGCTGTGCGGGGACGGCGCATCTCCGTCCCCGCACAGCTCCTGAACCTAGCTGCAGCCGGAGGTGGCGCCGCACCCTTCACAGGCGTAGCAGGAACCGGCGGGCCGCATCTTGGTGCCGCACGTCATGCAGAGCGGCGCGTCGGAGGCGGTGCCGAGGTTCAGTTCGACCAATTCCGCCGTCGAATGCGCCACCTTGGGGGGCTCCGCGCTTGAAGAGTCCACAGTGGACCGAAGGGCGTCCAGGTCGACGTTCTCCGGTTCGGCGGCGGGTGCGGTGCCGTAGTTCGCCTCGACCTGTGCCGAACGTTCGTCGGCGGTGAAGATGCCGAGCTGCGAACGCTTTTCGTACGGCAGGTAGTCCAGCGCCAGCCTGCGGAACAGGTAGTCCATGACGCTGGTGGCGATCCGGATGTCGGGGTCGTCGGTCATGCCGGCGGGCTCGAAGCGCAGGTTCGAGAACTTCGAAACGTAGAACTCCAGCGGGATCCCGTGCTGCAAGCCGACGGAGATCGACATCGAGAACGCGTCCATCACGCCGGAAAGGGTCGAGCCCTGCTTGCCGAGCTTCACGAAGATCTCGCCGAGGCCGTCGTCCGGGTACGAACCGGCGTGCAGATAGCCCTCGGCGCCGCCGACGGTGAACGAGACCGTCTGGCTCGGGCGCTTCTTCGGCAGGCGCTTGCGGACCGGCCGGTACTCGACGACCTTTTCGGCCTCGGGCTCGGCCTTCTCCTTTTCCTTCTTGCCGGTGGACAACGGCTGGCCGACCTTGCAGTTGTCGCGGTAGATCGCGAGCGCCTTGAGGCCGTACTTCCAGCCCTGGAAGTAGATCTCCTCGACCTCTTCGACGGTCGCCGACTCCGGCATGTTGACCGTCTTGGAGATCGCGCCGGACAGGAACGGCTGCACCGCGGCCATCATCCGGACGTGGCCCATCGGCGCGATGGACCGCTCCCCCACCGCGCAGTCGAACACCTCGTAGTGCTCCTGGCGCAGGCCGGGAGCGTCGACGACGTGGCCGTGCTGGGCGATGTACTCGACGATCGCTTCGATCTGCTCGCCCTGGTAGCCGAGTGCGGCCAGGGCTCGCGGGACGGTCTGGTTGACGATCTGCATCGAGCCGCCACCGACCAGCTTCTTGAACTTGACGAGCGAGAAGTCCGGCTCGATACCGGTCGTGTCACAGTCCATCATGAAGCCGATGGTGCCGGTGGGAGCGAGCACCGAGGCCTGCGCGTTGCGCCAGCCGCTGGTCTCGCCCAGTTCGATGCCGCGCTTCCATTCCTGGGTCGCGAGCGCGCGGACCGCGGCGTCGTTGGAGTGGTAGGTCCGCACCAGTTCGTTGGCGGCGGCGTGCTTGCGCATGACCCGCTGGTGCGCCTCGGTGTTGCGCGCGTAGCCCTCGTACGGCCCGACGACCGCGGCGAGTTCGGCGGAACGCCGGTACGAGACACCGGTCATCAGCGACGTGATCGCGGCGGCGAGCGCGCGGCCACCGTCGGAGTCGTACGCGTGCCCGAGCGCCATCAGCAAGGCACCGAGGTTCGCGTAGCCGATGCCCAGCTGACGGAACTTGCGGGTGGTGTCGCCGATCGCCTCGGTCGGGAAGTCGGCGAAGCAGATCGAGATGTCCATCGCGGTGATGACCAGCTCGACGGCCTTCGCGAACAGCGGCGCGTCGAAACCGCCGTCCTCGGTGGCGAACTTGAGCAGGTTCAGCGAGGCGAGGTTGCAGCTGGAGTTGTCCAGGTGCATGTACTCCGAGCACGGGTTGGACGCGGTGATCCGGCCCGATTCGGGGCAGGTGTGCCAGTCGTTGATCGTGTCGTCGTACTGCAGGCCCGGGTCGGCGCATTCCCAGGCGGCTTGCGCGATCGTGCGGAACAGCTTCTTGGCGTCGACCCGGTCGATGACCTCGCCGGTCGTCCGGGACCGCAGGCCGAAGTCGCCCTCCGTCTCGACGGCCTGCATGAACTCGTCGGAGACGCGGACCGAGTTGTTCGCGTTCTGGTACTGGACGGACGCGATGTCCGAGCCGGAGAGGTCCATGTCGAACCCGGCGTCGCGGAGGACCTTGATCTTCTCCTCTTCGCGGGCCTTGGTCTGCACGAACTCCTCGACGTCCGGGTGGTCGACGTCGAGCACGACCATCTTCGCCGCACGACGGGTGGCGCCACCGGACTTGATGGTGCCCGCGGAGGCGTCGGCACCACGCATGAAGGAGACCGGACCGGACGCGGTGCCGCCGGAGGACAGCAGCTCACGCGAGGAACGGATCCGGGAGAGGTTCAGGCCTGCGCCGGAGCCGCCCTTGAAGATCAGGCCTTCTTCGCGGTACCAGTTGAGGATCGACTCCATGGTGTCGTCGACCGAGAGAATGAAACACGCCGAGACCTGCTGCTTCGACGTCGTGCCGACGTTGAACCACACCGGCGAGTTGAAGCTGAACACCTGGTGCAGCAGCATCCAGGTCAGCTCGTGTTCGAAGACCTCGGCGTCGGCGGGGCTCGCGAAGTAGCCGTGTTCGCGACCGGCGTTCACGTAGGAGTGGACGACGCGGTCGATCAGCTGCTTGAGGCTCTGCTCGCGCTGAGGTGTGCCGACGGCGCCGCGGAAGTACTTGCTGGTGACGATGTTCGTCGCGTTGACCGACCAGAAGCCGGGGAACTCGACACCTCGTTGCTCGAAGTTGACCGTACCGTCGCGCCAGTTCGTCATCACGACGTCCCGGTGCTCCCAGGTGACCTGGTCGTACGGGTGGACGCCCTCGGTGGTGAAGACACGCCGCACGGTGAGCCCACCGGTCTGTTTCTTCTTCCCGCTCGTCCGCGTTGTGGCCGGGTTACCTGTTCCCACGGTCTCGGTCATGGGTCTTTCCCTCACTCCCACGCGGGAGGCGGCATCAGCCGTCTTTCGCGTCTTGATCGCTCTCGTCCGGTGTCGCAGCCATGGCCTCGCGAAGGTCCGAGATCTCCTTCTCGAAGTCCTCGACCGAGGAGAAGGAGCGGTAGACACTGGCGAACCGGAGATAGGCGACGCCGTCGAGTTCGCGCAGAGGACCCAGGATCGCCAGGCCGACCTCGTGACTCGGGATCTCCGCCAGCCCCGCCGACCGGATCGATTCTTCGACCCGCTGTGCGAGCTGCTGCAGCGCGTCGTCGTCGACCGGCCTGCCCTGACAGGCGCGGCGCACCCCCCGGACCACCTTGTCCCGGCTGAACTGCTCGGTGACCCCGGATCGTTTGACGACGGCGAGCACCATCGTCTCCGAAGTGGTGAAGCGCCGGCCGCAAGCGGCGCACGAGCGCCTCCGCCGGATCGCCTGACCCTCATCCACCTCTCGGGAGTCGACGACCCGAGAGTCCGCATGCCGGCAGAACGGGCACCTCATCCGCCGATCACCTTCCCCTCCGCGCCGGCCGGTCCCGAATGGACGCCCGTTCCCGCCGCCACGCAACGGCGAAAAGATCGACATGTGGATCGATCTGTGGACATCCGGTGGGTGAACACCGGCCAGCTGTGGACAACTGGTACCGAGTCTACCCCAAGCTATGGACCAACTACAGCCATGTAACTACTACATATAGCGGTGGAGACTAGGGCGAGGTCTGGGCCCGCGCAAGCGCAACGGCCGGACCGATCAGACACGAATGAGGAGCTCACCCACGAGGGGTGAGAACGACATCGGGATCACCTCCCGCCTTCCGCGATCTCGGCCGCGACCGGCACCGTGAGCGGCAATCCGGGGACGAGAACGGCGTCTTCCAGGGAGTTGAGCTCCTTGATCTTGGCGATGACCGCGCCAGTGTCGCTTCCTGGCGCGAAACGCGCCGCGAGATCGGACAGGGTCTCCCCCGCGGAAACGGACACCGTCGTGGTCCGTTCGGGCACCGCGGCGCCGGGAACACCGGCCAAGAACAGACCCAATCCGGTGATGAGTCCGGCGACAAGCAAGGCCATCCCGACGAGCGACGGCCACCTGAGCGGGAGCCGCCGAGGCGCCGGGCAAGCCGGGGAGACGGTGGCGACACCGGGGCGGCGGCCCGCCACGACCCGCGCCCTGGTCGGCGGGCGCAAGGGCTCACCACGCCCGCCTCGCACCACCCGCACGGGCCGGGTCACCCCTGCCGGAACGGACCTGGGGGAACTGGGCCGCACCAGTCCTCGATCGGCCAGAATCGACATCAGAACCTCCTCGCAACTCCTGCTGCGCTCGCGCCGGACCGGGACCCGGCGATCAAGATCGAACAGGCGTTCTATCGAACGCCCGTGCGAATGTGTACCACCTCCCACCGACAAAAATCGAGCGACACGGCGTGTCCATCGAACAGATGTTTGAAATCGTCGTCCCGGCGGGCTAACGTCGTTGACCAGGGCGTCTGCTGCGCGGACGCCGCCGGTGCCGTGGGCGGGAAGATCGTCCGCCACCGGCGAAGACACGCGAAGTCGGTCCGGGCGACCGGACGTACTGGGAGGCGACGCAGAGATGAAGGAGCGATACGGTGGCTAAGGAGAGCAAGGCGGGGAACGCGCCTAGGCGCTCGGGCAAGGTGCGCGCCTTGCCCGAGGTCTACGAGGTGGACGAGACCCTGACCGTGCGACAGCAGCAGGTACTCGACGTGATCAAACTGTGGGTGAGCCGCTTCGGCTACCCGCCGAGTGTGCGTGAGATCGGCGAGGCGGTCGGCCTGACCTCCACTTCGTCGGTGTCGCACCAGTTGCAGGCCCTGCAGCGCAAGGGTTATCTGCGACGCGACCCGAACCGCCCGCGTGCGGTGGGGGTGCTCGCCACGACGGACGACAACCCGATGGGCATCGACGTCGAGCAGCCCCAGTCGGCCGCGAAGGCCGCGTACGTGCCGCTCGTCGGGCGGATCGCCGCCGGTGGGCCGGTCCTGGCGGAGCAGGCGATCGAAGACGTCTTCCCGCTGCCGAGGGAGATCGTCGGCGAGGGTGAGCTCTTCCTGCTCAGCGTCACGGGTGACTCGATGGTCGACGCCGCCATCACCGACGGCGACTGGGTCGTCGTGCGCCAGCAGCCCACGGCGGATCCGGGCGAGATCGTGGCGGCGATGATCGACGGCGAGGCGACGGTCAAGACGTTCAAGCGCAAGGACGGCCACATCTGGCTGATGCCGCACAACGAGGCGTACGAGCCCATCCCGGGTGACGACGCCACGATCCTCGGCAAGGTCGTCGCCGTTCTTCGCAGGCTGTAGTCCGGAGCCGGAGCACGCCGGGATCCCGGGTCACCCGACCCGGGTCAGACTCGGCAGCTTCGGCAGACTCTTCGCTTCTCGGTCAGGCGCGCCGCTTGCGCAGCCTGCCGACCAGGAGAAGGCCGCCGATCACGACTACCGCGGCGATCCCGGCCTGCACGTACGGGAAGTCGGACCCCTGGCCAGAGCCACCGGCCGCCGAGGTCCCGCCCGGCGTGCTGCCCTCGGACTTCGCCGCGTCCACGGCGAGTGCGGCAGCGCCCTTCACCGCACGGATCTGCTCCCCGACGCCCTCCCCGCCGGACAGCAGCGTCCCGTCCGGGTCGAAGGCGATCGCCTCCCCCTGTTTCTCGTTCGGCAAGGGCACGCGCACGGGTTCGCGCTGCAGCGCGCTCTTCAGGTCTCCGTCGGTCACGGCGTAGAGGTAGGCGTCGGTGTAGGTGCGCAACGCGACCACCGAGCCGTCGGCCATCGAGGCCGCGCCGGTCACCGTCATCGAGCCGATCGACCCGACCGGTCCGCCCGGCGTCGAAGTCTCCTTGATCTGCAGCGAACCGACGCTCTCCAGCGGCGTCGGGCCGGGGCTGGCGAGCGGCCCCGTCGGCCGGTACACCTTCGCGTCGCCGAAGACGTCCTTGGTGATCAGGTACGGCGTGCCGGAGCGGTCCATGATCAGCGCTTCGACGTCGTGCTGCCCGTCGGGATAGGTGAGCCGATGCAGCGTGGCCTTGCCCTGGGGAGTCAGCGAGATCAGCGCGACCGTGTCCCGCTTCTTGCGGTTGTCGCCGGTGTCGGAAAGCCAGAAGGTGCCGTCGGCGGTGCGGGCGAGGTCTTCGGGGTCGTAAGGGTCCGTCGCGGCCGAGATGACCTTCTGGACCTTGCAGTCACGGCCGAGGACGAAGACCTGCGTCTTGGTGCCGCCGTCGTTGAGGGCGTACAGGTGATCGCCGTCGGAGACCAGTCCGGACAGTTCACCGAGCCGGGATTCGCTGTTCTTGCACACCGGCTGCGGAGCCGGTGCCTCCTGCGCCATGGCGGGAGCAGTCCCGCCGATGAACGCCACCAGCACGATCGCGGCCGCGACAATCCCCCGCACATCCACCTCCGAACCGTGGAACCCCTGAAGTCCCACACTACGGAGACGTCCGGGACCGCGCGCAGTTCGGTGCGGACGCCGAGATGGGGCGGAATGTCGCGAAGGCCACTTTCAGCGGCGAGCCAGGCCCGAGGTACGTGAAGGCCCCCTTCACTGCGTTGGACGCAATGAAGGGGGCCTTCACGTACCTGCTTACAGAGCCGAATTCGTCTGGAAGTCGCTCAGCGCCGCGGCCAGTTCGGGCCTGCCGCGGACGACCAGGCGCGTACCGGTCTCGACGTGCTCTTCCTCCAGCACCTCGCCATCGGCGTGGGCACGGGAGACGAGTTCGCCTCGTGAGTACGGGATCAGCACCTCGACCACGACCTCGGGCCTCGGCAGCTTCTCCGCGATCACCTCGGCCAGCTCCGTGATCCCGGTGCCGGTCCGCGCCGAAACCTGCACCGAACCGGCCATCTGGTGCCGCAACCGGGCCAGCGACACCTCGTCGGCGGCGTCGGCCTTGTTGATCACCAGCAGCTCCGGCGGGAGCGGCTCGGAACGGCGCTTCGTGATCTCGGCGAGCACTTCGCGCACCGCGTTGACCTGCTCTTCCGGCGTCGGGTCGGCACCGTCGACGACGTGGACGAGCAGGTCGGCGCTAGCCGCCTCCTCCAGCGTCGAGCGGAACGCGTCCACCAGCTGGTGCGGCAGGTGCCGGACGAAACCGACGGTGTCGGTCAGCGTGTAGGTGCGGCCGTCGGGAGTCTGTGCCCGCCGGGTCGTCGGATCCAGCGTGGCGAACAGCGCGTCCTCCACCAGCACCCCGGCGCCGGTCAGCGCGTTGAGCAGGCTCGACTTGCCGGCGTTGGTGTAGCCGACGATCGCGACGCTCGGCACCTCGTTGGCCACCCGGCGACCGCGTTTGGTCTCGCGGATGGTGTCCATCGCGGCGATCTCGCGGCGCAGCTTCGACACGCGCTTGCTGATCCGCCGCCGGTCGGTTTCGAGCTTCGTCTCACCGGGACCACGCAGGCCCACACCACCGTTGGCGCCGCCCGCCCGGCCACCGGCCTGCCGGGACAGCGCCGCACCCCACCCGCGAAGCCGCGGGATCAGGTACTGCAGCTGGGCCAGCTCGACCTGCGCCTTGCCCTCCTTGGAGCGGGCGTGCTGCGCGAAGATGTCGAGGATCAGGGCGGTGCGGTCGATGACCTTCACCTTGACCTTCTCCTCCAGCTGGCGCAGCTGGCCGGGTGAGAGCTCACCGTCGCAGATCACCGTGTCGGCACCGGTGGCCGCCACGATCTCGCGCAGTTCCTTGACCTTGCCCGAGCCGATGTAGGTGGCGGGATCCGGGCGGATCCGCCGCTGCACCAGGCCTTCCAGCACCTCGGAGCCTGCCGTTTCGGCCAGCCGGGCGAGTTCGGCGAGCGAGGCCTCGGACTGGAGGGCACTGCCCTCGGTCCACACACCGACCAGAACGACGCGCTCCAGGCGCAACTGCCGGTATTCGACCTCGGTGACATCCGCGAGTTCGGTGGACAGGCCCGCTACCCGGCGGAGCGAGGCGCGGTCCTCGAGCTCCAGTTCGCCGGTCGATGGGTCCATGTCGTTCAGATCGTTGTGTGTCAGTTCCGTCATCGTGCCTCCATGGTCCCACGTTTCGGCGGCGGGACCGAATTCATTACCTGCTGGGATACTTCGACAGGTAGATGGCCGTGCGTTTCGCGTCCGGGTCGACCGGCCGCGAGATGAAGTCGTCGACGAGCTCCATCAGCCTCGTTTCGAACTCGGCGATCTGCTCGTCCGGTACCTGGACGACCATGCGCGTCTGCTGCACTTCGTCGAATCCCACGTCGGCGATCTCGGCCAGGTAGGCCTCGAAGATCGCCTGATCGATCCCCCTGTCGCGGGAATCAAGATGCCAGGACAACCCGGTCGAGCGATACGGAATTTCTTTCGCGCCGCGCGTGCCGCGTCTCGGCGGGAGCGCTTCGAGGAACCCGGTGTCGACGAGCTTGCGCACGTGGTGCAGCGTCGTCGCGGGGTCGCGATCGAGCCGTTCGGCGAGTTCCTTGTTGGTCAGCGCCTCCGAGTACGTCAACCGGATGATGCGCAGCCTTATTCCGGAGGCCATGGCGGCGATCTCGGCCTCGGTGGCGGCACGTCGTGGAGTGGGCACGGGGACAGCCTAGAGCCGAAAGTGATTGACAGTTTCCAATCACTCACGCCAAGGTGGCGTCGTGCGCAGAGATTCCCTGTTCTTCCACGCGGACTTCCGGCGGCTCTGGGCGGGCGACACGGCCAGTCAGGTGGGCGCTTTCGCGGGGCACACCGTGATCCCCCTCCTCGCGGCCACCGTGCTGGCCGCGACGCCGTTCCAGATGGGGCTGCTGACCGCGGCCGAGACGGTCGCGTTCCTGATCATCGGGCTGCCCGCCGGGGTGTGGGTGGACCGGATGCGGCGCCGGGCGCTGATGCTGCGGGCCGACTTCGTCCGCGCGGCGCTGCTGTTCACCGTTCCGCTCGCCTGGTGGGCGGGGATCCTGTCGCTGACGCAGCTGATCGTCGTCGCCACGCTCGTCGGCGTCGCGACGGTCTTCTTCGACGTCGCCTACCAGTCGTATCTGCCGTCGCTGGTCGGCCGGGAGCACCTGCTCGAAGGCAACGCGAAACTCCAGGCCAGTCAGTCGGTCGCGTTCCTGACCGGGCCGGGGGTCGGCGGCGGGCTCGTGCAGCTGGCGGGCGCGGCCAACGCCGTGCTGATGACCGGGGTGGGCTTCCTGACCTCCGCGCTGTGCCTGCTGCGGATCCGCACCGTCGAAGAGGTTCCCGAGCAGCATGAAGACGCGAAGCTGCTCCCCCAGATCGTCGAAGGACTGCGGTTCGTCTTCACCGACGCGGCTCTCCGCTCGATCGTCGCCTGCACCGCGACCGCGAACCTGTTCAACGGCGCCTTCACCGCGGTCGAAATCCTGTTCCTGAACCGGGAACTCGGCCTGTCACCGGCGGTCGTCGGTCTCGTGCTGGCGACCGGTGGCGTTGGCGGGATCATCGGGGCGATCCTGGCCGGGCGCATCACCCGGCGGATCGGGCAAGCCCGCTCGATCTGGTTCGTCCCGCTGCTCACCTGGCCGTTCCAGCTGCTGCTTCCGCTCGCCGCGCCGGGCTGGCGGATCGTGCTGTTCCCCGCGGCGCTGGCGATCGCGGGGTTCGGGATCATCGTCTACAACGTCGCCCAGGTCTCGTACCGGCAGGCCGTCTGCCCGGACCGGCTGCTCGGCCGCATGAACGCCAGCGTGCGCTTCGTGGTGTGGGGCATGCTGCCGCTGGGCGGACTGGTCGGCGGTGTGCTGGGCGAGGCGATCGGGATCCGGGGGACGCTGTGGTTCGTCGCGGTCGGCGAAGCGGCCGCGGTGCTGTGGGTGATCTTCTCGCCGATCCGGAAGCTTCGTGACCTGCCGCGCGAACCGATCGCGGTGGGCTAGACGAGCCCGGCCCACCAGGTTTCGTCGAGTTCGCCGCGCGCGACGATCTCCGCCGGTCCGGTCAGCGTGGACCCGCCGCGGCGGACCTCGACCACCACACGACCGCCGGGGATGTCGACGGTCGCCTCACCGGTGTCGGTTCCCGCGAGGTGCAGCGCGGCGGCGACCGCGGCGACCGTGCCCGTGCCGCAGGAGCGTGTCTCGCCGACGCCGCGTTCGTGAACGCGCATCTTCAGCGCGTTGTCGCCCAGCAGGTTGATGAACTCGAGGTTCACGCCCTCGGGGAACACGTCGGAGTCGAAGTCGGGCTGGTCGCGCAGATCGAGCACGTCGACGTCGTCCTCGACGACCGACACCAGGTGCGGATTCCCGACATTCACCGCGACACCGGAGAACGGCTGCCCCGCGACCACGGTGACCGAAGTACCGGTGATCGTCGCCGGCCCCATCTGCACGGTCACCGATCCGTCCGCGTGCACCCGCACCGGCCGGTCTCCGGCACGGGTGCCGATGACGAAGTCGCGCTCGGGCACGAGCCCGGAATCGACCAGGTGGCGGACGAAGACGCGGACCCCGTTGCCGCACATCTCCGCGATGGACCCGTCGGCGTTGCGGTAGTCCATGAACCATTCGCCACCGGACTCGACACCCAGTGCGGACGACCGCACGATCCGGAGCACGCCGTCGGCGCCGAGACCACGCCGGCGGTCGCACAGCGCCGCCACCCGCGCTTCGGTCAGCTCGAGGCGGCCGTCGGGGTCGGGAAGCAGCACGAAATCGTTCTGTGTGCCGTGTCCCTTAAGGAATTCGATGCCGCCCATGGCCGCAAGATTACTGGGCCGTCACTTCGAGGACGCGCTCGGCCAGCCGCTCCGAACCGCCGTCGAACCACTGGATGCGCTTGTCCCGCCGGAACCAGGAACGTTGCCTCCGCACGAACCTCCGCGTGGCTTGCGCGGTGGCCTCGGAAGCGGCTCGGAAGTCGCCGTCGCCGTCGAGCGCGGCGATCACCTGCTGGTAGCCCAGCGCCCTCGACGCGGTGAGCCCGTCGCGGAGTCCTTGGCCCAGCAACGTCCGGACCTCGTCGACGAGTCCCGCTTCGAACATGAGCTCCACGCGGCGGTCCACGCGGCCGTCGAGTTCGGCCGGTCCGCGGTCGATGCCGATCAGGACCGTGTCGTAGCGCGCGGGTCCCGGTTTCGGCAGATTCGCCGAGAACGGTTCGCCGGTGATCTCGATGACCTCCAGCGCGCGCACGATCCGGCGGCCGTTGGTCGGCAGGATGGCCGTGGCGGCCACGGGATCCAGTTCCGTGAGCCGGGCGTGCATCGCGGCGACACCGATTTCGTCGGCTTCGGCGGTCAGGCGGGCGCGCACGTCCGGATCGGTGCCCGGGAACTTGAGGTCGTCGAGCACGGCTTGGACGTAGAGGCCCGATCCGCCGGTGAGGATCGGCACGCGACCGGCATCGAGGAGTTCTTCGACGCACCGGCGTGCGTCGCGCTGGTACGCGGCGACGGACGCCGTCTCGGTGACCTCGAGGACGTCCAGCAGATGATGCGGCACGCCCCGCCGCTCTTCGGGGGTCGCCTTGGCCGTCCCGATGTCCATCCCGCGGTACAGCTGCAACGCGTCCGCGTTGACGACCTCACCCCCGAGGGTGAGGGCCAGTTCGACCGCCAGCGCGGTCTTCCCGGTGGCCGTGGGCCCGACGACCGCGACCGGCCGGATCACGCGTGCTCCCAGACCGCGACGTGGTAGCCGACGCCGAACGGCGCGGCGGAGTAGAGGACCTCGGCGGTCCAATCCCCGTCTTCCGCCAGTCCGGCGAGGACCTGCCAGGGCGCGCGGCCGCCCGCCCCGAGTTCGGCCGCCAGGGCCGGGTCGAGTGCGGACAGTGCACCCGTGTCGGCCTTGGCCAGCGCGTCGCGGATCCCTGCGTCGAAACCCTCCGCGCGCTCGTCCTCGCCGCCAGGGGAACGCGGGCCGTGGCGGCTCGAACCGTCGCCGAGGACGAGCACCGCGGCGGGTTCTCCCAGCTCCTGGGCGAACTGTTCGCACTGGCCGGAGGGGATGGCGGGGTCGACGAGGTGGACTCGGACGGACGACGCGCCACCCTGCTCACGCAGCCAACCGGCCACGAGCGCGGGCAACGGCAGCTCGGTTTCGGGAGCGGTCACCCGGCTGAGTGAGACTCCGAGGTCGACGCCGAATCCCCGGAAGGAGCCGCTCGCGTGCTCCGGTACCTCGGGCGCGCCCGGGGCCGCGCCGACGACGACCCAATCCGGCGAGACGTCGGTCAGGCGCCTCGCGGCGCTGAGGCAGGCTTCGCGCAGCTCGGCGCACTCGTCGGCCGCTCCGGCGGCGAGTTCGGGGATGAGCAGCGGGGGTTGCGGGAGCACGGCGACACGGCGGATCACGGCCGCCGACGTTACCTTCCCCGCCCACGGGGACCGGCAACCGACCGACACCGAGGGTCCTCCGGAAGTAGGATCACTGCCCTCTGGTGGTTCATCCGGTTCCACGGTGGCCGCTGAGCTGCTTGAATGCCGCAAGGGGTTGATGCCCCCGAAGCAAGACGGCAACGCATTACCCGGCCCCGCCGCTAGGCGGGGCGCCCGCGCCAGCGGGCGTACAGGCGATAAGGAGCCTGCGATGGCCCAGGAGAACACGTCCACCGGTACCCCGGCACCGCACCCGGTACCGCACGCGCTCGGTGGCGGGCACCCCGCACCCCCCGTGCCGCCCGCCGAGCCCAGCCCGTCCGCTTGGGGCAGGGTCGACGACGAAGGAACGGTCTACGTCACCACACCCGACGGCGAGCGCGCGGTCGGTGTCTGGCAGGCCGGGAGCCCGGACGAGGGTCTGCTCCACTACGCGCGCCGCTTCGACGACCTGCGCACCGAGGTCGAGCTGCTGGAAACCCGGCTGGAGTCCGGCGCGGGCGATCCGAAGCACGCACTGGCGACGGCCACACAGCTGCGTGACGGCCTCGCCGAAGCCGCCGTCGTCGGCGACATCGCCGCGCTGAGCGGCCGCATCGAGCAGGTCATCTCCCACGCCGAGAAGGCACTGGCCGCGGCCAAGCAGGAACGTGAGGAAGCCCGCGCGGCCGCCGTCCTCCGCAAGCAGGCCCTCGCCGACGAGGCCGAGAAGCTCGCCGCCGAGTCGACCCAGTGGAAGGCCGCCGGCGACCGGCTGCGCGCCATCCTGGACGAGTGGAAGACCGTCAAGGGCGTCGACCGCAAGACCGACGACGAGCTGTGGAAACGGTTCTCCAAGGCCCGTGAGGCGTTCAACCGGCGCCGTGGCTCGCATTTCGCCGAGCTCGACAAGCAGCGCGCGGGCGCCAAGCAACGCAAGGAAGAGCTGATCGCCGAGGCCGAAGCGCTCTCGGAGTCCGAGGACTGGGGCGAGACGGCGGGTCGCTACAAGGACCTGATGACCGAGTGGAAGGCCGCCGGCCGCGCCCCCAAGGACAGCGACGAGGCGCTCTGGCAGCGGTTCCGCGCCGCGCAGGACAAGTTCTTCGCGCGGCGGTCCGCGGTGTTCTCCGAGCGGGACGCCGAGTTCGCGACCAACGCGCAGCAGAAGGAAGAGCTGCTCGTCGAGGCCGAGAAGATCGACCCCGCCGCGAACCTCGAAGCGGCGAAGCAGCACATGCGGCGCATCCAGGACCAGTGGGACGAGATCGGCAAGGTCCCGCGCGAGCGCATCCGCGAACTGGACGGGCGCCTGAAGGCCGTGCAGGACGCGATCAAGGCGGCCGAGGACAGCAAGTGGCGCCGGACCGACCCGGAGGCGCAGGCCAGGGCGGCGCAGTTCCGCGAGCGGGTCGAGCAGTTCGAGTCGCAGGCGGCGAAGGCCCGTGCGGCGGGCGACGAGCGGCGCGCCAAGAAGGCGGACGAGCAGGCCGCGCAGTGGCGTGAGTGGCTCGAGGCGGCGGAAGCGGCCATCGCGGACCGCTGATCCGGGTCCACTTTCCAGACAGTACGTGAAGGCCCCCTTCATTGCGCCTAGCGCAATGAAGGGGGCCTTCACGTACTTGTGCGGTCGAGGTTCCGCCGTCGCGTTGTGGCTGATGGGGCCGGTGGGATTCGGCGGGGTGAGGGGAACTTCGAGGGACTCTGGGTCCCTCAAGGAGTCCTTCACGGCCCGCGGGACGCGTCACTCCACTGTGGAGGGATGGCTAGCACCTTCGTGCGTATTCGAGCGCTCTCCGCGCTCAACCGTGGTCGACTTCGATCATGAACCAGACACTGATTCCCCCAGTACGCCGGGCGTTCGCCGCCCTGGCGATCAGTTGTGCTCTGGTGGCCGGGCTCGCCCCGGCCGCGGCGGCGACCGGCTCCCCGGCACCGCTCCCGGCCTCCTCCGAAGCCGGAAAGAAGAAGGTCAAGCTCGACGCCTCGCTCAGCAAGAAGCAGGTCAAGGTCGACGAGAAGGTCACCCTCAAGGGGACTCTGCAGACCCAAGAAGGCACCGACGGCACGAACAGCCTCGAAGCGATCATCGTGCAACAGCTTCAAGGGAGTGTCTGGGTGAACATCGCCGACACGACCTGCCGGCCCAACTCGACGTTCTCGCTGAAGCTCAGCTTCTCCTTCAGCGCGGTGATCACGCTACGGGCCTACCACCCGGAAACGACGCTCTACGCGAGCGCGTACACGTCCAGCAACCTCACCTTGCGCGTCGGCTAGCCGCGCGAGAAAGCGGCACGCATCCAGTAGATGGCCAGCGCGACGGTGGCGATCCAGGCGACGATCAGCCCGAAGCCCGGACCGCCACCGGCCGCGCCGGTCGCGTTCGAGGACTGCTGGGACCAGATCGCGAGCATTCCGTCGACGGAAGCGAACCAGCCGCCCGCGGCGCAGACCCAGGCCAGCCACCAGCGCCGGGTCACCAGCGTGACGGCGCCGACGAACACCCCGACCCCGGTGGAGGTCGCGGCGAACAGCTGAGGGATGCCGCCGCCCTTGCCGAGCAGCACCTCCCAGCCGGCGTACTCGCCGACCCAGGGCAGCAGCTGGGCGACCAGCAGCACGAACACCAGCACGGCGATGGAGAACCCGCGCCTGCCCAGTTCGATCGTCTTGGCCGCGCGTTCGCCGACTTCGTCGATCTCGGCGGCGAGTTCGTCGATCTTCGGTTCGGTCACAATGCACACCCGCTCACCGGTTCCGGCGTGACGGCCGGGGCACCGAAGCCCGGCAGGCCCAGCGTCACGCCGTTGGTCTTCGGCCGCAGCCCGGCCTCGGAGTTGTCGCCCGCCTTGGTGCGGCGGTGCGACAGCAGGTCGCCGTCGGCGACGAGATGGTGCGGAGCGCCGTAGGTCACCACGGTCTCGACGACGTCGCCGGGACGCACCGAGCGATCCACGAGCGGCCCCGTCGGCGTGAAGTGGACGAGCCTGCCGTCCCGCGCGCGGCCGCTCATCCGCTGCGTCTCGGAGTCCTTGCGTCCCTCACCCGAGGCGACCAGCAGCTCGACGCGGCGTCCGACGATCTTCTTGTTCTCGTCCCAGGAGATGTCGTTCTGGAGCTTCACGAGCCGTTCGTAGCGCTCCTGCACGACCTCCTTCGGCAGCTGCCCGTCCATCTCGGCGGCGGGCGTGCCCGGCCGGATCGAGTACTGGAAGGTGAACGCGCTGGAGAACCGCGCCTGCGCGACGACGTCGAGTGTCGCCTGGAAGTCTTCCTCGGTCTCGCCGGGGAAGCCGACGATGATGTCGGTGGTGATCGCGGCGTCGGGCATCGACTCGCGCACGCGGTCGAGGATCTTGAGGTAGCGCGCGGAACGGTAGGACCGCTTCATCTCGCGCAGCACCTTGTCCGAGCCGGACTGCAGCGGCATGTGCAGCTGGTGGCACACGTTCGGCGTCTCGGCCATCGCGTCGATGACGTCCTCGGTGAACGCCGCCGGATGCGGCGAGGTGAACCGGACGCGCTCCAGTCCGTCCACCGACCCGCAGGCGCGCAGCAGCTTCCCGAAGGCGAGCCGGTCGCCGAATTCGACGCCGTAGGAGTTCACGTTCTGGCCCAGCAGCGTCACTTCCAGCACGCCTTCGGCGACGAGCGCCTCGACCTCGGCGAGGATCTCGCCGGGGCGGCGGTCGCGTTCCTTGCCGCGCAGCGCCGGGACGATGCAGAAGGTGCAGGTGTTGTTGCAGCCGACCGAAATCGACACCCAGCCCGCGTACGCCGAGTCGCGCTTCGCCGGAAGCGTCGAAGGGAAGGTCTCGAGCGCTTCGAGGATCTCGACCTCGGCCTCGGCGTTGTGCCGCGCGCGCTCCAGCAGCGTCGGCAGCGAACCGATGTTGTGCGTGCCGAAGACCACGTCGACCCAGGGCGCGCGCTTGACGATCTCGCCGCGGTCCTTCTGGGCGAGGCAGCCGCCGACGGCGATCTGCATGTCCGGCTTCGCCGTCTTCTGCGGGCGCAGATGGCCGAGGGTGCCGTACAGCTTGTTGTCCGCGTTCTCCCGCACCGCGCAGGTGTTGAACACGATCAGGTCGGGTGTGGCCTCGCCGTCACCCGGAACGTAGCCGGCGTCCTCGAGCTGCCCGGCAAGACGTTCGGAGTCATGCACGTTCATCTGGCAGCCGAAGGTGCGGATCTGGTAAGTGCGCGCGCTCATCTCGCCTTCGAGGGTACGCGGGCGGGGTTCCATGGCACGATCGACCCTCATGAGGAGACCAGGGGTGCTCGCGGTGGTGATCGCCGTGGTCTGTGCCCTGGTCGCCGGGTGCGGGCCCGATCTCTCCGGGACGAAGGTGCGGATCGCGGCGGGGCTCGACGGCGGCGTCTACGACAAGCTGGCCGAGGCGCTGGCCGACGCGTGGGCCGCGCAGCTGGACACCGAGCGGCCCGTGATCCAGGAGACCCAGGGCTCGCCGGACAACGTCGGCCGGGTGCGTGCGGGGAAGGCCGACGTCGCGTTCGTGGCCGCCGACGTCGCCGCCGACGACACCGCCGGGCTGGCCGCGCTGGCCCGCGTGCACGACGACTACCTGCACGTCATCGTCCGCGCCGACTCGTCGATCAGGTCGTTCGCGCAGTTGCGCGGGCACAAGGTCGCGATCGGTTCGCCCGATTCGGGTGTCGAGTTCCTCTCGAAGCAGCTGCTGAAGGCGGCGGGGCTGACCGGCGCGATCGACCGGCGCAATCTCGGCCTCCCCGAGGCGCTGCCCGCCCTGGAGAACCGGCAGATCGACGCCGTCATCTGGTCGGGTGGCCTCCCGACGCCGTCGATCACCGAGAAGGTGCACACGGTCGGCCTGCGGCTGCTCGACATCACCGACCTCGCGGACGCCCTGCGGGCCACCAGCCCGGTGTACCGGACGGCGACCATCCCGGTGACGGCCTACAACCTGCCGTCGCCGGTGACCACGCTCGTGCTGCCGAATTTCCTGGTGGTGCCCGCGTCGATGCGCGACGACGTCGCCGAGGCGCTCGTACGCGGCCTGTTCGACGCACGGGACCAGCTGGTCAAGGCGGCCGGCGCGGCGTTGTCGATCGACGTCCATCCCGCCATCGAGACCTCGCCTCTGCCGCTGCATCCAGGCGCGTTGCGCTATTTCCGGTCACTCAAGGATTAGGGGCAGGGTCACGGTCACCTGAAGGCCCCCGCCTTCGGGTGAACCGAGCCGCAGCGAACCGTCCGAGCGGGCCAGGATCTCGGTGACGATCGCCAGGCCGAGACCGGATCCGGGCACGTTCTGATGCGCGGTGCTGCGCCAGAACCGGTCCGCGGCGCGTTCCAGCTCGTCTTCGCGCAGGCCGGGCCCGTGGTCGCGGACGGCGATGTCGACCTTCCCGTCCGCGGCGGTGACGTCCACCCGCACCTCGGTCCCCGGCTCGGTGAACTTGAGCGCGTTGTCCAGCAGCGCGTCGAGGACCACTTCGAGACCGCGTGCCGGCGTGAGCACCCGCAGCCCGCCGCCCAGCCCGGTCGCCACCAGCGTGATGTCACGTGCCGCGCCGACCACGGTCCAGTCGGCGACCCGGGCACCCACCATCTCGTCGAGGCCGACCGGCACCAGTTCGCCACCCGAGGCCTCGGCGCGGGCCAGCGAGAGGAGTTCGTCGAGGATCTGGTTGAGCCGTCGCGCGTCGACGACGGCGGCTTCGAGGTCGGCCGCGGCGAGGTCGTCGTCGACGTGTCCGTCGAGGTTGCCGAGCCGGATCTTCAACGCGGTCAACGGGTTCCGCAGCTGGTGGGAGGCGTCGGCGACGAACGCCCGCTGCGCCGAGAGGGCCTCGTCGACACTGGCGGCCATCCGGTCGAAGGACCGTTCGAGCTGCCGCAGTTCCGGCGGCCCGCCGGTCTCCCCCACCCGTTTGACCTCGCGTCCGCTGACCACGGAAGCGACCAGTTCGCCGGTGGCGTCGTCGAGCCGCCGGACCGGGCGCAGGATCCAGCGCACCACCGGCACCGCGACCAGCAGCGCGAGCCCGAACGCCAGCACCGCGCCCGCCGCGATGAGCAGCCACCACCACAGCAGTTCGGTGCGGGCCTTGTCCGTCGAGGACACGGTGATCACCGCGCCCCGCACCTCGCCGTCGATGAGGATCGGCTCGGCCAGCACCAGCGGCTCGGTGTTCCACGGCATCAGCAGCTGCCCGGGCTCCGAGCGCCGCCCCGCCAGCGCGTGCTGCAGATGCGAGGCGATGACGGGGTCCTTCAGATCGATCCCGGGCGTCTCACCCGGGCCCCTGGCGACGGATTCGCCGTCCTGGTCGACGATCGCCACAGGCACCCCGTAGACCTCGGTATAGCGGCGGAGTTCGTCCTCGATCAGGTCCGGCCGGTTCTCCACCAGCGGGCGCTGGGCCAGCGACGCGAACCGGGAGGTGTCGGTGAGGCGGTCGAGGAAGAGGTCGAGCTGCACACTGGCCGCCACGCTGAGCGCCAGCGGGATGCCGAGGCCGAACACGAGCGCCGCGACCAGCGTCAGCACGATCGCCTGGAGGCGGACGCGCACCGGCTCAGCCCTCTTCGGCCGGACCGTAGGCGCCGCCGAGGCGGTACCCGACGCCGCGGACGGTCTCGATCAGCGCGGGCCTGCCCAGTTTGGTCCGCAGGGTGGCGACATGGACGTCGAGCGACCGGCTCTCCGCGGGGCCGCGATGCCCCCAGACCTCGGTCAGCACGTGATCACGGGCGCAGACCGCGCCGCGGGCGGTGACCACCAGTGCGAGCACCTGGAACTCCTTGCGGGACAACGAAACCGGCTGTCCGTCGACCTGCACCTCATGGCGCCCGATGTCCACCGAGACGTCACCCGCGCGGATGACGCCGGGCGGTTCGGGCGCGGCAGGCCGTTCCCCTCGGCGACGGCGCACGGCCTCGACACGGGCGACCAGTTCGTCGACGTCGTAGGGCTTGACCAGGTAGTCGTCGGCGCCGGACCGGAGCCCCTGGATCCGGTCGTCGACCTCGCCCCGCGCCGAAACGACGATCACCGCGACGTCGCTGACCGCGCGGATCCGGCGGCACAGCACGATCCCGTCGATATCGGGGAGCCCCAGGTCGAGCAGCACGACGTCGACCTCGTGCACCAGATCGAGCACCCCGGCGCCGGAGGCGAGGCGTTTGATCGTCAGGCCGCGCCGGGTCAGCGCGGGCGTCAGGGCACCCGCGACCCGGTCGTCGTCCTCCACCAGCAGTACCCGCACCCGTGTTTTCCCTTTCACGCCGTCACCGCCACCGCGACGACTTGAAGAACGACTCTATGGGGTGAGTCACCTCTCGCGCTGCCCGTACCGCTGAGCCGGATGGCCCTGTGAGGGACCCACTGCACGCCGTAATGGTCACGATGCGTCACAGATCTGCTGTGACCCCGGTTACGGGACACCCCTGCCTTGTCTAGGCTGATCAGCGCCGGACGGAGGTGGACCGGGGCCGTCCGGTGGCTTGAGAACGATACGGACTTGAAACCCTAAGTATTGGTCAAGCCGTCTTTACAAGCGGTCCGACGGGAGTAGGTTTCCGCCATCGCGTGGTGCCTGACCCCGCAGTCCCCTGCAAACGAACGCTCCTGGAGGCCAGATGACCGCGGAGGTGGCGGCGCCGATGATCAAGGCGGCCGCCGTGAACAAGTACTTCGGCGACCTGCACGTGCTCAAGGAGATCAACCTCGAGGTGCCGCGTGGGCAGGTCGTGGTCGTGCTCGGGCCGTCCGGGTCTGGCAAGTCGACGCTGTGCCGGGCGATCAACCGGCTGGAACCCATCAACTCCGGCGAGATCGCGGTGGACGGCGTTCCGCTGCCCGCCGAAGGAAAGGCGCTGGCCGCGCTGCGCGCCGACGTCGGCATGGTGTTCCAGTCGTTCAACCTGTTCGCGCACAAGACGATTCTCGAGAACGTCATGCTCGCGCCGATGAAGGTCCGCAAGGTCAACACGGCCGAGGCCCGCAAGACCGCGATGGACCTGCTCGAACGCGTCGGCATCGCCAATCAGGCAGGCAAGTACCCGGCGCAGCTTTCCGGCGGGCAGCAGCAGCGTGTGGCGATCGCCCGCGCGCTGGCCATGCGCCCCAAGGTGATGCTGTTCGACGAGCCGACCTCGGCGCTGGACCCGGAGATGGTCCAAGAGGTCCTCGACGTGATGACCACGCTCGCCAAGGACGGGATGACGATGCTCGTCGTCACCCACGAGATGGGCTTCGCGCGGCGCGCGGCGAACCGGGTGGTGTTCATGTCCGACGGCGAGATCGTCGAGGACTCCACCCCGGACGACTTCTTCACCAAGCCGAAGACGGATCGCGCCAAGGACTTCCTCGGCAAGATCCTGACCCACTGAGGTCTTCCCCGCCGGCCGGTATGGCTGGACAAGATTCGGAAGGAAACTGAGAACAATGCGGTTGAACCGAGTTCTGCGAATGAGCGCGGCCGTCGTGGCGGCCGGGCTCGCCCTCTCCGCCTGTGGTGGCGGCGGGTCGGACGCCGGCAGCGGCTCCAGCGGCGCCAAGAACGTGGTGGCGAAGGCCAAGAGCGACAAGAAGCTGGTCATCGGCATCAAGTTCGACCAGCCCGGTCTCGGCCAGAAGCAGGCCGACGGCACCTACGCCGGTTTCGACGTCGACGTGGCGAAGTACATCGCCAAGGAGCTCGGCGTCGAAGAGTCGGGGATCACCTGGAAGGAAGCGCAGTCCGCGCAGCGTGAGGACCTGATCAAGAAGGGTGAGGTCGACTTCATCGTCGCCACCTACTCGATCACCGACAAGCGCAAGAACGAGGTCTCCTTCGCGGGCCCGTACTTCATCGCCCACCAGGATCTGCTGGTGCGCGCCGACTCCACCGACATCACCGGCCCGGAGTCGCTGACCGGCAACAAGAAGCTCTGCTCGGTCAAGGGTTCGACCCCGGCGCAGAACGTCAAGGAGAAGTACGCCAAGGAAGTTCAGCTCGAAGAGCGCGGCAAGTACACCGACTGCGTCACCTCGCTGCTGAACAAGACCGTCGACGCGATGACCACCGACGACGTCATCCTGGGTGGCTACGCCGCGCAGCAGCCCGGCAAGCTGAAGCTGGTCGGCAAGGGCTTCACCGACGAGAAGTACGGTGTCGGTCTGAAGAAGGACGACAACGAGAGCATCACCGCGATCAACAACGCGATCAAGAAGATGCAGCAGGACGGCGCGTGGAAGGCCGCTCTGGAGAAGAACGTCGGCCCGTCGGGCTACAAGATCCCCGAGCCCCCGGCCATCTCCTGACACCCGGCTCGCTGAGCCGCTGAACTGAAGGAATCGAACGGTGCGCCGTGTACCGCGGCGCACCGTTCCCATACCGAGGCTGGGTTGAGCACCTTGTTCGATTTCCTCGACAATCCCAATTACGACTTGCTCGGCGCCTTCTGGATGACGATCAAGCTCACCTTCTTCTCCGCGATCGGTTCCCTGATCTGGGGCACCATCCTGGTGGGGATGCGGGTGAGCCCGGTTCCGATCATGCGGGCGTTCGGCACCGCCTACGTCAACATCTTCCGGAACACCCCGCTGACGGTGATCATCGTCTTCACGTCGCTGGGATTGTCCTCCACCCTGGGGCTCAACCTGGCCTCGTCGGAGTCGACGACGTCGTTGGAGGACAACGCCTTCCGGCTCGCGATCCTCGGCTTCGTCGCCTACACCGCCACGTTCGTCTGTGAATCGCTGCGGTCGGGTATCAACACCGTCCCGGTCGGCCAGGCGGAAGCGGCCCGCGCGCTGGGGCTCGGCTTCGTCCAGGTGCTGACCCTGATCGTGCTGCCACAGGCGTTCCGGTCGGTGATCGCACCGCTGGCGAATGTCATGATCGCGCTGCTGAAGAACACCACGGTCGCCTCGATCATCGGTGTCGCCGAGGCGTCGCTGCTGATGTCGGACATGATCGAGAACGAGTCCGACTCGCTGCTCCTGGTCTTCCTGGTCTTCGCCGTCGGGTTCGTCGTCCTGGTCCTCCCCCTCGGCCTGCTGCTGGGCTGGGTCGCCAAGAAGGTCGAGGTCAAGCGATGAGCGCGCAGACCGTCCTCTATGACATTCCCGGTCCGAAGGCGCGGGCGCGGAACTGGCTCTACAGCGTCCTTTTCTTCCTCGTCCTGGCGTTGGTCCTCTATTACATCTACGTAGGCTTCGACGAGAAGAACCAGTGGGCCGGCGCACTGTGGGAGCCCTTCCTCAACGGCTCCACCTGGACCGAGTTCATCGTGCCCGGTCTGCTCAACACCCTGAAGGCCGCCGCGCTGTCGATCGTGATCGCGCTGCCGATCGGTGCGCTGCTGGGCATCGGCCGGTTGTCGGACCACAAGTGGATCCGGGTCCCGGTCGGCGCGGTCGTCGAGTTCTTCCGGGCGATCCCGGTGCTGCTGCTGATGGTCTTCGCCGCGGCGTTCTACGCGTTCTACACCGACATCGACGCCGAGATCCGCCCGCTGTTCGCCGCGGTGACCGGGCTGGTGCTCTACAACGGTTCGGTCATGGCCGAGGTGTTCCGTGCGGGCATCCTGTCGCTGCCGAAGGGCCAAGGCGAGGCCGCGTCCGCGCTGGGTATGCGCAAGACCCAGATCATGATGACCGTCCTGCTGCCGCAAGCGGTCACCCTCATGCTGCCCGCGCTGGTGAGCCAGCTGGTCGTCATCTTGAAGGACACCGCGCTGGCCGGTCAGCTGACCATCGGCTTCAACGAGCTGATCCGCAGTACCGGACCGCTCACCGGTCTCTACGGCAACACGATCCCGACACTGATCATCGTCGCGATCATCTTCATCGTGCTGAACCTGCTCCTGAGCTGGTTCGCGTCGTGGCTGGAGAACAAGCTGGCGCGGCGGAAGAAGGCGCCCAAGGGCGCCAAGCCGGTGCACTCCGCACCGTCCAGCGTCGTCATGCAGCGCGACGACGCGAGCGGTGGCGCGCTGTAGCTCCATAAGTACATGAAGGCCCCCTTCCTTGCGCCCAGGTACAGGAAGGGGGCCTTCATGTACTTCGGGATAGGCCTCTTGGTCCTGTCGGGACAGCGGTCGCTCGGCTAGCGTCGGCCGTATGGCGGACCAGGCCGCGACGCTGCTCGAAGCGATGCCGGACCTGGCGGGCAGGTCGATCCTGGTCGTCGGGTGCGGCGATGGCCGCTATCCGCGCCTGTTCCGGCAAGAGGGCGCTCGCCGCGTGGTCGGTGTCGACGCGGATCAGAAGCTGATCGCGGCCGCGCAACGCGAAGAGGAACGCGACCCCGTCGGGGTTTCGTACGAGGTCCACCAGCTCGCCCGGCTGCCGGTGATGGGTGCCTTCGACGTCGTCGTGGCCTTCCTGGACTCTCCCGCTCATCTCGGTCGCGTCGCCGCGAGCCTGATGACGGGCGGTCTGCTGGTGGCCGTCGCCACGAACGGGCTCAATCTGGAAGAAGGCTTGCGGGACAACGGCTTCCGGGACCTCGTCCTGCGCCGCCACGAAAGCGGCGACGTGCACAGCGCCCGCAAAGTGAGCTGAGTCGCGCACCCTGGTGTCGAGCCAGGCTGGCCGGGGCTATGAATCCCGGCCGGTCGCCGGACCGTGCGCGTCTGGCGGTATGGGACACACGGACCCCACACCGCCGCACCGGTACGACCGAACAGGTTTCCCCGCCGTGCCGGGGCGTAGCGCGTGTGGGAGTCGAACCCACGTCACCGGGGTGAAAACCCGGTATCCCTTCCGCTGGACCAACGCGCCTTGGCCTGGAACACAGTCCGGCGCGCGCCGCGCACCGGACTGCTTCGTTCCAGAAATCAGGGTCACCGAAAGAAAGAGCCGCCCGGTTCGGTTTCCCGATGGGCGGCTCCACGTGTGCGACGTCCTGCTAGGACATCGGCCGGGAGCCGTGTTCTTCTTCCATACCAAGGGCCATGGCGTAACAACGTCGTGTCATGTGTCCTCCTTGGTCGGTGTGCGGGTAAGTGTGCGACAGGCATAGGGGCGGCGGCAACCGATTTAGCTCGTGAGTGGTAAGGACGGTTAGAACCGTCCTTACCACTCACGAGAGGTGACTACTTGTCCCGCCGGAACAGCTTGTTCCCCAACCAGACGATGGGGTCGTACTTCCGGTCCGCGACGCGTTCCTTCATCGGGATCAGTGCGTTGTCGGTGATGTGGATGCCCTCGGGGCACACGTCCGAGCAGCACTTGGTGATGTTGCAGTACCCGAGCCCGTGCTCCTCCTGCGCCTCGTCACGCCGGTCGGCGACGTCGAGGGGGTGCATTTCGAGTTCGGCGATCCGCATGAGGTACCGGGGGCCGGCGAAGGCCTCCTTGTTCTCCTCGTGGTCACGCACCACGTGGCAGGTGTTCTGGCACAGGAAGCACTCGATGCACTTGCGGAACTCCTGCGAGCGCTCGACGTCCACCTGCTGCATCCGGTACTCCCCCGGCTTCAGCTCCGGGGGCGGCGTGAACGACGGGATCTCGCGGGCCTTGGTGTAGTTGAACGACACGTCGGTCACCAGGTCGCGGATCACCGGGAACGTCCGCATCGGGGTCACGGTGATGACCTCGTCCTCGGTGAAGGTCGACATCCGCGTCATGCACAGCAACCGCGGCTTGCCGTTGATCTCCGCCGAGCACGAACCGCATTTGCCCGCCTTGCAGTTCCACCGCACCGCCAGATCCGAGGCCTGGGTGGCCTGCAACCGGTGGATGATGTCGAGGACGACCTCGCCCTCGTTGACCTCGACGCTGTAGTCCTGCAGCTCACCCGAATCGGCGTCACCACGCCAGACCCGGAAACTCGCCTTGTAGCTCATGCCGGACTCCCGGGGTGCGAGGCCAGTTCTTCGTCGGTGTAGTACTTCCCCAGCTCGGACAGTTCGAAAAGCTCCAGCAGGTCCTGCCGCAGCGGGGTCTGCGCCTTGACCTCGATTCCGATCTCCGGCACCACCGGGTTGTCGCCCGGCGTCGCCGAGCAGACCAGGAGTTTGTTGCGCCACTGGGCGTCCATGCCCGGGTGGTCGTCGCGGGTGTGCCCGCCCCGGCTCTCGGTCCGCATCAGCGCGGCCCTCGCGACGCATTCGCTGACCATCAGCATGTTCCGCAGGTCGACGGCGAGATGCCAGCCGGGGTTGAACTGCCGGTGCCCTTCGACGGTGACCCGCTTGATCCGCTCGCGCAGTTCCCCGAGCTTCTCCAGCGCCCGCTCGATCTCCTCCGCTTTGCGGATGATGCCGACCAGATCGTTCATCGACTGCTGCAGCTCGGTGTGCAGGCTGTACGGGTTCTCCTCGACACCGTTGCCCGGCGGGTCGAACGGCGCGAGCGCCATCGCCGCGGCGGCGTCCACATCGGACTGACTGACCTTGGGACGGTCCTTCAGTTCCGACACGTAGGACGCGGCACCGAGACCCGCGCGGCGGCCGAAGACCAGCAGATCCGACAGCGAGTTGCCGCCGAGCCGGTTCGAGCCGTGCATGCCGCCCGAGCACTCGCCCGCGGCGAACAGCCCGGGCACGCTCGACGACGCGGTGTCCGGGTCGACCTCGATCCCGCCCATCACGTAGTGACAGGTGGGGCCGACCTCCATCGGTTCCTTCGTGATGTCGACGTCGGCGAGTTCCTTGAACTGGTGATACATCGACGGCAACCGTTTGCGGATCTCCTCCGCGGGCAGCCTGCTGGCGATGTCGAGGAAGACCCCGCCGTGCGGCGATCCCCGGCCGGCCTTGACCTCGGAGTTGATCGCGCGGGCGACCTCGTCCCGCGGCAGCAGATCCGGGGTGCGCCGGTTGTTGTCGGCGTCGGTGTACCAGCGGTCGGCTTCTTCCTCGCTGTCCGCGTACTGCCCCTTGAAGACCTCGGGGACGTACTCGAACATGAACCGCTTGTCCTCGGTGTTCTTGAGGACCCCGCCGTCACCGCGGACGCCTTCGGTGACCAGGATCCCCTTCACACTCGGCGGCCAGACCATGCCGGTCGGGTGGAACTGGACGAACTCCATGTTGATGAGCTTCGCCCCGGCCCGCAGCGCCAGCGCGTGCCCGTCACCGGTGTACTCCCACGAGTTCGAGGTGACCTTGAACGACTTGCCGATGCCGCCGGTGGCGAGCACCACCGCCGGCGTCTCGAACAGGATGAACCGGCCGCTCTCGCGCCAGTACCCGAAGGCGCCGGAGATCCGGCCGTTCTCGGTCAGCAGTTCGGTGATCGTGCATTCGGCGAAGACCTTGATCCTCGCCTCGTAGTCACCGGTTTCCTTGAAGTCCTCTTGTTGCAGCGAAACGATTTTCTGCTGCATCGTGCGGATCAGTTCGAGCCCGGTGCGGTCGCCGACGTGCGCCAGGCGCGGGTACGTGTGCCCGCCGAAGTTGCGCTGGCTGATCCGGCCGTCGGCGGTGCGGTCGAACAGGGCGCCGTAGGTCTCCAGTTCCCAGACCCGGTCCGGCGCCTCCCTGGCGTGGAGTTCGGCCATCCGCCAGTTGTTGAGGAACTTCCCGCCGCGCATGGTGTCGCGGAAGTGCACCTGCCAGTTGTCGTTCGAGTTCGCGTTGCCCATCGACGCCGCGCAGCCGCCCTCGGCCATCACCGTATGCGCCTTGCCGAAGAGCGATTTGCACACCACCGCGACGCTGAAGCCGCGTTCACGGGCTTCGATGACCGCGCGGAGACCGGCACCGCCGGCACCGATCACCACCACGTCGTAGTTGAGCCGTTCGACCTCGGTCATGAAAAGAGCCACCTCAAAGCTTGTCGCCGGGGACGGGAGGTTCCCGCGCCGCTAGTTGATGAACCGCAGATCCGAAATGGCGCCGCTCGCCACGAGCATCACGTAGAGGTCGGTCAGCACGAGCGTGCCGAGCGTCGTCCACGCCAGTGCCATGTGGCGGGTGTTGAGTTTCGTGATCTGCGTCCAGATCCAGTAGCGGACCGGATGTTTCGAGAAGTGCTTGAGCCTGCCGCCGGTCACGTGACGGCACGAGTGGCACGACAACGTGTACGCCCACAACAGGATCACGTTGCCGCTCAGCACGATGTTGCCGAGGCCGAAGCCGAATCCGCCGGTCTTGCCGTGGAAAGCGGTGATCGCGTCGTAGGTGTTGACCAGCGAGACGACCACGGCCACGTAGAAGAAGTAGCGGTGGGCGTTCTGGATGATCAGCGGCAGCCGCGTCTCACCGGTGTACTTCGCGTGCGGTTCGGCGACCGCGCAGGCGGGCGGCGAGAACCAGACCGCGCGGTAGTAGGCCTTGCGGTAGTAGTAGCAGGTCAGCCGGAAGCCCAGCAGGAACGGCAGGACGAGGAAGCCGAGCGGGATGAAGCCCGGCAGTTCGCCGATCCAGGCCCCGAAATGCCGGGAGCCTTCGACGCAGGATTCCGAGACGCAGGGCGAATAGAACGGCGTCAGGTAGTGGTATTCGGGCACCCAGTAGGCGGTGCGCACGAAGGACCTGATCGTCGCGTAGATGATGAAGGCGGAGAGGCCGAGGACGGTCAGCAGCGGGGACAGCCACCACCGGTCGGTGCGCAGCGTTTTTTCGGCGATCCGGGCCCGCGACGGCGCGCGGACCCCCGTACCCCGTCCGGCCTCATTGCCGGCGGGGGCGCTCACCGCTGGTCGCGCTTGTAGCCGCCGACGCCTTCGTCATCGGCGCCTTGCCACAGCGCCGGGTCGTAGGGCGTGTCGGGAATCTGGACACGGTCGGCGGCCTTCGCCTGCGCGGGCACCGCGTTCGGGGTCGTGTCGAGGTCGGTCGCGTCGATGTCGAGCCGCTCGACGTCGTTCGCCAGGCGTCGTACCGCCGAAGCGTCGCCGTATCGGGATCGCAGCGCGCCGACGCACTGCCTCAACTGACCGATGGCTCGCCGAAGCTCGGCGATCTCTGTGGTGGACATCGGTACCTCCCGATGGTCGGTTCGGTTGGCCGCTTGAGCCTTCGAAGGCCGGCGATTCCTCGCCGTCTCGACTCTGCCGCGCGTTGTGCAATGTGACAAGTAGCACAGTGGAACCCAATGACGTGACGGAGGTCACGCGAGTCGATCTTCTGTATCGATTTTGATTCGGGCTTTCCCCCGAGGTACTGTGGCCACTGTCACGACCCAGCGACGTCAGCGTTGCCGTCCCGCGGACCACCACGACCAGTGATCCGGAGCCGGACAATGAGCACCGCCCCGAACGTCCACCCCATCATCGCCGAAGTCACCGAGCGCATCGCCGCCCGCAGCGCCGAAACCCGCGCCGCTCACCTCGAGCGCGTCGCCGCCTCCCACGAAGAAGGACCGATGCGGCGCGGCCTCGACTGCAGCAACCTCGCCCACGGCTTCGCCGCGATGGAAGGTGTCGACAAAGCTGCACTGCGCGCCGTGCGGGCGCCGGGCGTCGCGATCGTCTCGTCCTACAACGACATGCTTTCGGCGCACCAGCCGATGCAGGAATACCCCGCGATGCTCAAGGGCTCGGTCCGCCAGGCGGGCGGGGTGGCGCAGTTCGCCGGTGGCGTGCCCGCGATGTGCGACGGGGTCACCCAGGGCCGTCCCGGGATGGAACTGTCGCTGTTCAGCCGCGAGGTGATCGCGATGTCGACCGCGATCGCGCTCTCCCACGACATGTTCGACGCGGCGCTGCTGCTCGGCGTCTGCGACAAGATCGTTCCCGGCCTGCTGATCGGGGCGCTGTCCTTCGGGCATCTCCCGGCGATCCTGGTACCCGCCGGGCCGATGAACTCCGGCCTGCCGAACAAGGAGAAGGCGCGCGTGCGCCAGCTCTACGCCGAGGGCAAGGCGACCCGTGAAGACCTGCTGGACGCCGAAGCGGCTTCGTACCACTCGGCGGGAACGTGCACCTTCTACGGCACGGCCAACTCGAACCAGATGGTCGTCGAGGTGATGGGCCTGCACCTGCCGGGCGCCAGCTTCGTGCAGCCGAACTCGCCGCTGCGGAAGGCGCTCACCGAAGAGGCCGGACGCCGCGTGGTGAAGCTTTCGCGAGGCGCGGAGTACACGCCGATCTCGCGCGTGATCGACGAGAAGGCCGTCGTCAACGGTGTCGTCGCACTGCTCGCCACGGGCGGTTCGACCAACCACACGATGCACCTCGTCGCGATCGCCGCCGCCGCGGGCATCCAGCTGACCTGGGACGACTTCTCCGATCTGTCGTCGGTGATCCCCCTGCTGGCCCGCGTGTACCCGAACGGCAGCGCCGACATCAACCACTTCCACGCCGCCGGGGGCATCCAGTTCCTGGTCGGCACCCTGCTCGACGCGGGCCTGCTGCACGAGGACGTCCGGACCGTCGCCGGACCTGGTCTGCACCGGTACCGGCAGGAGCCGATCCTGTCCGAGGGTGAGCTGGTCTGGCGTGACGTCCCGACGCGCAGCCTCGACGAGGACGTGCTGCGTCCCGTGTGGCGGCCGTTCGCCGCCGACGGCGGGCTGCGGATGGTCGCGGGCAACCTCGGCCGCGCGGTGATCAAGGTGTCGGCCGTGGCGCCGGAGCACCGGATCGTCCAGGCCCCGGCGCGGGTGTTCACCGACCAGAAGTCCTTCAAGGACGCTTTCGAGGCGGGCAAGCTGGACCGCGACGTCGTCGTGGTCATCCGGCAGCAGGGTCCTCAGGCCAACGGGATGCCGGAGCTGCACGGGCTCACCCCGGCGCTGGGCGTGCTGATGGACCGCGGGCACCAGGTGGCGTTGCTCACCGACGGCCGCATGTCGGGCGCGTCCGGCAAGATCCCGGCGGCGATCCAGGTGACCCCGGAAGCCGCGGTGGGAGGCCCGATCGCGCGGATCGCCGACGGCGACGTCGTCCGCCTCGACGCCAAGGCCGGGACGCTCGACGTCCTCGTGGGTGACGAAGAACTCGCCCGCCGTGAACTGGTGGACTCCCCTCCTTCGGAGGCATCCTGGACCGGCACCGGCCGGGAGCTGTTCGCGGCGCTGCGCCGCGCGGTCGGCCCCGCCGATCAGGGCGCGAGCGTGTTCGGACCGCTCACGCCGGAACACTTCGGCGCTCCGGCGCACACGTTGACCCCTGTGGAGGTAACCCAGTGACCACCGGCGCCGACCTGCTCGGCCTGTCCCCCGTGATGCCCGTCGTCGTGCTCGACGACGCCGAGGACGCCGTGCCCACCGCGCGGGCCCTGCTCGCGGGCGGGATCGGCGTGATCGAGCTGACCCTGCGCACCCCGGCGGCACTCGCCTCCATCGAGCGGATCGCCGCGGAGGTTCCGGAGATCGTCATCGGCGCCGGGACCGTCACCGCGCCCGAGCACGCGAAGCAGGCGGCAGACGCCGGCGCGAAGTTCCTGGTGACCCCGGGCTGCACGGACTCGGTGCTGGACGCCGCGTTCGAGACCGGGCTGCCGTTCCTGCCGGGCGCGAGCACGGTGTCCGAAGCGATGCGACTGGCCGAACGCGGGCTGACCGCGCTGAAGTTCTTCCCCGCCGAGGCCAGCGGCGGCGTCGCGTACCTGAAGTCGATCGGCGGGCCGCTGCCTGGGCTGAAGTTCTGCCCGACCGGCGGGATCACCGTGAAGACCGCGCCGGGCTATCTCGCACTGTCCAATGTGGGCTGCATCGGTGGTTCGTGGCTGACGCCGAAGGACGCCTTGGCGGCCAAGGATTTCGGGAAGATCGAAGCGTTCGCGGCGGAGGCTTCGAAGCTCTGATCCGTGTTGTGAGGGCCACTCGTGTGACGGGTGGCCCTCGCTGTTTTCAGAGCGGCAGCTGGTACTGGAGGAAACCGCGATTGACCGCGACCTGGTCGTACAGGCGGCGCGCGGTGGCGTTGGATTCCTTGGTGTGCCAGTAAACCCGGTCGCAATCGCGGTCGCGCGCCCAATCCGCGACGGCCTCGATCAACGCCCGCGCGACCCCCTTTCCCCGGGCTTCCGGCGCCGTGAACAGGTCTTGCAGGTAACAGACGTCGGTGAGCGCGGAAGTGCTGGGATGCACCAGGAAATGCGTGATCCCGGCGAGCTCGCCGCCCACGCGGGCCCCGAGCGCGTGCATCCGTTCCCCTGCCTGGAATTCACGCCAGGCTCGGTCGTAGACCTCTTGCGGCGCGACACGTTCGTAGAAGGCGATGTACGCGCGGAACAGGTGTTCCCAGCCTTCGCGGTCTTCGGGCTCCAGCGGAGCGATGGTGATCATGTGGTCCTCCCAGTGATCACCCGAGCCTAGGGTTTCGCCGCTGTCTCGCGAGTGGCCACTCACGCGGTAAAACAGGCTGCCACTCTCGTCAGCTGACGGCTTGCTTCACCAGGCTGGCGATGCGCTGCTCCACCTCCGGGGTGACGCCGGTCAGCGCGAAGGCCGTCGCCCACATCGCGCCGTCGTCCAGCCGAGCGGCCTCGTTGAAGCCGAGCGTCGCGTACCGCGTCTTGAACTTGGCCGCCGCCTGGAAGAAGCAGACGATCTTGCCGTCCAGCGCGTAGGCGGGCTGGCCGTACCAGAGTTTCGGCGCGAGCATCGGGGCGTTCGCCTTTACGACGGTGTGGACCAGCTCGGCCAGCGCCCGGTCCTCATCGGACATCTCGGCGATCTTCGCGACCACGTCCTGCTCGGCCGCCGCCGCTTTGTCCGCGGCCGAACCGCGGCGGGCCGCCTTCTTCATGTCCTGGGCGTGTTCCTTCATCGCGGCCTTCTCTTCGGCCGTGAATCCTTCGTACGTGGCGGTCATGGCGGTTTCTCCTCGGTAAGCGGCGAGCGGGGGCATCCGGTAGTGGCACATCAGGACTGGGTGGCGAGAGTCGAGGTCTCCCAGACGAACCCGTCGAGGTCGGTGAACGGCGCCGCGCCGCAGATCGCGATGCGGTGCGAGCCGGTGCCCTCAGGGGACACGCCGGCGTCCTTGGCCAAGGCCTTGCGCTTGTACAGCGCCAGCTTGACGGGGCTCGAGCCGGATTCGAACTCGACGTAGACGCGGCCGAAGCTCTTCCCCACGGCGAGGCCGTGCTCGACGTAGAACTTCTTGCTCGCGGCCACGTCGGCGACACCCAGAAGGAGCACGATGGCGTCGAATTCGCGGACCGCCGGTCCGGTGTTCTTCTTCGCCGAAGTGGCGATCTTCCAGATCGCCCCGTCCGGAGCCCGCACGGCTCCGCCGTAGCCCCACATCGACTTCGTGGCGGGCTTGATCACGGTCGCCCCGGCGGCGACGGCGGCGTCGATGAGCGCGTCGGCGTTGGCGGGCTGGGAAACCGTGAGGGAGAGGGTGTAGCCGCGGAAGCCGGTGGACGGCTCCTGTGAAGCCCGCAGCCGCAGCTCGGAGCCGAGCCCGAAGGCGGTGGTGTAGAAGCGTTCGGCGGCCTCGGTATCGGCCGCTTCGAGGGTGATGGCGTCGATGAAGTTCATGCCGATAACGCTATTTCCGGGCAGGCCTCCGACGCTTCTCGATTCCTGATCGGTCGTATCGGCGCTGGTCAGAGCCACGCTCCGGCGTCTCGCATGCGCGGAACACGGCGTCTGGCGTGATCGGATGGCCGACACGCGTGATCAGAGGGACGACACGCGTGATCCAACGGCCGACACGCGTGTCCAGACAGGCGACTCGCGGCGGAACTCGGCCGCGAGCGTGTCGGCCGTTCCATGACGCAAGTCGGCCTGCCTGAACGCAAAACACCGGCCGGCGGGCAAGTGTGCCCGCACGGCCGGCGAGCGGCTCAGATGAGGAAGCTCAGTCGAGGGTGGCGTCGTCCAGCAGCGCCGACTCGGCGCCGAACTCGCGGAGTTCGTCGCGGATCACGGTGTAGGCCAGCCCCTGGGGATAGCCCTTGCGGGCGAGGAAGCCCAGCAGGCGGCGGATCGCCGTCTGCTCGTCGACGTTGCCCAAGGAGCGCATGCGCTTCCGTACCAGCTCTCGGGCGCGCTGCTCCTCTGCCTCTCGGTCCACCTCGTCGGCGGCCTGGACGGCGATATCCCCATCGATTCCTTTGCGTTTGAGCTCGGCTACCAGGGCGTTCCGTGCCAGGCCCATGTTGGCATGGCGGGAACGCACCCACATCTCGGCGAACTCGGCGTCGTTGATGAGCCCTGCCTTGTCCAGCTTACCCAGCAGGGTCTCCGTCGTCTCCTCGTCGAAGCCCTTGCGCTTGAGGGCCTGACGCAGTTCGTCCGTGGAACGCGGGCGCGCGGCCAGGAGATCGAAGCAGATCTCCTTGGCCTTCTTCCTCCGCTCGTCCGGCGGCAGCTCCGCCGGATCCACCTTGGGCGCACGCATTCAGCTCTCACTCCTCAGAAGGCAACAACGAATCGCACCCGAGGCCCGGAGGCCCAGGGGGCTTGCCTCCTGGCGGGGATCCAAGAGGCGGAGCCCCCTTGACGGGGCCTGGGGGGTTCGACCCCCAGAAGGCACGGCGAAGGGATGAAGGCGAGCGCTCTCCGCGAGCACACACCTCCCGATCCCGCGGCCCCTTAGAAGTCGACCGGCGCGGGGGCGGCTTCGGCGTCGACAGCGGCACCGATGCCGAGCTTCTCCTTGATGCGCTTCTCGATCTCGTTGGCGATGTCCGGGTTGTCCAGCAGGAACTTCCGGGCGTTCTCCTTGCCCTGGCCCAGCTGGTCGCCCTCGTAGGTGTACCAGGCGCCGGACTTGCGCAGGATGCCCTGGTCGACACCCATGTCGATCAGCGAACCTTCGCGGGAAACACCCTTGCCGTAAAGGATGTCGAACTCGGCCTGCTTGAAGGGCGGCGCGACCTTGTTCTTGACGACCTTGACACGGGTGCGGTTGCCGACCGGCTCGCCGCCGTCCTTCAGCGTCTCGATGCGGCGGACGTCCAGGCGGACCGACGCGTAGAACTTCAGCGCCTTACCACCGGTCGTGGTCTCCGGGGAGCCGAACATGACGCCGATCTTCTCGCGCAGCTGGTTGATGAAGATCGCGGTGGTGCCGGAGTTGTTCATCGCACCGGTCATCTTCCGCAGCGCCTGGCTCATCAGCCGGGCCTGGAGGCCGACGTGGTTGTCGCCCATCTCGCCCTCGATCTCGGCGCGCGGCACGAGCGCGGCGACCGAGTCGATGACCAGGATGTCGAGCGCGCCGGAGCGGATCAGCATGTCCGCGATCTCGAGCGCCTGCTCACCGGTGTCCGGCTGGGAGACCAGCAGCGCGTCGGTGTCGACGCCGAGCTTCTTGGCGTACTCCGGGTCCAGCGCGTGCTCCGCGTCGATGAACGCGGCGATGCCGCCGTTCTTCTGCGCGTTGGCGACCGCGTGCAGCGCGACGGTGGTCTTACCGGAGGACTCCGGACCGTAGATCTCGATGACCCGGCCGCGGGGGAGGCCACCGATCCCGAGCGCGACGTCGAGCGCGATGGCGCCGGTGGGGATGACCTCGATCGGCGCGCGGCCCTCTTCACCGAGGCGCATGACCGAACCCTTGCCGTACTGCTTGTCGATCTGGGCGAGGGCCAGTTCGAGCGCCTTGTCCTTGTCGGGTGCTGCTGGTGCCATGGAGTCCACCTCGTTGGTTGAGCCGGGTAGGGCTTGTTCAGTTCTGAGCTGTCGGGTCCGACGCTACGGGCGACCACCGACAATTCCAGGCCTCGCGCCCAAGCTGTGGATCGCTGACCCCGTTGTGGACAACACCATAGACGAACGTCTGTTCGAGGCCGTGGCCGACACGCCGTCGCGCTAGGGTTCTTGTCCCTTTGCCGAGGTCAGCGCCGCTCCGGCGGGATCTCGAAGGCGTCGCAGACCGCTCGCCAGACGTCTTTGGCCGAGATCCCCGCGTCGAGAGCCTGTTCGACGGTCCGGCCCCCGAGTTCACCGAAGGAGTGATCCCTGGAGAGCGTTTCCGCACGTCCGGGACCGAATTCGTCGGCCATCAGCCGCCGGAAGACCGTGATACGCATCGGGAGAAGTCTAGCCCGGCACCCCGGCGGAAACGCGTGAAGGCCCCCTTCCCTCGGCTGAGCCGAGGGAAGGGGGCCTTCACGCGAAAACAGCGGCTATTCGCCCGGCTGGACGCTCTTTTCGAAGTAGTCGGCCAGCTCGCCCGGCGTCGGATTCTGGCCTTCCGCCGGGACCTGGTAGATGAAACCGACCAGCGGCCGGTCGGTCACGGTGAACACCAGCACGGCGGCGTTCCGCCCGGCGGCCGAGGAGTACTGGCCTTCCAGGGCGTTGCCTGCCCATTTGGCCTCGGTGCGGTCCCCACCGGCCGATTTGAGCAGTCCGTCGGTGTAGGCCTTGAGCTTGTCCGCGGAGTCGCTCTGCAAGTAGGTCACCTGGGTCCCGGCGCGTCCCGGGGCGGAGCAGGTCGACGTCACGCCGAGATCCTCCGCCGGTTTCGCCGGCCCGTTGCCCATCCCGGGCTTGCAGTCGCCGGTGTCGGCGATCTTCCCCGCGAGCTGGCGCAGGCAGCCGGTGAGGCCCTTGTCGTCGGCCGCGCCGGGCACCTTGCATTCGTCGGCCGTGTAGGTCGGCACCGAAGAGGACGTCAGGAAGAACGTGAGCCCGGCGGCGAGCAGCACGACCACGGCCACGATGGCGCCGATGACGAGCGGCTTCTTCTTGCTCGCGGGCGCCTTGTCGCCGGAGGCCTGGCCGGCCAGCGAGTACGTCGGGAAATTCGTCGGCGCGGGCTGCTGCACCTGCTGCGGGCCGCTGTTCGGGTAACCCGACTGGGGGAAACCGCCGGACTGGCCGGGGCCGCCGCCCGAATACCCCGGGATCGACGCGACCTGCTGCGGCGGTGGCGCGTACGGACCCGAAACGCCGGGGTGTGCGCCGGTCCCCGCGGCGACCTGCCCTTCGACGCCCTGCGTGCGCGAGCTGATGCCGTCGGAAGCGACGTGCTGGGCGCCGAGCGCGACCGCGGTCTCGGGCTGGTCCAGGCTGCCGGGGACGACGCCGAGCTTCTCCGCGATCAGGCTGCCGACCAGCGGGAGACGGCTCGACCCGCCGACGAGGTAGATACCGGCGAGTCGATCCGGGGTCATCCCGGCCGAACGGACGACCCGCGACATCAGCTCGACACTGCGCAGCATCGACGGCCGCACCAGCGCTTCGAGTTCCCCTCGCGTGACGAGGACGTCTTCGAACGGCTCCGGCATCGGGACCTCGGTCTGCGGGTGCCGCGAGAGGGCTTCCTTCGCCGCCTTCACGTCCTCCTGCAGCGCGCGCCGCGTACGACGGTCCGGAGTGGACTCGGGCCGCAGGACCCGCTGCCAGCGCTGGGGGTCCTTGTGCGAGACCTCACGGCCGACGTGCACCAGCAGCGCCTGGTCGACGTCGAGACCGCCGAGGTCGGGAAGGCCGTCTTCGGCGACGACGGTGAAGCCGCCGTTCGGGGTCGCGCCGACGATCGCGACGTCGAAGGTGCCGGCGCCGAGGTCGTACACGGCGAGCGCCTGGCCGGGCGCGAGGGTCTTGCCGGGGAACGACGCGAAATGCGCGGCCGCGGCGACCGGCTCGGGGACGAGCACCAGGTTGCCGCCCATCCCGGCGAGCCGGGCGGCGGACAGCAGCACGTTGCGGCGGGTGGGGCCCCATTGCGCGGGGTGAGTGAGCCGGACCTCGTCGGGCAGGTCGCCGCCGAGCTGGCGGGTGGTCTCGTCGAGGACGCGGCGCAGGATCGCGGCCAGCACCTCGCTGACCGGGATGACGTCGGTGCCCAGCAGGAGCGTCTGCTCGTCGATGCGGCGTTTGGGGTTGGGCTCGAAGCGGGTCGGGTCGAGGCGGGCGCGGCGCTCGGCGTCGCGGCCGACCATGATCGTGCCCTCCTCGGTGGCGAACACCGCGGACGGCATGTTGGCCGAACCGTCGACCTCGACCACGCGCGGGGGCCTCCCGTGCGCCGAAAGGACGGCCACGGTGTTGGACGTCCCGAGGTCCACCGACAGGATCCGCACAGCTCATACCCCTTCACAGACGAACGGCGACCGCCCCAGTACCGATCCGGCCGCGCTGGCGGTGATGCTCCCATGAGCGAGGTCACCGCACGTGCGGAACCCGCCGAACTCGTCCCCGAGCGGGTGTCTCGTCACAGCCTCGGAGCGAAACTGTCGGTGGTCCGGCGCAGTATGGAGGGCGTGGCACACGTACTCGACCTCTTCTCCCCCGCGACCAGGGACTGGTTCACCGGGGCCTTCGCCGCGCCCACCGGGGCGCAGGAGGGCGCGTGGCGTGCCGCGCACGCGGGGCAGCACGCGCTCGTCGTGGCCCCCACGGGATCGGGCAAGACGTTGTCGGCCTTCCTCTGGGCGCTGGACAGGCTGTCGGTCGAGCCGCCACCGTCCGAGCCCCGGAAACGCTGCCGCGTCCTCTACGTCTCTCCGCTGAAGGCGCTGGCGGTCGACGTCCAGCGCAACCTGCGGGCACCGCTGGCGGGTATCTCGCAGGCGTCGCGGCGGCTCGGGCTGCCGGTGCCGGACATCGGCGTCGGCATGCGGACGGGCGACACCACCGCGGCCGAGCGGCGCTCGTTCGGCAAGACCCCACCGGACGTGCTGGTCACCACGCCGGAGTCGCTGTTCCTGATCCTCACCTCCTCCGCCCGCGATTCGCTGCGCGGCGTGGAGACGGTGATCGTCGACGAGGTGCACGCGGTCGCGGGTGGCAAACGCGGTGCGCATCTGGCCTTGTCGCTGGAGCGGCTCGACGCGTTGCTGGAGAAGCCCGCCCAGCGGATCGGGCTGTCGGCGACGGTCCGGCCGATCGACGAGGTCGCCTCGTTCCTGGCGGGCGGCAGGCCGGTCACCGTCGTCCAGCCGAAGCTCGCGAAGACGATCGAGGTCCGCGTCGAGGTCCCGGTCGAGGACATGTCCAATCTCGACGGTCCGCAAGGGCCGAAGCAGAACGAAGACCTCGACGCGGGCCTCGCACGGCTGCCCGGCTCGCTGGAGGACATCGACGGCGCACCGCGGCGGCCGTCGATCTGGCCCGCGGTGGAGGAGCGCGTCCTCGAACTGATCCAGGCGCACCGGTCGACGATCGTGTTCGCCAACTCGCGGCGGCTCACCGAGCGGATGACGGCCCGGCTCAACGAACTCGTCGCGGAACAGGTCGAGCTGGAGCCGGATCAGCGGTATCCGGCCGAGGCGATCGGCCAGTCCGGGCTCACCACCGGGGCGGCGCCGGTGATCGCGCGGGCGCACCACGGCTCGATGTCGCGCGAGCAACGCACCCATGTGGAAGAGGAACTCAAGTCCGGGCGGCTGGCGTGCGTCGTCGCGACGTCCTCCTTGGAGCTGGGCATCGACATGGGCGCCGTCGATCTCGTCGTGCAGATCGAGGCGCCGCCGACGGTCGCTTCGGGACTGCAGCGGGTGGGCCGGGCCGGGCACCAGGTCGGCGCGGTGTCGAGCGGGGTGATGTTCCCGAAGTTCCGGGGGGACCTCGTCTCCTGCGCGGTGGTCGCGGAACGGATGGCCTCCGGGGCGATCGAGGCGGTGCGGTATCCGCGCAACCCGCTGGACGTGCTCGCGCAGCAGGTCGTGGCGATGGTGGCGCTCGAATCGTGGACGGTCGACGAGCTGGCCGCCCTCGCCCGCCGTGCGGCGCCGTTCGCGTCCCTGCCGGACGACGCGTTGCTGGCCGTGCTCGACATGCTCGCCGGCCGGTACCCCAGCGAGGAATTCGGCGAACTGCGTGCCCGGATCACCTGGGACCGGGTCAGCGGCGAACTGCACGGCCGTCCGGGGTCGCAGCGGCTGGCGGTGACCTCCGGCGGCACGATCCCCGATCGCGGCCTGTTCACCGTGATGACGCCGGGTTCCGACGGCAAACCGGGGTCGCGCGTGGGCGAGCTCGACGAGGAGATGGTCTACGAGTCCCGCGTCGGCGACACGATCCTGCTCGGCACCTCCTCCTGGCGGGTCACCGACATCACCCACGACCGCGTGATCGTGGTCCCCGCGCCGGGCGAGCCCGCCCGGATGCCGTTCTGGAAGGGCGACGCCCCCGGCCGCCCGCTGGAACTGGGGCGGGCGCTGGGCGCGTTCGTCCGCGAACTGTCCACTTCGGAGCCGTCGGCGGCCAGGGAACGCGCCGCCGTCGCCGGTCTGGACGAATACGCGTGCGACAACCTGCTGGCCTACCTCGAAGAGCAGAAGTCGGCCACCCGGCATGTGCCGAACGACAAAACCGTGCTGCTGGAACGGTTTCGCGACGAGCTGGGTGACTGGCGGGTCATCCTGCATTCGCCGTTCGGCGCTCAGGTCAACGCGCCGTGGGCGCTCGCGATCGCGGCCCGCCTGCGGGAGAACCGCGGGGTCGACGCCCAGGTCGCGCATTCCGACGACGGCATCGTGCTGCGGCTGCCCGAGGCGCTGGACATGGACGGCGCCGAGGTCACCATCGGCGTCGAGGACGTCCTGCTCGATCCGGAAGAGGTCGAGCAGCTGATCGTCGCCGAGGTCGGCGGTTCGGCGCTGTTCGCCGCGCGGTTCCGGGAATGCGCGGCGCGGTCGCTGCTGCTCCCCCGCCGGGATCCGCGTCGCCGCACCCCGCTGTGGCAGCAGCGGCAGCGCGCGTCCCAGCTGCTTTCGGTCGCGGCCAAGTACGAGCGGTTCCCCGTGGTGCTGGAAGCGATGCGGGAAGTCCTGCAGGACGTGTACGACGTCGGCGGCCTGCGCGAGCTGATGTCCGATGTCCGGTCCCGCAAGGTCAAGCTGGTCGAGGTCGAGACGCCGTCGGCGTCGCCGTTCGCGCGCAGCCTGCTCTTCGGCTACGTCGGGATGTTCCTGTACGAGACCGATGCCCCGCTCGCGGAACGGCGCGCGGCCGCGCTGGCGCTGGATTCGACACTGCTGGCCGAGCTGCTCGGCACCGAGGCGATCCGCGAGCTGCTGGACGCCGAGGTCGTCGCCGAAGTCGAGCGTTCCCTGCAGCGCCTCGATCCGGACAGGCACGCCCGCAACGCCGAAGAAGCCGCGGATCTGTTGCGGTTCCTCGGCGATCTCTCGATCGAGGAGGCCGCCGCGCGCGGTATCCAGCGGGAATGGCTGGAGGAACTGGAGGCCGCGCGGCGGGTGATCCGGGTCCGTATCGGCGGCGGCGAACGTTTCATCGCCATCGAGGACGCGGGCCGGGTACGGGACGCGCTGGGCACCGCGCTGCCGGTCGGGGTGCCGGAGGCGTTCACCGAACCGGTCGAAGATCCCGTCGGCGACCTGCTGTCGCGCTATTCGCGCAGCCGCGGCCCGTTCAGCGCCCGGCAGGCGGCCGAGCGGTTCGGCCTCGGGACGGCCGTGGTCACCGGCGTACTGGACAGGTTGACCGCGCAGGGCAGGCTGGTCCGAGGCGAGCTGAGCCCCGTCGGGCATCCGGAGACCCACGGCGTCGGGATGGAGTTCTGCGACGCTTCGGTGCTGCGCAGGCTCCGGCGGGCGTCGCTGGCTCGGCTGCGGGCCGAGGTCGAGCCGGTCGAACCGGCGGCGCTGGGCCGGTTCCTGCCGTCGTGGCACGGAATCGGGGCCCGGATGCGGTCGGCGCCGACGGCGGACGACGTGCTGTCCGTGGTCGAGCAACTGGCCGGTGCCCCGCTCCCGGCGAGCGCGGTCGAGTCGCTGATCCTGCCGAGCAGGCTGCCCGGCTACACACCCTCACTGCTCGACGAACTGACCACGGCGGGCGAGGTCACCTGGTGCGGCTGCGGTTCCCTTTCCGGCGGAGACGGCTGGCTGGCGCTCGCGCCCACGGACGTCGCCGATCTGCTGTTGCCGGATCTCGACGACGATCTGCCCTCCGGCCCGCTCCACGAAGCCATTCTGTCCACTTTGGAGGGTGGAGCGCAGTTCTTCCGCCAGCTCGTGGACCGGGCGTCGCCGTTGGTCGAAACCCCGCCCAACGACGGTGAAGTCGTGGCGGCGCTGTGGGATCTCGTGTGGGCCGGGCTGGTCACCGGGGACACGCTGGGCCCGCTGCGGGCGCAGGTCTCCGGTGCCGGCGCCGCGCACAAGTCACGGCGGCAGGCTCCTCGCGGCCGATACGCACGGCTTCGGGCAGGCCGCCCGGCGATGCCTTCGCGCACCGGGCCGCCGACGGTGGCCGGGCGCTGGGCACTGACCCCGGGACGTGAAGCGGATCCGACCAGGCGCGCGCTGGCGCGGACGGAGGCCTTCCTGGAACGGCATGGCGTCCTCACCCGCGGCGCCCTCGACACCGAGCGCGTGACGGGCGGTTTTTCGGGGATCTACAAGGTTTTGCGCGGTATGGAGGATTCGGGGCAGGTCGTCCGGGGATACGTGGTCGAGGGGCTCGGCGCGGCGCAGTTCGCGGCGAAGGGCGCCGTCGACAGGCTGCGCGCGCAATCCGGGAACCAGCGCACCACCACGGAAGGCGCCGTCGTCCTCGCCGCCGCCGACCCGGCCCAGCCCTACGGCGCCGCGCTGCCTTGGCCTGCCGCGACAGGCGACACGAAACACCGTCCGGCAAGGAAAGCGGGCGCGCTGGCGGTGCTGGTGGACGGCGTCCCGACGATGTACGTCGAACGCGGCGGCCGGTCGCTGCTGAGTTTCACCGAGGATCAGGACAGGTTGCGCTCGGCCGCGCGGGCGCTGTCCACGGCGGTGCGGGAAGGCTGGCTGGGGCAGCTCGCGGTGCAGAAGGCCGACGGCGAGGTGGCGCTCACCTCGGAGCTGTCGGCCGTCCTTCAGGAGGCGGGTTTCCGGGCGACTCCCAAGGGGCTGCGCCTGCGGGCCTAGAATCACCGCTCAGACCTGCGGAGAAGGACGTTCGATCATGGTGATGCGCGACCTGCGCTATTTCGGGGATCCCGTGCTCAAGACCGTATGCGACCCGGTCACGACATTCGACAAGAAGATCGAGTCGCTGGTGACCGATCTGATGGACGGGGTGAAACCGGCCGGGCGTGCGGGTCTCGCGGCGCCGCAGATCGGGGTCGGGCTGCGGGTGTTCAGCTATGACGTCGGCGGGTTGAGCGGATACGTGATCAACCCCGAGATCGTCGAGCTGTCCGAAGAGACGCACGAGATCGGTGAGGGCTGCCTCTCGGTGCCGGAGCTGTGGTTCCCGGTCGTCCGCGCGAAGCACGCCGTGGTGCGCGGTGTCGACCTGCGCAACGAACCGGTCGCGGTCGAAGGCGTCGACGTGCTCGCCCAGTGCCTGCAGCACGAGACCGATCACCTCGACGGCAAGCTCTACCTGGAACGGCTCCCCCCCGAACGCAAGAAGCGCGCGCTGGGCGAGGCCCGCGGCAAAGACTGGTTCTGGAACCGCAATTAGTCACCTGCTTGCGGCCGTCCCCTCTCGCAAGCAGGTGACTAATTGCGGGGGTCGGAGAGCGCGAAGCGCAGGGTGCCGGGGTCGCCGGAGGCGCGTTCGGGCCGGAGCCCCACGCGGGCGGCGGTGCGGTAGAGGGAGTCGTCGCCGGGCAGGCAGACGGCGGCGAGTTCGCGCTCCCCCTTGGCCATGGCGAGGGTGGCGAGCCTGGCGAGCAAAGCCGTGCCGATGCCCTGGCGCTGCCAGGAATCCTCGACCAGGAGCGAGACTTCGGCCGCGCCGCCGCCGGCGGACGGGATCAGCTGGCCGAGACCGATCACGTCCCGGCCGCAGACCGCGAGCAGGCTGATGCCGCGTGGCGGCATCAGGAGCCGGTGCAGCCAGCGACGCGGCACGGCACGCATTCCGGTGTGATAGCGGTGGAAGAGCGTCGTCATCGAGCATCTCTGGTGCAGCGCGGACACCGCTTCCGCGTCACCGGGGACGCCCTTGCGCAGGACGATCGCGGCGCCGTCGGTCCGGTCGAGCACGATCGGACCGGTCACGTTGTCGCGGACCGCGGCGCTCAGGCCGATCAGTGCGACGGCGCGGCTCAGTTCCAGTTCGACGAACGGCGACCACCGGCGGCGCGCGACGAACGCGGTGCCGTCCCCCGCCGGGAACACAGCGCGGTGCCCGCCTTCCGTACGGGCCGGGTTCGCCTCGATCGACGGGACCTTGGTGACGACGTCGGCCGCGAGGACGCCGCGGAGCACTTCCGCGAGGCCGCGGGGCTCCTCGACGGCCCTCGTGGCCGCGGTGAGCGTCGCGGTGGCCGGGTCGACCAGTTCGGCCAGATCCGCGTCGATGACGGCGGAGCATTCGCATCCTTCGTCGCGGATCGCGTCGACGAGCAGTTGGCGCGGCAGACCGGTGGCCGGCCGCAAGACGATCTCGTCGAGCACGCCGCCGGGGACCGGGAGCACCGACAACCCGAGAATGTTGCATTCGAGGTCGGCGAGCCGGATCGCGATCCTGGCCAGGGTGCCGGGCCGGTCGTCCACGCGGATCCGGACACGCCAGGCCGACGCGGCCGTGGTCTCTTCGCCGGGGTGGACCAGGGTGGGCCGGGCTCGATAGGTCTCCATGAGTCCACGGTCCCGGCCGGTTGTTGCCTGCCCACGGCGCGGATGTTTCGCTCACGTCAGCGTTCGACGCCACCGCGCAACGCCGGCGAAACACTCAGCGGGGAGAAAGCACGCTGAATTCGTTGCCCTCCGGATCCACCATCGCTTCGCCACTCTCCCCTGACGCGCCCAGCTCCCGCAGGCGCCGGACCTCGGCCGCCCGGCTCTTGCCTCGCCGTGGCGCGATCTCGAACCGCAGCCGGTTCCTGTGCTGCTTTTCTTCTCGCGTGGCGAGGAACTCGACCCAGGGACCGCGGCCGTCCGGTGGCCGCAGGCCGACGATCGCCTCCTCCCGGACGCCGATCTCCCAGCCGAGGGCGGCCGCCCAGAACCGCGCCAGCCGCTCCGGGTCGAGGGCGTCGGTGACCACCGAGGCGATCGCGCCGGTGCCCTCATACTGCTCGCGGGGCTCGAGAACACAGAACTCGTTGCCCTCGGGGTCCGCGAGCACCACCCACGGCACCCGCTTCTCCTCCGGCGGGCCCTGGCCGATGTCGATGTGCCGTGCGCCGAGGGACAGCGCACGGTCCACCAGCCCGGCCTGGTGCTCGGGCGAACGGCTCGCCAGATCCAGGTGCAGCCGGTTCTTGCCCCGTTTGGGGCCCGCCTCGGAGCGGAACGCCGGTTGGAACGGGGCGTCCCAGCTGAACAGCCCTTCCCAGAAACCCGCCAGATCTCTGGGAAGGGCCGAGTCGAAGACCAGGTTCACCAGCTGTGCAGCCACACCGGTGAACCTAGACGGCACCACCGACAGTTCTGTGCGTCTTCGGTGAACCCGCGGGCGCTCAAGCCGTCTCCAGCTCCTGACACTTCTGACCGGTTTGGCTTCCCCACCGACCGATCATCGGGTCGCGAGCCGCAGAAGGGCCCAGAGTTGTCCCGCCATGTCCTGGTCTCCGCTGACCGTCACCGCCGTCGGACCCGCCCGGCCCCAGAGCCACCGGTAGATCTTGTCCGGCTTCCCGGTGATCAGGTCGTCCGCGCGCTGGGCCTCCTCGGCCGAGCACCGCCAGGCGACGGTCTCCGTCGGCCCCGCCCTGGCGATCCAGGTGTGGCCCGCGGTGCGCACGCCGACCGAGCCGGTCTTGGTACCGGACAGACCCAGCAACGGCAGCCGCTGGCCGAACCACAGCACCAGCGCCTCGTCGATCCCGTCGAGTGCCACGTCTTCCGGGATCTTCGACACTTCCCGGCCGGCCGCGCTCTCCGCGTCGATCCGGTGGATCGTCGTCTCGTGCGCCGTCCGCCGCCGCCAGAACCCGTAGCTGCGGTCCGCCGGCCACCAGGTCGGCGCCAGTTCGTCCGGGTCGTGCGCGGACAGTTCGGCGACGAGTTCGTCCCGGCCCTCGCGGAAGTAGTCCTCCAGGCTCTGTCCCGGCCCCGGTTTGCGCTGCCAGTGCTCGGGACGCCGTCCGTCGGTGATCCAGCGGCGGGTGACCCGGTACACGCTGCCGACGTGCCTGAGGACCTCGCCGAGCGTCCAGCCGGGGCAGGTCGGGACCGGCGCGTCGGCGGACGCGGTATGCGCCACCTGGGCCATCAGCTCGGTTTCGGCACCGATCGCCTCCAGGAACCTGCCCTGGTCGATCATGGCCTGCCCGGCCATCGCGCACCCCCTCTCCGTGGCGGTTCTGTGCATGGGTGAACCCCGCGTCCGCGATCGGCGTCGCAGGGCGCGGGCTGGTCTTTTCGAGTCACGAAGGAGATCCGGGAGCGCGTCTGAGAGCCACCGGCTCAGGCCACATGCGCCGAGTCACCCATCGGCAGCCCGTGCACCACCCGTCGCACCAGTTCCAGGAACACCGTGGCGGCCCGGGTCAGTTCGTCCGCCAGCTCGACGGTGACCTTGCCGGTGATACCCGCCTGCGCGGCGGCTCGCGTCGCCGAATTGGCCGCGAAGAACGCCGCCCATTCCTTCAGCTCGGGCGCGACGGAGTCGAGCAGCACCCAGCCGCTCGCCGGCCGGGCACGGCCCCGGTGCGGACGGCCGCGGGCCTCCAGTACCGCCGCCGCACCCCGCAGCGCGGCGAGATACGCCCCGATGAACCGCTCCGCGGGAGTACTCTCCCGCTCTGCTTCGGCGAGACCCCGCCTCGCCTGCGCGTACAAGGAGACCGCCGCGGGTGGTGCCGGCGGGCGCAACGACATCGGCAGGGCGGGCTGTGCGGCGCCCCCCGGCCTCTCGGCTTCGTCGGGGGACACGACCGAAACGGACATGACGACCCTCCTCCTGTACGTGAGCGCCTGCCGGTGCCCGGCGCCGAGGCGCTTCCCCCGCCCCGGCGCCGGGCACCTACCGGTGCGCGCTCACCGAATGTCGAACGTCTGTTCGAACAACTCCAATGTAACCCCGAAGTGCCCCATTCCTCAACCCCGTACCGGGGTGATCGCCGCATGTGGTGCGGGACACGGCATCGGCCACGTGATCTCATAGACGCATGAGCACCATCGACCGGTCCGGTCATCCCGCGGTGGCCAAGGTCGCGGCCGCGCTCGCCGAGGCGGGCCAGCACGCCGCCGCCGACGGGATCCGGATCCTCCCCGCCGAAGTCCGCACGGCCGAGCAGGCCGCCGAAGCGCTCGGTGTCGAGGCCGGCGCGATCGCGAACAGCCTCGTCTTCCGCAGCCGCACCGGCGACACGGAGACGGCCCTGCTCGCACTGACCTCGGGCGCGCACCGCGCCGACACCGCGCTGCTCGCGTCGCTGACCGGAGCCGACGAGATCGGCAAGGCGGACGCGGATTTCGTCCGCGCGCACACGGGGCAGCCGATCGGCGGCGTCGCCCCGGTCGGTCACCCGATGGCGTTGACCACCCTCGTCGACACCGCGCTGCGCGCGCACGAGGTCGTCTGGGCCGCCGCCGGGCATCCGAAGTCGGTGTACCCCACGACGTTCGACGGCCTCGTCGCGCTGACCGGGGGTACTCCCGCGGACGTCGCGGGCGACGGGCAGGATGGGCGCCCGTGACCGCGATGTCCTCGGAATGCACCCGTTACGTCCAGCTGTCCGCGGACGAGTTCCGCGCCCGGCTCCCCGAGGCGCTGACCATCTACGTCAACGCCATGCGCTACCCCGAAGGCACGGCGGAGCAACGCGCGCCGATGTGGCTCACGCACGCGCTGCGCGAAGGCTGGCGCTGCATGGCCGCGCTCGACGCGGACGGTGTCCTGCTCGGGCTCGCCTACGGCTACAAGGGCCGCGGCGGCCAGTGGTGGCACGAGCAGGTCCGCCACGGCCTGACCCGGCGTGAGGGCCAGGCCGCCGCCGAGCACTGGATGTCCGACTACTTCGAACTCACCGAGATCCACGTCAGCCCCGAAAGCCAGGGGAAGCGGATCGGCGAGGACCTCCTGCGACGGCTGCTCGACGGCGTGCCCAGCGCCCACGTCCTCCTTTCCACGCCGGAAGGCACCAGCCGGGCCTGGAACCTGTACCGGCGGGTCGGCTTCGTCGACGTGCTGCGGGATTACCACTTCGCCGGGGATCCGCGGCCGTTCGCGATCCTCGGCCGGACGCTGCCGCTCTAGGGTTTCGAGTAGGCGACCGTGAGCGCGGCGATGAGCACCACCGCGCCGCACCAGCCCACGACGCCGAGCCGTTCCCCGAGCAGCACCATGGACAGCAGCGCGGCGGTCAACGGTTCGAGCAGGGCGGACAACGCGGCCAGTACGGGATGCGCGCTTTCGAGACCGCGGAAGTACGCGGCGTACGCCAGCGCCGTCGGCACGACTCCGAAGTAGACGACGAGCGCGAGCACGTCGGCCTGAAACGGCACCCCCATCCCGAACCACAGCGCGGCGGGGGCGAGCGCGGCGCCGCCGATCAGACAGCCGAAAGCCGTGGTGGGCAAGGGATCGAGGCCTTCGACACGGGTCGCGGTCACCAGTGTCAGCGCGGCGAACCCGGCCGCGGCGAGCAGGGCGAACAGCACCCCCGCGATGTCGACCTCCTGCCCGGGCGTCCACTGCAGCAGCGCGAGCCCGATGAGGGAGCCGGCCACGGACACCGCGGTCCACGCTCCGGGCAGGCGGCGGGTCTTGACGGCCGTCGCGACGGCGAGCAGGACGGGCGCGCTGCCGATGGTGGTCATCGTCGCGACGCTCACGGAACTCAGCGAGACCGCGGCGAAGTAGCTCGTTTGGAAGAGGGCGAACAACCCGCCGACCGCCAGGAGGCGACGGCGGACCAGCGGCGTCCGGGGAAGACCGCGAAGGCCTCCGGTGAGCCAGAGATAGCCGGCGGCGATCACGCCGCCGATGAGCAGCCGGTACGCGGCGACGCTCAGGGGATGGAGTCCCGCGCGGGACGCGAGCAGGGATCCGGCGAGGCCGCCGGTCCCCCAGAGGACTCCGGCGAGGACGAGCGCGGCCGACGATCGGGCGCGCGTGGGTACGGCAACGGACATGGGGAAACGCTCCTGCGTCTGTGTCGGTCGGAACGGACGTCGACGACGCGGGGTGCTTCAGTGCAGCACGGATCGGCCGGGCGGCTGGAACGCCGCGCGGCCGGAGACACCCCGCTCAGGAGGCGGGGGGCGGGTTGCCGAGACGGATCCGGTGCATGAGGGGAACGTATCAAGGCGGGCAAGTGAATAAGGCTGAAGGACGCTTTCCCCGCGTCACCTGCGGGGAAAGCGTCCTTCGGCTCAGTCCAGCGCGGCCAGCATCTCCCGCAGCGTGTCCAGCCCCATCCCGCCGAGCGCCAGCGCCCGCGTGTGGAACTGTTTGATGTCGAACGCGTCGCCCTGCCGCTCGCGGGCCTCCTCGCGGGCGGTGAGCCAGAGCCGTTCGCCGAGCTTGTACGACGGCGCCTGCCCGGGCCAGCCCAGGTAGCGGTCGATCTCGTCGTGCACGTGGGCGGAGTCGGTGACGGTCCGGGTGAGCATGAACTCCAGGCCCAGTTCGGGTGTCCACCGCTCGCCCTCGTGGAAGCCGGTGCCCGCCGGGATCTCCAGTTCCAGGTGCATGCCGATGTCGACGATCACCCGCGCGGCGCGGAACAGCTGCTCGGACAGCATGCCGAACAGTTCACCGTCGTCGGCGAGGAACCCGAGGTCCTCCATCAGCCGCTCGGAGTACAGCGCCCAGCCCTCGGCGTGCCCGGAGGTGAACGCCAGCAGCCGCTGGTACTTGTTGAGCGACTCCGACTGGTCGACCGCGGTCGCGATCTGCAGGTGGTGGCCCGGCGCGCCCTCGTGGTAGACGGTGCTGACCTCGCGCCAGGTGGTGAACTCGTCCCGGCCCTGCGGCAGCGACCACCACATGCGGCCGGGGCGGGAGAAGTCCTCGCTCGGGCCGGTGTAGTACGCGCCGACGGTGCCGCCGGGCGGGGCGATCTTGCACTCCAGCGCCATCACCCGGTCGGAGATGTCGAAGTGCTTGCCGCGCAACGACTTCAGCGCGTTGTCGGACAGGTTCTGCATCCAGGCCTGGAATTCCGCCCGGCCGCGCACGACGTACTTGGGGTCGGCGTCGAGGGCGGCGGCCGCCTCGGCGAGGGTCGCGCCGGGTTTGATCCGGCCGGCGACCTCGCGCATCTCGGTCTCGATGCGGGTGAACTCGGCCCAGCCCCAGGCGTAAGCCTCGTCCAGGTCGAAGGTGGCTCCGGTGAACAAACGGGACCACAGCCGGTAGACCTCGGCGCCGACGGCGTCCTTGACCGGCGCCAGCGGGGCGAGTTCGGCGCGGAGGAAACCGGCGAACTCCGCGTACGCCTCCTGCGCGGCGTGAGCGGCCTGACCGAGCTCCGCGCGCAGCTTGTCGTCGACGTCCTTCGCCCCCGCGACCAGCGTCTCGAAGAAACCGTCGTCGTCCTTCAACCCCGCCCAGGTTTCGGCCTGTTCGGCGACCTTGCCGACCTGCCGCAACGCCGACACCCGGCCCGCGTCCGCGGCCGCGAGCAGCGAGGCACGGAGACCGGCGAGCGCTTCGGGCACCCTCGCCATCCGGGCGGCGATCGTCGCCCAGTCCTCCGCGGTGTCGGTGGCCATGTAGTCGAAGACCATGCGCACTTCCTGCACGGGGCTTTCGATCACGTTCAGCACCGCGAGGTCGAGACCCGCCTCGTGGATCTCCAGCTGCAACCCGAGCCGCTCGGTGAACACCGCCTTGGCCGCGCGCTCGCCGTCGTCGGCGGGTTCGGCCGCTTCGATGTCGGCCAGCGCGCGGGCGGCGATGGCGGCCCGCGCCGCGTGCCCGGCGGGCGAGTAGTCGGTCAGCTGGTCGTCGTATCCGGAGATGCCGTACGTCGTCGCGGCGACCGGGTCGGCCGCGGCGTAGTCGTCGACGTACCGGTCACAGATCTGGTGCACATTTCGCGCGGTTGAAGCCATGACCGGCACGCTACCGGGACGGCGGGCGACTTCGGTACGGAGTTACGCGCGGGCCGGGACCAGCCCGAGCCTGCTGACCACCTCACGCGTGGCCTTGGACCGGTTGAACGTGTAGAAGTGCAGGTCGGGGACGCCTTCGGCGATGAGCCGCTCCCCCAATTCGGTCACCGCGTCGATCCCTGCGGCGCGGAAGGCCTTGGGGTCGCCGGCCAGCGGTTCGAGCCGGTCCAGCAGCCGCCGCGGCGCGGGCGCGCCGGACAGCTTGATGGACGTGTGCAGGGTCCGCGGCGTGGTCAGCGGCATGATGCCGGGGATGACCAGCGCCTCGCAGCCGGTGGCCGCCACCCGGTCGCGCAGGCGGAGGAAGTCCTCCGGCTCGAAGAACAGCTGCGCGATCGCGAAATCCGCGCCGGCGCGGAGCTTGCGCACGAGGTACTCGGTGTCGGCTTCGAGGTCGGCCGAGCGCGGGTGGCCGTACGGGAAGGCCGAGACGCCGACGCAGAAGTCGCCGAGCGAACGCACCAGCTCGACGAGTTCCTCGGCGTAGTTGAGCCCCTCCGGATGCGGGACCCAGTCGCCGTAGACGTCGCCCGGCGGGTCGCCTCGCAGCGCGAGGATGTTCCGCACGCCGACGGCGGCGTACCAGCCGATGACGTTGCGCAGTTCCGCGACCGAGTGGTTCACGGCGGTGAGGTGCGCCATCGGCACCAGCGTGGTCTCGGTGGCGACGCGGGCGATGCTGCGGATCGTGCCGTCCCGGCTGGAGCCGCCGGCGCCGTAGGTGATCGACATGTACGCCGGGTCCAGCGGCTCGAGTTCCCGGATCGACTTCCACAGCACGGCCTCGTCGGCCGCGTCGCGGGGCGGGAAGAACTCGATGGAGAACACGGGTCCATCACCCTGCAACCGCTCGACCACCGAAGTCATTCCGTCATTTTAAGGGGGAATGTCCGCTGGCTGGGAGCCCCCTCTCAGGCTTTGGGCGTGCGACTTCAGCCACGTACGAGCGGTTGCCGAGCGGAGCCGGGCTGGGGAGACTCGGTGACGAGCACAGGGAGCCGCCATGAGCGCCGAAACCGACACCAGCTGGGACGAGGACGTCCGCGTCGCGGTCTACCGCGCGTTCGCCGAGCACGGGAGGCCGCCGACGGCCCCGGAACTGGCCGACGCCGCCCACGGATCGCTCGCGGTGGCGAAACAGGCGCTGCACCGGCTCGCGGAGCGGCGGCATCTCGTGCTCGACGACTGCGAGCACGTCGTGCTGGCGCATCCGTTCGCGGCGATCCCGCTGGGGTTCTCCGTGATGGGCGCGCACACGCTGTGGTGGGGTGGCTGCGCGTGGGACGCGTTCGCGATCCCGCATCTGGTCAAGGCCGAACCCGAGGTGCTGGTGTCCACGCGCTGCCGTGGCTGCGGCGAGCCGCACGCCCTGCTGGTGAACGACCGCACCCCGCCGACGGGTGAGCTGGTCGCACACTTCCTGGTGCCGGTGGCGCGGATGTGGGACGACGTCGTGTACACCTGCGGCAACCAGCGCCTGTTCTGCGGCGAGTCCTGTGTGGACGGATGGCTGGCGGAAACGGGACAGGACAAGGGTTACGTCATGGATCTGGCGACGCTGTGGCGGCTCGCGGCCGGCTGGTACGAGGGCAGGCTCGAGCACGGGTACGTCCGCCGGGATCCGGCCGCCGCGGCCGCGTACTTCAAGCAGGCCGGGGTGAGCGGCCCGTTCTGGAGCTAGACCAGGAACCGCAGGACGGCGGCGACGACGACCCCGCAGAGGATCGCGACGAGCACCGGCACGCGCAGCGCGTAGGTCACGGCGATCGCGGCAAGGCCGGCGCAAAGGGTCCAGTCGAGCCCGGACCAGGCCGGGCCTGCCACGTCCGTGAGCACGAGACCGGCCAGCAACGCGGGCGCGAGCAGCGCGATCACGCCCGCGAGCCGAGGCGGCAGCGTCCGGTCGCCGAGCAGGACCGGGCCCGCCGCCTTGAACCCGATGCTGACCAGCGCGACGAGGACGATGGCGAGCCAGAGCGTCATCGCCGGGCCCCCAGCCCGAGCAGCGCGGCGGCGGAGGCGCCGATCAGCGCGAGCCCGACCGGGACGAACAGCACCAGGATCCCCGCCAGGAAGGCGGCGAGGGCCGCGGTCAGGACCGCCTGGCGCGAACGGCGCAGTTCGTCGATGAGCAGGACCAGGAAGAAGCCCGGGAACACGACGTCGAGCCCGAACCGCGAGACGACGTCCGGTGGTGGCGCGGCCAGAACGCCCAGCACCGTCCCCAGTACCCATGCGGGCAGCTGGACGAGCGTGCAGCCGATGAGCTTCTCGCGGTCGAAACGCCCTTCGCCGAGGTGGGCGGCCACCCAGGAACCGTCGACGACGGCCTGGCCTTCCCACGCGCGCCGCAGCCGCCCGCCGCGCAGGTCCGCGGCGACCGCGGCACCCATCGGCAGGAACCGGGCGTTGATCAGGGCCGCGGCGCCCACCGCGACGGCGAGGTTGCCGCCGCCCGCGAGCGCGGTGGCCATCGCGAACTGGGCCGACCCGGAGAACACGAGGATCGAAGCGACGATCGGGGCGGCGATCCCCCAGCCCAGCGTCTGGCTGTACGCGCCGAAGGTGACACCGAGAATGAAGGTCGCGACACCCAGCCCGAGCCCGACACGGGCGCCGGCCAGGTAGCTGTGCCGGAGCGTTGTCATACCTCGACCCTAACAAGCTAAACTGAGTTTGACCATTAGGAGCAGTCATGGACGGCCACTGGGACGGATACGACAGCATCGGCGGGAGCGTGCCGTTGGACCTGGTCAACACCGTTTCCTGGCGACGTGATCCGGCCCGGCGGGAAGACCGGCTTTCGACTCCGGAACGACTCTCCGAGTGGGTGGTCCTGGTCGGCGCGGGCACCGAACGGCTGGAGATCTCCGAAGCCGTCCTGGAGACGGTGAAGGCCTTCCGCGAGACGCTGTATGGCGTGCTCGCGTCGGATCCGCCGGACGTCGCGGCCCTGCGAAAGCCCCTGATCGAGGCGTACCGGCACGCCTCACTCCCGCCGTCCTTGCCACTGCGATGGGAGGTGCCGCTGGAGAACGGCGACGCGCTCCCGCACTTCCTCGCGCTGGAGGCCGAGGAACTTCTCCGATTCGGGAACCTGGAACGGATCCGGGAGTGCGAAGGGCCTGGCTGCGGCTGGGTCTTCACCGACCACACGCGCAACCGGTCGCGGCGCTGGTGCAGCTCGTCGGACTGCGGCAACCGGGCGCGGGCGAAACGGCACTACGACAAGACCCGCGGTTGACGTCTCGTTCGCCACATTCCACGGCACCCGACTGGGTCATGGGGACGCGCTTCCCGGAGGATGTGCTCATGGACACGTCCGCCTACGACGCCGATCTGCCCGCCCACGTCGAGCGGGCGCTGGCCGGATTCCTCGAGCGCGCCGGTGCCGAGATCCGCCGTACCGAACCGGTCGTCGGGGTCGGGATCGACGCGCTGGCCGGGTTCGTCCTCGGCGGCGGCAAACGCCTGCGCCCGACGTTCGCCTGGTGGGGCTGGCGCGGCGCGGGTGGCGATCCGGCGGGACCGGACGTCGAAGGCGTACTGCAGGCGGTGGCGAGCCTGGAGCTGATCCAGGCGTGCGCGCTGATCCACGACGACCTCATCGACTCCTCCGATTCACGGCGCGGCTCCCCGACGGTGCACATCGCGGGCGCCAAACTGCACGCCGACAGCGGCTGGCTGGGTTCGCCGAGCACGTTCGGGCTCGCGACCGCCGTCCTGGTCGGCGACCTCGCGCTGGCCTGGGCCGACGACATGTTCGGCGAGGCCCCGCTCCCGCCCGCGGCTCTCGCGGCGGCGCGGCCGGCGTGGCGCGCGATGCGCACCGAGGTGCTCGCCGGCCAGTACCTCGACGTCCGCACCCAGGCCACCGGTGACGCTTCCCCCGAGGCGGCGCTGCACATCTGCAAGCTCAAGACGGCCGCGTACACCGTCCAGCGCCCGCTGCACCTCGGTGCCGCGCTCGGCGGCGCCGACGACGCCCTGATCGCGACGTTGCGCGAGTTCGGCGACGAGGTCGGCGTGGCGTTCCAGCTGCGGGACGACCTGCTCGGGGTGTTCGGCGACCCGTCGGTCACCGGCAAGCCCGCGGGCGACGACCTGCGTGAGGGCAAGCGGACGCTGCTGGTCGCGCTCGGTCTCCAGCGCGCGGCCGCGCAGGGCAAGGACGCGGCGGCGAAGGTCATCTCCGACGCCATCGGCGACGCCCACCTGTCCGAAGACGCCGTCGAGACCGTGCGCGAGGCGTTGCAGGACGTCGGCGCCGTCGACGCGGTGGAACGCCGCATCGACGAGCTCACCGACTCCGCGATGGCGGCGCTGGACCGCGCTCACCTGGCCGAGCCCGCTCCCGCCGCGCTGACCGGGCTGGTCGTCAAGGCGACCCAGCGGACGTACTGATGCGCACCGTCACCGGTCCGAGTGACCACGTGGTGGTGATCGGTGGCGGGCTCGCCGGGTTGTCGGCGACGCTGCATCTGCTCGGCGCCGGCCGCCGGGTGACGCTGCTGGAGCAGGACAAGAGCCCGGGTGGCCGGGCCGGGCAGGCGGATTTCGGCGGCAACACCGTCGACACCGGCGCCAGCGTGCTGACCATGCCGGAACTGCTCGACGAGGCCTTTTCCGCGGTCGGCGAATCCCTGGCGGGCAATCTCACGCTGACCCGGCTCGATCCGGCCTACCGCGCGAGGTTCGCCGACGGCAGCACGATCGCCGTGCACACCGAGGCGGCGGCGATGGAGGCCGAGATCCGCGCGGTCGCGGGACCGGCCGAAGCCGACGGCTACCGCAGGCTCCGCCGCTGGCTGACCGAGCTGTACGCGGTCCAGAAAGACCACTTCATCGACGCGAATTTCGATTCCCCGCTCGATCTCGTCCGCCCGGAATTGGCGCAATTGGCCGCACTGGGCGGTTTCGGCCGTCTCGGCCCGAAGATCGGCCGGTTCCTCCGTGACGACCGGGTTCGCCGCCTGTTCTCCTTCCAGGCGCTCTACGCGGGCCTCGATCCGGCGCGCGCGATCGGCGCGTACGGCGTCATCTCCTACATGGACACCGTCGGCGGGGTCTACTACCCGTCGGGCGGGATGGGCGAGATCGCGCGAGCCATGGCGGCCGCGGCCGAACGCGCCGGCGCGGAACTGCGGTTCGGCACCGAAGCCGCTTGGCTGGAAAGGGTTTCCTCGCGGGTGCGCGCGGTGCGGACGCGGACGGGTGAGCGGATCCCTTGTGACACAGTGGTTCTCGCGACCGAACTCGGCACCGCGTACCGGCTGCTCGGTGCCCGTCCCCGGCGGCCGCTGCCGCTGCGGTACTCGCCGTCGGCCGTCGTCCTGCACGGGCACGCGCCGAATTTCTGGCCGGATCTGGGCCACCACACCATCTTCTTCGGCCACGCCTGGGAGAGGACGTTCTCGGAGATCATCCGCGAGGGCAAGCTGATGAGCGACCCTTCGCTGCTGGTGACCCGGCCGACCGCGACCGAGCCGGGGCTCTCCCCCGGCGGCGGCCAGGTGATCTCGGTACTGGCCCCGGCACCGAACCTGCGCCGCGGCAAGATCGACTGGCGCCGGGTCGGACCGGCCTATCGCGCGGAACTGGTGCGCACACTGGAAAAGCGCGGCCTCACCGGATTCGCGGACGACTTCTCCGTCGACGAGACGATCACCCCGGAGGGCTGGGCGGAGCGCGGTCTCACCGCGGGCACACCGTTCTCGCTCGCGCACACCTTCGCCCAGACCGGCCCGTTCCGGCCGGGGAATCTCCTGCGGGCGGCGGAAAACGTCGTACTGGCGGGTTGCGGGACCACGCCGGGCGTCGGCATCCCGCCGGTGGTGATCTCGGGCAGGCTCGCGGCGGGTAGGGTCACGGGCCGATGAACGAGCTCGACGCCGCCGGGATCGCCGAGCCGTCGTTGCGGGCCGCGTACACCGAATGCCGCCGCATCAACGCGCACTACGGCCGCACCTTCTTCCTCGCGACCCGGCTGCTGCCGGCGCGGACACGTCCGTTCGCGCACGCGCTGTACGGCTTCGCGCGGATGGCGGACGAAGTGGTCGACAACCCCGCGCCCGGCACCGATCCCGCGGCCGCGCTGGACGAGGTCGCCGTCATGGTCGCGCGGGTCTTCGACGGCGGCACGCCCGCCGATCCGGTGCTCACCGCGCTCGCCGACACCGTGCGGCGCCACGACCTGGACCGCGAACTGTTCGACGCGTTCTTGAGGTCCATGACGATGGACCTCAAGATCACCGAATACGCGACCTACGCCGATCTCCGGGAGTACATCCACGGTTCGGCCGAGGTGATCGGCCTGCAGATGCTGCCCGTCTTCGGCACCGTCGTCCCGCTCGCCGAAGCCGTGCCGGGCGCCGCCGCGCTGGGTGAGGCGTTCCAGCTGACCAACTTCCTGCGCGATGTCGGCGAAGACCTCGACCGGGGGAGGTTGTACCTGCCGACGGAGGAGCTGGCCGCGTTCGGCGTCGACCGCGAACTGCTCAAATGGTCCCGCTCCCGCGGCCTGCCCGACCGGCGGGTCCGCCGCGTGCTCGCCGTCGCGGTGGCGCGCAACCGGGCGGTGTACCGCCGCGCCGAAGCGGGCATTCCGTTGCTGCGCCCGGAATCCCGGGACTGCGTGCGAACCGCGCTCGTGCTCTATGAAGGCATTCTCGATGAAATCACGGCCCTGGGTTACGACGTGCTGAACACCCGTGCGGTCGTCCCGCGCCGTCGCCGGCTGGGAGTCGCGCTGCCCAAGATGCTGGCGAGCGCGTGGAGCAACTCCAGGCTTAAGGTGCGGATATGACCACTGCTTCGAACAGGAAGATCCGGATCGGCGTCCAGCTGCAGCCCCAGCACGCCGAGTACAAGGCGATCCGCCGGGCGGCTTCGGAGGCCGAAGACCTCGGTGTGGACATCGTCTTCAACTGGGACCATTTCTATCCGCTCTACGGTGAGCCGGAGGGCCTGCACTACGAGTGCTGGACCATGCTGGGCGCCTGGGCGGAGTCCACGTCGCGGGTCGAGATCGGCGCGCTGGTGACGTGCAACAGCTACCGCAACCCCGAACTGCTGGCCGACATGGCCCGCACCGTCGACAACATCTCCGACGGGCGGCTGATCCTCGGCATCGGCTCCGGCTGGTTCGAGAAGGACTACGACGAGTACGGCTACGAGTTCGGCACCGCGGGCGGGCGGCTCGACAACCTCGCGGAGGCACTCCCGCGGATCGAGAGCAGGCTGGGCAAGCTGAACCCGCAGCCGGTCCGGGACATCCCGGTGCTGATCGGCGGCGGCGGCGAGAAGAAGACCCTGCGCCTGGTGGCGAAGCACGCCGACATCTGGCACGGCTTCGGCGACCCGGAGGTCGTGGAGCGCAAGGTCAAGATCCTCGACCAGCACTGCGCCGACGTCGGCCGCGACCCGAAGGAGATCGAGCGTTCGGTCGCCGTCGAGGGCGAGCCCGAGGAGCTGGGCCCGAAGCTGCTGGAGCTGGGTGTCTCGCTGTTCACCGTGGCGACCGGCGGGCCGGACTACAACCTCGACAAGCTGCGGTCCTGGATCGCCTGGCGGGACAAGCAGCAGTCCTGACCCGCTCTGGGTCTCGTGAGTGGTAAGGACGGTTAGAACCGTCCTTACCACTCACGAGCGTTGTCGCCGGTGAGCCGCGACCCGCTCCCGGGTGGCGCACCGCGTCGAGCAGTACCGCCGCGGGCTCCCCCCGCCCAAGTGCGCGAACGGCTTCCCGCAGCCCGAAGCCGCACACAATCCGCCCGGCGGCGCCTGACGGTCCGCGAGCAGCACGGCCAGCGCCAGCGCGGAGGACGTCACCAGCCACGCGCCCCACGGCCCGTCGTCGTCGGCGTCCACGTGGAGATGCCAGCCGAACCCGTCGGAGTGATCGGTCAGCCGCGGCGGATGCGCGTGACGAGCCAGCAGCCGGTTGAGCACTCCGGCCGCCTCCTCGGCATCCCGCGCCGCGAACACCTCCCGCAGCTCGAAGGCCGCCTCCCGCAACGAGGCCACGTCCGACGGCGCCAGCTCGACCGAGGTTTCGCCGTGCGCTTCCAGCACCGCGCGAACCGACACGATCGAAGGTTCCGGTGCGAGCAGGACCTCCAGCAGATCCACCGCCCGCTGCGCTGCCGCCCGAGCCGAACGGCCGGGCAGGAAATCCCGCTGCGCTGAAGTCATAGCCCACTGTAACGTCTCATTCATGAGAGGCCGTTACAGACTCGCCGCCTATTTGACCGGTGCGACGGTCGCCAGGACCGGGGACGAACTGTCCGGACCGGCGTTGCTTCTGCTCGGCATGGGCGTCGACGGTTCGGCCGCCACCGGTTCCGCGCTGCTCGCGGGCCTGACGATCTCCGCGGCGGCCGGCGGGCCGCTGCTCGGGGCCCTGCTCGACCGCAGCCCCCGGCCGGGGCGGCTGCTGGCGTGGGCACTGCTCGCCTACGCGGGCGGGCTCGGCGCGGTGCTCGCGCTGGTCGAACTCCCCGCGGCGATCGCCGTGGCGGTCGCGGCCGGGCTGCTCAACCCCGCCTTGGCGGGCGGCTGGACGGCGCAGCTGCCGAATGTCCGCGGCACGACACCGCTGGCGAGGGCGAGCACGCTCGACGCGATGACGTTCACCGCCGCGAGCCTCGCCGGGCCGGGACTCGCCGGCCTCGTGGCCGCGTACGCCGGCGCCCCGGCCGCGGTTGCCGTCGCGATCACACTGGTCGCGGTGGCCTTTCCCACCGCGTGGTCACTTCCGGCCGCCGAAGCGAAGCCCTCGACACCGATCCACCGTCAACTCGCCGACGGGTTCGCGGTCCTCTTCCGCAATCGCGCCCTGCTGCGAGCCACCGCGACGTCCACGGTGTCCTTCGTCGGTATCGGGGTCGCCATCGTCTGCTATCCGCTGCTCGGCGCTCAACGGCTGGGGAGCCCGGGTTTCGGCGCACTGCTGCTCACCGTGCTTGCCGCCGCGTCACTGGTCGCGAACGCCGTGCTGGCCCGCAGGCCACCGCCGCCGGACCGCACCGTGCTCGCCAGCACGGTCCTGCTGGGCGCGAGCTTCCTGCTCGCGGCGTCAGGACACGACGTGGTGACCCTGCTGGCCGCCACCGTGCTCGCCGGATTCGCCGAAGGACCCCAGCTTTCGGCGCTGTTCGCCATCCGGCATCGCGAAGCGCCCGCGCGAGTGCGGGCTCAGGTGTTCACGACGGCGGCGAGCGTGAAGATCACCGGACTCGCGGCGGGCGCCGCGCTCGCGGGACCGCTGAGCGCACTCTCCGTGACCGCCGCGCTGGGCGCCGCGGCGGGCTGCCAGCTCCTCGCGGCCGCGACGTATGTGCTGGTCGGCCCTAGAACGCCATCGCCTGCGCGCGCCGCTTGACCTCGGTGCCGTGGCTCGTGCGGAGCGCGTTGACCGGGGTGGTCCCCGGCAGGGTCTCGTCCGCGGCGAAGAGCCAGCGCAACATCTCCGTCCGGCTGAAACCGGCGTCCGCGAGCACGGTGATGGTGCCCGCCAAGCCCTTGACCACGCCGTCCTTGACCAGGAACCCGGCCGGGACGTACAACTCGCCCTTCCGCCGGACGGCGATCAGGTGGCCGTCGCGCAGCATCTGGCGGACCTTGTTGGCCGAGACGTTCAGCGCGGTCGCGACCTCCGGGACCGAGAGAACGGCAACATCTGCATCGAGAACGTCGTCGGCGACGGGAATACCACTCACACGTGACACTGTGCCACATTCCGTCTCCCGCTCCTTTAGTACGCATGGGTGACGACCCGGGCCATGACGGAGAGTGCCCGGCCGGTCACGTATACCACCGATTCGACGAAATGACGGGAATCGTGATCCCCGGGGTGCCAGGTCCCGTACACCAGAACATGGGTACTTCCGTACGATCCATAGCCGTGACACGCACGGATCCCACTCTGGTGGGCACTCTGCTCGAGGGCCGCTACCGGGTGGACAAGCTGCTCGCACGCGGTGGGATGTCGTCGGTGTACCGCGGCGTCGACACCCGCCTGGACCGCCAGGTCGCCATCAAGATCATGGACCCGCGGTTCGCCGACGACAGGTCGTTCGTCGAGCGTTTCGAGCGGGAGGCCAGGTCGGCGGCCCGGCTGCATCATCCGCACGTGGTGGCGGTGCACGACCAGGGTTTCGACACCCCCGGCGGCGAGGAATCCGGCCGCGCGTTCCTGGTCATGGAACTCGTCGACGGCGGAACCCTACGTGAACTGCTCGCCGAACGCGGTCCGCTGGACGTCGCGCTCGCGCTGAGCATCACCGAACCGGTGCTCTCCGCGCTGGCCGCGGCGCATGCCGCCGGCCTGGTGCACCGCGACGTCAAACCGGAGAACGTGCTCATCGGCCGCGGCGGCACGGCGCTTTCGGGCGGCGTGGTCAAGGTGGCCGACTTCGGCCTGGTCCGCGCGATCGCCAGCGCGGGTACCACAAGTTCGAGCGTCATCCTCGGCACCGTCGCCTACGTCTCCCCCGAACAGGTCGCGACCGGCGCGACCACCTCGCGCGGCGACGTCTACTCGGCCGGGATCCTGCTGTACGAAATGCTCACCGGACGCCCGCCGTACACCGGCGACACCGCGCTCTCGGTGGCGTACCGGCACGTCAACGACGACGTCCCGCGCCCGAGCGAGCTACGGCCGGGCATCCCGCCGCAACTCGACGAGCTGATCCTGCGCGCCACGCGCCGCGACCCCGAGCAGCGTCCGGCCGACGCGGCGGCTTTCCTCGCCGAGCTGCATCATCTGCGTACCGTCCTGGGTGTCCCGGCCGTTCCCGTGCCCGTGCCGCTGCCCGCCGACGCCGACCGGGAGATCGACGCCGAGCGCACCACTCCCGGCATCCCCGCCGTCCCGGCGGCGAACCCGGCCTTGGCGACGACGGTGTTGACCCCGGTCGCCGAAGCGACCATGCCGGTCACCGGCCCGCGCGGAACGCAGGCACTGCACCGCGAGCCGCCGATCCCCGCCGCCCAGCCGCCCCGCACGCCTCCCCCGCGGCCCCGGCCGGCCGCCGACGACGAACAGCCGGGGTCGCGCAAGCGCCTCTACGTCATGATCGCCGCCGCGGTGCTGGTTCTCGGCGGCCTGATCGGCGCGTTCGCCTTCATCCTCAACGACACCGGGCCGAACTCGTCGTCGGTGCCGAAACTGGCGGGGATGAACCAGGCCGCCGCCGGAGACGCGCTCCGCTCGGCGAAGCTGACCCCGGCCTACACCGAGGAGTACAGCGACACCGCCGCCCAGCACACGGTGATCCGGTCCGACCCCGCGGCGGGCACGTCGCTCGCGCCGGGCGCCACGGTCAACGTCGTGCTGTCGAAGGGCCGCCCGATCGTGCCGGACATCCAGGCCGGGACGAGCCCGCAGGACACGGAGACGGCGATCAAGGCCGCGCAGCTGACCCCGGTCCAGGGCGAGCAGGAATACAGCGACGTCGCCAAGAACAAGGTGATCCGCGTCGACCCGAGCCCCGGTTCGCAGCTGAACATCGGCGGGCAGGTCACGATCATCCTGTCGAAGGGCCCCGAGCCGCTGCCGCCGGTCCCGGACGTCACCGGGCAGACCAAGGACGCCGCGTTCCAGATCCTGCAGCAGGCGGGCTTCCAGCCGTTCCAGGCGGGTGAGGAGTTCTCCGACCAGTTCGCCGCCGGTCAGGTGATCCGCACCGACCCGAAGGGCGGCGGCAAGGCGAGCAACCGCCGCATCGGGGTGTTCGTTTCGAACGCCGTCGAAGTACCGAACGTGACGTTCAAGCGGATGGAGGAGGCGTTCCAGATCCTGCGACAGGCAGGGCTGGAGCCCGACCGTCAGGGACGCGGAAACGGCAACGGGAACGGCGGCGGAAACGGTGGTTTCGACTTCGTCCTGGAGCAGGATCCGCAGCCAGGCACCAAGGTGCCGAAGGGTACGAAAGTGAAGCTCAGGGGCTTCGGGTGACGCGAAAGGTGCGGTGAAACCGTTCAGTACCGGCGTGGTCATCGGTTACCGTGAACCGCATGGTGGTCGTTGACGGCGTGAGCGGCAGGTCGGACAGGTTCACCCCGCGTTCTGCCGCGCCCGGTCCACGATGAGCTTCTTCACGGACGCTCCGCGCAACCGCCCCCTGTTCCCGGTGCCGGAACAGGAACTGTTCGGCTACAACGGCCGCCCCTGGGTCGAGCCGCCGCACGAGTACATCGTCCCGGCGATCCTGCCCTGGTCGATGCCGCTGGGCCGCGCCGCGCGGACCATCGTGGCGCTGCGCGGTATCGAGGTGTGGCCGGAGTCGGTGTCCTTCCAGCTGTCGGTGTACTCGCGTGATCTGCTGCTGGACGAACCCGGCGAGGGCCTGATCGACCATCGCCGGGTCCCGGACTACAACGCGCTGCTGGTCGGAGTGCTCTTCCCCGACGGCAGGCGCGCCAGTTCGGAGACGATCTCCGTGCCGTCGGCCACCAAACCGGATCAGCCGGTGCTGCGCGCGCAGGGGCTGGGCGGTTCGGCGTTCCACGTCGACCACGAGATCTTCCTGTGGCCGCTGCCGCCCGACGGGCCGCTGGAGCTCATCGTCCAGTGGCTCGACCGCGACATCGAGGAGACCCGCACCTCCCTCGACGGCACCGCGATCCGCGACGCCGCCAAGGAGGCAGGCGAGATCTGGCCCGGCCTGCCCGCGCGCGAGGCGCACGGGCTGCCGGTTCGCCGGGTCGGGGCGCAGGCGATGATCACCCCGGCCTGGCCCCGCGAATCGCAAGCCCCGCCGCCCTTGCCGCAGCCTTCCGCACCGCGCGCCGAGGCTCCCGCCCAGCCGCGACGTGGTGCGCCGTTGCCGACCCGCCTTCCCCGCCGGGCCCGCTGAACTCTAGGCACGGCCTCGCGAGTGGCGCCGCTGTGAGCACGTTGCGAAAGTGGCTTTCGCAACGTTGAAGGTTGCGAAAGTGGCTTTCGCAACCCTTCCCGGCGCCGAGGCCGGCGCAGCCAAGCGTGGGGTCGTGCTGGCCTGCCCGAGCCCTCATCGACGGTGTCGCGAAAGCCACTTTCAGGACATCAGACGTCGCGAAAGTGGCTTTCGCGACACGCCACGACCATGAGGCATACCGCCTTGTGAGTGGTCGAAACCATCCTTACCACTTACGCCCCCAAAGCTCAGCGGAACGCTTCGACGTTCGCCACCGCCCACTCCGCATAGGTGACGCCGGGCCGTCCGGTGAGCTCCTGGACGACGCCCGTCGGCTTGTCGGGGTTTTCGGTGAAGTACGCGAAGCCGTCGAGGAGCCATTCGGCGATCTCCGCCGGGATCCCGGCGGCGGCCCACTGCTTGTTCGCCTCCTCCCGGGTCAGCTCCTCGAAGACCACCTCTTCGCCGAGTGCGGCCGAAATGGCGGCGACCTGTTCGCGCTGGCTGATCGCCGTCGGCCCGCTCAGCGTGTGCTTCTTGCCGACGTGCCCGTCGGTCAGGATGACGTGCGCCGCGACGGCGGCGATGTCCGCGAGGTCGATCGGCGTCATCCGCGACTCGGGGTAGGCCTCGCGGACCACCCGCTCGGCCTTGATCATCTCGGCCCAGCCGAGCGTGTTGTTCATGAACGCGCCCGGCCGCAGGAACGTCCAGTCGAAGCCCGCCTCCCGGACGGCCTTCTCGATGATCGCGTAGTCCACGCCGCTCGAGTTCTCGGCCGGGTCGTCGGCATTGCTGCCCGACAGCGCCACCACCCGGCGCACTCCGGCCTCCTTCGCCAGCTTCACGAAGTCGTCCACCTTGGCCGCGAGCGGCGCCAGGTACACGGTCTCGATGCCTTTCAGGGCCTCCGGCAAGGTCTCCGGCTTGCCCAGGTACCCCTTGGCGACCTCCACCTGTTCGGGCAACGCCGCCTTCGCCGGATTGACGGTGAGCGCCCGCACCGGCGCCCCGGCCTCCACCAGTTCGTCGACGAGCAGCCTGCCGACGCTTCCGGTCGCACCGGTCACCAGGATCGTCACGATTCCCCACTCCTTTTCGTACGCCCTACGGGATAATCTTAACCGTACCGCATACGAGAATGTAGAATCCAGCTTCACGGCCGAGTGGAGTGTGGATGGACTTCGAGCGCAGCCTCGAACTGTTGTGGCGTGACCGCGGCGAAGCCCGGCAGCCGACCAGGGGGCGGAAGCCGAAACTGACCCTCGACCAGGTGATCGCCACCGCCGTCGCGCTCGCCGACGGCGCGGGTGAGGCGACCGTGTCGATGAGCCAGATCGCTAAGAAGCTCAGCGCCGGCACGATGACGCTCTACACCTACGTCCCCGGCAAGACGGAACTGCTCGACCTCATGGTGGACTCGGTGCTCGCCGAACGGAATCTCCCCGGCCCCGGTGATCCGCGGCCGGACGGCTGGCGCGAGCAGGTGCGGCTCTACGCCGAGCGCACCCTCGCCGTGTTCCGCGCGCATCCGTGGCTGCGCTCGACGTCGATGGTGCGGCCGGTGCTCGGCCCCGGGCTGATGGCGGGCCAGGAGTACCTGATCGCGGCGGTGTCGGACATCGGGCTCGAGCCGCGCAAGGCGGCCGCGGCCGCGAACAGCATCGAGATCTACGTGCAGGCGAACGCGACGCTGTTCGCCGAGACCGCGCAGGTCGAACAGGAGACCGGGCAGTCGACCGACGCCTGGTGGGGGCAGCGGTCGGTGTTCTGGGAGAAGTACTTCGACGTGGAGCGGCATCCGGCGATGACGCGGATCTGGGAAAGCGGCGGTTACGACGCGGACACCTGCGAGGCCGCCGACGAGACCTTCGCGTTCGGCCTGGAACGCCTGCTGGACGGCATCGAAGCCCTCGTCACCCGCTGACCACCCCCGCAATTCGTCATCTACTTGCGGGAGTTCTCAGCGCGAACCACCGCAAGTAGGTGACGGATTGCGTCAGGAGACGGTGGGCAGATCCGGTGCCGAGACGTCGAAGACCTTGCCTTCGCGGGTGAGCAGCGCGGCCAGGACCTTCGCCTTGCGTTCGGTGTCGGCCGAGGTCCCCCACCGCACGGTCTTCCCGTCGGCCAGCGCGAACTCGACGCTGCCGGGGGTCTTCGCCGTCGCGGTGGTGACCTGCTTGAGCAGCTGCTGCGGGATCACGCCGAGGACGCCGGTCACCGCGCGGGTCACCGGATCGTCGGCCGACACCGATGGCAGCTTCAGCTCGGGCAGCCCGGCGGGCCGCTCCTTGACGGTCTTGAACACCACTCCCCCGCCGTCGACGAGGTGCACGCCGTCGCCGCCGGGCCCGCTGTCGAAGAACGCGATCGCGGTCCGTTCGGTCACGGTGATCTCGAGGGTGCCCGGCCAGGACCGCGAGACGTCGACGGTCGCGATACCGGGCATCTGCGCCACCCGGTCGCGGATCTCGTCGGTGTCCAGGCGCAGCATCGGCTTCTGGTCCGGCACCGCCGCCGCGGCGCGGATCTGGTCCGCGGGCACCGAACTCGCCCCGAGGACGTCGACCTGCCGCACCCCCAGCATCGAGCTGAACCACAGCAGGTAGACGAGGGCGACGGCGGTCAGCACCGAGAGCAGCGCGACCCAGCGCCGTCGCAGCTCCTTGTGGCGGGTCGGCCGGGCGGTGCGGCGGCGGTCGTACACCGACCGCCTGCCGCGCCGTTCCTTCAAGCGCTGAGCCCGCTGAGTGCGTTCGGTGCGCGGACGCCGACCGGGTTCGGCCGGGCGGCGGCGTTCCCCGGTCTGCGTCATGGCTGGAGAGCGCCTCCCGAACTGAAGTAAGCAGGTCGCGTGAGGGTACGCGCGCGCGTACCTTCTCGGCCGGAGGCCTCGGATTCGCGAAGGCGGGCCGCCGGCATGGCCGGGTGAGTCGAAAGACGATGCCGCGGCCCGGCTGCGGGAATCCGAAAGCGCGCTTTGCGAGACACCGCTACCCCGCCCGCCGGTCGAGTTCGGCCAGGATCTCCGGGCCGAGCTGCGTGACGTCACCGGCGCCCATGGTCACCAGCAGATCGCCGGGTTCGACCAGATCCGCCGCGAGCTTCGCCGCGACGTCGAACGCGGGCTGGTAGTGCACCGGGACGCCGGAGATCTGGTCGGCGATGAGCGCGCCGCTCACGCCGGGCTCCGGCTTCTCGCGCGCCCCGAAGACGTCCAGCACGACGACCTCGTCGGCCAGCGACAGCGCGGCCGCGAACTCCTTCGAGAACGTCTTCGTCCGCGAGTAGAGATGCGGCTGGAAGACCACGATGACCCGGCCTGAGCCCGCGGCGGTCCGCACCGCCCGCAGCTGCGCGTCGACCTCGGTCGGGTGGTGCGCGTAGTCGTCGTACACGCGGACGTCGCCTGAGCGGCCCTTGAACTCGAACCGCCGCCGGACGCCGCCGAACGCGGCGAGCCCTTCGGCCAGCCCCTCGACCGGCGCGCCGAGCTCGATCCCGGCCAGCAGCGCGGCGATCGCGTTCAGCGCCATATGCTCGCCCGGCACCGCGACCCGCAGGACGATTTCCTCGCCCTGCAAGGAGATCCGGACGACACCGCCATCCGGCGCGGGAGCGTAGTCGAGCACCTTGGCGTCGTCGGTGCCGGTGACGGAACGCCCATAGCGGCGGACGCGGATGCCCTGCGCCGACGCCCGCGCGCCCAGCTCCGAGGCACCCTCGTCGTCACCGCAGACGATGAGCAGCCCGCCCGGCACGATCCGGCCGAGGAAGTCGCTGAACACCGAGACGTACGCCTCGGCCGTGCCGTGGTGGTCCAGGTGGTCCGGCTCGACGTTGGTCACCACGGCGACCGACGGCGAGTACGCCAGGAACGAACCGTCGCTCTCGTCGGCCTCGGCGACGAAGATCCCGCCCTCGCCGTGGTGCGCGTTCGCGCCCGACTCGTTGAGGTCGCCGCCGATGGCGAACGACGGGTCGAGGCGGCACTGCTGCAGCGCGACGGTCAGCATCGACGTCGTCGACGTCTTGCCGTGCGTCCCGGCGATGCAGGCGACGCGGTGCCCCTCCATCAGCCCGGCCAGCGCCTCGGCGCGGTGCAGCACGGTGATCCCGCGTTCCCGCGCGGCCATCAGTTCCGGGTTGTCGTCCTTGATCGCGGTCGACACGATCACCGAGGACGGGCCTTCGGGGAACGCGTCGAGGTTCTCGGCGCGCTGGCCGACGGCGATCTCGGCGCCCTGGGCCCGCAGCGAAAGGAACGCGCGCGACTCCTTGGCGTCGGATCCGGAGACCTGCGCCCCACGGGCCAGCAGGATACGGGCGATGCCGCTCATCCCGGCGCCGCCGATCCCGATCAGATGGGCACGCGTCAGCGTGTCGGGGAGTTGGTCAGGCACCTGCGGCCTCCAGCACGATCTTGGCAAGGGTCTCGTCGGCCTCACGGTGGCCGAGGCCGACCGCGGCCGCACTCATCTTCGCGACCCTGTCGGCGTCGGACACCAGCGGGATCACCAGCTCCGCGACCTTGGCGGGGGTGAGGTCGGCGTCGTCGACCATCAGCCCGGCACCGGCCGCGACCGCGGGCCGGGCGTTGACCGCCTGTTCGCCGTTGCCGTAGGGCAGCGGGACGAACACCGCGGGCAGGCCGACGGCGGACACCTCGGCGACGGTCATCGCGCCGGAGCGGCACAGCACCGCGTCCGCGGCGGCGTAGGCCAGGTCCATCCGCTCCAGGTACGGCACCGGAACGTACGCGGGCCGTCCGGGGAACTCCTGGACGACCAGCGTGTTCTTCGGCCCGTGGGCGTGCAGGACGCCGACGCCGGCGTCCGCGAACTCCTTGGCGGCGCCCGAAACGGCGCCGTTGATCGACACCGCGCCCTGCGAGCCGCCGAAGACCAGCAGCGTCGGAGCGTCGGGGTCGAGCCCGAAGTGCTCACGGGCTTCGGCGCGCAGCGCGGCCCTGTCGAGCGAAGTGATGGAGCGGCGCAGCGGGATGCCGATGACCTCCGCCTTCGCCAGCGGCGTGCCCGGGACGGCGACGGCGACGCGGACGGCGAACCGCGCGCCGACCTTGTTCGCCAGGCCCGGCTTCTCGTTGGCTTCGTGCACCACGATCGGCGTGCGGCCGCGCGCGGCGAGGTACGCCGGAAGCGCGACGTACCCGCCGAAGCCGACGACGACGTCCGCGCCGACCCGGTCCAGGACCTCACGGGTGCGCTTGACCGCGTCGCGGACCTTCAGCGGCATCTTCAGCAGTTCGGGTGTCGGTTTGCGGGGCATCGGCACCGGCGGGATCAACTCCAGCGGGTAGCCCCGCGCCGGGACGAGCTTGTTCTCCAGCCCGCGCTCGGTCCCGAGCGCGATCACCTTCGCGTCGGGACGCAGGCGCATCACCGCGTCGGCGAGGGCGAGTGCTGGTTCGATGTGCCCTGCGGTACCACCGCCGGCGACCACGACCACCGGTGCCTTGCCGGCGACCTCGCCTGCGGCGCCACCTCTGACGGGGTTGTTCACCTATGACCTCTCCGGTTTGCGGTACCCCGTTTCGCGGTACCGCGGTTCGCCGCCGTTCGCGCGGCCGTCCTCCTGCCGGGTTCCCGTACCGAACGGCGCCGCTCCTGTGCGGGCGAAGGCCTCGCCGTCCTCGGCGCGGGCCTCGCCGCCTTGGCGGCGCCTCCCCTGGCCGCGGCGCCCTTGCGCTTGGCGGGCGGGCGGTACGGCTCGGGCGCGGGAAGCCTCAGCAGGCGTCCGAATTTACCCGGCCCCTGCGAGCGCAGTGCGGCCACCGCCTCCGGTTCGTGCCGGGCGGCGTTGGCGAGGATCCCCATGATGAGCATGGTGATCACCAGCGACGTGCCGCCGTAGGAGATCAACGGCAGCGTGACCCCGGTGACCGGCAGCAGCCCGACCACGTAGCCGATGTTGATCCCCGCCTGCGCGACCAGGAAGACGGTCAGCGTGCCGGACACGATGCGGATCCACGGGTCGAGGTTGCGGGTGGCGATCCGCAGGCCCACGACGGCGACCCCGGCGAACAGCCCGAGCACCACCACGCAGCCGATGAAGCCGAGTTCCTCACCGATCAGGGCGAAGATGAAGTCGTTCTGCACGTTGGGCAGGTAGCCCCAGTTGGACTGGCCCTGGCCGAGGCCCTTGCCGAACATCCCGCCGTCGGCGAGCGCGAGTTTCGCCTGGTTGGCCTGGAAGCCGTCCGCGCTGGTGTCCGGATCGCCGGAGACGAACGACATGACCCGCGCCAGCCGGTACGGGGCGATGATCGCCAGCACCAGGATCCCGGCGAGACCACCCGCGAGGATGACGCCGAACAGTCGTTTCGGCGCGCCCGCGAACCACAGCAGGGCCATCAGCACCACCGCGAGGGTGATCGTGCCGCCGAGGTCGGGCTGCATCATGACCAGCGCGAACATCAGCAGCGCGATCGGCACGACCGGGACGAGCAGATGCCGCCACTGGTTGATGATGTTGTACTTGATCACCAGGATGTGCGCGCCCCAGAAGGCCAGCGCGACCTTCGCCGCCTCGACCGGCTGGAAGGCGAACCCCCCGAGCCGGAACCAGCCTTGCGAGCCGTTGACCTCGGAGCCGAGCGGCGTCAGCACCAGCACGAGCAGCCCGAGGCACACCACCGTCGCCGTCGCCGACAACCGCCGGACGCGTTCCAGCGGCACCCGGAGCCCGATCCAGAACACCGCGGCGCCGATCGCGACGAACATGAGGTGCTTGCTGAACTGGGCGTACACGCCGGTGCCGGTTTTGGGGTTGTACGAGGCGACCGACGACGCCGACAGCACCATCACGATGCCGATCACGGTCAGCACGCCGGTGAGCGCCAGGACCAGGTGGAACGAGGCGAGCGGCCGCGAAAGCCAGGCCGTCAGCGCGGTACGGAAGGCGACGAACGGGCTTTCCTTGCGTTCACGACGCTTGCGCGGCGCGGTTTCGCGCTTTCTCTCCTCAACCGCCGTCACTGGTCTCCCCCGCACCGTCGCGCAGGACACGGACCGCGCTCGCGAACGCGTCGCCGCGTGCGCCATAGCTCGAGTACATGTCCAACGACGCCGCGGCGGGGGCCAGCAGCACCACATCTCCAGGGCGCGCCAGGGCTCGGGCCGCCTTCACCGCCGCAGTCATGGTGTCATCGTCACCCGAAGGGAGGCTGTTCACCGGGACATCCGGCGCGTGTCGCGCGACAGCGGCGGCGATCACGGGTGAATCGACGCCGAACAGGACGACACCGCGCAGCCGCCCGGCGATCGAGCCGACGAGTTCGTCCACGGAAGCACCCTTGAGCTGGCCACCGGCGATCCAGACGACGTTCAGATGGGCGCGCAGCGAGCCGCTCGCCGCGTGCGGGTTGGTCGCCTTGGAGTCGTTGATGTACCGAACGCCGTCGATCTCGCCGATCTCCTCGGCCCGGTGCGGGGCGGGCCGGTACTCGCGCAGGCCCTTGGCGACGTCCTCGCCGGTGACGCCGTACGCGCGGGCCAGCGCGGCCGCGGCGAGCGCGTTCGAGACGTTGTGCGGGCCGGCGGGGCGCACGTCGGCCAGGGTGCCGAGTTCATCGGCGCTGGTCGCCGGGTCGGCGACGAAGGCGCGGTCGACCAGCAGATCCTCCACGATCCCGAGTTCGCCCGGGCGCGGGGTGTCCATGCCGAAGGCGACCCGGCGGGCGTCGGCGGGCGCGTGCTCGTCGGCGAGGCGAGCGGACCACGGCTCGTGGAGGTTGTGCACGACGTTCCGGGAATGGGTGTGGACCCGCCCCTTCGCGGCCGCGTACTCCTCCATCGAGCCGTGCCAGTCGAGGTGGTCCTCGGCGAGGTTCAGCACCACCGAGGCGAGCGGCGCCAGCGTCGACGACCAGTGCAGCTGGAAGCTCGACAGCTCCACGGCGAGCACCTCGTGCCCGGCCCGGACCGCGTCGAGCACCGCGAAACCGACGTTCCCACAGGCCACGGCGTCGACGCCGGCGGTGCGCAGGATCGACTCCAGCATCCCGACCGTGGTGGTCTTGCCGTTGGTACCGGTGATCGCGAGCCACACCGGCGGCTTGTCGCGCAGCTGCCCGACGCGCCACGCCAGCTCGACGTCGCCGATCACCTCGATCCCCGCCTCGGCCGCCGCCACCAGCAGCGGCGACGTCGGCTTCCAGCCGGGGCTGGTCACGACCAGCTCGACACCTTCGGGCGGTTCGGTCAGGCCCGGCACCAGTTCGGCGCCGAGACCTTCGAGTTCCGCCAGTCGTTCGGCGTTGCCGTCGGTGACGGTGATCCGTGCGCCCAGGTCCGCCAGGACGGGGACGATGGACTTGCCGGTGACCCCGGCTCCGGCGACGAGGACGTGACGCCCGGCGAGCTCCACTTGCTAACCCCCGAGGCCGAGCTGTTCGCTGTAGAACAGGCCGAGACCGAACATGCAGCAGATGGCCGACAGCAGCCAGAACCGGATGATGACGGTGGTTTCGGCCCAGCCCGCGAGTTCGAAGTGGTGGTGGAACGGCGCCATCCGGAACAGCCGCCGCCGCGTCGTGCGGAACACGGCGATCTGCGCGACCACCGAGATCATCTCGACCATGAACAGACCGCCGATGACGATGGCGAGCAGTTCGGTGCGGGTGGTCATCGACAGACCGGCGACGAGGCCACCGAGGGCCAGCGAACCGGTGTCCCCCATGAAGATCTTCGCCGGGGCCGCGTTCCACCACAGGAAGCCGACGCAGGCGCCGGTCGCCGCGGCGGCCACCACGGCCAGGTCCAGCGGGTCACGGACGTCGTAGCAGGCGGCCTGCGGGGTGACCGCGCACGAGAGGCGGGTCTGCCAGAAGGCGATGACGACGTAGGTCGCCAGCACCATCGCCGCGGTGCCGCCGGCGAGACCGTCGAGGCCGTCGGTGAAGTTCACCGCGTTCGACCAGCCGGAGATCACGATGTAGCAGAAGATCACGAAGAACACCGACGGGAAGGTGATCAGCGCGAGGTCCCGCACGTAGGACAGGCTCTCCGACGCCGGGGTGAGCCCGCGTTCGTCGGCGAACTGCAGCGCCAGGATCGCGAAGGCGATCGTGACCACGAGCTGGCCGACCAGTTTCGCGGTCTTGTTCAGGCCGAGGTTGCGCTGCTTGCGGATCTTGATGAAGTCGTCGAGGAAACCGACGAGCCCGAGGCCGACGGCCAGCAGGAGGACCAGCAACCCCGAGGCGGACGGGCCGCCGGTGCCGTTGCCGCCGCTGAGCGCGCTGATCAGATGCGCCACGAAATACCCGACAACCATCGCGACGATGATCGCGACACCACCCATCGTCGGGGTACCGCGTTTGGATTTGTGTCCCTGCGGTCCTTCCTCCCGGATCTCCTGGCCGAAGCCCTGCCGGGAGAACACCCGGATCAGATAGGGAGTGAGGAGGATGGAGACCAGCAGGCCCGCCGCGGCCGCGATCAGGATGCTGATCACGCGTCACCACCGTTCGAGCGTTCTTGAGAGGGGGAAGGGGCTACTACAGGGGAGGCGAGCACGGCGTCGGCCACCCGCCACAGCGCGGCGGCCTTGGAAGCCTTCACCAGCACCACGTCGCCCGCGCGGAGCTGATCATGCAGCAGGGCGATGGCGGCCTCGACGTCGGGTACCAGTACCGACTCCTCGCCCCAGGAACCCTCCTGCTGCGCGCCCTGATGGGTCGCCGCGGCCGCCTGGCCGATGACGACGAGCTTGTCGATGTTGAGCCGGACGACGAGCCTGCCGATACCGTCGTGGGCCTCGACCGAGTTCTCGCCGAGGTCGCCCATCACGCCGAGCACGGCCCAGGAGCGGCGGTTCGCGCTCATCGACGCGAGCGCCTTGAGGGCGGCGCGCATCGACTCCGGGCTGGCGTTGAAGGAGTCGTTGAGGACCGTGACGCCGTCGGCCCGGGTGGTGACCTCCATGCGGCGTTCGGAGCGCCGCTCGAGGCTCGACAGGCGGGCCGCGACCTCCTCGACCGTCGAGCCCATCTCCAGTGCCACGGCGGCCGCGCTGAGCGCGTTCGCGACCTGGTGTTCGCCGTAGAGCGGCAGCTTGACCGGCGCTTCGCCGCTCGGGGTGACCAGCCGGAACGACGCGCGCGCTTCGCCGTCGAGGGTGATGTCGGCGGCGCGGACCTGCGCGGACTCGCTTTCACCGACGAACACCACGCGCGCCTTCGTCCGGCTCGCCATCGCGGCGACGTACGGGTCGTCGAGGTTGAGGACCGCGACACCGCCGTCTTCCGCGCTCGGCAGCGCCTCGACGAGTTCGCCCTTGCCCTTGGCGATGCCCTCGCGGGAGCCGAACTCACCGACATGCGCGGTGCCGACGTTGAGCACGACCCCGATCCGCGGCGGCGCGATGGCGGCCAGTTCGGCGATGTGGCCGGGTCCGCGGGCGGAGAGCTCCAGCACGAGCTGCCGGGTCGAGTCGTCGGCCCGCAGCGCCGTCCAGGGGTGGCCCAGCTCGTTGTTGAACGATCCCGGCGGGGCCACCGTCGGGCCGAGCGGCTCCAGCAGCTGGGCGATGATGTCCTTGGTCGAGGTCTTGCCCGCCGAACCGGTGACCCCGACGACGGTCAGGTGGTCGCCGGCGAGCTTCTGGATCACGTGCCGGGCGATCTTGGCGAGCGCGGCCAGCACCGCGGCACCCGCCCCGTCCTTGTCCGAGACCAGCGCGAAGGCCCGCTCGTGCCCCTCGCCGGCCTCCAGCGGCGGCACGATCACGGCGGGCGCGTCGACTTCACGGGCCGCGAGCACCGCGACGGCGCCGGACTCGACGGCCTGCGCGGCGAAGTCGTGGCCGTCGACCTTCGCCCCGGGCAGCGCGATGAACAGACCGCCGGGAGTGACCTCACGGGTGTCGAATTCGACGCTTCCGGTGACCTCGGCGGTCCCGTCGGTCCGATGCAGCCTGCCGCCGACGATGGCGGCGATCTCGGCCAGGCTGAGCACGATCACTCTGTCTCCAGACGTCTGCGGATGGCGGAGGCCAGCTCTTCCCGGTCGGAGAACGGGTGCACGACACCCTGGATCTCCTGGCCGGTCTCGTGGCCCTTGCCCGCGATGAGCACGATGTCGCCGGGCTGGGCGAGTTCGACCGCGCGGACGATGGCTTCCCGGCGGTCGGCGATCTCGAGGATCTCGCCGCCCAAGGCCGGACCGGCGTTGCGGGCACCGGCCAGCATCGCCGCCCGGATCGCGGCCGGGTCCTCGGAACGAGGGTTGTCGTCGGTCACGATCAGGACCTCGCTGCGCCGGACCGCCGCCTCACCCATCACCGGGCGCTTGGCGGTGTCGCGGTCCCCGCCGCAGCCGAGGACGGTGATGATCCGGCCCGCGGTGCGGGCGCGCAGCGCGTCGAGCCCCTGCGCGACCGCGGCGGGCTTGTGCGCGTAGTCGACGACGGCCGTGAACGGCTGGCCGAGGTACACCCGCTCCATCCGGCCCGGCACCTCGACCGAGGCGAGCCCGGCGACGATGGCGTCGAGCGGGACACCCGCGGTGTTGAGGATCGCGGCCGCGAGTACGGCGTTCGCCACGTTGAACTCACCCGGCAACGGGATCTTCGCCGAAGCGGTGATGCCGTCGGGACCGTGGAGGGTGAAGGTCTGTTCCCCCGCCGGGGTGGGGGTCAGCTCGGTGGCACGCCACAGCGCGTCCGTCCCCTGCTCGGTGGACACGGTCACCGTGTGCGGGGTGAGGAGTGCCTGGCCCCAGGCGCTGTCGACGACGACCACCTCGGCGGTGGACCGGCCGTCGAACAGCAGCGACTTGGCGGCGAAGTACTCCTCCATGTCCTTGTGGAAGTCCAGGTGGTCCTGGGAGAGGTTCGTGAAGGCGCCGACCGCGAAGCGCGTGCCGTTGACCCGGCCGAGCGACAGCGCGTGACTGGAGACCTCCATCGGGACGTGCGTGACCCCGCGTTCCACCATCACGGCCAGAAGGGCCTGCAGATCCGGCGCCTCGGGGGTGGTGAACCCACTGGCCAGCCGCTCGCCCGCGATCCGGGTCTCGACCGTGCCGATCAGCCCGGTGGTGAGCCCGGCCGCCTTGAGCCCGGCGTCGACCAGGTACGAGGTCGTGGTCTTGCCGGACGTCCCGGTGATGCCGAGGACGGACAGTTCCAGCGACGGCTCGCCGTAGATCCAGGCGGCGATCTCGCCGAGGGCGGCGCGCGGGTCCGGGTGCACCAGGATCGGCACGCCGGCGTCGCGGAGCACCGGGCGCTCGGCACCGGCCTCGTCGGTGAGCACGGCGGCCGCGCCGGCGGCGATGGCCTGGTCGCTGAAGTCCGCGCCGTGGGCGCGGGCGCCGGGAAGCGCGGCGAAGAGGTCACCGGGGAGGACGTGCTGCGCGCGCAGCGTGCTGCCCGTGACGGTCAGCTCGGCCGCGGACGGATAGTCGTCGCCGCCGACCACGAGCCGGGCGCCCGCCCTGGCGAGCAGCGTGCCCAGCGGCATCGGCTCGATCCTGGCCGGGCGAGGGGGCGCGGCGACGGCCTTGACCGGGCTGTCCGGGACCTGGGCAGCCGTCGCGCCGGACCCGCTTTCGACGGCGGGACCGCTGCGGGGATCTGAAGTAGGCACCGACACAGCAAAGGAGGTTACCGGCGCGGCATTCGGGTGACTGAAGCGGTGCGGTGTGTGCACGCGACGATCACGGGCGTGGTAATGGGTTTGGTGAGCTCTCCTTGGCACGCAAGGGCTTCCGACTGTCGCTTGAGGACTTCACCCCGCGACGGCCCGCGTTCTTCGCACGTGCTCAGCGCGGAGACCCGTTCACACACAGCGACGATCACTTTTCCGCGCGCTGGCGGCGGCCACGGACGTTGCGAAAGCCACTTTCGCAACCTTCAACGTTGCGAAAGTGGCTTTCGCAACGTGGGTACCGGGCGCTCAGCCGTGGTGTCCGGATCCGTAACTCGCGTGTCTGGAGCCGTATTTCGCGAGTTACGCCTTCAAGCACGCGAGTTACGCCTTCGATCACGTGAGTTACGTCAGGACAGCACCAGCGGCACCTGGGGCGACGGGCCGTCCGAAAGCGGGATCTGGAACCGCTGCGCCAGGTACGCGGCCACCGAGTGGAACAGCGGCGCGGCCGAGAGCCCTTGCTGCAGGGTGGCGTCCGGGGCGTCGAGCCGGATGCCGATCACGAAGCGCGGGTTGTCGGCGGGCAGGATCCCGGCGAAGGTGATGTTGTAGAGATGGTCGCTGTAGGTCTTCGTCTTCGGGTCGACCTGCTGACCGGTGCCGGTCTTCCCGGAGATCTGGTAGCCCTCCAGCGCCGCCTTCGGCCCGGTGCCGCTCTGCTGCCCGCGCCCCTTCTGCGTCACGGCGCGCATCATGTCACGCACGGTCTTCGCTGCCTGTGGGCTGATCACCTGGACGGTCTTCGGCGCGGGCTCGGGGACGACGGTCCCGTCCGGATTGACCTTCGCCTTGACCACCCGGGGTTCCACGCGCAGCCCGTCGTTCGCGATGGCCTGGTACATCCCGGCCATCTGCACGACGGTCATCGAGAGCCCCTGCCCGATCGGCAGGTTTCCGAAGGTCGTGGCCGACCACTGGTTGCGCGGCGGCACGACACCGGGGCTCTCCCCGGGGAGGCCGAGACCCGTGCGCTGGCCGAGACCGAACTTCTTGAGCAGGTCCGCGTACCGGTCCTCGCCGAGTTTCTGCGCCAGCAACAGAGTGCCGACGTTCGACGACTTCGCGAAGATGCCGGTGGTGGTGAACTGCTGCGTGCCGTGATGCCAGGCGTCCTTGACGATCTTGTCCGCGACCTGGAGCGAACCCGGCACCGGCTGGGAGGCCTCCGGCGTGGTGATGCCCGCGTCGATCGCGCCCGCGGCGGTGACGATCTTGTTCACCGAACCGGGTTCGAACGGCGTGGTCACCGCGCGGTTGTTCAGGTTCTCCGTCTCGCTGCGCGAAGCCGGGTCGTTGAGGTTGACCGTCTTGTCGTTGGCCAGCGCGTAGACCTCGCCGGTCTTGGAGTCCAGGATGACCGCCTGGCCGCCCTTGGCCTTCGACTTGACGACGTAGTCGCTCAGCTGCCGCTGCAGTTCGTACTGCAGGTCGGTGTCGATCGTGAGCTGCAGATCCGAACCGGGGACGGCGTTCTGGATGTCCCGTTCGGTGCCGGGGATGACGAGGTTGTCGTTGCCGTTACGGGTGTTGACGATCTTGCGGCCGGGCGTTCCGGCGAGATCGTTGTCCCGCGAGGCCTCGAGACCGTAGCCACCGTGCAGGTTGTGCTTGGAGACGTCCTTGTCGTCGGTGCGCCAGTTCGCGTAACCGACGATGTTCGCGCCGATCGAGTCGCCGGGATACTCGCGCTTCGAGCGCTTCTCGACGCTGATCCACGGGTATTCCTTGACGATCGCCTCGGCGACCGACGGTTCGATGTCGTGGACCAGGTAGGTGAACCCGTCCGGCTTGTGGAACTTGTCCAGCAGTTCCTGCTCGGTGATCACCCCCGGCAGCTTGGCCGCGATCAGCTTCGCCGCGCCCGCCACCTCGGACTCGAAGTTCTTGCCCTTGGTGGGGTTCTTCGCGGCGAAGTCGTCCATCGTCTTGTGGAGCCAGTTCAGGCTCACGGCGAGTGTCCGCACCTCGACGCTGAACGCGATCTTCGTGCCGTTGCGGTCCAGGATGGACCCACGCTGCGCGGGACTTTCGATCACCGACGTCCGCTGCCGTTCCGCGGCCTCGGAGAGCGCGCCGGCCTCGAACCACTGCACCTGCACCAGTTTGAGGCCGGCGAGCACCATCACGACGATCAGCAGGATCCGGACACCGGTGAACCGGCTCCGGTTTCCCCCGTTGCCCCGGCGGGCGGTGGCGCGGCGGGTCCCGGCGGCGTACGTCCTTCGCGCGCTCCCCGCCGACCGGGCCCTGGACTGCGCCGGGCGGCCGGGCGACATCACTGACCTCCCTGCGCCGGGGCCGCGTTCTCCTGCGGCACCGCGGGCTGGTCACCCTCGTACGGCGTGCCCTGCTGCGTTCCCTCGGCGGGCGGCGGCGCCGTCGACTCGGGCGAGGCGGCGGGCGCTTCGGCTTCGGCCTTCTTCGGCTCACCGACCACAGTGGACTGTCCGTCCGGGCCGACCACGATATGCGCGGGGTCGCCGCCGGGCACCATGCCCAGTTCCCTGGCCTTGGGCGCCAGCGAAGCGGGCGACTCGGCCTTCGCGACCTCGCGCTGCAACCGCTCCTTCGCCTCGGCGAGCCCCGCGTTGGTCGTGCGGAGTTGTTCGAGCCGGTACGAATCGGCGATGGCCTGCGTGGTCAGCCACAGCGTGCACGCCACGCCGACGGCCAGCAGGCCCATCATCATCAGCACGAACGACGCCCGCGAACGCGGCCAGCGCAGCGTGAACTTCTTCGCCGGCTCTTCCTTGCCCGCACCGCCTTCGGCGTCGGGACGGTTGCGTTTCTGGTCTCGCTGCAGCAGGTCGGCGCGCTGGGCGCGGCGGGCGTAGGCGCGTTCGGCCGCCGACGTGCGGCCGCGGGAGGCACGGGTGGACGTCGTGGATTCGGTGGTGCCGGGCGCCTCGTCGACCGTGCTGGTCGCGCGGGCGCGCCGTCCGGGCGCCGGTGTCCGGCGGCCGCGGGACTTCGCGGGAGCGGTCATCGTGCTCGGTCTCCGATCCGTTCGGCGGCCCGCAGCCGCACGGAGGCGGCCCGCGTGTTCAGTTCGGTCTCCGCCTCGCCGGCCTTCTCGGCCCCTCTGGTGAGCAGTTTCAGTTCCGGGCCGTGGCCCGGCAGTTCCACCGGAAGCCCTTCCGGCGTCCGGGATTTCGCCAGTTCCGCGAAGGCCTGCTTGACCAGCCGGTCTTCGAGGGACTGATAGGACTCCACGACGATGCGACCGCCGACGGCGAGCGAGGACAACGCCCGTGGCATCGCCCGCCGCAGCACCTCCAGCTCGCCGTTGACCTCGATCCGCAACGCCTGGAACGTGCGCTTCGCCGGATGCCCGCCGGTGCGCCTGCTCGCCGCGGGTACCGCGTCGTACAGCAGTTCCACCAGGCGCCCGCTGCGCGTGAAGGGTTCCTTCTCTCGTTCCGCCACAACGGCTTTGACGATCCGCTGGGCGAAGCGTTCCTCGCCGTAGTCGCGCAGGATCCGGATCAGCTCGCCGGGCGCGTAGGTGTTGAGCACGTCGGCCGCGGTGAACCCGGTGGTCGGGTCCATCCGCATGTCGAGCGGGGAATCCTTGGAGTAGGCGAAACCGCGCTCGGCACGGTCGAGCTGCATCGAGGAAACCCCGAGGTCGAACAGGATCCCGTCCACTCTGGACAGTCCGAGCCCCTGCAGCGCGGACGGCATCTCGTCGTAGACGGCGTGCACGAAGTCGACACGATCACCGTGCCGCGCAAGGCGTTTCGCGGAGAGTTCCAGCGCGTTGGGATCGCGGTCGAGGGCGACCAGGCGCAGCAGGGGGAACGCGGTGAGCAGCGCGTCGGAATGACCGCCGAGTCCGACGGTCGCGTCGACCAGCACGGCCTCGCGGTCGGAGAAGACCGGCGCGAACAGTTCGACGATACGGTCCAGCAGCACCGGTACGTGCTCGTGTTCGTCTGCCATGTCTTCCCCCCTTTCCTGTAGTGCCGGGGAAGATGCCGGATGCCGTCAGGTCCCTGTCCGCCCGCCTGCTGACCTGGTACCGGGGAAGGTGTACCAGGGCCACTGAGCGGACAGAGGCCTCACGGCATCCGTGTGGACGGTTCCCGGCGTGTCCGAAGCACGAACCCGCGCCCCCCGACGGCGTGGGTGCTTCCTCGGCCACGTCTAGAAGACGCCCGGCAGAACTTCCTCTCGAGCCTTCGCGTAGCTGTCCTCGTGTTCGTCCAGGTAGCCCTGCCACGCTTGGGCGTCCCAGATCTCCAGCCTGGTGATCGCCCCGATCACCACGCACTCCTTGTTCAGCCCGGCGTAGCGTCGGAGCTCGGACGCGATCGCGATACGTCCTTGCCCGTCCGGGCGTTGTTCGTCCGTCCCGGCGAAGAGATAACGCTGATAGGCCCGGACCGCCTCGTTCGTGAACGGGGCGTCGGCGACCTTCCTCGCCATCTGCTCGAACTCCGCCCGGGGGAAGACGAAGAGACAGTGATCCTGTCCCTTGGTGACCATCAGCCCACCGGCGAGCGCGTCGCGGAACTTCGCGGGCAGCGTGAGCCGCCCCTTGTCGTCCAGTTTCGGGGTGTGGGTGCCGAGGAACACCGGCTCCACCTCCCTACCGCTCCCGGCTGCGAACAACCGGGCTCGGCCACGGGGCTCCCTTCTGCCCCACTGCGCACCACCGTACCCCACTTTTCACCACAGTCAACGCGTCAAAAGCCGCGACCACTCCGTCGTGTCAGGCGTTTTCGCTGGTCAGCCAGGTGGGGCCAGGTGGGGGCTCAGTGGGGGACGGTGGCCAAGATCCCCCTGGCCGGGTATCGAAGCAACCTCATCCATGCCTGATGCGTCCGGATATCGGCAGCCGGAACCCTGACGTGGGGCCAAGTGGGGGGTGAAAGTGGGTAATCCGGTGGGGCACGGTGGGGACTGCTCAGGACACAGTGGAGGGTGACGTCGGTTCATCCCATGAAATGTCGACAAAGGACCCCCGCCCCTCGTGGCCGGCGAGGACAACTGGAGCCAGGCGTGTCTCAGGTATCTACAGTCGGGTGGTTTCACGTGACTGGATGGACGACACACGTGATCCGACGGACGACACGCGTGTCCAGGCGGACGACTCGCGGCGGACCCGGCCGCACACGCGTGTCGTCCATCCAGTCACGCGTGTCGTCCGTCGGATCACGCGTGTCGTCCGATCAGGCGCGCGAAAGGACCCTCACGACGGCGGCCTCCACCCGGTTCCCCGATCACCGGCATCGGTTCCATCGCGGCACCACGACCTAGCGGTCCGGATCCAGCAGCGAAGCCAGCCGCGCGGCCAGCCGGGGACCGTCCACAGGGGACACGTTCACCCACGCCTGCCCGCCCCGGCCCTCGGTCCGCGCCGCGCAGTACGCGCCGACGTCGGTGTCGAACCAGGTCAGCCCGCCTGCCCGGTGCGCCCGGCCCTCGCGGTCGCGGGTCCGCACGGTGAACTGGCCCGCACTGTAGACGGGCCGCGCCTGGATCGCGAGCACCTCGCGCAGCTGACTGTCCGAAGCCGACGATCGCCCGCCGTCGCCGAACACCGGATCCTCCAGGTCGTCACCGAAACGCGCCGCGGGGAGGCTGATCCCGTAGCCGGGGCCGGGCCGCAGTTCGGGCAGGACGCCGACGATCGCGGCGAACACCTCGCCGTCGGTGATCCCGGACAGCGCGATGGTCTGCTCCGGCTGCGTGGCCAGCACACCGTGCCGTCCGCGCGCGGCCGCGACCGCGCGGAACGGGGTTTCGGCGGTCATGTCGGCCAGCGCCTCGCATTCGACGTAGACCTCGGCGCGCGCGAGCAGGTCCAGCCGCGCTTCCAGGGCGGCGTCGAGCCGGTCGCCGTCGTAAAGGCCTCGTTCGGCGAGGTTTTCGTAGACCGCGCCGCGGATCTCGGCGCGTTCCGCTTCCGTGGCGCCGACACTGCGGACGGACAGCGGCCAAGGCGGGGCCGCGTGGCCCAGGTCGGACCAGAGGACGTCGAACGCCGACGCGGAAACGCGGATCAAGACCGCCCCAGCTCGGGCGGCTTCCCGAAGGAGACCTGCGGCGTCAGCGAACGCAGGGAGGCATCGCGGGTGTTCATGACGTCGACGGCCTTGCGCCGGGCCTCCTCGGCCTCCGCGTGTTTGGCTTCCATCTCGTCGGCGAGCGCGGCGAGGAGCGCGAGGTTCCCGCCCGCCGCGGCGCCGCGGATCATCGAGCCGGGGTCGTAATCCACCGGCGGCGGCATGTCGGCACGGGCCCGCGCCGCCGCTTCGGCCTGCCCGGACACGGCCTTCCCGAGCGCGGACGAGATGTCCGCGGACCAGGTCAGCCAGCCGGACGCGGTGGCCAGCACGCCGCGAAGCGCATCGCCCGCTTCCCCGCGCCAGTTCTCTTCGCTGCTGCCGACCAGCCCGGCCAGCTCGGACGTCGCGTCGTGCATGCGCCGCGCGAGCGCGTCCCAGGCGGCGCCGATCCCGCCCGCCGCCTCGGGGTCGTTGCCCGCTTCGACTTCGGCGGCCAGCGCTTCGTGGCTGTAGGCCTCGTACCGCGTGGCCGCGACCGGGACCTCGCGGCCCGGTGTCTCTCCTTCAGGCACGGCAGTTCTCCTAAGGCAGTTTGGGTTCGGCCAGTCCCGCCACCGTCATCGCGCGCTCGCAGGCGAGCGGGGTGTCGGTGAAGTTCGTGTTGCTCACGTCGATCTGGACGCTCGCCTTCTCCCCCATGCCGAGCAGGACCGCGCAGGTCCCGTCGGCGGCCTTCTTGTCGGCGACCTTGAGCGCGTCCCGGCCGCCGACCTTGGTCTTGGTGGCGGTCTTGCGCGCGACCTCGAGATCCTTCAGGCCGTTGCGCTCGTCCACGGTGATGGTGACGCCGAAGGTCGCGGGCACCGTCCAGTCGCAGGCGCGGGCACCGTTGATCTCCTTCGCGACGCCGAGCACGTTCACCCCGGCCGTCGACCGGTCCTGCGGGCCGAGCAGCGCGCACGGATCCAGGACCGCCGGCGGGACCGTGGCCGCGGCGGAAGCGCCGCCGTGCACCGCCTTCATGCTCGGGGCCGGCGCCTGGCCCGCGGCCCCTTGGCCGCAGGCGGACACTGTCAGCAGGGCGAAGACGCCGAGTGCGGCAAGGCGGGAGTACATGGGGTCAGCCACCGACACAGTCCACGTCCGCCGCCGCTTGTTCATCCTGTCGGGTGTACCGGGCCAGCGCCTTCTCGATCCGGTTCTTGAGCGCCTCGAGTTCCTTGCCGAACGCCGTGAGCGCCTCGACCGCGGAGCCTTCGGCGCCGATCCCGTACTGCGCCATGAACCTGCCGACCTCGTCCGCGTATCCCCCGCCGAGGGGAACTGCGCGGCCGAGCACCTTGGCCTCGCGGACCATCTGGCCGACCACGTCCTGCAGGGCGGAGATCTTCACGTGGGCGTCGGCGGCCAGCTCCGGCGCGACCGCGAATCCGCTCAGATCGAACCTGGGTTTGGCGGTACCCACCTCGCTCATATGCGATTACGCCTCTCCGTAGTCGAGCGACCTCGCACCGGAGCATACGACAAAACCCGGCGTCAGCGGGAGCACCCGAAAACGCGCTGAGCTCACCCGATCGAGGTAAGGTCTCCGGTTGCACAGAGTCATCGACTGGGGTTGGCGGGGTTCCCCCCACGAGTTCGCCCGAGTTTGACACACTTCGTGGGAGGCTGACCGCTGCCCGGGGGACCGAAACGGTCCGGCAGAGGACCCAGCGGGAATCCAGCCACGTGGCATCAGGAGGTCGAGTGACGTCGAGAATCCAGTCTGCGACGCCCGGCGAACACCAGGGCGAGCAGGCAACCGGGCAAGCGCCGTACCCCACGGGCGCCGGCTCGGTCAGCGGTCGGCAGAACGGCCGTGAAGGCAGAGCGTCGCTGGACGAACTGCACGAGACCGCGCGGCGGATCGCCGCTAACGTGGAGCGGGTACTGGTCGGCAAACCCGACGTCATCCGCATCGCGCTCGTGACCCTGCTCGCCGAAGGCCACCTTCTCGTCGAAGACGTCCCCGGGGTCGGCAAGACCTCGCTGGCGAAGGCGCTGGCCCGCTCGATCGACTGCACCGTCAGCCGGATCCAGTTCACCCCCGACCTGTTGCCCAGCGACGTCACCGGGGTGTCCATCTACAACCGGCAGAGCGGCGAGTTCGAGTTCCGCCCCGGCCCGGTGTTCGCGAACATCGTGGTCGGCGACGAGATCAACCGCGCCTCGCCGAAGACGCAGTCGGCCCTGCTCGAATGCATGGAAGAGCACCAGGTCACCGTCGACACCTCGACCTACCACCTCGAAGAGCCGTTCATGGTGATCGCCACCCAGAACCCCATCGAGATGGAGGGCACCTACGCGCTGCCCGAGGCCCAGCGGGACCGGTTCACCGCGCGGGTGTCCATCGGCTACCCCGACCAGCAGGCCGAGCTGGCCATGGTCGACGAGCACGCCGGGCACAACCCCCTGGCCGATCTCGAGCCCGTGTCCGACCGCGAGTCGGTGCAGCGGCTGATCGAGACGGTGCGGTCGGTGCACATGTCGCCCGAGATCCGCCGGTACGCCGTCGACCTGGTGGCCGCTACCCGTCAGGTTCCGGAGATCCGTCTCGGCGCCTCGCCGCGGGCGACCCTGCAGCTGGTCCGCGCGGCCCGCGCGCAGGCCGCGCTCTCGGGCCGTGAGTTCGTCGTCCCGGACGACCTGCACACGGTCGCGGTCCCGGTGCTGGCGCACCGCATGGTGCTCACCACCGAGGCGCACGCCGCCCGCCGGTCGGCCACCGACGTGGTCCGCGCGATCCTGCACCGCGTCCCGGTCCCGCAGGGCTCGAACCACCGCTGACAGACGAGGAATAGCGCCATGCTGCGTGCTCTGTCCGGCCTGACCACACGCGGCCGCTGCCTCCTCGCCGCCGGTGTGGCCGCGGCGGCTTGCTCGTTCGTGCTCAACGAACGGGATCTGCTGCGGGTCGCGGTGTTCGTCGTCGCCCTGCCGCTCCTGGTCGCCTTCTTCATCTCGGCGACCCGGCTGCGGCTGGGCGCGGCCCGCTCGCTGCGCCCGGAACGGGTCGCGGTCGGTTCGCCGGGCGAGGTCCAGCTCGAACTCTGGCGCGACGGCAGGCTCCCGGCGGGCGAGGTCCTGCTCGAAGACGGCGTGCCGTACGCGCTGGGTTCGCGGCCGCGGTTCGTCGTCGAACGCCTTCCCCACGACCGCCGGGTCGCGCTGCGCTACCCGCTGCAGCCGGTGCTGCGCGGGGTCCAGCAGGTCGGTCCGCTGCGGGCGACGATCACCGACCCGTTCGGGCTGTGCGAGTTCGAACGGGAGCTGATCGGGCATTCCCGGCTGGTCGTCGTGCCGAAGGTGGTCGGCCTGTGGGGGCTGCCCAGCGGCGCCGGGATCGGTGCCGGCGACGACGGCAGCATCCGCCTGCACGCCGGACAGGGCGAATCGGACGTGATCGTCCGGCAGTACCGGCAGGGCGACGACCTGCGGAAGGTCCACTGGCGTTCGACCGCCCGCCGCGACGAGATCATGGTCCGCGTCGAGGAGCGGCCGTGGCGCGGCGGCACCACGGTGCTGCTGGACCACCGCGCGGCGGCGCACCACGGCACCGGCCCCGCGGCGAGCCTCGAATGGGCCGTCTCGTTCGCCGCTTCCGTGTCGCTGCACCTGCGCCGCTCCGGCCACCGGGTCCGGCTGATCACCGAACACGGCCAGACCCTGGCCGACACCCCCGGCGAGGGAGGCGAGCACTACGACAACGTCGTGCTCGACGTCCTCGCCGCGCTCCAGCCCGCGCACCAGCGCGACATCACCCTTGGCCACGACCCGGCCGAGGGACAGGAACTCATCGCGGTGCTCGGCACCGTCAGCAACGAATCCGTGCACGAGCTGTCCCGGTACCGCCCGCGCGGGATCCGGAGCCTCGCCGTGCTGCTCGACACCCCCGGCTGGTCCTCCGGCGTCAACCGGCCCGAAAACCGTGCCGCCGCCACCGAAGAATCGGTGGCGCTGCTGCGGGCCGCGGGCTGGGGCGTCGTCGTCGCCGGCCCCGGCTCGCCCATGCCGCAGGTCTGGGCCGAGCTCTGCCAGACGGCCACCCGCCGGGGCACGCTGATCGGAGGCGGCCTGTGACCGCGACCGCGCCACCCCGGCCGCACACCCCCCAACCTCGGCCGTCCGCGCCGCCCCCGGTCTGGACGAGCAGTGTCCTCGCGCCGGTCGCCGCCGGGCTCGCCACACTGTTCGCCTCGACCTCGCTCACCGGTGTGGTCTCCGGCTGGGCGTGGTTCGGCTACCTGCTGGTCGCCGTCGTGCTGATCGCCTCGACCGGGCTCGCCCTGCGCTCGCTGCGCGCGCCGACCATCGTCGTCGGCTTGGCGCAGCTGCTGGTGTTGCTGTTGCTGATCACCGGGGCGTTCACCACCAGCGGGATCCTGAAGATCTTCCCCGGCCCGGACGCGTTCGGGGAACTTCGCGGCGTCCTCGCCGCGGCGGCCGAGCAGATCCGCGTCGGCCTCCCGCCGATCGAGGGCACCCCGCCGATCCTCTGCCTGATCACGATCGCGATCGGCCTGGTCGCGGTCCTGGTCGACACGCTGGCCGTGGCCGCCGCCGCGCCCGCCGCGACCGGCCTGGTCCTGCTGTGCGTGTACGCCGTCCCAGCCGCGCTGGCCGAGGACATGCTGCCGTGGTGGACGTTCCTGCTCGGCGCGGCCGCGTTCGCCGCCCTGCTCGCCGTCGACGGCAACCACCGGCATCGCCGCTGGCGCAACCGGGACGCGCCAGGACTGGGCAACTCGGCGAGCACGTTGTCGGCCCCCGTCGGCGTGGTGGCCGCCGCGATCGCGATGGGCCTGGTGATCGGCGCGGCCGTCACCGGGGTCGGCACGGTCGGCAGCCTTCCGGGCGGGACCGGTTCGGGCCGCGGCGGCGCCGGCGGCTTCGGTGTCGAGCCGTTCACGCAGCTGCGCGGCCTGCTCGACCAGGGCGAGAACGTGGAGCTGTTCAAGGTCTACGGCATGGGCGCGGACAAACGGCTGCTGCGCGCGTTCACCCTCGACACGTACACGCCGAACAAGGGCTGGGGGCTCGCACAGAACGGCCGCGCCCAGCAGGGTGTGCAGGCCAACAAGGGCCTTCCGCCCGCTCCGGGCGACGACGGCTCCGGTCCCGCGCGGGAGATCCGGATCGAACCGACGAACTGGGTCGACAACTGGCTGCCGATCTACGGCGTGCCGCGGTCGCTCAACGGGCTGGCCGACAACTGGCTGTACGACCCCGTCGGCAGCGCCGTGTTCACCACGACCAAGCAGAACGCGCCCGCCTACACCGAGACCGCGTCCATCCAGAATCCGTCGAAGGACGAGCTCCGGCTCGACGACGCGCGCCTGGCCGAGGTGCCGCAGCAGTTCACCCAGGTCGACCGCGTCGATCCCCGCGTGGTCGCGAAGGCCAAGCAGCTGACGGAAAACGAGACCAACAACTTCGACAAGGCGCAGGCGCTCTGGTCTTTCTTCACCGCGCAGAACGGTTTCGTTTACGACACCAAGACCGCCGACGCCACCGACTCCGACGCGCTCGCCGCCTTCATCCTGAACGGCAAACGCGGGTTCTGCGAGCAGTACGCGTCCGCGATGGCCGTGATGCTCCGGTCGGTCGGCATCCCGGCACGGGTCGCCATCGGCTTCACTTCCGGGACCCCGAAGGGCGACTACCTCTCGATCACCTCGGAGGACGCGCACGCGTGGGTCGAGGTCTACTTCCAGACGAAGGGCTGGGTCAGCTTCGACCCGACCCCGCTGCTCGACGGCCGCGCGGTCGTTCCGCCGTACCTGCAGAACGACACCAGCAGCTCGACGACCAACGACACCCAGGAAGTGCCGAGCGCACCCGCGTCGAGCGCCCCCGCCACCGGCACTCCCCGCGAGCCCGGCGCCGACCTCGGCGCGGACGGCGGCACGGGCCAGCAGGAGGAAGAGCCACTGTGGCCCGCGATCCTCGCAGGGATCCTCGGTGGGCTGGCCGCCGCGCTGACCGTGGTGATGATCGTGCGGTCGCGCTTGCGGTACCGGGCGCTGATGCGGTCGTCCTCGTCCCCGGAATCGCCCGCATCGGAACACCTGTTCCTGGACAACCAGAACGTGGCGAACTGGCTGCCGCTGATCGTGATCGGGCTGTGGGTGGCGGCGTTGGCGTTCCTGGCGGCGTGGGTGTCGTGGTGGTTCGCGCTGGCGCTCGTGATCGTCCTGGGCGGGCTCGGCACGCCGACGACGATCCGGGAGATCAAGCGACGGCTGCGGCTGCAGAAGATCGCGTCCCGCTCCCCCGCCGCGGCCGACGCGGCGTGGCGCGAACTGATGGACGAATGCGCGGACCGCGGCCTGCCGCTCTCTGACGGCGACACGGTGCGCGTGGCGGGCCGGAAGGTCGTCGAGAAGCACCGGCTGGACGAGGAGGGCCGCACCGGCCTGCGGACGGTCATCGGTGTCGTGGAACGGTCCTGGTACTCGGATCAGCCCGCGGACGACCAGACGCTGGGCCCGGCCTTCGACGAGGTTCGCAAGAGCCTGAAGCGGAACGCGCCGATGTCGTGGAAGGGCCGCCTGTTCCCGCGCTCCCTGCGGCGAGGCAAGTAGCACCTGTGTGCGAAGGGCTTCACGGACAGCTCTGGCCTGGAGATGGTGTCGCGAAAGTAGCTTTCGCGGCCCCTCGGCCAACCCGGCACCCAGCGGGCCTTGGGCGAGCGAGAAACACCGGTACGGAGTGAGGCCAGGTGGTCGTGAGTGTTAAGTGTCGTTCTAACGACACTTAACACTCACGACCACCCAGACCCACTCCGTACCGGCGCCGTCGCACTTCCGGCAGGGCGAACGCACCGAGGCACGACAACGCGAACATGCCGGCAGGGCAAGGCCCTGCCGGCATGTTCGCGTGTGTGGGAGCTACTGCTCCTCGAAGCGCTGGCGGAAGCGCTCTTCCATGCGCTGGGTGAACGAGCTTCGGCGCGGGGACGCCTTGCCGCCACCTCCGCCGGCCCCCGGGCCACCGCTGTCCTTGCCGCCTTCCGGTTCGGCTCCTTGCCGAATCGATGTGACGGCCATCATGACTCCGAAGAACATCACGAGGAACCCGAGCACGCTGATCACGGGGATCTGGGCGACCCGGATGTTGACCACCACGCCGAGCACCAACAGTGCGACGCCCACTACGAACAGGGCGATGCCCTGCAAACGCCGTCGGCGGGCGGGGCGGCGCAACCGGGTGCCTCGCACCGTGGATGCGAACTTGGGGTCCTCGGCATAGAGCTCGCGCTCGATCTGATCGAGCAGCCGCTGCTCATGCTCGGAGAGTGGCATCTTTCCTCCTCCGGCACAGCTGTCGCGGGCGCCGGGCCGCGCAACGTCATGGACCCAACAGACAACCCCAGGCGGGGTGTCTCTGTCCAGGATACGAGCCCCGCGCTCGTCCGACTACCCGATCCCGTATCCAGAAGGGATCGAATTGGGCGAAACCACCCGGCTCGGCTCTCTCGAAGACGGTCGAGCAGGTGATGTCACTGGTCACGAGGGGTCAACAGTGACGCGGGCCGCACCGCGGCGGCGCCGAACTTCGACCTCGCGACGTCGGCGGCGACTTCCGCATCCCGCCAACGGGGTTCGGGTGTTGCGAAAAGGAGCTGCTCTCCATCACTCTCCGTGTCCAAACCCTCGACTCTTACCCCGATCAGGCGGACTGCGCCCGTCGGCGCGTGCTCGGTGAGGAGTTCGACGGCGGTGCGGTGGATGTCGCGGGCCACATCCACTCCGACGGCGGTTGTCCTGGCGCGGGTGATCGTCTTGAAGTCCGCGAACCGCACCTTGATCGACACCGTCCGCCCGCGCAGCCCGCGGCGGCGCAAGGTGGCGGCGACGCGTTCCGACAGCCGGAGCAGCTCCAGCCCGAGCGCCGAGCGGTCGTGGAGATCCACGTCGAAGGTCACTTCGGCACCGATCGACTTGTCCGGCGACTCCGGGACCACCTTGCGCTCGTCGTGCCCGTTCGCGAGCGCGTACAGATGCTCCCCCAGCGCCCGCCCGAGCGACCGCCTCAGCCTGGACAGCGGAGCGGCCGCGACGTCGGCGACGGTGTCGAGGCCCTGCTGCCGCAGTTGCTCCTCGGTGCGCTTGCCGACACCCCACAGCGCCGACACGGGCAACGGACGCAGGAACGCGAGCGTCTCGGCCGCGGGCACGACGACCATGCCGTCCGGTTTCGCCATCCCGGACGCCAGCTTGGCGACGAACTTGACCTTCGCGACGCCGACCGAGCAGCTGATCCCGAAGTCGGCGGCCACCCGCTCCCGGATCCAGGCACCGAGCCGGGCGGGCGAGGAGTCCAGCCGCTTGAGCGCCCCGCTGACGTCCAGGAACGCCTCGTCCAGGCTCAACGGCTCCACCAGTGGCGTCAGCTCGCGAAAGACCCCCATGACGCCCTTGGACACCTCGCCGTAGAGCCCCGGCGTCGGCGTGATGCAGATCAGCTGGGGGCAGAGCCGCTTGGCGGTCGAGAACGGCATGGCCGACCGGACGCCGAACTCGCGCGCCGCGTAGCTCGCCGCCGCGACGACCGACCTCGGCCCGCCACCGGACACGACCACCGGCTTGCCCGCGAGCTCCGGGCGGGTGCGCAGCTCGCAGGACACGAAGAAGGCGTCCATGTCGACGTGCAGCAGGCCGCAGCCGGTGTCGTCCGGCCAGGTGGTGGCCCCGGTCGTCACGCGGTAGCGGGCCATCCCGCCGGGCAGTTCAGCGTTTCGTCCCACGGGCAGACGCTAGCCCGGACCACCGACAGTCTCGTGAGTGGTAAGGACGGTTCTAACCGTCCTTACCACTCACGAGGGTCAGGGGCGGTGGGCCAGGACGTGCAGCCTGCTGGAGATGTCCCGCAGCGGCGGAACCGACGCCGCCGCCAGCTCGAACTCGGCCAGGTCCTCTTCCCGCACCCCACCGGGCACGAAGTCCGCCACGACACCGTCGCCCTGCAGTGACGTCACCTCGAGCCCGACCGCGATCAGCTGGGCGCGAAGGCCCTCCGCGTCGAAGCGCCGCAGCACGGTCTCGCGGCCGCCGCCGAGGACGCCGCTCTCGGCCGCGAGGAGTTCCCGCGCCTCGCCGAGCCGCCCGGCCAGCGCGCGCTGCAGGATCGCCGCGTGCCGGTTCGCCACCAGCACCGAGACCGCTCCGCCGGGTTTGACGGCGGCGGCCAGCGCGGTGAGCACGAGCGCCGGGTCGTCGACGACTTCGAGCAGCCCGTGCGCGAGCACTAGGTCGGCCGAGCCCGCCGCGACGTGGGCGCCGAGCGCGTCGGAGTCGTCGGCGATCACCGTGATGCTGCCGGAGACGCCCTCTTCCTCGGCGCGGCGGCGCAGGGTCGCCAGCGCGTTGGGGTTCGGTTCGACCACGGTCACCAGGCAACCCGCCGAGGCCAGCGGCACCGCCCAGCCGCCGCTGCCGCCGCCGACGTCGACGACGTGCGGCTGTTGTGCGCCTCGCGCCCGTGCGGACCGGAGTTCTGCTTCGAGAACCCGGCGAACCGCCCCCGATCCCCGCGTGGCCACGGTGTCCGTCTTCATAAACGCACAGGGTAATGCCCGCCTTCCGGGCGCCGCCGGGTGTAGTCCGATGCGGTGTTCGACACCTTGCCAAGGAGCCACCCCGCCGACTGCCCGTAGGCTGTATCGAGTGCACACGGTCGCTGTTCTCAGCCTGAAGGGTGGCGTCGGTAAAACGACGGTCGCCCTCGGTGTCGCGTCCGCCGCGCTGCGTAGGGGCGCCCGGACTCTCGTGGCCGACCTCGACCCGCAAGGCAACGCCACCACCTCGCTGGACCCGCCCTTCACCGATCGCACGCTGGCCGACGTCCTGGAGACGCCGGTGCGCTCGGTGCTCGAACGCGCGATCGCGCCCAGCGTGTGGAGCGACCAGATCGACGTCCTCGTCGGCGCCGAAGAGCTGGAGATGCTCAACGAACCGGACGCCGACAACCGCCGTTTGGAGAACCTCTCCCGCGCGCTCGACGAGCTGCACACGAATCCGCTGCGCGAAGAACCCTACGAACTGGTGATCCTCGACTGCCCGCCGTCGCTCGGCAGGCTGACCCGCTCCGCGCTGGTGGCCGCGGACAGTGCCCTGATCGTCACCGAGCCCACGATGTACGCCGTCTCCGGTGCGCGCCGCGCGCTCGACGCGATCGAGAAGATCCGCGAAGAGCAGAACCCGGGGCTGCGGCCGATCGGCGTCGTGGTCAACAAGCTCCGCGTGCGCTCCTACGAGCATCAGTTCCGCGTGGCCGAGCTGCGGGAGAACTTCGGCCCGCTGGTGATGCCGACGGCCATCCCGGACCGGCTCGCGGTGCAGCAGGCACAGGGCGCGTGCAGCCCGATCCACGAGTGGCACTCCCCCGGCGCGCAGGAGATCGCGCTCACCTTCAACATGGTGCTGGCGAAGGTCCTGCGTTCGAGCCGGGCCGGACGGCATCGCGTCCGTGGCGAAGAAGAGCCCGAAGCACCCGCCAAGCTGAGCGACACCGGCACGGGCTGACGTCCGATGCCCGAAGGCGACACCGTCTTCCTCGCCGGCAAGGTCCTCGACAAGGCACTGGCCGGGAAGACCCTGCTGCGAGGCGAGTTCAGGGTCCCTCAGCTGGCCACGACGGATCTCGCCGGACGTGACGTGCTCGGCGTCGGCACGGTCGGCAAGCACCTGCTGACCCGTCTCTCCGGCGATCTCACCCTCCACAGCCATCTGCGCATGGACGGCAAGTGGGACGTCTACCGGGCGGGCGCGCGCTGGCGGCATCCGGCGCATCAGGCGCGGGTCATCCTGGCCACCGAAGATCTGCAGGCGATCGGCTTCCGCGTGCACGACCTGGAACTCGTGCCCACGGACGAAGAACACCGCCTGGTCGGACACCTCGGCCCCGATCTGCTCGATCCACAATGGACGGACGAAACCGCGGAACGCGCGGCGGCGGCGCTGGCCGCGGACCCGGATCGCGAACTGGGCGACGCCCTGCTGGATCAGCGGATCATGGCGGGCATCGGGAACATGTACAAGGTCGAGATGTGCTTCCTGCTCGGCGTCACACCATGGACACCGGTGTCCGAAGTGGACCCGGCGAAGGTCGTCGCGCTCGGCCGCAAACTGCTGAAGACCAACGCCTGGCACACCTCGCAGACCACCACCGGTGATCTGCGCCGCGGCCGTGAACACTGGGTCTACGAACGGACCAAACAGGGCTGTTTCCGCTGTGGCGGACGGCTCAAGGTCGCTCCCCAGGGTGCCGGACACCAGGCGAGGCCGACGTGGTTCTGCCCGAAATGCCAGTCCGGGCCCGCCCCGAACGGCTAAGCTGGCGTCGTGACGCTGTTCAAGCTCCCGCTCTACGGGGCCGACACCGAACGCGGCGACCTCGCTCCCTGAGCCGCCCGTTCCCTCCGCACGTCACCTTTGTCTTCTCTCTCAGGGAGCTTTGTCATGCCCGGAATCCTCACGGGCACGGCGCTGCGCGCGTTCGTGCACGCCCTGCCCAAGGTCGAACTCCACGTCCACCTCGTCGGTTCGGCGAGCCTGCCCACGGTGCTGGAACTGGCCCGCCGCCGCCCGTCCGCAGGTGTGCCGACGGAACCGGCGGCGCTCGCCGGGTTCTTCACCTTTCGCGATTTCCCGCATTTCCTCCGCAACTACCTCGCGGTGACGTCGCTGGTGCGCGACGCCCGCGACATCCACACCCTCGTCACCGGACTGGCGGCGGATCTGGCCGCGCAGAACGCGCGCTACGCGGAAGTGACCGTGACGCCGTACAACCATGTCCTCGACGGGATGTCGACCGACGATCTCCTCACCGGTCTCGCGACCGGGCGGGCGGCGGCACGGGCGGACCACGGAGTGGAACTGGCCTGGTGCTTCGACATTCCCGGCGAGAAAGGGGTCGTCGCCGGCCGGGAGACGGTGGTGTTCGCGCTCCGCGAACGCCCCGAAGGCCTGGTGTCCTTCGGGCTCGGCGGCCCCGAGGTCGGCGTCGGCCGCGCGCAGTTCGCCCCCTTCTTCACCGCGGCCAGGGAGGCGGGGTTGCACAGCGTCCCGCACGCGGGTGAGACCACCGGCCCCGCCACCGTCTGGTCGGCGGTGCACGATCTCGGCGCCGAGCGGATCGGGCACGGCATCGGCGCGCACACCGATCCGGCGCTCCTGGAATACCTTGCCGTGCAGCGGATCCCGCTGGAGGTCTGCCCCACGTCGAACGTGCGGACCGGGCAGTGCGCTTCGATCGCGGCGCATCCCGTGCGACGGCTGCTGGATCACGGCGTGCTGGTGACGCTCAACACCGACGACCCGCCGATGTTCGGCGCGACCCTCGACGGCGAGTACGTGGCGGTGGCCGAGACCCTGAGCCTGACGGCGGCCGAAATCGCCCTGTTCGCGAAGAATGCCGTGGACGCCTCTTTTCTGCCGTCGGCGGACAAGACCGTCCTGAGGACGGAGATCGAAGAAATCTTGTTGCCGGACCCCGAACTCCTCGCATAGCGTGGCGGTACACGAGAGAGGAGGTGGTCCAAAGTTGTATTCCAACAGGACTCGTGAGGTGGCTGTCCGCTAGCGGACCCCACGCGTAGGACTTCAGAGCAGCGATACAACGCAAGTTGGAGCCACCTTCGGCTCGTCGTCTCTGCTTCGCGTGATGCCTGATAGCGAATACCAGGCAGTCACCGGGCCCCCGAGGTTCCCGAGCACCGGTCCGGCTCGGGCCCGGCCGCCGATTCCGGCGTCCGGGAGCCGCCTCGGGGGTACCCCTATTTCCGAGGTGTGCCGTCCACCGCGATTCCGCCCCAAGAACCTCGCCGACTCCGATAGCCTGACGCCATGCTGAGGCCCGATTTCCCGATCATCACCCAGCGGCTGACCCTCCGCGCCTTCACGCCGGCGGATCTCGACGAACTCAACTCCTTCCAGTCCCGCGCCGACGTCGCCCGCTACCTCTACTGGGGGCCGCGCAGCCGGGCCGAATCCGCCGCCGCGCTCGCCAAACGGGTGCACAGCAGCACCTTGTCGAAGGAAGGCCAGTTCCTCGCGGTGGCCGCGGAACTGACCGAGACCGGGCAGCTCATCGGCGACCTGAACCTCGAATACCTCAGCAGTGAGCGTCGCCAGGGCGAGATCGGGTTCGTCTTCCATCCCGACCACCACGGGAAGGGGCTCGCCGCCGAGGCGGCCGTCGAGGTGCTGCGGCTCGGGTTCGAGGACCTCGGCCTGCACCGGATCATCGGCCGCTGCGACGGGCGCAACACCTCCTCCGCCGCGCTGATGGAACGCCTCGGCATGAAGAAGGAAGCCCATCTGCGGCAGAACGAGATCGTGAAGGGCGAGTGGTGTGACGAACTCGTCTTCGCGATGCTCGAAGACGAGTGGAAGGCGAGCCGCACGTGATCGAAGCCGGAACTCGCGGCCTCCGTCGTGGTACGCCTCCAAGCACGTGAGTTCCGCTTCCCAGCACGCGTGATCCGCCTTCAGGCACCCGTGACACGTCCGTCTCGGCCCGGAGGACGTCGCCACGGGCTTAAGGCAAGCGGGATCATTCGGCACGTCGGCCACCAGGCATGATGGGGCCGTGCTCTTCGACAAGATCGTCCGCCCCGCTCTCTACCGGGTCTCCGGCAGCGACCCCGAAACCGTGCACGAACGCACCATCGGCACGCTCGCCAGGCTGAGCCGCGTCTCTCCCGCCCTCGCCGCGCTCGGCCGCGTCTACCGGACGGACGATCCGGTCACCTTCCTCGGGCTCCGCTTCCCGAACCGGGTCGGCCTCGCCGCCGGGATGGACAAGAACGGCCGCGCCCTGCACGCCTGGCCCGCGCTCGGCTTCGGTTTCGTCGAGGTCGGCACGGTCACCCGGCATCCGCAGCCGGGCAACGACAAACCGCGGCTGTTCACCCTCGCCGAGACCGACGCGGTGATCAACCGGATGGGCTTCAACAACGAAGGCGCGGAGGCGCTCGCCGCCCGCCTCGCCGCGACCGGGAAACCTCCCGTGCCGCTCGGCGTCAGCATCGGCAAATCCAAGGTGACCCCGCTCGACGAGGCCGTCGAGGACTACCGGTTCTCACTGCGGGCCCTGTACCCGTACGCCGACTACTTCGCGATCAACGTCAGTTCCCCGAACACGCCGGGGCTGCGGGCCCTGCAGGACAAGTCCGCGCTGGCCGAGCTGCTCGCCGAGCTGCGGAAGACCTCGGCCGAACTCGCCGGCGACGCGAAGCCGACTCCGGTGCTGGTGAAGGTCGCCCCCGACCTCACCGACGAAGCACTCGCGGAACTGCTGGAGGTCTGCCTCGAACACGGTGTCGCCGGGCTGATCGCGACCAACACGACGCTGTCGCGCGAAGGGATCGCCCCGCCGGAGGCCGCCGTCGGCGAGCAGGCGGGCGGCTTGTCCGGCCGCCCGCTCACCGCGCGCTCGGTCGAGGTGGTGCGGTTCGTGCACGACGAGACCGGCGGCAAGCTGCCGATCATCGGCGTCGGCGGGATCTTCGACGCCGGTGCCGCCGCCCGGATGCTCGACGCCGGCGCCGGCCTGATCCAGCTCTACACCGGTTTCGCCCTGCACGGTCCCGGCCTGGTCAAGCGGGTCGCCCGAGGTCTCGCGGCCCGGCCGTACTGACGAACCTCAGGTAGGCACGCCAGCACTGGTATCTCGTCAGCTCCGTCGCCGTCGCCGCGGCGGCCTGGTCGCACAGGACCGCCAGCGGCGTTTCCCCGTTCTCCAGCCGGATCCGGCCCAGGACGAACGGGGCGGGCAGGGTGGCCGCGAAGGCACCGAGCGCGGCGGGCGAGAGCCTCCAGCGTTCACCCGAAAGCATCGTGTGCTCGCCCGTGGCGCTCACCGGCACCACCCCCGGCTGGGGCGGATCGGTGGGCAGCAACAGCATCCGGTAGCCCTCGCCGGTCCGGACCAGGCCGGTGAACCGGGCCCCGGCGGCGACCAGGCTTCCGTTCAACGGCTGCCCGCGCAGCTGCGCGCCGAACACGACGAGATCCGCACCCGGTGCGGGATAAGGGAAATCAGCCTGTTCGTCGGTGAGCACGGCGGCGAGGTCGATGGCGACCTGGTCGTCGAACGGCCGCACCACCACGGAAACCCCGTACGGCCCCAGATCCGATGGCGACGACGGCACCGTGACCGCGGCGAGGTCGAGCAGGTTGACGAACGCCGTGAACCGCTCCAGCCGTTTCGCGACACCGTCCGGATCGGACAACGCCTCGGCGACCGAGGGATGATCCGCGACCGTCGGGAGCACGAGGGCGTCGTACTCCGACAGCATCCGGAGCGCGAGCATCCCGGCCTCGGCGACGCGCTGCCTGTCGGCGGTGAAGCCGTCGTCGTGGATCAACCCGCCCACCGTCAGCAGTGCCGACACCTCCACCGTCTCCACCCGGGCACCGGACGCCCGCAGCGCCGAAACCGCGCCGAGGAAGGCGGACCGGGATTGCAGTGAAAGACCGGTCAGCGTGTCGGAGCCCGGGATCGCCACCCTCGGCCGGTCACCCGCGGCCAGCCGGACGTCCGGGGGCCAGTCGCGGGCGAGCGGGTCGATCCCGTCCGGACCGGTCATCAGTCCCAGTGCGCGCTGCCCCAGGGTGAGGCTGCGGGCGAACAGGGCGATCCCGGCGCACGGCGCGGCGCCGGTCTTCGGGACGAGGCCCAGCGTCGGCTTCACTCCGACGATCCCGTTGAGGGAAGCGGGAATCCGGCCCGCTCCGGCCGTGTCCGTGCCGACCGCCAGGTCCACGAGGCCGAGCGCGACGGCGACGGCCGCGCCGCTGCTCGCGCTCCCGGAGACCCGCTCGGTGTTCAGCGCGGCGCTCACGGCGCCGTACGGGCTATGGGTGTGTTCGAGGTCGCCGCCGAACCGGTCGCAGTTGGTCTTGCCGATCACGACCGCGCCGGCCGCGGTCAGCCGGGACACGGCGGTGGCGCCGGCACAGCAGACGTCCTCCCCCGCCGTCGGAAGGCCGGCGACGTCGATGACGTCGGCGACCGCCACCAGCGTCCCCGCGAGCGGCAGGTCCGCGCCCGCGCGAAGACGTTCGTCCACCGCCTTCGCGTCCACGAGGGCGTCTTCCACCGGGCGGAGGGTGATCCAGACGTCGGGCCGGTCGACCTCGGCGATCCGGTCGTAGGCGGCTATGACGCGCTGATAGGAACTGGGAGGAGGAGCGGGGACAGGTTCTGGTTCCGGGGGGAGCGTCGTCACTGGGCGTCCTTTCCTCGGTGGGGACGAGAAAGACCACTGCGCGAGATCCACTGTGTCCGGTCCGCCACCCTGGGACGCCCGCTCACGCGGGCTGGGTTCAGGCCCGAGCTGGGAAGAGCACTGCGTGCATAGGAGAAACGTTAAGCATCGCGGGTCGCCGTCACCAGCGGATTCGGGTCACGCGAGCGTTTCGGTATCACACAGTGAGGATGTCGTTACGCAATGGAGTATTAGCGACGACGAATGAGACGATGGTCCAGGAAAGCGCCTGCTCAGAGCCTACCCGTTTCCGTAACTCGCGTGATCCGAGGCGTATCTCGCGTCAGGACAGCTCGCGCAGCGCCATGGCCAGTCCGGCGAGCTTGTCGGTCGCGTCGGACAGTTGCTCCTTGGAGGACGTCATGCCGTCCGAACTCGCGGCGACGGTGTGCCCGGCGGCCGCGACGAGACCGCCGTAGCCGTCGAGACCGTCGTCGAGCTGCTCGCGCAGCTGTTTGACGGCGGCGTCGAGGGCGCCGCGTTCCCGCTCGGGCGCGGCGTCGCGTCCACGTTCGATGGCCTGGATCCGGCCCGCCAGCCCACGCAGGGCCTGCGCCGCCTCGGCGGCGGTGGTGCGCGCGTCCGCGACGGCGATCTCCGAGACCGGCATGGTGCCGAGTGACGTCGGCTGCGAAAGCTGGCGAAGCAGCTCCGCCAGCGAAGCCTCGCTCTCGGCGAGACGCTCCATCGGCTCCCGCGCGACGGACCGTGCCGGAGGCAGCGGCGGCGGAGCGGCGGGCGCGGCGGGCAGCACGGTGCGGTTCAGCGTCCGCAGCCGCAGCCCCGACTTGACCCCGAAGGTGCCGAAGATGATGGCGAACGCGCCGCCCGCGATGGCCTGGAGGACGTCGGCCTGGCCGTCCTTCAACAGGCCGGTGCCCGCGACGACGGCGAACAGTCCGCAAAGGAAGGTGAGGAGGATCCAGAACGTCAGCGCGCGAGACGTCCGGCGCTTGCGTCGCTCCAGTTTGGCGGCGGGTTCGTTCCAGCGCGCCCATTTGGCCTTCGCGTCGGCGACGACCGGGATCTGGCCCGCGGCCATCGACGTCAGCTGCTGAGAGATCTTCGGCATGGCCGGCATCGGCGGCATCTGCGGGCGCGGCTTGGGCGGCGCCGGCCGAGCGGGCCGCGAAGATCCCTGCTGCTCGGAGGGCGGGATGTAGCGCTGCAGCTTCTCCTGCGCGCGCTGGGCGTAGTCGGGCAGCTTTTCGATGTGCTTCTCAAGCTTGGCGGTGAACTCCCCGAAGTCCTTGCGCCTGCCCTGGCCCATTGCCCTCTCCCCTGTCTTCGGGTGAGACCGGTCCCGCACCCGCGTGGGTGCGGGACCGGCTCTAGGTGGTGTGTCAGGCGGGGTTCTTGCCCTGTTCGGCCTGAACCCGTGCCTGGATCTCACGCTGGATGTCCGCGGAGCTCGCCGCCTTCGCCGGTGCGGCGGCGGTCTTGCCGTCGGTCACCTGAGCGACGGAGTCGCCCTTCATGGACGCGCGGATCTGCTCCAGCCGCGAGTGCCCCGCGAGCTGCGTCGTGGAGGCCTGGACCTCCATCATCCGGCCCTGGACGGAGTTCTGTGCGAGTTCGGCCGAGCCCAGCGCGGTGGTGTAGCGCTTCTCGATCTTGTCGCGAACGTCTTCCAGTGACGGGGTGTTGCCCGGCGCGGCCAGCTGGCTCATCTGGTTCAGCGAAGCGGAGACCTGCTCCTGCATCTTCGCCTGCTCCAGCTGCGAGAGCAGCTTGGTGCGCTCGGCCAGCTTCTGCTGCAGCATGGTCGCGTTGCGCTCGACGGCCTTCTTCGCCTGCTCCGCAGCCTGAAGCGACTGGTCGTGCAGGGTCTTGAGGTCCTCGATGCTCTGCTCGGCGGTGACGAGCTGCGCGGCGAAGCTCTCCGCCGCGTTCTCGAACTCGGTCGCCTTCTGCTCGTCGCCCTTGGCACGCGCCTCGTCGGCGAGCACCAGCGCCTGGCGGGTCGAAGCCTGCAGCTTCTCCACGTCGCCGAGCTGGCGGTTCAGCTTCATCTCCAGCTGACGCTGGTTACCGATCACCGAGGCGGCCTGCTGGGTCAGCGCCTGGTGGTTGCGCTGCGCCTCCTCGATGGCCTGCTGGATCTGTACCTTCGGGTCGGCGTGCTCGTCGATCTTCGACGAGAACGCCGCCATCATGTACTTCCAGAACTTCACGAACGGGTTGGCCATCTCCTCCGCCTGCCTTCTCGCATCCCACGGGCTGTTACCTCGAGGTGGGGCGTCCCCTCTGTGATGTTGCAACGTCCCGACCCCGGCGTTGAGTTCCATCGTGTCAGGTCGGCGTCCCGCGTTCCAGGCGACCCCGACGGAATTCAGGGATCCCCCTGACTGTGATGTCCACGACGTTTCGGGTTGACCCTCCGTCAGCGGCGCAGTGCGGTCTCCTCGTCCATGCGTGACAGCTTCTCGGGATTGCGCACGGCGTAGAGCCCGGTGATGAGCCCGTTCTCCACTCGCAGCGCGACGACGGTGTCGACCTCGTCGCCGAGCCGGAGGATCAGCGCGGGATGGCCGTTGACCTGAGCGGTCCGCATCGTCGCCCTGTCGTCGCGGACCGGACGGCTCGCCGCCAGCAGCGGCGCGACCAGCGCGGCACCGACCACGGGCTCCAGCACGGCTTGCACGACTCCGCCGCCGTCGCCGAGGAAGACGACGTCCGGAGCGAGGACGTCGAGCAGTCCTTGCAGGTCACCCGTCCGGACCGCGCGATGGAACGCGTCGAGCACGTCCTTGGTCTCGCCGGGCGACGCGGCACCACGCGGCCTCCGCGCGGCGACGTGCGCCCGCGCCCGGTGGGCGATCTGATGGACCGCGGCCGGGGTCTTGCCGACGGCTTCGGCGATCTCGCCGTAGGCGACGTCGAACACCTCCCGCAGCACGAACACCGCGCGTTCGGTCGGCGTGAGGGTCTCGAGCACCAGCAGCATGGCCATCGAGACGCTGTCGGCCAGTTCGACGTCGTCGGCCACGTCAGGGCTGGTCAACAGGGGTTCGGGCAGCCACGGGCCGACGTAGGACTCCTTGCGGCGGCCGAGCGTGCGCAGCCTCCCGAGCGCCTGCCGGGTGGCGATGCGGACCAGGTACGCCCGCGGGTTCTCCACGGTGCCGAGGTCGACCCCGGACCAGCGCAGCCACGTCTCCTGCAGGACGTCTTCGGCGTCGGCGGCCGAGCCGAGCATCTCGTAGGCGACCGTGAACAGCAGATTCCGGTGGGCGACGAACGCCTCAGTGGCGGTGTCGGACATGGACGGCTCCTGTTCTCGGCGACGGTGTCCCCACCAGACGCCGCGACCCTTCGATTTCTGACACGTCGAGGCCGTGGCGCACGTCACGTTCCGGTGCTGTCAGCGAGCCAGGGTCACCGGCATCTGGTGGTCGTCCGGTTCAGCACACGACCACGAAAGAGGACGAGATCATGGATTCCCGTTTCGATCTGAACGGCAACGAGCTCGGCGCCAAGCTCGGCAAGCGTTTCGCCAATGTCAGTGTGGCCATCAAGGGATCGGCCCTGCCGAAGGTCACTCAGGAGCTGGTGTCCCTGCGGGCCAGCCAGCTCAACGGCTGCGGATTCTGCGTGGACGCCCACGCCAAGGACCTGGCTGCCGCCGGCGAACCCGCCGTCCGCGTCAACCTGGTCGCCGCCTGGCGCGAGTCCACGGTGTTCACCGAGGCCGAGCAGGCCGCGCTGGCCCTCGCCGAGGAAGGCAGCAGGCTCGCCGACGCGCATCAGGGTGTCTCCGACGAGACCTGGGACCTGGTGCGGAAACACTACGACGACGACCAGATCGCCGCGCTGATCTACCTGGTCGCGATGATCAACGCCGCCAACCGGCTGCTCGTCATCACGCGCACCAAGGGCGGCTCCTACCAGGCGGGCACGTTCGACAACTGACGGCAAAAGCCCCAGGCGGACTGCCTGGGGCCTTCTGCCGTTCACAGCGTCGCTAGGCGGCGACCATCTTCGGTGCGGAGATCGTCGTCCGCAGTGCGGGGCTCATCCGCGGCGGCGAGATCCGCAGGTCGGCCAGGTCGTTGCCGATCAGCTCGGACACCAGGCGGCCACCTTCGAGGCCCGCTTCGGCGCCTTCCCGCTCCGGAGCGCGCCGCTTGCCCGCTTCGACCTTCTCGTCCACCGGGGCGACCTCGACGTTGTCCATCGCCGAGACGTCCGCCGCGACCTTGTGCAGGAGCTCGCCCAGCGGAAGGTCCAGGGCCTCGCAAATGGACGCCAGCAGCTCGCTGGACGCCTCCTTCTGCCCGCGCTCGACCTCGGACAGGTAACCGAGGCTCACCCTGGCGGCGCGGGAGATGTCCCGCAGCGTTCGACGCTGGTTCGTGCGGGCGTGTCGGAGCCGGTCGCCGATCGCCTCGCGCAACAGCACGGTCATCACGCGCCTCCCTTCCAGGACTGACTACCCCCTACGTTACCCAGAGCGGTGCCCTGGGCGCAGGTGTTGACACGGCAATACGCCAAGGGCGAACGCGGCGATCATGCGAGATGTTCCCCCAGCAGGGCGAACGCGCCCGAGACCGCACCGGCCCTGACCGAGGCTCGATCACCGGGCAAGTCCAGTGTGCGGACGGTGAGGACCCCTGGCCCCGCGAGGCCGACGTGGACGGTGCCCGGCTCGACGCCGTCCTGCCCGTCCGGGCCCGCGACACCGGTCAGGCCGAGCCCCCAGGTGGCGCCGCACCGGTTCTTCGCGCCGGTGGCCAACTGCGCCGCGACCTCGGGATGCACGGCACCATGCGCGGCGAGGAGGCCTCCGTCGACCCCGGCCAGCTTCGCCTTGAGGTCGGTGGCGTAGACCACCAGTCCACCCCGGACGGCGGCACTCGATCCCGGGACCTCGGTCAACGTCGCGCAGACCAGTCCGGCGGTCAGCGACTCGGCCGTCGCCACCGTTTCCCCACGCTCGATCAGGTGAGTGATCAAGGTCTCAGGTTCCATCCATGCCCCCGCCGCCACCCTCAGCGGACGCGCTGCGCGCGGCTGTGCCTGTCATAAGCCCGCGGCCCGCCTTCCGGCGGCGCGCAGCCGGACCGCGCGAACGACGTAGTCGAGCCCGGTCACGACGGTCAGCACGAGCGCGAGCCCCATCAGCACCCAGCGCACCGGCTCGGCGGACGCGGGCAGGGGCAGCAGATACGCGGTGATGGCGGCGATCTGCGCGAGCGTCTTGGCCTTGCCGCCCCGGCTGGCCGGGATGACACCGTGCCGGATCACCCAGAACCGCAGCAGCGTCACGCCGATCTCGCGGATCGCGATGACGATGGTGACCCACCAGCCCAGCTCGCCGAGCACGCTCAGCCCGATCAGCGCGGCGCCGATCAGTGCCTTGTCCGCGATCGGGTCGGCGATCTTGCCGAAGTCGGTGATCAGCCCGTATTTGCGCGCGACCCAGCCGTCGACCTGGTCGGTGAACGACGCGATCGCGAACAGCGCGGTGGCGATCGCGCGCCAGAAGGTGTCCGCCCCGTCGCCGGTGAACAGCGCCAGCACGAACAGCGGCACCAGCACCAGCCGCGACATCGTGAGCAGGTTCGCCAGGTTCAGTGTCGGGACCGGGGTGGCCTCGGGGACCCTGGCGTGCTCACCGCCCGTCCCCTCACCGGCCCCGGCGTCGCTCGGGGCGGCATTCACCGGTCGGCCTCGGGCGGCGCGGGCCGCACGATCAGGTCGACGCCCTCGGAGTCGACGACCTCGCAGCGCACGAAGTCACCCACCGCCAGCGGCGGCAGGTCTTCGGTCTCGATCAGGACGCATTCGCCGTCGACCTCGGGGGCCTGGTGCGCGGCGCGGCCGATCGGGTCCTCGCCGTCCTCGGCCTGCTCGATCAGGACGTCGACGAAGTCGCCGATCCGGTCCTCGGCACGCTGCGACGTCAGCTCCTCGACCAGCGCGGAGATCCGCGCGACCCGCTCGGCCACCACGGACTCGTCGAGTTTGCCGTCGAAGGTCTCGGCCTCGGTGCCGTCCTCGTCCGAGTACCCGAAGACGCCCACCGCGTCCAGCCGCGCGCCGGTCAGGAAGCGCTCCAGCTCGGCGAGGTCCTCTTCGGTCTCGCCGGGGAAGCCGACGATGACGTTGGTGCGGATGCCGGCGTTGGGCGAGTGCTCCCGGATCTGGTCGCACAGCGCGAGGAAGGAGTCCGTGGACCCGAAGCGGCGCATGCGGCGCAGCACGGTCTCGCTGGAGTGCTGGAAGGAGAGGTCGAAGTAGTCGGCGACGCCCGGAGTGGTCGCGATGGCCTTGACCAGGCCGGGACGGGTCTCGGCGGGCTGCAGGTACGAGACGCGGACGCGTTCGATCCCCGGCACCGCGGCCAGGCGCGGAACCAGCAGCTCCAGCGCGCGGGCGCCGTCACGGCCGAAGTCCTTGCCGTAGGAGGTGGAGTTCTCCGAGACGAGGAAGACCTCCTTGACACCGTTCTCCGCGAGCCACATCGCCTCGGCGACGATCTCGTCCGGCTGCCGGGACACGAAGGACCCGCGGAACGACGGGATCGCGCAGAACGAGCAGCGGCGGTCACAACCGGAGGCGATCTTCAGCGCGGCCACCGGGGAGGTGTCGAGCCTCGTCCGCAGCACGCGCGGGCCCCAGCCGTGCTGCGCGTGCCCCGGCACCTCGACCGACTCGGCGGCCGTCGGCCGCTGGACCGGGCTGATCGGCAGCAGCTTGCGGCGATCGGACGGGGTGTGGGACTCGACCTTGCGGCCGGCCACGACGTCGTCGAGACGCTCGGCGAGGTCCGCGTAGTGGTCGAAACCCAGGACCGCGTCGGCCTCGGGCAGGCTCTCGGCCAGCTCGTTGCCGTAGCGCTCGGCCATGCAGCCGACGGCGACGACCTTCTTGCCGGTGTCGGACGCCGCGAGCAGCGTGTCGACCGAGTCCTTCTTGGCGGACTCGACGAAGCCGCAGGTGTTGACGACCACGACGTCGGAGTCCTCGGGCTCGGCGGCGAGCTCCCAGCCGCCCGCCGCCAGCCGTCCGGCGAGTTCCTCGGAATCGACCTCGTTGCGGGCGCAACCGAGGGTCAACAAGGAAACGCGACGGGTGGCGACAGGATCAGTGGTGGGAGAAGGCACGTGCCTTAGGGTAGCTGGCCTGCTCGCGGGGTCGGCGATCGCTCGCTCGGGCGAGCCCTCGACCGGCCGGGGCGCCGGGGATGGCTTAATGGTGGACGTGCCCTCAGACCCCCTCCTTCACCGCCGCCCCACCGTCCGCCGGGCGCGGATCGCGGACGTCCGCAAGATCAAGGCGCTGGTCGACTCCGACGCCGGGACGGTGCTGCTGGAGAAGGAACTCGTCACCCTCTACGAGAGCGTCCAGGAGTTCTGGGTGGTCGAAGACGGCGACGACGTGCTCGGCTGCGGCGCGCTGCACGTGCTGTGGGAGGACATCGCCGAACTGCGCACCATCGCCGTCGACAAGGACTCCCGTGGTCGCGGTATCGGGCACGCGCTGGTGGGGCAGCTGATCGACTTCGCCCGCGAGATCGGACTGAAGCGGCTGTTCGTGCTGACCTTCGAGACCCACTTCTTCGCCGGTCACGGGTTCGTCGAGATCGACGGGACCCCGGTGACCCAGGAGGTGTACGAGGAGATGCGGCGTTCGGCCGACCCGGGTGTCGCGGAGTTCCTCGACCTGCCGTACGTGAAGCCCAACACCTTGGGCAACAGCCGGATGCTGCTGGAGTTGTAGCCGAAGGGCGCTTTCCCCGCGTTAGACGCGGCGAAGGGCGCTTTCACCGCATCGCATGCGGTGAAGGACGCTTTCAGCCCTTCGCAGCGTGCCGGGCCACCCGGACCCGGTTGCCGCACAGCGACGGCGTACACCAGACCCGCCTGCTGTTGGCCGCCACGAACAGCATCGAGCAGTCGTGCGCGCCGCATCGCCGCAGCTGAGCGGCACGCGGCCCGGACACGAGATCGATCGCCGCGACCGCCACGGCGGCCAGCGCGATCTCGCCGCCGTCCTCGCCATGCCAGGACGTCTCCGCTCCCTCGGCGGTGAGCCGCGGGCTGGTCGGGACGGCGGCAGCGGCCGCGTTGATCCGCTCGACCGCCCACGCCTCCGGCTCCCGTGCGGCCACTGTCGCCTCCAGCAGTTCACGCACCGCTGAACGCAGGCGCCTCGTCTGCTCGGCCGAAGGCGCCCAGGCACCTTCGGGCAAAGCTTGAATCGCCCAGAACTTCGCATGCCCGTCGTCGAGCAGGTCGATCGACGGTGAGACGGCCAGCATCACGGTGTCGGCGAGGTTCACCGCGAGATCGTCACCGGGAAGCGAGTCGAGATCGAGCATGCCTTGACACTATCAGGTACTAATGGTTCAAGGCAGTTTTAACCATTAGGGAGTGCTCATGGCGACCATCCGGCACCGTTCGGTCAAGCTCGGCGACGTCGAGGTCTTCTATCGCGAAGCAGGCGACCCCGAAGCACCCGTGTTGCTCCTGCTGCACGGCTTCCCGACGTCGTCACACCAGTTCGTGCGGCTGATGCGGCGCCTCGCCGGCCGGTGGCGGCTCATCGCGCCGGATCTGCCCGGATTCGGGCAGACCGTCACCCCGGAGGGCTTCTCGTTCACCTTCGACCGGCTCGCGGAAGTGGTGGGCGAGTTCGTGGACGCGTTGGAACTGCGCCGCTACGCGCTCTACGTCTTCGATTTCGGCGCCCCGACCGGCCTGCGGCTGGCCGTGTCGCGCCCGTCCCAGGTGACGGCGCTCATCACGCAGAACGGCAACGCCTACGTCGAGGGGCTGGGCCCGGCGATGCCGGACTTCCCCTCCCTGACCGACGAAACCGAGGCGCGGCGGGGGTTCGAGGCGATCCTCGAACCGGAGCAGATCCGGTTCCAGTACAGCGGCGCCCGCGATCCGGAGACCATCGATCCCGCGAACTACCTGCTGGACCAGTACTTCCTCGGCCTGCCCGGCCGGGCGGAGGCGATGCTGGACCTGCTCTGGGACTATCGGAACAACCCGCCCGTGTACCCGCGATTCCAGGCCTGGTTGCGCGAAGCCCAGCCGCCCGTACTCGCCGTATGGGGCCGCAACGACCCGTTCTTCGTCCCTGCGGGCGCCGAAGCGTTCCGGAATGATGTTCCCTCGGCGGAGGTTCACCTCTTCGACACCGGGCATTTCGCGCTGGAGGAGGACCTCGAACCGATCAGCGAGCTGATCGACCGCTTCCTCGCGGAACATCTCTGAAAGGCGGCTCATGGACACCTCGGTCACCGACCACCTGCTCAGCACGACGCGAGCGGTCCGCCGCAAGCTCGACCTGGACCGGCCGGTGGAACCCGGGGTGCTCGAAGAGTGCCTGCGGCTCGCGCTGCAGGCGCCCACACCGGGCAACCAACAGGCGTGGCGCTGGCTCGTGGTGCGGGATCAGGGAGTGAAGGACCGGTTGTCCGAGCTGTTCCGGCGGGTCGGGAAGGCGTACCTGGAGGCGAACGCGGCAGCGCTGGGCGAAGCGATCACCGAGCCCTCGGTGGCGCGGGCGTTCGCGTCGGGGCAGCATCTGATCGACGTGATCGACCAGGTGCCCGTCTTCGTCATCCCGTGTCTGACCGGCAGGCCCAGCGGGGACAACGCGGCCGACGCCGCGTTCTACGGCGGGATCTTCCCGGCGGTGTGGAATTTCCAGCTGGCGCTGAGGTCACGCGGCCTCGGCTCGACGCTCACGACGTACCACCTGACCCACGAGGCGGAGGCGGCCGAAATCCTCGGCATCCCCGCCGATGTCACGCAGGTCGGGCTGTTACCGGTCGCCTACACGACCGTGCCGGACTTCAAACCCGCGGCGCGGGTGCCGGTGTCGGAAGTCGCGTACCTCGACGGCTGGGGCAACCCGCTCCAGTGAGGCAGTCGTGACGGTTTCGCGTGTCGTCCGTCCAATCACGCGTGTCGTCCGGCCAGTCACGCGTGTCGTCCATCCAGACACATGTGTCGTCCATCCGGTCACTCGCTAGGCCTTCGACACCCGCAGGGTGACCTGGTCGCCCCCCGAACTCACGGCGACCAGGTCCACCCGGCAGGCGGCGAACTCGACGGACTGCCCGCCACTCCGTCCGGTGGAGGCGAGGGCCGCCGTCGTCCGCTCACCGCGTCCCGGTTCGGCCAGGGCCAGCTCGATCACGGCCTCCCCTTCCCAGACGCAGACCATTCCCGCGGCGCAGCGGGAATCGGACACCACGCGAGCGAAACGGATACTGACGTCCTTCGACGCGACCTCGGCCGTTTCACCGGCCTTGAGATCGACGGTCTCCCCCAGCTCGACGGCGCCTCGAACAGGCTGGGTCCGCTGTACCGGCGCGGGCTGGACCACCGTGGGCCTGCTCGTGGCGGGTTGTTCGCGCGCAGCGGAGCTACCGGCTCCGCAAGCGAGGCCGATCAGGGCGCAGAGGACGACGAGCAGCTTCTTGGGGTGCACGTGTCCTGGACGTAGCGGAGGCTCCGGTCCGTTGCATCGGTCCTTCGAAAGCCTCAGTCGTCTGAGACGTCGCCGCCGTTCGCGTCCCCGCCACCGCGGATCATGAACAGCACCGACTCCAGTTCCTCCGGCTTGATCAGCACGTCACGGGCCTTCGAGCCCTCCGAAGGCCCGACGACGCCGCGGCTTTCCAGCAGGTCCATCAGGCGCCCGGCCTTGGCGAAGCCGACCCGCAGCTTCCGCTGCAGCATGGACGTCGAGCCGAACTGCGAGGTGACGATCAGCTCGGCGGCCTGCAGCAGGACGTCGAGGTCGTCGCCGATGTCGGAGTCGATCTCCTTCTTCTCGCCGGCCTTCGCCGCGGTGACGCCGTCCTGGTAGTCCGGCTGCGCCTGTTCCTTGGCGAAGTTCACCACCGCGGAGATCTCTTCGTCGCCGACGAAGGCACCCTGGATGCGGACCGGTTTCCCGGCCCCCATCGGCAGGTACAGCGCGTCACCCATACCGATGAGCTTCTCCGCGCCCGGCTGGTCGAGGATGACCCGCGAGTCGGTGAGCGACGAGGTCGCGAACGCCAGCCGCGACGGCACGTTCGTCTTGATCAGACCGGTCACGACGTCGACCGACGGCCGCTGGGTCGCCAGCACCAGGTGGATACCGGCGGCGCGCGCCTTCTGGGTGATCCGGACGATCGCGTCCTCGACGTCGCGCGGAGCGGTCATCATCAGGTCGGCGAGCTCGTCGACGATCGCCATGATGTACGGGTACGGCTGGTAGACGCGCTCGCTGCCGGGTGGCGCGGTGATCTCGCCGGAGCGCACCTTCTTGTTGTAGTCGTCGATGTGCCGGACCTTGTTGACCTGCATGTCCTGATAGCGCTGCTCCATCTCCTCCACCAGCCAGGCCAGCGCCGCGGCGGCCTTCTTCGGCTGGGTGATGATGGGCGTGATCAGGTGCGGGATGCCCTCGTACGGGGTCAGCTCGACCATCTTCGGGTCGATCAGGATCATCCGGCATTCGTCCGGCGTCGACCGCGCGAGCAGCGACACCAGCATCGAGTTCACGAAGCTCGACTTACCGGAACCGGTGGACCCCGCCACCAGCAGGTGCGGCATCTTCGTCAGGTTCGCGGTGACGAAATGGCCCTCGATGTCCTTGCCGAGCCCGATGACCATCGGGTGGTTGTCCTTGACCGTCGACGGCGCGCGCAACACGTCGCCGAGGCGCACCATCTCGCGGTCAGAGTTCGGCACCTCGATGCCCACCGCGGATTTGCCGGGGATCGGCGCCAGCAGCCGGACGTTGTCGGTCGCCACCGCGTAGGCGATGTTCTTGGTCAGCGCGGTGATCTTCTCGACCTTCACGCCGGGGCCGAGTTCGACCTCGTACCGGGTGACCGTCGGGCCCCGCGTGAAGCCGGTGACCTGCGCGTCGACGTTGAACTGCTCCAGCACGCCGGTGATCGCCTCGATCATGGCGTCGTTGGCCTTGCTGCGGGACTTCGGCGCGTCGCCGAGCTTCAGCAGATCCGGCGGCGGGAGCTTGTAGTCGCCTTCGACGGTCCTCGTGACCGCCAGCGGCGCCTCGGCCTTCTTCGGCTTCTTCTCCTCGACAGGCTTGGGGGCGGGCTTCGGCGGGCGCAGCGGCGTCGGCGCTTCGGCCAGCGCCGCCTCGATGTCGAGCTGCTCGCCCTCGTGGTCGGCCGAAGCCTGGCGGCGGCGCGACGGCTTCCGCAGGCGGACCGATTTCGGGTCGGCTTCGGTGACGGCGTCGCGTTCCTCGTGGATGGCCTTGCGCTCGGCCTCGGCCTCTTCGATCTCTTCGGGGTCGAGGCCCCAGTTCCGCAGGCGGTGCGGGATCTCCCGGACCGGGGTCCCGGTGAACACGAGCGTGCCGAACAGCAGCGCCAGCACCAGCAGCGGCACCGCGACCCACGTGGTGACGCCCATGGTCAGCAGGCCGCCGGAGAACGCGCCGATCACCCCGCCGGCGTACATCCGGCCGTCGTTGGTCTCGGGCAGCGCGGTGAAGATGTGCAACAGGCCGAGTACTGCCAGGACCACCAGCAGGGTGCCGATGACCATCCGCGGCCGGGCCTCCGGCATCGGTTCCGACCGCATCAGCGCGACGGCGACCACGGTCAGCACCAGCGGGAGCGTCACGGCCCCGGCGCCCAGCAGCGAGCGGGCACCGACCTCGACCCAGCCGCCGATCGGGCCCGCGGCCCGCCACCAGACGCCGAACGCGATCACCAGCGCCAGGGCGATGAGGCCCAGCGCGAGACCGTCGCGACGGTGCTCGGGTTCGAGTTCGCGGCCGCGGCCGACCGTCCGCGCGAGGGTGCCGAGACCTTTCGCGAGCAGGTTCCAAGTACCACGCACGCCCTTGGCGAACGTGCCGGACGACTTCTTCCGCGGCGCCGGACGCCGTGGAGAGGGCTTCCTCGCAGCCGTTGACCTGGGCTTCGCCGGGGTACGCGGCTTTCGCGCCGGCCCCTTGCTGCCGCCGCTTCGCGCCGTACTCCGTTTCCTGGTCGTCGACCCGCTAGCCATGCCTCCACGGTAGCCGTACCGGCCCTCCAGCCTCGGCTGCCACTCGGAGCACATCCGGAACATTCGTCTCAGGTCACAGCTTGAGCGGCCATCCGGGTGAAAAGCGGTTCATGACATGCTCTGCCCCATGTTCGCGCTGCATCAGGATGAGAATTCGGCTCGCCGCGCCCCGGCCATCTGGCGCACGATGCTGAACATCGACCGGGGGCTGGTCAACTTCGTCGGCAAACTCACCGTGACCGGCGGTGTCTCGGCCGAACTGCGCCGTAAGCCCTTGCTCATGACGGCCAATCACATCGGCGTGTTCGACGCGTTCGTGCTGATGGCGGCCTGCAAACGGATCGGCATCAACCCGCGGTTCATGCTGGCGGGCGGCATCCTCGACGCGCCGGTCATCGGCCCGGCGCTGCGGGTCAGCGGCCATCTGCGGGTCGACCGCAAACAGGCGTCGACGGCCATCGGCCAGTTCGCCGAAGCCACCGAAGCCCTGCGGACCACCCGCGACCCGCTGATCGTCTACCCCGAGGGCCGGATCAGCCACGATCCCGGCCTGTGGCCGGAACGCGGCAAGACCGGCGCGGCGCGGCTCGCGCTGGCCGCCGGGGTGCCGGTGATCCCGATCAGCCAGTGGGGCGCGCACGAAGCCGTGTACTGGGGCACGGAGACCGTCAACGGCCCCGCCGACCTGGTGCCGCTCGCGAAGTCCGGGCTGAGCGCACCCCTGCGGCGGCCGCGGTTCCAGGTGCACTTCGGCGATCCGGTGGATCTGTCGGAGGTCGAGCCGGAGCGGCCGGGCGCCGGAGTCCGCGCGCACGCCAAGATCATGCAGGCGATCACCGACGGCCTGGTCCCGCTGCGCCGCGACGAACTCGACAAGCCGCGCTTCCACGACCCGACGCGGCCGACGGACACCGTCAGCCCCTGGAAGAAGTACTGAGTCCGGATCCTGAGACGGTTGTCCACGCTCGCCTAAGGTCGGCGGACGTGAGCACCCGCATCCTCGTCGTCTACTACAGCGCGACCGGCAACACCGCGAAACTGGCGTCGGCGCTGGCCGACGGCGCCCGTGAGGCCGAAGCCGACGTCCGCGTCCGCACGGTTCCCGAAACCGCCCCGCCCGGTGCGGTGGCGAGCAATCCGCGGTGGCAGGCGTGGGTGGACGCGGGGCCGCACCACGAGACGGCGACGCTGGAAGACCTGGAGTGGGCCGACGGGTTCGCGGCCGGGAGCCCGACCAGGTTCGGCGGTCCCGCCGCCCAGCTGAAGTCCTTTTTGGACAGCACCGGCGGCCTGTGGGCCAAGGGAAAGCTGGTGAACAAGGTCGCGACGTCGTTCACCACCGCCTCCACCGCGCACGGCGGGCTCGAAGCGACCGTGCTGGCGACGAACAACATTTTCTATCACTGGGGCGCCATCGTCCTGCCGCTCGGCTACACCGACCCGCGGCTGCTCGAATCGGGCAATCCGTACGGCGGCTCGTTCGTCTCGCGCAAATCCGCCGAACCCGACGAACTGGCCCTGGACGCTCTCCGTCTGCAAGGGCGGCGTCTCGCCACCGTTTCGCGCTACGTCGCCGACGGTCTTTTCAAGGACGGGTGAAGGGAACCGCGCGTCCGGCTCCCGCGTCATAGTGTGGTCACACAGCGTCACGCTACGGGGAGGAAGCGGGATGACCGGCGGGTACGAGGTGGCCTTGGAGGCGATCGGCGCGGCGTCGATCGCGGCGAAACGGGCTTCGGACGACGTCGGGAAGGTGAACCTCGCGGCCACGCTCGCCGACGTCGCGGCGGGGTTGCCGGGCGGCGTGTCCGGTGAAGCGGCCCGCCTGCTCGCGGACGCCTGGGGCCGCGCGGTGCCCGGCTGGGCCGGGAACACCGCGGACTACTCCGCACGGCTCGACGCGGCGGCCGCGCGTTATCGCTCGAACGAACTGACGGCGTCGCGGGAACTTCCCGTCTGATGCTCACCTGGGGAGACGTTCGCCGGTGGGATCCGGCCGCGGTCGGCCGGGTCGCCGACGCGCTCAACGACGGTTGCACCAAGATCATCGCCGCGAACGACGACGTCGAAGCCATGGTCCGCTTCACGGGCTGGACCGGCGACGCGGCCATCGCCGCCGCGACGCGGGGCGCGTCGCTGACCTCCACCTTGGAACGGCTCGTCGCCGAGGCCTCCGCAGTCCGGCGAGGCGCTCACGAAGTACAGATCGCGCTGGACCGGATCGTCGCGTTCGTGCGGGAGACCGACGAACTGGCGCATCGGAACGGCCTGATCATCGGTGCCGGCGGCGACATTTCGGTCGGCGCTCCACAGCCGGACCAGGCACGCGTGCTGGCGGAACTGGCCGACAGGATCGAGCAGGGCCTGCGCCGCGCGGCCGACGTCGACGCCGATTTCGCCGAGATCCTCCGGCGAGCGCTTCATGGCGAAATCACCGAACAGGGTGGCGGCAAGCTCGCCCAAGCGGCGGACGCCGGAGCCGCGCAGAGCGGCCTGTCGATCATCGGCCCACCCGAGAACGGCTCCCCCGGCGACAACAAGGCCTGGTGGGCGAGCCTGTCGGACACGGCGAAAGTCGCTCTGCTGCTAGGCAATCCGGGACTCGTCGGCGATCTCGACGGTATCCCGGCGGCCGACCGCGACGCCGCCAACCGCGCCGTCCTCGCCCGCGAGATCGCGCGGCTCCAAGGCGATCCGAAACTCAAGGGCCTGGAAGCCATCCAACAGCGGCTGGATCGGTCGGATCCGCAGGCGTTCCTGCTGGCGCTGGACACCAGTGGCGACGGGAAGGCGATCGTCTCGGCGGGAAACCCCGACACGGCGGCCAACGTGGCGACGTACGTGCCGGGGACCGGCTCGGAGCTGTCGAAAATCGGCGGCGACCTCAACCGGTCCGACAAGATGTGGGCCGCGGCGACCACCTCGGGCTCCCCTTCGACCGCGGTGATCACCTGGCTCGGCTACGACGCGCCGAACGAGATCACCGACGCCGCGAGCGACAAGTACGCCGACGGTGGCAAGGCGGCCCTCGCGCAGTTCCAGGACGGGCTGCGGGAAACGCATCAAGGGCCGCCGTCGCACAACACGGTGCTGGGCCACAGCTACGGCACCACCGTCGTCGGGCACGCGGCCGGTGACGGCGGCCTCGCCGCGGACGAACTCGTCTTCGTGGCGAGCCCCGGCGTCGGCGCGCACGACGTGAGCGAACTGCACCTCGACGGGGTGAATCAGGACGAGATCGGCAAGCACGTGCACGCGACGGTCGCCGAACACGACATGATCAACCTGGCCAACGTCGAGATCGCGGGGTACGACCCGATCCTCGGCCAGGACCCGACCGACGCGGACTTCGGCGGGCAGGTGTTCACCTCGGCGCCGGGCACGGACGGGTGGGGCGGGTTCAGCACGGAGGCGCACAGCGAATACTGGGAGGACAACAACCCTTCGCTGAACAATCTCGGCCAGATCATCGCCGGGAAACCGACGACGTGAACCGGGCACGCACATTCATCCTCGCCTCGCTGATGTTCTCGGCGGCCTGTTCCCCTGGAGGTGGGGACGACATGGAATCGACGATCACCGAACAGCAGGCTCGCGACAAGGTCGAGCAGTACATCCAAGGCGCGCTGTCGGCATTGCCCGACGGCGCCGCAGTGAAGCCGTTCACACGGAACCGTTCGGAATGCACGGACCCGACCGACAAAGGCCCGCTGGGCCGCTTCGAGATCTCCGCTACCTACGAGATCGTCGGCCTGGACTCCGCGCGGTTCGCCGAGCATTTCGCCGCGATCACCCAGTGGTGGGAAGCGAACGCCTTCAAGATCCTGACCGACGCCCGGCCGACGGATCAATATGTCTTCGCACGCAACACCGGCGATGCCTTCGACATGTCGATCAAGGCGAACGATCTCGGCAAGTTCTACGTCGGGGCGACCTCGCCCTGCGTCTGGCCGAACGGCACACCCGAACCCCAGGCTCTCGAAGCCACCGGACCCGACGAGCCGGTCGCCGCTCCCCCGACACCGGAACCGGAACCGGTCCGCAAACCGCGTCGCGCCCCCGTCGACGACGAGGACTTCGCCCAGACGAACTGGACCGACGGCGGCACCTCCTTCTGACCCTGATCGTTGTCCGTCCGCTGGGAAAACGGGTCGACCCGCCGCCACCCGGCCTCTACCCTCCGGCCGTGACCGCCGAACTCGCCGCCACTCCCGCCCCGCACGTCGCGCATCGCGGCCGGGGCATCACGCTCATCCTGCTCGCCGCGCTCTTCTTCGGAACCTCGGGTGTGCTGGGCAAACCGGCGATGCAGGCCGGGTTGTCCCCGGAACAGGTCGCGGCGATCCGCATCGGGCTGTCGGCGATCGTGCTGCTCGCGCTGGTCGCCGTTTTCCGGCCGAAGCTCCTCAAGGTCACGAAGAACGAGTGGCCGCTGCTGCTCGCGTACGGCTCGCTCGGTGTCGCGGGTGTCCAGCTCATGTACTTCCTGGCGGCGGGCCGGATCCCGGTCGGGATCGCGATCCTGCTCGAGTTCACCTCGCCGGTGCTGATCGCCCTGTGGGTGCGGTTCGTGCGCCGGGTGCGGCTGCCCAGGGTGATGTGGGCGGGGATCGTGCTGGCGATGACCGGGCTCATGTTGGTCGCGCAGGTCTGGGAGGGGCTCAGCCTGGACGTTCTCGGGTTGCTCGCCGGGCTGGGCGCGGCCGTCTGTTCGGCGGGCTACTTCCTCCTGGGCGAGCGTGGTGTCGCGGACCGCGATCCGCTCGGCATGGTCACCTGGGGGATGACGATCGGCGCGGTCCTGGTGTGCGCGGTCGCGCCGCCGTGGACGATTCCGTGGGGTGTCCTCGGCACCCCGACGACGTTCGGGCCGTGGGAGCCGCCGGTGTGGTCGTTGCTGATCGCTCTGGTGCTGATCGCGACCGTCCTCGCCTACGCGACGGGCATGGCGGCGCTGCGGCATCTCCCGGCGCCGGTGGCGAGCGTCGTCGGGCTGGTGGAGCCGTTGATCGCCGCCACCGCGGCCTGGCTGCTGCTGGGTGAGGCCCTCAGCTGGATCCAAGCCGCCGGCGCGGTGGTGCTGCTGACCGGCGCGTACCTCGTCCAGCTGAATTCCAACGTGGTCCAGACGGACTCAACCCTGCTGGAAGCCCCGTAGGTCGCTGATCTCCTGCTGCTGCGAACGTGAGGTCGTCGCGGCGAGATCGCGGGCGTCGGGGTTGCGGCCGTGCTGGGTTTCGGCGTCGGCGATGCGGACGCCCGCTTCGCGCTGGCGCAGCAACCGCGCGGCGAACTGGCGGTCGAAGTCCTTTCCGGACAGTCCGGCCAGTGCCGCCATGTCGCCGGGACCGATGTACCCGTCGCGCTGGACGTGTTCGAGGTTCGGGTCGTCCGGCGCGGGCTGGCCCCACGCCTCGATGAGCCCGGACAGCCGCGCGATCTCCGGTTCGTGCGTGTCGATGACCCGCTTCGCGAGCGCCTTCAGCTGCTCGTTCGCCGCGCGGGTTTCCGCCAGGGAAGCCAGATCCACACCCTGCTGGTGGTGCGCCAGAGCCTGCCGCGCGAATGCGACGTCGGCGTCGTTGAACGGAACGGCGGCCTGCTGCGCCACCGGTGATGACCCCGGAGGCGCCGTCTGCGACTGGGGTGCCTCGTCCGAGCAGCCCGCGAGCGCGACGGCGGCCAGGGCGACGGCGGGCAGGAACCGGAGGACGGCGTGCGGCATCGAAGAGCTCCTCGGAACGCGCGGTGGAGGTGCCTAGGTTGGCAGAGTCCACATCGGCCTGTTCACCTGGGGTTGCGCAAACACTTTTCCTCCCGGCCTCGCGGTGCGACAATCCCGCGATCCGCCGTCACTTCGAGGAGGAGGTCACCGCGAATGGGCGCCGAGACCACGACCGAACGGGCGGGGTTGCGCCCGGAGCTGCGGCAACGCCACGTCCGGATGATCGCCCTCGGCGGCATCATCGGTGCGAGCCTGTTCATCGGCAGCGGCGCGGTCATCCACACCGTCGGCCCGGCGGCCGTCCTCTCCTACGCCATCGGCGGCCTGATCGTCGTGCTGGTGATGCGGATGCTCGGCGAGATGGCGACGGCCACGCCGTCACAGGGTTCCTTCATGGAATACGCGCGGACCTCGCTCGGCGGCTGGGCGGGCTTCACGGTCGGCTGGCTGTACTGGTACTTCTGGGTCGGCGTGGTCGCGTTCGAGGCCGTCGCCGGGGCGAAGATCCTGCAGACGTGGATTCCCGTTGTACCGCAATGGATCTTCTCACTGGTGCTGATGTTGCTGCTGACCGCGACCAACCTCGCTTCCGCCCGCTCGTTCGGGGAGACGGAGTTCTGGCTCGCGTCGGTCAAGATCGCCACGATCGTGGTGTTCCTCGTGGTGGGCATCCTGTTCGTGCTCGGGGCTTGGCCCGGCGGATCGTTCTCGGTCGGCAACATCGCGCAGGACGGTTTCCTGGCCAACGGCCCGTTCTCGGTGGTGCACGGGGTGGTGATCGTGATCTTCTCCTACTTCGGCGCGGAGATCGTCACCATCGCCGCCGCCGAATCGCGGGAGCCCGAAACGGCCGTACGCAAGGCGACCTCGTCGATCGTCTGGCGGGTCATCGTGTTCTACGTCGGCTCCGTGACGCTGCTGGTGATGATCACCGGCTGGCGCGACATCCCGACCACGACGAGCCCGTTCGCCGCCGCGTTCGGCCGGTTCGGCATCCCCGCCGCCGAGACCGTGGTCAGCGCGGTGGTGCTGACGGCCGTGCTGTCGGTGCTGAATTCGGGGCTGTACACCGCGTCCCGCATGTTGTTCGCGTTGCGCGGCAACGGCTGGGCTCCGAAATGGATCGCGGACACGAACCGGCGCGGCGTGCCGTGGAAGGCGATCCTGGTGTCCACCTCGGTCGGTTACGTGGCCGTGGTGATGAACTTCGTCTCCCCGGACAAGATCTTCTACTTCGTCATCAATTCCGCCGGGGCGGTCGCGCTGTTCGTCTACGCGATCATCGCCGGCTCCCAGCTCCGGATGCGGCGCCGTCTGGAGGCCGAAGCACCGGAACGGCTGAAGTTGCGCATGTGGGGCTACCCGTGGCTGAGCTGGCTGACGCTCGCCGGGACGCTGGCCGTGGTCGCGTCGATGCTGTTCGTGGACGCGGACACGCGCGCCCAGCTGTACCTGAGCTTGGTCAGCCTGGCGGTGATCCTCGGCGTCTACTTCATCCAGCGCCGGCGATCCGGCCCAGAGCACCGTAAAACACCTCTCCGATCTTCGCGGGATCACGGCTGAGGAAGGCCTGACCGCCGGCGGGCGCGACGAGCTGACGCAGTTCGGTCTCGTCGGCCTCCGGCCCGATCCCGATGGCGATCAACGGCACCGGGCGGTCCCGGTCGCTCAGCTTTCCCAGTTCCGCCACCAGGTTCTCGCGGCTGATACCGCCGGGATCGGTGTCGCGGCCGTCGGTCATCACGATGACGAGGTTCAGCTTCCCCCGCTCCCATTCACCGTGCGCGAGCCGGTAGACGTCGAGGACGCTGTCGTAGAGCCCGGTCTGCCCGTCCGGCACGGCGCGGACCGCGCGCAACCGGTCGACGGCGGCCAGCTGCCGGGCGACCGGCGCCATCGGCAGGATCTCCCGGTAGTCGCGGTCACCGTCCACTTTGGTCGCGAAGGCCAGAAAACGGACCTGTGACGCGGATCTGAACAGGTGCAAGGCGTTCTCCGCCGCCTCCAGGGTGATTCGCAGCCGGGACTTGCCGGTTCCCGGGACCGGCGCGCTCATCGAACCGGACACGTCGATCAGCACCTGGACCCGGGCACTCGCGTTCACCGCGGCCCAGTGGCTGAGCGCCTTGGCGACCTCCTCGGCGGCCGGGATCTCGGCGCTGCGCTGTCCTTGTGCCTCGACGCGTTGATCGGTTTCGGTAAGCCGCAACGCTTGCCCGCCAGGGGCACGCAAGTCGGATCGCGGACCTGTCGCGGCTCCGTAGAGCAAAGTGCGTTTCAGTTCCGCGACGGCCTTGCCCTGCTGCGGGGTCGCTCCCGCGACCTCGACGAACGGGTAATCGAGCGCTGGGGCGTCGGGTGAGTACACGGCCACCAGCGCGGTCTCGCCTTCGAGAAGCCCGGAGTTGTGCCGCAGCACCGCGTTCTCCGCCGTGGGGAACACCGTCGCGCCGGATGTGGTGGCGGAGAACTTCCGGAGCAAAGCCACGTACGCGGCGGCGGGATCCGAAACACCCTTCGTGACTTCGCGCAGTGCCAGCAGCGCGGACACCCCGGCGGGATCGTGTACCGGATCCGGCATCCCCGCGACGACTCCGGCACCGGCGAGTACTTCCGGCCAGGTCAGCGACTTGCGCGGCCAGCCGAGCGCCCGCGCGACCGGCTCCGCGACGGCGAGCACCACCGGCGAACTGGCGATCGAGGGCCCGGAGGCGGGCACACCGCCGGCCTTTCTCAGGTACAACGTCGAGGACGGGATCCAGGCCTGCGGCCGGGGCGCCGTCCCGGACAGCTCGGCCGCGACCTGGTGGGATTCCCTGGCCTGGACATCGAAGGCGACGCAGGCGAGATCGAGGGCCCGGGCGGCCTCGGTGACCGCGGGGGCGATGTCGGGCGACGCGGCGACGACCACCCGCGCCGGCTCGCAGCCGGGTTCGGACCGCGCCATGGCCACGGCCACCCAGGTGGCCGCGCCGAGCGCGATCGCCAGCAACGGGAGCAGTATCCGTCTTCGGGTCCGGGTGGTGGCGTGGCGTCCCATGGACTCTCCCGGTCTCCCGGCATGGGGCTCGAGGAGCGTCCGAGGGTACGCCGCGAGCACCCCTAGGGGAAGGCTGCGACTTTCGGCGGAGAAAAACCCCACCGAGGCGGGAGGTGCCCCGACGCGGGTCGCGAAACACTTGCCCGGTAAGGAAAGCACTCGAAACCGGGGGAATTCGTGATGAACCGGCCCACTCGCGCGGAACAGCGCAAAGCCCGCAACGCCCTCTTCGGCCAGGCGCTCACGGTCGCCTTCGCCCTGCTGCTGGCCGCCGCCTCTCGTGAGTGGTAAGGACGGTTCTAACCGTCCTTACCACTCACGAGGCACTGACTAGACCGGGATGACCGTCGGCACGATCATCGGACGGCGCCGGTAGGTGTCGGCGACCCAGCGGCCGACGACACGGCGCACGGCCTGCGCGATGCGGTGCGTGTCGGTGATGCCCTCGGCCTCGGTCCTGGCGAGTTCCATCTCCACCATCGGAAGCACGGCGTCGAGCGCCTTCGGGTCGTCGGAGAACCCGCGTCCGGACACCGTCGGGCGGGTCACCGCGCGGCCGGTGCTGGTGTCGACGGCGACCGTGATGGCGATGAAGCCGCCTTCGCCGAGTACGAGCCTGTCCGACAAGGTCGACTCGCCGACGTCACCCACCGAGAGGCCGTCGACGTACACGTGCCCGACCTCGACCCGCCCGGTCCGCGTGGCCTTGCCGTCGACGAGGTCGACCACGACGCCGTCCTCGGCGATGACCACGTTCTCCGGCGCGACACCGGTGCGGACGGCCAGTTCGCCGTTGGCGCGCAGGTGCTTCCACTCGCCGTGCACCGGCATGACGTTGCTGGGGCGCACCGCGTTGTACAGATACAGCAGTTCGCCCGCGGACGCGTGCCCGGACACGTGCACCTTGGCATTGCCCTGGTGGACGACGTTCGCGCCGAGCCGGGTGAGGCCGTTGACGACGCCGAAGACCGCGGTCTCGTTGCCCGGGATCATCGAGCTGGCCAGCACGACGGTGTCGCCGGCGCGGATCGAGATCTGCCGGTGCTCGCCGCGCGCCATCCGCGACAGCGCCGACAGCGGCTCGCCCTGCGAACCGGTCGACACGAACAGCACCTTGCTCTCGGGCAGATCGCCTGCCTGGTCGAGGTTGACCAGCAGGCCGTCGGGCACGTTCAGCAGCCCGAGGTCGGCGGCGATCCCCATGTTGCGGACCATCGACCGGCCGACGAAGGCGACCCGGCGGCCGTGCCGGACGGCGGCGTCGAGCACCTGCTGGACGCGGTGCACATGGCTCGCGAAACAGGCGACGATGACACGCTGGCCGACCTTGCGGACGACGTCGTCGAGCACCGGGCCGATGTCGCGTTCCGGCATGACGAAACCGGGCACCTCGGCGTTGGTCGAGTCGACGCAGAACAGGTCCACGCCCTCGTCGCCGAGCCGGGAGAACCCGGCGAGGTCGGTCAGCCTGCCGTCGAGCGGGAGCTGGTCGAGCTTGATGTCGCCGGTGTGCAGCACGACACCCGCGGGCGTGCGGATGGCCACCGCGAGCGCGTCCGGGATCGAGTGGTTGACCGCGAAGAACTCGAGGTCGAACTCGCCGACCTTGCGGCGCTCGCCCTCGCGGACCTCGATCAGGTTCGGCCGCTGACGGTGCTCCTTGGCCTTGGCCGCGAGCAGCGCGTTCGTGAAGCGGGAGCCGTAGATCTTCAGATCCGGGACCAGCCGCAGCAGGAACGGGACGGCGCCGATGTGGTCCTCGTGCCCGTGGGTGAGGACGAGGCCGTCGATGTCCTCGAGGCGGTCTTCGATCGCGCGGAAGTCGGGCAGGATCAGGTCGACGCCGGGCTGGTCGTCCTCGGGGAAGAGCACCCCGCAGTCGACGATCAGCAGACGGCCGCCGAACTCGAAGACGGTCATATTGCGGCCGACTTCGCCGATCCCGCCGAGCGCGACCACGCGCAAGGCGCCTTCGGGCAGCGCGGGCGGTGGGGTGGTCGGTCCGGGTCCGGTTGACAATGAACTCACCGAGGCATGGTCCCTACGCTGGTATGTGAGGTCGGCGCCGTGTAGGCCGCCGCTGAATCTGCTTGTGCCACTCGTGCACCATGCCAGTCACTGGCGGCGCTTTCCCCGAGCGGCACGCCTCCCTGGGCGAGATCCGCGGAAATCGCCTGGAGCTGCTCGTCGTTCGCGGCCACGATGGGCAGCCGCGGGTCGCCGATGTCGAAGCCGCGCAGCCGCAGGGCCGCCTTCGAGAACGCCACCCCGCCGACCCGGGACATCGCCCGCAGGACCGGCAGCATGCCGCGGTGGTTGGTGCGCGCGGTGGAGGTGTCGCCGGACTCGTAGGCGTCCATCATGCCGCGGATACGGCCCGCCACGACGTGCCCGATCACGCTGACCACGCCGGTGCCGCCGACGGAGACCCACGGGAGGTTCAGGCCGTCGTCACCGGAGTAGTAGGCGAGCTGGGTGTTCGCGATGACCTCGGAGCCGGCGATCAGGTCGCCCTTGGCGTCCTTGACCGCGAGGATGCGCGGGTGCTCGGCGAGCCGCAGCAGCGTGTCGACCTCGATGGGGACGATCGAGCGCGGCGGGATGTCGTAGAGCATCACCGGCAGCTCGGTGGCGTCGGCGACCGTGGTGAAGTGCGCGTACAGCCCGGCCTGGCTGGGCCGCGAGTAGTACGGCGTGACGACGAGGATGCCGTGCGCGCCCGCCGCTTCGGCCTGCTTCGCCTGCTCGATGCTGTGCGCGGTGTTGTTCGTGCCCGCCCCTGCGACGATCGTCGCGCGATCGCCGACGGCTTCGACGACGGCGCGGACCAGCTCGGCCTTCTCGGCGTCGGTCGTGGTGGGGCTCTCCCCGGTCGTGCCGTTCACGACGAGACCGTCGTTGCCCAGTTCCACGAGGTGTTCGGCCAGCTCCTGCGCCCGCTTCAGGTCCAGCGCGCCGTCGGCGTCGAAGGGGGTGGCCATCGCGGTGAGCACGCGCCCGAACGGTCTTCCCGGCGCTGCGGTAGGTGGAGTGGACATGCTGTGAAGGTACCTCCTGCCTGCGCCGAACCCTTGCCGACGTGGTCGTTCCCGCCGAATGCGGGAGATTTTCCGCGACGAAGGCGAACTCGGCGCAAACTCTCTGTGAGCTATTTGACCTTGGTCGTGATCTGCGCGGGGATCTGGCTGCCGTCGGTCTTGGCGAGCAGGCAGAGGAAGCCGCGCGAGTAGCTCCGGTCGTCCTCGTTGGGCGGCCGGTTCCATTCGGCTTCGGTCGGCACGACGGCCCGCCAGGTCAGCGAGGTCCGCTGCGCCCCGGGCACGACGTTCGAATTGAAGGTCGCCGAGCACAGCGACTCGGCGATCCGGTTGACCGCGTCCGCGCCGGGATACACCGCGACCTGGGCGTCGTCGTCCGAATAGGACTGGACGTCGAGGAGGCTGCCCTTGGCGAAGACCTCCAGCAGGTGGTCCTTGTCGCAGCTGATGCCGTCGTTCAGGTTGACGCCCTCTTTGAGCGGCACGTTGTAGCAGTCACCGGAGGAACCGAGCTTGACCTGCCCGTTAATGCCGTAGGTCAGGGTGGGCTGGGCCTGGTTGTTCCCCTCCGGCGCGGCCATCCACCGGCCGAGGAAGATCCCGCCGACCAGCGCGCCGACCACGGCGACCGCGGCCAGGCTCAGCCACAGCGGGCGCAGGTTGCGCTTCGCCGGGGCCGGGGCCGGGGCGAGCCGGGTCATCGGCTGACCGTGCTGCGGCATCATCGCCGTGCCGCCCGAAGGCGGCGTCGGCTGGGCCTGCACGCCCTGCGCGGCCGCGAGCAGGCTGCGCACCTGGTCGTACGACATCCGAGCCTCGGGTTTGGTGACCAGCAGGCCGAGGATCGCGGCGGCCAGCGGCCCCTGGACCCTGGTCAGGTACGGGGCCTCCGTCATGATCGCGTGCAGCGTCGCGGCGGTGGTGGACCGTTCGAACGCGACGATGCCCTCCGCGGCGAAGAACAGCGTCGTGCCCAGCGACCAGAGGTCGGATTCGGGCATCGCGTCCCGGCCCTCGACCCGTTCCGGCGCCATGAACGCGGGCGAGCCGACGATCATGCCGCTGGTGGTCAGGCGCGGGTCGTCGGCGGCGTGCGCGATACCGAAGTCGGTGAGCTTCACCCGGCCGTCCGCCGCGACCATGATGTTCGCGGGTTTGACGTCGCGGTGCACGATCCCGGCGGCGTGCGCGGCCCGCAGCGCGGACAGCACCCGCTCCCCCACCAGCGCGATCTGCTGGGCGGGCAGCGGACCGCGGTCGCGCACCAGATCGGCCAGCGTCGGTGCCTCGACCAGCTCCATCACGATGTAGGTCGCGCCGTTCTCGGTGACGACGTCGTACACGGTGACCACGGCCGGGTCGTTGAGACGACCGGCGGAGCGGACTTCGCGCAGCATCCGCTCCGTCAGCACCGAGGCGTCCTCGGGCGCGTTCGGGAACTTCAGCTCCTTGATCGCGACCTGACGGCCGATCACCTGGTCCTGCGCGCGCCAGACGATGCCCATCCCGCCTCGGCCGAGCTCGCCCAGCAGGGCGTATCGGCCGGCGACGATCCGCGCGCCGGAGGCCTGCTGCGTCTGCTGGGGCGGCCCGTACGGACGGGTCTGTTCGTCGGTCAAGGTTTGGTGCTCCTTCGGTTCGCGCAGGATGCTAACTCGGACCCGTTCGCGCTCCGAAAGGTTCCTTCGCCGGGCTCGTGAATCAGACCGTGACCTCGTGCCCGGCTTCCCGGAGCGCCTTCACCGCGCGCTCCAGCTCCGGAGCCCGGACCAGCACGTGGTCGGTGTCGAAAGTGGACATCGAGAACAGCGCCACCCCGGCGGCGGCCAGCTCGCTGGACAGCGCCGCGATGATGCCGGTCAGCGTGAAGGCCAGCGGCCCGCGCACCGACAGCAGCCGCCAGCCGTCCTCGACGGTGGCCCCGGCCGGCGCGAGACCGGCCGGGCAGATCACCGACAGTTCTTCCGGGGTGCGCGTGATCGAGATCAGCACGGGCTCGCCGGGGTCGAGCAGGTTCGCCGGAACCGGCGCGTCCGGGGCGAGGCGGGCGACCGTGTACTCGCCGGGCCGGACGTCGATCGCGAGGCGTCGCATCAGCCCTCGAGGACCTTCGGGCTGGACGCGACCTCGGTGCCGTCGGGCAGCGCGGAGATGGTGAAGTCCGCGAACACGTTGCCCGAAGCCTTCTGCAGCTCGCGCAGGCACTCGATGGCCAGGGCGCGGATCTCGACGTCGGCGTGCTCGGTGGCGCGCATCGCGATGAAGTGCCGCCAGGCGCGGTAGTTGCCGGTGACCACGATGCGGGTCTCGGTCGCGTTCGGCAGCACGGCGCGGGCGGCCTGGCGGGCCTGCTTGCGGCGCAGGGTCGCGCTCGGCACGTCGGCGAACTTCTCCTCCAGCCCGGCGAGCAGCTCGGTGTAGGCGTCGACGGCGGCCTGCGAGGCGGCGAGGAACTTGGCGTGCAGCTCCGGGTCCTGCGCGATGACGTCGGGCTCGACGAACGCGGCGTCGCGCTCGGGCACGTAGCGCTGCGAGAGCTGCGAGTAGGAGAAGTGACGGTGACGGATCAGCTCGTGCGTCAGCGACCGGGAGATCCCGGTGATGTAGAAGCTGACGGAGCCGTGCTCCAGCACCGAAAGGTGGCCGACGTCGATGATGTGCTCGAGGTAGCCGGCGTTGGTGGCCGTCTTCGGGTTCGGCTTCTTCCAGGACTGGTAGCAGGCCCGGCCCGCGAATTCGGCCAGCGCCTCACCACCGTCGGCATCGGTCGACCACGGTACGTCCGACGGCGGGAAGAACTCCGTCTTCGCGATCAGTTGAACCTTGGGTGACACGGTCTCGGCCACGTTCGCACTCCTTTTCGACCCCTGCTCCACGACTCCAGGCAGCGTAACCGCAACCCTCTTTGACGCCGGGGCGACATCACGATGACGTCATGTCTCCTTGACTGACATCAAAAGTGACGTCATAGTGGTGTCATGGATCTGACGCCGTACATCACAAGCCTTCGCGAGGACCTCGCGAACACGGCTTCGGCCGGCGACGAGCAGACGCGGCGCGCTGCCGCGCTGCTGTCGTCGGCGCTGGAGCCCGCCGCCCGCCTGACCATCATGAACGCCCTCGCCGACCTGGCCGCCGAAGTGACTTCGGCGCTGCCGGGCCACGTCGTCGACGTCCGGCTCGACGGCCGCGACGTGCGCGTCGTCGTCACCGGTTCCGCCGAGGGCTCCGAGCAGTCCGCGCCCCGCCAGGAGGCGCCGCGGGAGGCTCCGCGCGCGCCCAAGGTGGACACGGGCGACATCACCCGCATCACGCTGCGCCTGTTCGAGCAGGTCAAGGGCCAGGCCGAAGCCGCGGCCGCCGCTCAGGGTGTCTCGCTGAACACGTTCGTCTCGCAGGCCGTCCAGGGGGCGCTGGGCAAGAGCGGGAGCGAGCACTGGCACTACAAGCAGAAGCCGGGCGGCGGTGCCGGTTCGCACCTGCACGGCTGGGTCCAGGGCTGAGGGGGACGGAAATGACCGAGGAAAACACTCCCGCGGGTGAAGAGACCGTGCGCGTCGAGGACTTCGAGGCCGAGGGCCCGATCGAGATCGACGTGAGCGTGGGCATCGGCCGGGTGACCATCGAACTGACCGGCGAGAGCGGCGTCCACGCCGAGGTCCGCCGGGACGGTGGCGAACAGCAGCCGTGGGTGGACGGGATGACGAGCCTGCTCAGCTGGGTCGGGGAACGCTTCGGCGACCAGCTCGGCGGTTCACCGGCCGGTTCGGTGGGCGACGCCGTGGCGCAGACGCGGATCGAGAAGGTCGGCAACCGGCTGGTCGTCCAGGCGCCGAAGGCCTGGCAGCTGAAGAACGTCCCACTGGCCGTGACCGTCCGGGCGCCCGCCGGTTCGCATCTGGAGGTGCGGGCCGGGGCGGCCGACGTCACGGTCACCGGCTCGGCCGGACGGGCCGACCTCCTGACCGGCGCCGGCAAGATCGGCCTCGAACGGGCCGACGGCTCGGCGATCGTCCGCACCGGCACCGGTGACATCAAACTCGGGCCGACCCTCTCCGGGCTCCAGCTGCGCACCGGCAGCGGCTCCGTCGAGGCGGCCTCGGTGAGCGGTTCGGCCACGCTCGCGACCGGCACGGGTGACGTCTGGCTCGGCGAGGTCGCGGGCGAGGTCCTGGCGCGCACCGGCAGCGGCTCCCTCTCGGTGGCGGACGCCGCCTCCGGGACGCTGGAGCTGACCACCGGATCGGGTGAGGTCCGGGTCGGGATCCGCGGCGGCGTGAACGCCGAGGTCGACCTTTCGTCGACGACCGGGTCGGTGTCGAGCGAACTGGAGGTCGCGGAGACCGCGCCTTCGGAGGTCTCGCTGAAGGTGCGGGCGCGCACCGGCACCGGCGACGCGGTGGTGACCAGCGCGGCCAGCTGAGCCGCGGGCTGCAGGGGGATCGAGGGACCTTTGCTCGCACTTTTCCACGGGGGTGGGAGCAAAGGTCCCTCGCTCATTTCTTGAGCGGGGCGCCACGCGAGGAGCCCTGCACGCCCGCGAGGCAATGCCGGCGAGGTAGCGAAGGCCTCCTTCCCTACTTGAGGGTAGGTAAGGAGGCCCTTCACGGACCTCCCTGCGGCGGCCGCCGCGATGAACGGTCCTTTCCTGCCAGGAAAGGACCGTTCATTGCGTTCGGGAGGGGCCCCGGTGACGTGTTGCGAAAGCCACTTTCGCAACGTTGAGAGTTGCGAAAGTGGCTTTCGCAACGTCGGCTGTGGCGGGCGGGCACCCGGCCCAGGTGCTCGTGAGCGGGAAGGGCGGTTAGTCCAGCAGGTGCCTTCGGTACCTACGTGGATTCAGGCTGCGGTGGACTCGGGGGCGCGGTGGTCCGTGAAGGCCCCCATCCCTCGGCTCAGTCGAAGAAAGGCGGCCTCCACACACCGGCACCGAGCCCGTCAACCACCGTCATCACCACTCGCGAGGCTCAGTGCACCAGGCGCGACAGCACCGGCGCCAGGTCGCCCCGCTCCCCCACCACGACCCCGTCCAGTCCCTGCCATTCCGCCATCAGCCGCAATTCGCCCGCCAGCTCACTGGCGACCCGCGCGACCTCCACCCCGGGCTCGGAAAAGGCGCCCTGAACGCGAAGCACTCCGGCGGCGCGATCGCATTTGAGGTCGACCCGGCCGACGAGTTCGCCGTCGAGCAGGAAGGGGAACACGTAGTACCCGTAGATCCGCTTCGGCTCGGGCACGTAGATCTCGATGCGGTAGAAGAAGTCGAAGATGCGCTCGGTGCGGGCGCGTTCCCAGATCAGCGGGTCGAACGGCGACAGCAATGCCCGGCCGGTGACGCGGCGAGGCGCCTTCGCCGCGACGTGCCGGTACGCCGGGGCGGGCCAGCCGTCCACGGTCACCCGTTCCAGCACACCCTCCTCGACCAGTTCGGCCACCGCCCGCTTGCTGACGTCGGGGCCGAGCCGGTAGTAGTCCCGCAGATCCGGTTCGGTGCCGATGCCCAGCGCGACGGCCGCGCGCGTGATCAGTTCGCGGGCGCCTTCCTCCGGGCTCACGGTCCGCGACAGGATCTCCGGCGGGACGACGCGTTCGGTCAGGTCGTACAGCCGCTCGAACGACCGGCGCGTGCCGGTGGTCAGCTGCCCCATGCCGAAAAGCCACTCGCAGGCCTTCTTGACCTCCGACCGCTCCCACCACGAACCGGGCCGCGAGCCTCCCGACTTGCCCTCCAGCGCACGCTCGATACCGCCCGCGCCGATCGGTCCCTGCTCCTTGACCACAGTCAGGATGTCGTCCACCAGCTGGGGTGTCTGCTCCAGCACCCGGGCGTAGTTGGTCCACCAGCCCATGCGTTTCGCCCCGGACCGCAGGAGCGGCCAGTCCGCCACCGGCAGCAGACTCGCCTCGTGGGCCCAGGTTTCGACCAGCATCCGGGGCTTGCGCGCGGAATGGGACCAGGCCGCGTCGTCCACCAGCGCGGGCTCGTACGCGCCGAGCCGGGAGAACAGCGGCATGTAGTGCGCGCGGACCGCGACGTTCACCGAATCCAGTTGCAGCAACTGGATTCGCGACAGCACGCGCTGCAGATGCCGCCTTGTCACCGCTCCGCCCGGACGTGCCTCGGCGAACCCCTGTGCGGCCAGCGCGATCCGGCGCGCGACCGGCCCGCTGATGGTCGTAGTGCTCATCGTCGGAATGGTGCCATCCACCACCGACAGTTTCCGGCGACACCGCTAAATCCACCTTCCTCCCCACCCCCACCCTCAACGGAAGGAGCTTCGCTCCGCTGTAGATTTCCTGCCATGGCCGCCGCCGAAGTCCGCCCAGCTGTCGTGTCCGACGCCCCCGAGATCGCGCGCATCCAACGCGACACCTGGCGAAGCGCCTACACGGAGTTGCTCGGCGAAGCGGCTGTCGCCGGGCTCGACATCGAGGAACTCGAGAAGACCTGGGCCGAAACGATCGAGTACCCGGGCACGCGCGTCTTTCTCGCCACCGAAGGCGAGTTCACCGTCGGCTTCTGCGTCGCCGGCCGCGCTCCGGAGAGCGAGGTGGCCACCGCCGACGGTTCGCTGCCCGACGACGCTTCGACGACGGCGCTCATCGCCTCGCTGCTGGTCGAGCCGCGCTGGGGACGGCGCGGGCATGCGGGACGGCTGCTGGCGAACGCATCCGCCTGGCTGCGCGAGGACGGCGCCACGCGCGGGATCAGCTGGGTCGCCCAGACCGATCACGCGTCACTGGGCTTCTTCCGCCGCGCGGGCTGGTCGCCCGACGGCACCGTCCGCATCCTCGACACCGGAAGCACGAACGTGCGCGAAGTCCGGCTCACCGGCGGCCTCGACCTCGAGCTCACTCCCTGACTTCGCGAACACGACCCAGCGCATCACCGAGTACATGAAGACGCCTTCGCACGCCCCGGCGATGAGCCTGGAGAGGCGGTAGTCGACGCCCAGCGCGGCCAGCCCGGCGCCGACGCCGAGCAGGAACGCCACGTAGTTGACGACGATCGCGATGACGTACAGCACCGCCTGCCTGCCGACGGGCGCGTGCGAGCGGAAGTTCATGCTGCGGTTCAGCACGAAGCTCAACCCGAACGCCGCCGCGTACGCGAGCGTGATCGCCAGCCACACCGGCAGGCCGAGCCAGCTCCGGAGCAGGGTCAGCAGGATCAGGTCGACCCCGAAGGTGAACCCGTTGATGAGCGCGAAACCGAGGAAACTCGGCGCCACCAGCCGGGAAAGCCCGAAGGGGAGGCGCCGCACCACGGCCGCGCAGAAGTCGGCGAAGCGATCCGCGAAACCTTTGCCGCGGACCGCGTCGTGCACGTCGGCCACGGCTCCAGCATGGCAGCGGCAGGTGGCCGCGAGCCGACGAACAGGTGATCTTCTGGTGCGGCCAGGAAGCCGGGAACGGGGGCTGGCCCCAGTGCGTCCTGGTTTTCAGCTGATAGCTTGGAGAGGACGAACATAACGGGGAGGCAACGATGGCGGGCTGGTTGCTCCTGTCGTTCGGCGTCGCCTTCGGTTCCGCGATCCTCCCCGTCGTCAGCATCGAGATGTTCCTCATCGGCCTGTGCGCGAGCCAGCCGACGATGCCGTGGCTGCTGCTCGGTGCCATCGTCGCGGCCGGTCAGGTGGGCGGGAAAACGCTCTACTACCTCGCCGCGAAGGGCACGATCAAACTTCCGAAACCGCTGCACGACCGCCTCCACCGGGAGCGGCCACCCACCCCGCGCCGGGAACGATGGCGGGCGCGCACCAAGAAGATGCGCGCCCGGCTCGACGCACTGCGCGAACGGTGCCATCGGCATCCGCATTGGATGGCGGGCACATACGGGGTGAGTTCGGTCGTCGGCCTGCCGCCGTACATGGCCACGAGTGTGCTCGCGGGGCTGGTGCGGATGCCGCTGGCGACGTTCCTGGCCACCGGTTTCCTGGGCCGCTGGCTGCGGTTCAGCCTGCTGGCCGCTTCCCCCGCCCTGTTCGCGGGCTGGTTCCACTACTGAGCCGGATAAGGTGATGCGCGCCATGACGGCCGCGCTCTAAGGTTTCGACCCATGCCGACTCCGTCCGCGTATCCGCCGTTGAACGTGCAGGTGCACACACCCCGGTTGTCCTTGCTGGGAGCGACGGACGAACTCCTGGAGCGGCTGGTCCCGACGGTCCGCAAGGGCGTGGTCACCGAACCGCCGTGGCCCTTCGACGATCCGGCCTCGCTCTACGAAGACAGCCCGCAGCGCGAATGGCGCTGGCTGCGCGGGATCTGGCGGGGCCGGGGTCAGGTGACCGAGAGCCAGTGGCGGCTGTACTTCGCCGTGGTCGTCGACGGCGAGCCGGTGGGCATGCAGGATCTGATCGGTATCGACTTCGCCACGTTCGGCACGGTCACCTCCTTCTCCTGGCTCGACCCGGATCTGCGAGGCCGCGGGCTCGGCAAGGAGATGCGGCAGGCCGTGCTGCAGCTGGCGTTCGAGGGGTTCGGAGCGCGCGAGGCGTCCAGCGACGCCTTCTTCGACAACCAGGCCTCGAACGGTGTCTCGCAGGCCCTGGGTTACGAGCCGAACGGCGTCACCTGGGACACCCGGCGCGGCGAACCCGCACAGCTCAAGCAATGGCGGCTGCTCCGCGACCACTGGCGGCGCCGGGACGACATCGAACTGGTCGCCGTCCGCGAATGCCTGCCCGTTCTCGGGATCGAGTCCCGCGTTTAGCGGGCTAAGTGCGGGAAGCGGCTTCGAGTTCGACGGCGCGCCTCATGGTGGCGCGGGCTCGTTTCCGGTCGCCGGCGATCTCGTACGCGTACGCCAGCCGGTACCAGACGCGCCAGTTCTCCTGATCCGCCTCGACCTCGGCGCGGCGTTCGTCGAACCAGGCGTCGGCGGCGTCGCGATCCACCCGGCCCGAAGGCCGCCGGGGCAGATCGGAGACGTCGGGCAGGCCGCCTTCCTCGTCCAGCCGCCGCGAAAGCCGCTGGATCTGGACGCCGGAACGCCAGGTGGTCACGATGATCCAGATGCCGAGTAACGGCAGCAGCAGCACACCGATCCCGAAGATCACCGGCACCGTCTCACCGGTGCGCACCAGCGCGATGCCCCGGCCCGCCAGCAGGACGACGTAGACGGCGAGCGCCGCCGTCATCACCAGCGCGAAGTTGCGGGCCCTCACAGGTCGAGGATGTTCTCGAGACCGACCGTGAGGCCGGGCCGCGTGAGCACCGAACGCACGCCGAGCAGCACCCCCGGCATGAACGACGTGCGGTGCAGGGAATCGTGCCGGATGGTCAGGGTCTCCCCCTCGCCGCCGAACAGGATCTCCTCGTGCGCCACCAGTCCGGGCAGCCGGACCGAGTGCACGCGGACGTCGTCGACGAGCGCGCCGCGGGCACCGTCCACTTCGGACGTCGTCGCGTCTTCGCCCGGCGCGAGACCGGCTTCCGCGCGGGCCTCGCCGATCAGCCGCGCGGTGTGCGCGGCGGTACCGGACGGCGCGTCGGCCTTGCGGTTGTGGTGCAGCTCGATGACCTCGGCCGAGTTGTAGAACCGTGCCGCCTGCTGGGCGAATCGCATCGCCAGCACAGCGCCGAGCGCGAAGTTCGGCGCGATCAGCACGCCGAGCGACGGGTCGGCCGCGAGCCACGAACGCAGCTTCTCCAGCCGCTCCTCACTGAACCCGGTGGTGCCGACCACGGCGTGGATCCCGTTGCCGGTCAGGAACTCCAGGTTGTCCATCACCGCGTCGGGATGGGTGAAGTCGACGACGACCTGAGCCTGCTTCAGCGCCGAGAAGTCGTCACCGGCGTCGAGCGCGGCGACGAGCTCCATGTCGTCGGCGCCGTTGACGGCGTTGACCACTTCCTGGCCCATCCGGCCGCGTGCGCCCAGCACACCGACGCGAATTCCAGCGGTCATGATGCGATCACCTCGTGCAGGTCGTCCGGAAGGTCGTCGGCGTGAGCGTACGGCCCGACCACCGCCGCCGCCGACACGCCACCAGGACGGGCGAGCAGAGTGCGAGCGAGCGCACAGACCTCTTCGGTGGTGACGGCGTCGATCCGCGCCACCGTGTCGTCGACGCCGAGATAGCGGCCGTAGTTCAGTTCGTTCTTGCCGATCCGCGACATGCGTGACGAAGTGTCCTCGAGGCCGAGCACGAGCCCGCCCCGCAACTGCCCCTTCGCCCGCGCGACCTCGGCTTCGCTCAGCCCGTCCTTGCCGACGAGTTCGAGCACCTCGCGGATCACCCCGGCGACCTCGCCGAGCTTCTCCGGCTGGCAGCCCGCGTACACGGCCATGTGCCCGGTGTCGGCGTAGCTCGCGACGGACGAGTACACCTGGTACGCCAGCCCGCGCTTCTCCCGGACCTCCTGGAACAGGCGCGAACTCATCCCGCCGCCGAGCGCGGCGTTGAGCACCGACTGCGCGAACCGGCGGTCGTCGTGCCGTGACAGCGAACGCAGGCCGAGCATCACGTGCGCCTGCTCGGTGTCGTCGGTGTGCAGCGCGAGTTTCGGCACCATCGCGATCCGCGCCCGTCCGCCACGCGGCGGCACCGGCGTCGCCGTCCCGGTCAGCCGGTTCCGCAAAGCCTTGCGCACCAAGCGAAGCACCTGGGTGTGCTCGATGTTCCCGGCGACCGCGAGCACCATCCGCGGCAGGGTGTAGCGGCGCCGGTAGAACCCGCGCAACGCCGAAGCGGACATCTCGGCGATGGACTTCTCGCTGCCCAGCACCGGGCGGCCCAGCGCGTGGTTGCCCAGGATCGCGCCGACGAACGTCTCGTGCAGCAGGTCTTCGGGGTCGTCGTCGCGCATCGAGATCTCTTCGAGCACGACACTGCGCTCGGTCTCGACGTCCTTGTCCGCGCACAGCGCCTCGAACACGACGTCGGTGACGAGGTCCATCGCCAGCGGCAGATCCTCGTCGAGCACCTGCGCGTAGTAGCAGGTGTGCTCCTTCGCGGTGAACGCGTTGAACTCGCCGCCGACCGCGTCGATCTCCTCGGCGATCTGAGTGGCGTCCCGGTTCGTGGTGCCCTTGAACAGCAGGTGTTCGAGGTAGTGCGCCGCGCCTTCGACCGACGACGGCTCGTCACGCGATCCGACCCCGACCCACAGCCCGACCGTCGCCGACCGGGAGGCGGGAACGTGCTCGGTGATGACCCGGAGGCCACCGGCCAGCACACTGCGCTTGACCACCGCACCGTCCGAAGTGGACTCCAGGGTGCGGGTGCTGCCGACGGGCTGTTCGTGCCCGGGAACCTGACGAGCCAACGGATTCCTTACTCACATGTCAGGAAAGGGTCGTTCAGGACGAAAACCGTCCTGAACGACCCTTTCCTGACGTTTCACATCGGTACAGCCAGGATTACTGGGCGTCGGCCTTCGGAGCCTCGGCCTTGTCGCCTTCGGCGGCCTTGGCGTCCTTCGAGTCCGCCGAGTCTTCTTCCTGGACCACGATCAGGCTGATCTTGCCGCGGTTGTCGATGTCGGCGATCTCGACGCGGAGCTTGTCGCCCACGTTGACCACGTCCTCGACCTTGGCGATCCGCTTGCCGTTGCCCAGCTTCGAGATGTGCACCAGGCCGTCCTTGCCCGGCAGCAGCGAGACGAACGCGCCGAACGCGGCCGTCTTCACCACGGTGCCGAGGAAGCGCTCGCCGACCTTGGGCAGCTGCGGGTTGGCGATGGCGTTGATCTTGTCGATCGCCGCCTCCGCCGACGGGCCGTCGGCCGCGCCCACGTAGATCGTGCCGTCGTCCTCGATGGAGATGTCGGCGCCGGTCTCCTCGGTGATCGAGTTGATCATCTTGCCCTTCGGGCCGATGACCTCGCCGATCTTGTCCACCGGGATCTTCACGCTGGTGACGCGCGGGGCGAACGGGCTCATCTCGTCCGGAGCGTCGATCGCCTCGGCGATGACCTCCAGGATGGTGAGGCGAGCGTCCTTCGCCTGCTTCAGCGCGGCCGCGAGGACCTCCGACGGGATGCCGTCGAGCTTCGTGTCCAGCTGCAGGGCGGTGATGATGTCCTTGGTGCCGGCGACCTTGAAGTCCATGTCGCCCATGGCGTCCTCGGCACCGAGGATGTCGGTCAGCGCGACGTAGCGGGTCTCGCCGTCGACCTCGTCGGAGATGAGACCCATGGCGATGCCGGCGACCGGCGCCTTCAGCGGGACACCCGCGTTCAGCAGGGCCATGGTCGAGGCACAGACCGAGCCCATCGAGGTGGAGCCGTTGGAGCCCAGCGCCTCGGAGACCTGGCGGATCGCGTACGGGAACTCGTCCCGCTTCGGCAGGACCGGGACCAGGGCGCGCTCGGCGAGCATGCCGTGGCCGATCTCGCGCCGCTTCGGCGAACCGACGCGGCCGGTCTCGCCGGTGGAGAACGGCGGGAAGTTGTAGTGGTGCAGGTACCGCTTCGTGGTCTCCGGGGAGAGCGAGTCGATCTGCTGCTCCATGCGGAGCATGTTCAGCGTGGTGACGCCCAGGATCTGGGTCTCACCGCGCTCGAACAGCGCGGAACCGTGCGCCCGCGGGATCACGGCGACCTCGGCGGCGAGCGAGCGGATGTCGGTCAGCCCGCGGCCGTCCATGCGGATCTTGTCCGTGAGGACGCGCTTGCGCATGATCTTCTTCGACAGGGCCTTGAACGCCGCGCCGATCTCCTTCTCGCGGCCTTGGAAGGCTTCGCCCTCGCCCAGGCCGACCTTCTCCAGCACCGCGGCCTTGACCTGGTCGGTCGCGTTGTCACGGTCCTGCTTGCCCGCGATGGTCAGGGCGTTCGCGAGGTCGTCGGTCGCGATGGCGGCGACGGCGTCGAAGGCGTCCTGCTCGTAGGCCAGGAAGACCGGGAACTCACCGGTCGGCTTGGCGGCCAGCTCGGCCAGCTGCTGCTGGGCCTCGCACAGCACCTTGATGAACGGCTTCGAGGCCTCGAGGCCCTCGGCGACGGCGATCTCGTCCGGCGCCTTGCCGCCGTCGGCGATCAGGTCGAGAGTCTTCTCGGTGCCTTCGGCCTCGACCATCATGATCGCGACGTCATCACCGACGATACGGCCGGCGACCACCATGTTGAAGGTGGCGTCCTCGAGCTGCTTCCAGGTCGGGAACGCGACCCACTGGCCCTCGATCAGCGCGACGCGGACGCCGCCGACCGGGCCCGAGAACGGCAGGCCGGCGATCTGGGTCGAGGCCGAGGCCGCGTTGATCGCGAGCACGTCGTACGGGTCGTCCGGGTTGAGGCTCTGGACGGTGATGACGACCTGGATCTCGTTGCGGAGACCGTCGGCGAACGACGGGCGCAGCGGCCGGTCGATCAGGCGGCAGGTCAGGATCGCGTCGGTCGACGGGCGGCCCTCGCGACGGAAGAACGCGCCGGGGATGCGTCCGGCGGCGTACATCCGCTCCTCGACGTCCACGGTCAGCGGGAAGAAGTCGAAGTGGTCTTTCGGGTGCTTCGACGCGGTGGTCGCCGACAGCAGCATGGTCTCTTCGTCGAGGTACGCGACGACGGAGCCGGCGGCCTGACGGGCCAGGCGGCCGGTCTCGAAGCGGACGGTGCGAGTGCCGAAACGGCCGTTGTCGATCACGGCTTCGGTTTCGTGCACGGTGACTCCGGTGGAGTCGGTCATAGGGTGTATCTCCTCTTTTGTTCCTCTGTAACGGCGCGAGTCTCCCACCCTGGGACCTGTTTCGCCTGCGGACGCTCGAGGAGTGAGGCCGGTCTTCGATCGAAGCCCCCGGGCCGTTGCCCGGGAACCACTACCGAGGACCGGCGGACGGTTCCTCGTGCGCGCTCGCGCCTGTGTTCTTAGACCGAGGGGGAGCGACCGATGTGGTCACTCCCCCTCGGGTTCAAGCTATCGGCGGAGGCCGAGACGCTGGATCAGCGCACGGTAACGCTCGATGTCCACCTTCATCACGTAGTTCAGCAGCCGGCGGCGGCGGCCGACCAGCAGCAGAAGCCCGCGACGGGAGTGGTGGTCGTGCTTGTGAGCCTTGAGGTGCTCGGTGAGGCCGACGATGCGCTTGGTCAGCAGCGCGACCTGGGCCTCGGGGGATCCGGTGTCCGAGTCGTGCACGCCGTACTCGGCAAGGATCGACTTCTTCTCTTCGGTGGACAAAGCCACAGTGGTGCTCCTAGATATCTGTGCCGTGCGGCCCGGACGATGTCTTCACGCCGGGTGAGACGGTCACGGCCGCCACGGACTGCAGCCGGACCCGATCGTCAAGGCTACCAGCCTCGTGATCAGCGGCTTCAGGCGCGGGCGTGGTCCAACGCGTACGACCGGATCACCCGGTAGCGCGAAACGCCCTGTTCACGGTCACTGCCCATCAGAACGGCCTCGGTCGCCGTCCAAGTCTCACTGGTGAACCCGGCCAGCCGCTCCTCCCACGCGCTCGCGGCGCGGGGCCGGTCGCGGGGGAAGCGGGCCAGTGTCAGGTGGGCCACGTACGGCCTGCCTTCACTCTCCGCGCCGGCCTTCACGGCCAGCTCGTGGAGCCCGGTTCCGAACACACTCAACCACAGCACCCCGGGGAATGTCGCCGCCTTTTCCAGCCGGAGGTCGATCGGGCCCGCGCCGTCCAGCCGCCCGGCGAGCCAGTCGCCTCGGCCCGCCGGGTCGTCCTGGCCGTAGAAACCGAGGGTGATATGCCAGTCTTCCCGCGGCGACCAGCGGAAATCGTCTTGTTCGGGCGTGCCGAGCGCGGCGGCGACCTGGTCGAGGACCTCGTCCGGCGGGATCACCGCGCTGAAGAGCGTCATGGGCACGTGACTCGCGTGATCAGAGCCGTAACTCGCGTGCTTGGAGGCGTAACTCGTGAGTTACGCCTCCAAGCACGCGAGTTACGCCGCCAGACACGCGAGTCACGTCAAGAACCGTTCCTCGCGGCGCGGCGCAGCAGGTCCGCCAGGGCCGGGAAGTCTTCGTCGAGCAGCTTCGCGGCTTCGGTGAGGTCTTCGTCCTCGCCGATGTCCCGCAGTGCCACGAGCACGCCCTGGTCGTCGGCGACGGCGCCGACCGGGATGCTGTCCCTGCCCACCGTCGGCCGCGAATCGCGGACGTCCTCAAGTGCCTCCTGCATGGCCTTGCGGTCTCCCGCGGCGACCGCCGGGACCAGCACCTTGCGCTCCAGCATGATCATCTTGGCGAGGACGACCGGGTTCCCGATCTTCGCGCGGCGGCCGCTCATCACCTGGCTGAGCATGGGCGCGCTGATGCCGAGGACCTCGGCGAGGAAGGCCTGGGAGATGTCGAAGGCGACGACCAGTCTCCGCACGCGATCGCCGAGCGGCTCCCCGTACCACTCCCTCTGCAGCGCGATGTTCCGCTGGACGATCTTGTGGTCCTCCACCTTGGTCCGCTCCCCTTAACCCCATCGAACGCCATGCGCGGTCCGTGACATCTTGCCACCGGAACGCACGTGAGCGGGTGTGTTTGTCGATTGTCATCCGGCCAAGGCCGGAACCGGTCAGGCCTGCCCGCCGAGCAGTTCCCTGGTGCGGGCGACGTCCTCGTCGATCTGCGCCACCAGCCCCTCCGACGTCGGGAACCGGACCTGATCCCGCAGCTTGGCGACGAAATCGAGCGCGACGTGCTGCCCGTAGAAATCCTCGTCGATGTCGAGGACGAAGGCCTCGACGGTGCGTTCCCGCCCCGAGAAGGTCGGATTGGTGCCGACGGACACGGCGGCACGCAGCCGTCGGCCGGAATCCGACGAACGGGTGAACCAGGCGCTGTAGACCCCGTCGGCGGGCACCGCCGCGAACCGCGGCGTCGACAGGTTCGCCGTCGGGTACCCGAGATCGTGCCCCCGGCCGTCGCCCCGGACGACGATGCCCTCCAGCCGGTGCGGCCTGCCGAGCGCTTCGGACGCGGCGACGACGTCTCCGGCGTCGATGCACGAGCGGACGTAGGTCGAGGAGAAGGTGATGTCGTTGTCCGCCTGCTCCTGGGCGAGCAGCCCCTGAAGTTCCGCGCCCTGCGCCACGAAACCGAACCGCTTCCCCAGCGTGCGGAGGAGTTCGACGTCACCGGCCGCCTTGGCGCCGAAGGTGAAGTTCTCCCCCACGATCACCGCGGCCGCGTGCAGCTTGTCCACCAGTACCTCGTGCACGAACTCGTGCGCCGTCAGCCGCGACAGTTCGAGCGTGAACGGCAGCACGCAGAAGACGTCCACGCCCAGGCCCTCGACCAGTTCCGCCTTGCGGCGCAACGTGGTCAGCTGCGCCGGATGACTGCCCGGCCGGATCACCTCCGACGGATGCGGATCGAAGGTCAGCACCACACTCGGCACGCCGCGTTCGGCGGCGGCGCGGACCGTCCTCGAAATCAGCTCCTGATGACCCCGGTGCACGCCGTCGAAGACGCCGATCGTCACCACACACCGTCCCCAGCTCCCGGGGAGGTCACCCAAACCACGCCAACGCTGCACTTCTAGCCCCGTCTCCTCAGGCCCGCTCCGGTCAATACCCTAGGCCGTGCCCTGCGCGGCACGCTCGCGGGCTTCGCGCCCAGGCGGCCCTGACTCGTGAGTGGTAAGGACGGTTAGAACCGTCCTTACCACTCACGAGGTCCCCTACCTAAGCGGGCAGCAACACGACCACCGACCGGGCCAGCTCGCCTTCGTCCGCGGCGAGCGCGAGCACCCGGCCGTCCGGCCCGAACATCCCGTACGTGCCTTCGATCCCGGCCGCGGGCACCCTCTGTCCATATCGGACCGCCTGGGCCATGCGGACGTCCAGATCGCGGCGCGGGAACGCGGCGGCGACGGCGGCGTCGAGGTCCAGCGACAGCTCCGGCTTGTCCTCGAGCTGGTCGAGGGTGCGCGCCTTGGCGAGGGTGAACGGCCCGACCGTGGTGCGCCGCAACGCGAGCAGATGCCCGCCGGCGCCGAGCCCGGCGCCGAGATCGCGGGCCAGCGCCCGGACGTAGGTCCCCGACGAACATTCGACGACGGCGTCGAGTTCGATCCGGCCCGCCTCGCGGCGGGTGGCGAGCAGATCGAAGCGGTGCACGGTGACCGGCCGCGGCGGGATGACGACCTCTTCGCCGGCGCGGACCCGGGCGTACGCGCGCTTGCCGTCGATCTTGACCGCGCTGACCGCGCTCGGCACCTGCTGGATGTCACCCGTCAGCGCGGCAATCCCGGCGGCGATCGCTTCGTCGGTGATCTTCTCGACGACTTCCGGGGCGGCTTCGGCGATCGGCTCGCCCTCGGCGTCGTCGGTCGTGGTGGACAGTCCCAAGGAGAGGGTCGCGAGGTAGGTCTTGCGGTCCAGAGCCAAGTGGCCGAGGAGTTTCGTCGCGCGTTCGATGCCGAGCACGAGGACACCGGTGGCCATCGGATCGAGGGTGCCGGCGTGCCCGACCTTGCGGGTGCCCATGAAGCGCCGCGCCCTGGCGACGACGTCATGGGAGGTCATCCCCGACGGCTTGTCGACGATGACGAGACCGGGGGGCGGGGCGGGACGTTTCTTGGCTTGAGCCTGATTGGGGCGCGACACGGGCCGAACCCTATCTTTCGGGGCTTCGCCTAGGACGAGACGGGCAGCGGCGCTTCGGCGTCCCAGCGGCGGCGCCGGATCTGCACCGGGATCTCCTCGCCGCGGGCCTCGGCCTCGAACAGCACGGCGCGGGTGCGCCGCCACCACACGAGCATCCGGAAGGTGCCGAACGCGAGCACCGCGATCACGGACAGCAGTGCCAGGCGGAACGTGCCGCCCGTCCACTCCAGCAGCACGCCGACCGCGAGCGCCGAGATCGTCGTGGCCACGAACCCGCCGACGTTCACCACCCCGGTCGCGGTGCCGACGCGCGAGAGCGGGTTGTAGTCCCGCGCCAGCGCGAACCCGATCATCGACGCCGGGCCGCCCAGGGAAAGGAACGCGAACACGGGGACCAGGACCGCGACGGGGATCGTCCCGCCCCAGCCGAGCAGGACCGCCCACATCACCGCGGCGCCGCCGATGTACCCGCCGACGAGCGGCATCCGCAGCGACGGGCGCCGTCCGATCAGCCCGCCGGCCACCGGTCCGCCGATCATCGAGCCGAACACGAACACGATCAGCAGCGAACTCGCGGTGGACTTCGGATATCCCTGCCCCTGTACGAGGAACGGGACTCCCCACAGCATGGTCAGCACGTTGGGGGCGAACATCGTGCTGAAGTGGACCCAGAACCCCAGCCGGGTCCCCGGGGTGCGCCACGCCTCGGCGACCTGTCGGCCCAGCACCTTCGGATGGACCTTTTCCCGCACGGGCTCCGGCATCCCGCGCGGGGTGTCTTCGACGCGGAGGGCGACGACGGCGGTGTACAGCGCCGTCACCAGCCCGACGGCGAGGAACGTCGAGGTCCAGCCGGGGCCGTCGAGCAGCAGGCCCAGCGGGAGGGTCGCGGCGAGGTTGCCGACGTAGCCGATCGCCCCGGTCAGCGCGGCGAGCAGGGCGTACTGGCGGCCGGGGAAATGCGCGGCGATCAACCGCAGGATGCTGACGAAGGTCAGCGCGTCACCGAAGCCGACGACGGCGCGGGCGAGCAGGCCGAGCGGGTACGAATCGGCGACCGCGAGCAGGATCTGGCCGAGCCCGAGGAAGAACACGGCGCCGGTGAGCACGCGGCGCGGGCCGTAGCGGTCGACGAGGACGCCGGTGGGGATCTGCATCGCGGCGTAGACGCCGACCTGCAGGACGGTGAACGTGCCGAGCGCGGCCGCGCCGACGCCGAAGCGGTCGGCGGCCTGGAGCCCGGCGACACCGAACGAGGTGCGGTGGAAGACGGCGAGAAGGTAGACGGTGACGGCGGCGAACCAGATGAACCAGGACCGGCGGGTGGCTCGGCCTGTCACAGTGTTTCCTCCTCGGGCACGGTTTCGGGCGAAGAGACGCCCGCACTGCCGCCTCATATAGTTGTAGCGCGTACGCAACGACGAAACATAGCCGTTACCCGGGTGCTTTTCGCCACACGCCCGGCTCCCGCGTTCAGAGGACTAAACGCGGACGGCGCCCTCGACGGCCCACCGCCCCGAGCGCCACCGCACCAGCAGGGTCGCCAGCCGCAGCAGCATGAACAGCGAGAGCCCGGTCCAAATCCCGGCCAGCCCCCAGCCGAACGCGAGCGAAAGCCAGATCAGCGGCAGGAACCCCAGCGCCGCGCTCAGCAGGGTCGCGTTGCGCAGGAAGGCGGCGTCGCCGGCGCCGAGCAGGACGCCGTCCAGCGCGAACACCACCCCGGCGATCGGTTGCAGCGCGACGAAGAACCACCACGCGTGCGGGATCTGGCCGAGCACGGCCGCGTCGGAGGTGAACACCTGCGGCAGCACCCCGGCCACCGACGCGAACACGACACCGAGGAAGCAGCCGAAGATCAGCCCGTAGCCGGTGATCTGACGCGACAGCCCGAGAGCCCGTTTGCTCGCCCCGGCACCGAGGGCCGCCCCTACGAGCGACTGCGCGGCGATCGCGAGCGAGTCCAGCACCAGCGCGAGGAAGGTCCACAGCTGCAGCACGACCTGGTGCGCGCCGACGGCCTCGGTGGACGTCCGCGCGGCGACCGCGGCGGCGGAGACGAAACACGCCTGGAAGGCGAGACTGCGGAGCACCAGGTCCCGGCCGAGGCCGAGCTGGGCACGCATGACCTTCGGCTCCGGGCGCAGCGGGACCCGTTCCCGCACCAGGGCCGCGACGAACAGGGACGCCGAGATCACCTGCGCGACGACGTTCGCGATCGCCGACCCTTCCAGCCCCCAGTCCGCGCCGTACACCAGCACCGGGCACAGCACGGCGGAGATCCCGTTGCCCGCCAGCACATAGCGCAATGGCTTCGCGGAATCCTGGACGCCGCGCATCCAGCCGTTGCCCGCCATCGTGATCAGGATGAACGGCGTCCCGAACAGCGCGATCCGCAGCCAGGAAACGGCCGCGTCGGTGATCGCGGCGTCGCCGGAAAGGACCCGCGCGATCGGCGCGGCCAGCAGCTGCCCGGCGACGATCACGACCAGCCCGACGATCACCGCCAGCCAGGTCGCCTGGACTCCTTCGCGGACAGCGTCGCCACGACGGCCCGCGCCGTGCAGCCGCGCGGTCCGTGACGTGGTGCCGTACGACAGGAACGTCAGCTGGCTCGAAACCTGCGACAGCACGACCCCGCCGACGGCGAGCCCGGCCAGCGGCAGCGCGCCGAGGTGGCCGACGACGGCCGTGTCCACCAGGACGTACAGCGGTTCGGCGGCGAGGACGCCGAGTGCGGGCACGGCGAGGCCGAGCACGCGTTTCGGCGGGACGCGCTCGTCGATTTCGGAAGCTTCAGGCACCCCTGGAGACTAAAGGCCCGCAGCCGGCGTGCTCACGTCACAGCGCGGAAGGCGACAGCTCCACGAAGAACTGGGCGGAACCCGGGCGGATCACGGTGAGGACGGCCTCGATCACGGTTCCGTCCTCCGCCCGGGTTTCCCTGCGGCGCCGCAGGGTCGGCACGCCGGCCTCGCTGTCGAGCAGCTCCGCGTCCCCCGCGTCGAGCAGCACCGGATCGAGATAGACCCGGACCGGGCCCAGCGCGATCTTCTTCGCCGCGAAATACCGCAGGCTGACGAACTCCGCGAGATCCTCGTCGAGCAGGTTCGGCGCGACCGAGAAGAGAATCGCGTGCCGTTCGACGGTGCGCGGCCGCTCCTGGAGGTCGAGTTTGACGCGGACCAGCTCGACGACCGCGGAATCCGGGTCCGCGCCGGGGATCTCGACGACCGCGTCTCCTGCCCGCACGATCCGCTGGGACACCACCTCGTGCCTGCCGGGAACGCCTTTCCCGGCCGCTCCCGGTGCGGTGAAGTTCAGCAGGTTGATCTGCTGCCGGAAGTCGGCGACGAACGTTCCGTGCCGTCGCCTCCGCACGACGAGCCCGGCATTGGCCAGCTCGTTGAGGGCGCGCTGCGCGGTGGCCCGGCTGACCCCGTACTGGCTCTGCAGCTCCGCTTCGGCGGGCAACCGCGCGCCGGGCGGGAGGTCGCCGCGCTGGATCTTCTCCTCCAGCTCACGCCGGATCTTCAGGTGCAGCGGCGTGGCCATGCTCTGACCATACAAATCGTGATTCGATCGGTCAATCGGCGGATTGACCGGCCTATTGTCGTTTTGTACGGTCAATTGCGAACCCGAAGGGAGTGCGCATGAAGATCGTCGTCGTCGGCGCCGGAATCATCGGCGCGAGCGTGGCGCGGGCACTCGCCGTCGCCGGGGCGGACGTGGTGCTGCTGGACCAGCGGGGCCCCGGAAGCGGAACGACCGCCAGGACATTCGCGTGGACCAACGCGAACCGCAAACCCGATCCCGCCTATCAGCGGCTCAACATCGCCGGGATGGAAGAACACGAGAAGCTCGCCGGGGAACTCGCCGGTGCGCCGTCGTACTTCCGGAGTGGCGGCCTGCACTGCGCCGACGCGGGCAACGAACCGTCGCTGACCGCGAACGTCGAGCTGCTGCGGTCCCGGGGCTACCCGGCCCAGTGGGTCGACCGCGACGAAGCCCGGCGGATCGCCGGTGACGTGCTGATTCCCGAAGCCACGAAGGCGATCGCGTACTTCCCCACCGAGGGCTACGTACTCCCGGAACGCTTCCTCGCCGCCGTGCTCGGCGATGCCCGCCGACACGGCGCGACGCTGACGATCGGGCAGGTCGTCTCGGTCGGCGAACGGCCGCAGGGCGCGTCGGTCACCCTGGCCGACGGCACCGTGCTCCGCGCCGACCGGGTCGTGGTCGCCGCCGGCCGGTGGACCGCCGGACTCGCCGCGCGCAGCGGCTTCGACATCCCCATGGTGACCGACGTCCAGCGCGGTTCCCCGATCGTCGGCCTGCTGGGGTTCGTGCGCTCCCCCGCGATCGGCCTCCGCTGCGTCCTGCACACCCCCGGCCTCAACCTCCGACCCGCCGCGGAGGGTGCCACCGTGGTGCAAGCGCTCGATCTGAACCCCCTCGTCGACCCCGCGGACGCCGAGGTCGACCGCGACATCACGGCCGCCATCTCCGCGCGGTTCACGGCGGTGACCGGTCACCCGTCGCCGGACATCGAGTTCCGGGTGGCGATCCGGTCCATGCCCGCGGACGGGCACACCATCGCGGGAAACCCGCCGGAAAGTGCGCGGATCTACTTCCTGGTCACCCACAGCGGAATCACCCTCGCCCCGATCCTCGCCCGGCTGACCGCGGCGGAGATCGTCACCGGTACGGGGCAGAACGCCCTCGCCCCCTTCCGCCCGTCCCGGTTCGCGGGAGCGCCGCGCTCGGATGCGGCGATCGCGCACCCGGTACACCTCGGCGAGCAGTGACTCCCTGCGGTGAACCCGCCGCCAGGTGAGGCGTCCGCTCAGCGGAGGAAAGGTTCGTAGCGCCGTTGCCTTCGCAGCGATTCGATCTGCCGCGTGGTGTCGAGCGAGACACTGACGAGGAACACGAGGACCACCTGCAGCGTCACCCCGGAGACGAGCAGCGTCGGGCCCCCGTCCAGCAGGGCCAGACCGGCGACCGGGATCAGCGCGACCACTCCCGAGCAGAGCGCTCCGAACGCGAGGACCCGGCGGTTCACGGAATCGAGATATTCGGCGGTCCAGTTCCCCGGCCGGATGCCGGGGACGAAACCGCCCACCCGCACCAGTTCGCCCGCCACCTTGGCCATGTCCTGCGCCGCGGCCGCCCGCATGAAGGCGAAGAGGCAGACGAGGACGAAGTAGACCGCGATCCACCCGGGATCCGCCAGGCCGAGGTAATGCACCAGTACCGACAGCAGGACCGCGGCGACGACGGCCGGACTGTTCGCTTGGGGGAAGCGGAGGGGAACATAGGTCGGTGTCCCGCCGAAAGCCCGCCTGCCGATCATCCGCTTGGCGTACTGCACCGGGACACGGCGCTGTCCCTGCGCGATGACGATCGTGAGCACCGTGATCGACAGCGTCACCACGGTCATCACCGCGATCGCGGCCCAGCCCGTCCTTTCGTACAGGCGCAGGAACTCCGCGGGCAGCACCGCCAGGACCTGCGCGAGCAGCAGGATCCGGACGCCGTCGCCGAAACCGCGGTCGGTGATCACCTCGGTCAGCCGCAGGACCAGCGCGGTGCCCGCGGTCAGGCACGCGACCGCGACGGCCCCTTGTCCCTCGAGGACGTCCTGGCCGCGAAACACGAGCACCCCGACGGCGCCCACCTGGCCGAGTACGACGACGAGCCGCCGTTGGTACCGCTTCAGCACCCGCGCACCGGCTTCACCTTCGGCCCGGAGCGCGGCCAGTCGCGGGATCAGGACGATCAGTCCCCGCAGGAGTCGCGGAGCGGCCAGGCAGGGCAGGACGCCGAACGCGAACACCGGCAGGGTGGCCAGGCCGCCGCCGGTGAGGAGGTCGAGGATCCAGCGCAGCGGGTGCTCGGCTTCCGGCGCGCGGACGGTCACATGAGGGGTGGGCAGGGTCTGGCCCAGCCGGAACAGCACGATCACGCCCAGCGTGACCAGGATCCGGCGGCGGAGGGAGGCTCGCTCGTTCATCGTGAGGATCACGTTAGGAACGAGCGATGAAATTACGATGACACCGTTCGTCAGCGGGTCACAACAGCGGCGCCCTCGACAGTGCCTCCCGCACCTTGCCGAGCACCTCGTCCGCCGTCCCCTCCGCGGTGCATCCGGCGGCCTGGCGATGTCCGCCGCCGCCCAGCTCCCCGGCGGCCGCCGAGACGTCGACGCCGCCCGCCGAGCGGAGCGAGACCGTCCATCGCCGCCGCGGCCCGATCGGCTCGGCTTCCTTGAGCACCACGGCGACGCCGGCCTCGCGAGTGGACCGGACGACGTCGATGACCGCTTCGACCTCCTCGGCACGCACGGACCGCGCGGCGTCAAGGGTCACCACGGCGTGCGCCAGGCCGAAGCCGCGTGCCTCGTCCGGCTCGAGCCGGGCACCCGCGAGGACGTCCGACAGCATCGGCAACCACGCGAACGGGTGGTCGTCGACGATCTCGCGGACCACCTTGTCCGGGTCCACACCGGCTTCGAGCAGCTTCGCGGCCATCAGATGGGTCGACGGCCGTGCCCGGCGGAACCCGCTCGTGTCGGTGACGAGCCCGGCGTACAGACAGCGCGCGATCGGCTCGTCGAGCTCGGCGCCGAGCTCGGCCAGCAACGCGAAGACCAGGACGGCGGTGGCTTCGGCGGTGTCGTCGACGACGTGGTGCGTGCCGTAGAAGACGTTGGACGCGTGGTGGTCGATCACCAGGACGTCGCCGCCCGCCGCACGGACGGCGTCCACCCGCGGCGCGAGCTTCCCCAGCCTGCCCGGGGTGGGCGTATCGAGCGCGACCAGCAGCTGTTCACTCTCCGGCAGCTCGCTCGCCGGGACGAAGAGCCCGCCGACGTCCAGGCTCCGGAGGGTTTCGGGCATCTCCTCGGGCTCGCCGACCGAGACACGGACCTTGACACCGCCACGCAACTGGAGCGCCCGGCCCAGCGCCAGCGCGCTGCCGAGCGCGTCGGCGTCCGGGCGGACATGGCCGAGCAAGGTCACGTCGTTCGCGCGCGCCAGCAGGGCGGCGGCTTCCTTCAGGTTCGGCACAGGAGTCGCTGTCACAATCAGTCAAGCTACGCTCTACCGGATGTCCGAGTACGCGATCCTGGTCTACCCGTCCGCCAACCGGGTCTACACCGACTCCACTCCGGCCCTGCTGCGCGCGGAGCTGGCGGTGTTCGGTCTGTCCGCCTTGGAGACCGAGGTCTCCGAGATCGGCGAGACGGAACTCGGCGGCGTCGGCTACCTCACCTTCACCACGCCCGCCCCGCTGAGCGAACGCGATCTCGCGCTCCTGTCGAACCTTTCCGCGCTGTACGCGCTGTTCGAACTCGGCGACGGCGTCCTGAAGCCGGTGACGATCAGCCCGCTCGCGAACTTCGACTCGGATCTGCTCACCATCCAGAAGTACCCGGGCAAGACGAACGAGCTGTTCACCAAACTGCTCGTCAACGTCACCCTGATGTCGACGGCGAACCCGGCCGCGATGCTGGACACGCCGCTGCATCTGCTCGATCCGCTCTGCGGCCGCGGGACCACGCTGAACCAGGCGATGATGTACGGCTTCGACGCGACCGGCCTCGACGTCGACGGCAAGGACTTCGACTCCTACGAGCTGTTCGTCAAGACCTGGCTGAAGCAGAAGCGGATCAAGCACAGCGCCGAGTCCGGTCAGGTGCGCCGCAACAAGGTCCGCCTCGGCAGGCGGCTCGACATCGGTTTCGGGATCACCAAGGAGCGGTACAAGGCGGGTGACGTCCGCAAGCTGAGCTACCTCAACTGCGACACGCTCACCACCGACGAACTGCTGCGGCCGAACTCGGTGGACCTCATCGTCACCGATGCCCCGTACGGCGTGCAGCACGGCAGCCACCGCACGCAGGACGCGTCGCTCGCGCGCAGCCCGCGCGACCTGCTCGCGGCCGCGGTCCCGGTGTGGACGCGGGTGCTGCGGCCCGGCGGCGCACTCGGCATCTCCTGGAACACCAACGTCGCGCCCCGCGAGGAACTCGCCGCGATCCTGGACAAGGCCGGGCTCGAAGTCCGTGAGGACGGCCCGTTCGCGGAGTTCGCGCACCGGGTGGACCAGGCGATCGTGCGGGACCTGATCGTCGCGGCGAAACCCGCCCACTGAGGGCCCCGATGCGGCCGCAATTTCACGTCGGGGTCGTGAGTGGTAAAGAGCGTTAGAACGACCATTGCCACTCACGACCCCCGCACAAAGCGCCCAAATCGCGCATGCTGCCAGGCTTGGCGTCCTCACATCGCGAAGCTCGCACCACGCCCCACGCGTTTCGTCCTCTGAACGCGGTGGTCGGCATCGCGCACCACCGCATCCGGAGGACGAAACGCGGGGTCAGGCGACGCGTTCCCCCACGAACTTCAGCACGTCCGGCATGATCCCGCGCCAGTAGTCCTCGTTGTGGGCACCGGGGGTCATCTTCGCGACGGCGGGCTTCACTGCCTTGATGAGCTTGCGGTCGGCGCCGGCGAAGGGATCCGAGTTCCCGCACCATACTCCGGTCGACGCGGCGGAAAGGTCGCCGGTGTGCAGCAGCGGCTCATGCGATTCCCATTGCGCGCGATCCGCGAAGACCTTGCGGGACTTGGCATCGGGCCAGCTCACGAACAACGCCGCGCTGGCGACGGCGACGGCCTTGAGGTTCTTGTGGTCGCGGGCGTAGCGCAGGGCGCCGAACCCGCCCATCGAGATCCCGAACATCGCCGACGGCGGCCGCAGCTGGCGCTGGGCGAGCCAGCCGGGCAGCTCGTCGGACAGCATCCGCTGCGGGTCGTCGCCCTTGCCGACGTCCACCCAGTAGTTGTCGCCGTCGACGGCGGCCACCGCGAACCCGGGCCGTCCGGCCGCGACGGCCTGGTTCAGGGCGTCCTGCACGCCGAGGTTCAGGAAAGTCCGCGCGTCGGCGCCGCGCCCGTGCAGGGCGACGCAGACCGGCATCCCGACCCGTGACACCCCGTCCGGCGCGATGATGACGAGGTTGACGTCGCGGTTCCGCGCCGCGGACCGCATCTTCTGCACCGTGACCGCTTCGGTGAGCGGCGTCGGGGTACTCGGCGGGGCCACCGGCGGCGGCCCCACCAGGGGCGGCGGCTCGGCACCGCAAGCGGAAACCAGCGCCGAGCCGCCGAGAGCCGCGGCTCCCAGCAGCAGGCCACGCCGGCTCACGGCGTGGCCCACTCCCTCAGCTACGGGTCTCCTCATCGGCGAACTCATCGTCTTCGGCCTCTTCCCGCGGCGGCTTGTACGGGTCGGCTTCACCGGCGTGCTGCGCCCCGGTCGCCCGCCTGGCGACCTCCGCGTCGGCTTCCCTTGCCTTCGCGAGGAGGTCTTCGATGCGCTTGGCGTCCTCAGGAATGCTGTCGGCCACGAAGGCCAGCGTCGGCGTGTAGCGAACGCCCGTGCCCTGTCCGACCTTCGTGCGCAGGACACCGCGGGCGGATTCGAGCGCCGCCGCGGCACCGGCGTGGTCGGGCGTGGACTCCAGGTTCTCGCCGAGCACCGTGTAGTAGACCGTGGCGTCGTGCAGATCCGCCGTGATCTTCGTATCGGTGATCGTCACGTGGTCGAGCCGCGGATCCTTGATGTCGTGCTCGATCGCGTGCGCGACGATCTGTGAGATCCGCTTGGCGAGCTTACGAGCCCGAGCGGGGTCGGCCATGGGATTCGTCTCCTCGAAAGGTCTTCTGCTAGTCATCCGGGCCGAGCAGCCGGCGGTGGGCGGAGAGCAGGTCGAACTCCGGCCTTCCGGCCACGAGGCGCTCACACGAGTCGAGCACGTCACGAACCTGCTCGCCACTCGCCGCGACCACGGCCACACCGATCAGCGCGCGCCGGTGCAAATCTTGATGGCCCGCTTCGGCGACGGAGACGTCGAAACGCCTGCGCACCTCGGCCAGCACCGGCTTGATCACGGATCGCTTCTGCTTGAGCGAATGGACGTCGCCCAGCAGGATGTCGAGCTCAAGGGCTCCTACGAACATGTGGGGTTCTGGGTTGGTTCGAAGGTGAAGCGGCGCTCCCCCGCCCAGATGCGGAGGAGCGCCGCTTTGTCACTTACGCACGCGGCTTTTCGCGCTGCTCGTAGGTCTCGATGATGTCGCCGACCTTGAGGTCGCTGTACGACCCCAGAGTCAGACCACACTCGAATCCGTCGCGGACCTCGACCACGTCGTCCTTGAACCGCCGCAGCGAGCTGATCGGCAGGTTCTCGGCGATGACGGTCGCGTCGCGGAGCAGGCGGGCCCGCGCGTTGCGGCGGATCTCACCCGAGATGACGAGACAACCGGCGATGGTGCCGATCTTCGACGACTTGAAGACGTCGCGGATCTCCGCCTTGCCGAGCTCGACCTCTTCGTACTCCGGCTTGAGCATGCCCTTCAGAGCCTGCTCGATCTCCTCGATCGCCTGGTAGATGACCGTGTAGTACCGGACGTCGACGCCTTCGCGGGTGGCCCGCTCGGTCGCCTTGCCCTGCGCACGGACGTTGAAGCCCAGGACGATCGCGTCGGACGCGGTCGCCAGGTCGATGTCGGACTCGGTGACGCCACCGACACCGCGGTGCACGACGTTGAGTTCGACGTCGTCGCCGACCTCGAGCTGCACCAGCGAGGCTTCGAGCGCCTCGACGGTACCGGAGTTGTCACCCTTGATGATCAGGTTGAGGCTGTTCGTCTCCTTCAAGGCGGAGTCGAGGTCCTCGAGGCTGACCCGCTTGCGGCGCGACGCGTTGAGGGCGTTGCGCGTCCGGGCGGAGCGGCGCTCGGCGATCTGCCGGGCGACGCGGTCCTCGTCGACCACCAGGAAGGTGTCGCCCGCACCCGGCACCGAGGTGAACCCGATGACCTGGACGGGACGCGACGGGTACGCCTCCGTGACGTCGACGTTGTGCTCGTCGACCATGCGGCGGACGCGGCCGTAGGCGTCACCCGCCACGACCGAGTCACCGACACGCAGCGTGCCTCGCTGGACCAGCACCGTGGCCACCGGACCGCGGCCGCGGTCGAGGTGGGCCTCGATCGCGACACCCTGGGCCTCCATGTCCGGGTTGGCCCGGAGGTCCAGCGCGGCGTCGGCGGTCAGCAGGATCGCCTCGAGCAGGCCGTCGATGTTGATGTTCTGCCGCGCGGAGATCTCGACGAACATAGTGTCGCCGCCGTACTCCTCGGCGACCAGGCCGTACTCGGTCAGCTGCTGCCGGATCTTGTCCGGGTTCGCGCCTTCCTTGTCGATCTTGTTGATCGCGACCACGATCGGCGCCTTGGCGGCCTGCGCGTGGTTGATCGCCTCGACCGTCTGCGGCATCACACCGTCGTCGGCCGCCACCACGATCACCGCGATGTCGGTCGAGTTGGCACCACGGGCACGCATGGCGGTGAACGCCTCGTGACCCGGGGTGTCGATGAAGGTGATCAGACGCGGGTTGCCTTCGAGCTCGGTCTCGATCTGGTAGGCGCCGATGTGCTGGGTGATGCCACCGGCTTCACCTTCGCGCACCTTCGTCTTGCGGATCGTGTCGAGCAGGCGGGTCTTACCGTGGTCGACGTGACCCATGATGGTCACGACCGGCGGACGGACCTGCAGATCCTCTTCCTCACCCGCGTCTTCGCCGTAGGTGATGTCGAAGGTCTCGAGCAGCTCCCGGTCCTCTTCCTCGGGACTGACGACCTGAACGTTGTAGTTCATTTCGCCGCCGAGCAGTTCCAGGATGTCGTCGGACACCGACTGCGTCGCGGTGACCATCTCACCGAGGTGGAAGAGCACCTGCACCAGCGAAGCCGGGTTGGCGTCGATCTTCTCGGCGAAGTCGGTCAGCGAGGCACCACGCGGCAGGCGGATCGTCTCGCCCTGCCCCTTGGGCAGACGGACACCACCGACGCTGGGCGCCTGCATGTTGTCCATGTACTCCTGGCGCTTCTGCCGCTTCGACTTGCGGCCCTTGCGCGAGGGGCCACCGGGACGCCCGAAGGCACCCGCGGTACCGCCACGGCCACCGGGGCCACCACGGCCGCCGCCGCCACGGAAACCGCCGCCACCGGCCGGGGCACCGCCGCCGCCACCGGGGCCACCGCCACCGGGACGGAAACCGCCGCCACCGCCACCGCCGGGACGGAAACCGCCACCGCCGCCACCGCCACCGGGACCGCCGCGGAAACCTCCGCCGCCGCCACCGGGACCACCACGAGCGCCGCCGCCGGGGCCACCACGGGCTCCGCCACCGGGACCGCCACGGCCGCCACCGGGACCACCGGCCGGACGGGCCGGACGGCCCGGCATCATGCCGGGGTTCGGGCGCGGGGGCATGTTGCCCGGGCTCGGCCGGTTACCACCGGGCGCGCCGCCACCGGGACGCGGGGCCGGACGGTCGCCGCCCTGCCCGCCACCGGGACGCGGCGGACGGTTGTCGCCGCCCTGCTGGTTGCCGCCACCGGGGCGCGGGCCGGACGGGCGCGGGGCCGGGGAACCGGAACCCACGCCGAACGGGTTGTTGCCGACACGCGGGGTGCGCGGGCCGGGCTTCGGACCGCCGGGCTTGGGGCCCTGCGGCTTCGGCGGCACGACCGAACCCTGCGACGGCGTCTGGGACGCCGGCGGGGTCGCGGGTGCCGGAGGGACGTCCTTGGCCGGTTCGGCCTGCTTCGGCTCGGCCGGAGCGGCCTTCGCCGCCGGGGCGACCTCTTCCTTGGGCGCCGGCGGCCGGGGGCCGGGGCGCGGACCCGGGCGGACACCCGGGGTGGAAGGACGGGACGACTGCTGGGCCGGTGCCGGTGCCGACGGAGCGGACGCCGCGGGGGCGGCCGGGGCCTCGGACTTCGCCGCGGGCGCGGGCTGAGCGGGCTTCGCGGCCGGAGCCGGGGTAGCGGGCTTCGCGGGCGGCGCGGGTGAAGGACGCGGGCCGGGGGTCGGAACCGGCTTCTTCTTGCCGTCCTTGGACGGATACGCGTCACGGAGACGACGGGCGACCGGCGCCTCGACGGTGGACGACGCGGACTTCACGAACTCGCCCTGTTCCTTCAACTTGGCGAGAACTTCCTTGCTGGTGATGCCGAGCTCTTTCGCGAGCTCATGTACTCGGGCCTTGCCTGGCACAGCTCTCCTCATCTGGGGAGGCCGGCGGCAGACCCGCAGACCTCGTCCTATTGTCGCGCGTTCATTGATTCAGCTTCACGGCTGACTCATGACGGGTCGACCTGCTTCCTGATTCCATCCGGCACCGGGGATGTCCCGGCGCCCTTTAGCCTTCGGCGTGCCGCTCCAGGCGTTCGTGGACACCCTGGGCGTCGAGCGACCCCGGAACACGTAGTGCTCGGGGGAACGCCCTGCGCCGCTCGGCCTTGGCCAGACAGTCCGGCACGGGGTGCAACCAAGCACCCCGGCCCGGCAACCGCCGACGTTCGTCGACGATCAGCCGACCGTCCGCCGCGACCACTCGCAGCAACTCGCCGATCAAGGCCCGCTTACGGCAACCCACACAGGTGCGAACCGGAGTTTCCCGGTCATGCTGGAGGTCGGTTCCCGGCCGCGGGCTCTGAACCACTCGTAAGTCTAGCGCTTCGACCTTCACTCAGCCGAACCGGTTGCCGCGGCGGGCCGCGCCTGCCCGGCGTGTGCTTCGTCACCCTGCTCAGGGGCGGCGTCACTGCGGATGTCGATCCGCCAGCCGGTGAGCCGGGCGGCGAGGCGGGCGTTCTGCCCTTCCTTGCCGATCGCGAGCGAAAGCTGGTAGTCCGGGACGACGACCCGAGCGGTCTTGGCCCGCTCGTCGACGACCTGTACGGAAACAACCTTCGCGGGCGACAGCGCATTCCCCACGAACTTCGCCGGGTCTTCCGAGAAGTCGATGATGTCGATCTTCTCGCCCGCCAGTTCGCTCATCACGTTGCGCACGCGCGCGCCGACCGGGCCGATGCAGGCGCCCTTGGCGTTGACGCCGGGCACCGTCGAGCGGACCGCGATCTTGGTCCGGTGTCCCGGCTCCCGCGCGACGGCGGCGATCTCGACCGTGCCGTCGGCGATTTCGGGGACCTCGAGGGCGAACAGCTTGTGCACCAGCTTCGGGTGCGAGCGGGACAGCGTGATCTGCGGGCCCCGGTTGCCACGCGAGACGGTCACGACGTAGGCCTTGATCCGGTCGCCGTGCTCGTAGGTCTCGCCGGGCACCTGCTCGATCGCGGGCAGCACGCCTTCGATGTCGCCGACCTGGATGACGACCATGCCGCGGGCGTTGGCCCTGGCGTCGCGCTGCACCACGCCGGCGACGATCTCGTTCTCCTTGGCGGAGAACTCGCCGAACGTCTTTTCGTGCTCGGCGTCGCGCAGCCGCTGCAGGATGACCTGTCGCGCGGTGGTCGCCGCGATCCGGCCGAAGCCCTCGGGGGTGTCGTCCCACTCCTCGTCGGTCTGGCCGTCCGGGGTGAGGGTGTGCGCGAGGACACGGACCAGCCCGCTCTTGCGATCGATGTCGATCCTGGCGTGCGGCTGGTGGCCCTCGGTGTGCTTGTACGCGGTGAGGAGCGCGGTTTCGATCGCTTCGATCACCGTCTCGAAGGGGATGTCCTTGTCCCGTTCGATCGCGCGCAGCGCGGCGATGTCGACGTTCACTTCGGCTCCTCCTTCGGCTCCGTGGTGGCGGCGTTCAGGGCCGACGCATCGTTTTCCAACAGTTTCAGGTCCTCGGCAGGTGGTTGCTTGAACTCGATCTCGATGACCGCCTTGGTCACCGAGGCGTAGGGGACGTCCCGGATTTCGCCGTCCACGAGCACTCGCGCGGATTTCTCCCCCGCGTGCCCCACGCGGCCGATGAACGCCGCGCCTTCGGCCGGTGTGACCTTGACGAGGCGGAACTTCGCGCGCCGCCAGTGCCGTCGCAAGGTCAGCGGCCGGTCGAGACCCGGCGAGGTGACTTCGAGCGTGTACGCGCTGGCGATCACGTGCTCGTTCTCGTCGAGCGCGGCGGAGACGGCGCGGCTGACGCTCGCCACCTCGTCCAGCCCGACGCCGTCGTCCCCGTCGACGACGACCTTGACCAGCTGGCGGCGGCCTGCCTGCTGGACCTCGAAGGAATCGAGGTCGAAACCCGCGGCCGTGACGGCTTCGGCCACGATGGGCTCCAGCCTGCTGGCGAGGTCGTTGGGCACGGTGGAGCGCTCCTGTTCGGCTGTGGGCGACCCGGCGGCGTGGATCCGGGTTCGGTAGTGGACCAGCTTATCCGGTCACCCCCGTGTGACGCGCGAGCGGCGGCCCCGCGCGGGGTACTGGCAGGATGGGGCGGCGTGACCGGAAGATCGACAGAGCCGAGCCGTCGCACTTTCCTGCGGATGGGAGCGCTGGCCGCGCTGGCCGTGCCGCTGGCGTCCGCCTGCTCCCCCGGCTTCGACGAAAGCCCCGACCCGCTGGGCCCGTTGCTGCGCGCGGCGGAGGCCGACGCGGCCGGCGCGAAGACGCTGGGCGCCGAGGGCGAAGCGGTCGCCACCGCGCGGGCCGCGCACGCGGCGGCGCTCAAGACCGAGGTGGACCGGCTCAACCGGCCGAAGCCGGAGCAGCCGGGTCCGGCGGCGATACCGCCGCCCTCGTCGCTGGACGGGCTCAAGGAGCGGCTCGCCACGGCCCGCAAGCAGGCCGAGGGCCTCGTGCCTTCGCTGCCCCGCTACCGCGCCGGGATGGTCGCCTCGATCGCCGCGGGCTGCGCGGCGCTGCAGCAGAGTTCGGAGAAGCTCGGCCGCGGCGACGACGCCGGCGCGTTCGAAGTACCCGCCGGAGTCCAGCTCGGCGGGGAGACGGCGGAGGCCGTCCAGCAGGCGCTGGCCGCCGAACACGCGGCGATCTGGGTGTACGGGCTGGTCAGCGCGTACCTGCCGGCCGCCTTCTCCGGCGCGGTGGCCCGGGGCACGGCCGAGCACGTCAAACGACGGGACGTCTGCGAGCGGATGCTTTCCGCGGCGGGTCAGGCGCCCACCGGCCCGGAGGCCGCGTACGTGCCGCCGAGGCCGGTGACCGAGGCGAACTCGGCGATGGAGCTGGTGGCGACGGCCGAGGCGGACGCGACTTCGGCCTGGCTCGGCGTGATCGACCGGACGGACGACGCGGCTTTGCGGACGACGGCGCTGAACGCGCTGATCGGGTCGGCGCGGCGGGGTACGGCCTGGCGGGCGGAGTTCGGCGCGAAGCCGGTGGCGATCGCGATGCCGGGCCAGTCGGCGTAGGACGCTTGCCCGCATGTGATGCGACGAAAGGGCCCTTCACCGCGTGAGATGCGGTGAAGGGCCCTTTCGGCTCACGGTGTCAGCGGCGCAGGTCACCCGAAAGCCGCAGAGCGTCGGTCGCGATCCGCTCGATCAGCGGCTTGTCGGTCTGCTTGTTGTAGAAACCGGCCAGCACGATGGCCACCTCCGGCCCGGTGACGTGGGAGTCGTAGGCCGCGTCCTGCCCGGAGATCTTCGGCGCGCCTTGGTCCTTGAAGGTCCCGTCACGCACCAAGTCGGACACGTTGCCCGTGCCGTCCTTGTCGGTGAGCGCCTTGAGCTGGGTCGCGGTGACCTCGCCGGGCATGGTGACCAGGACGACCGACACCAGCGCCTTCTTCCCCCCGGTCTCGGTCGTGTACAGCGCCCGCGAAAGGCGTGTGCACGGCGTGTCGGTGAAGAACTTCTTGGTGTCGCCGTAGGCCTTGCTCGCGCAGTCGGAGGTGACCTGCGGCCCCTCGACCAGCGTGTACTGGAACTGGCCGCTCTTCGACGGCGGGTCCGCGACCGGGGTGGGCTCCGGCTCGTGCCGGATCAGCCACCAGAGCAGGGCGGACACCACCGCGATGGCGACCAGCCCGGCGCCCTTCAGCGCCAGGCCCTTGGTGTCCCTCGGCGGATTCGGCGCGGGCGGCGGCCCGCCCGGCCCTGCCGGCCGCACCGGCTGAAGCCGGGCCGTTTCCGTCGGTCCCGGGGTAAATTGCGCACCAACCACGGGAACATACGGTAGTTCACGCCGCTCCGGCGGTTCACCCGAACGTGCTTATCACCCGTTCGACGTCGTCAGCCGTGTTGTAGAGATGGAAGCCGAACCGCTGCCGCCCGGCCCGGGTACCGGCCACGATGCCCGCTTCCCGCACCCGGCGGGCGTCGGCGTCGAGCGAGACGATCGCGCTCCCCTGACCGGGTGAGCCGAGCGCTTCGAGGAGCGAGTCGGCGAGCCCCACGCAGTGCGCGCGGACGGCGGCGAGGTCGAGAGACGCGAGGTAGTCCAGCGAGGCCGCGGCGCCGACGAACGCGAGCCAGGCCGGGGACAGGTCGAGCGAGCGTGTGCCCTCGGCGAGCCTGAGCGGGAGGCCGTAGACGGTCTGCCAGCGGTCCTCTCCCGCGTACCAGTTCGCGGCGACCGGCACCGCCCGCTCCAGCACCCGCGGATGCGCGGCCAGCCACGCCGCCCCGCGCGGCGCGAGCAGCCATTTGTATCCGGCGGCGACCACCCAGTCGGCCCAGCCGAGGTCCAGCGGCTGCCAGCCGGCGGCCTGGGTGGCGTCGAGCAGGACCGCGGCACCCGCCGCCTCGGCCGCGGCCCGGAGCGCGCCGAGGTCGACCTGGGCACCGTCGGCCGACTGGACGACGCTGACCGCGACGAGGTCGTGCCCCTCGACACGTGCGGTCAGCTCGGCCAACGGGACTTCGGTGACCTTCACCCCTCGGCGGGCCTGGGCCGCGAACGGGAAGGTGACGCTCGTGAAGTCGTTCGCGGCGGCCAGCACGCTGGCACCGTCGGGGAGGCCGGCGGCCACGTTCGCGATCAGCTGCGAGACGGACGCCCCGATCGCGATCCGCTCCGCCGGGACCCCGATCATCGCGCCGAAACCCGCCCTGGTCCGCGCGACGGGCTCGTCGAAGTCCACCGGGCGGGCTTCGCCGCGGCGCCACCGCTCGACCGCCTCCGCGACGGCGTCGGCCACGTGCGACGGCGGGACGCCGATGCTGGGCGTGTTCAGATAGCCGGGCGGGACGGCGAATTCGGCTCCGAAGGTCTGCATGCTCCCGAGATTAATGAGATCCCGGGAGCAGGGCGGCGACGTCGGCGTACGACGGCGGGGTCAGCGGGAGCTCGCCGCCGTCGCGAACGGCCTCCACCGTGCGCAGCGTGGCGGCCAGTGCCATCCGGTACGGCAGCGAACCGAGGCTGACCCGCGCGACGCCGAGCCCGGCCAGTCCGTCGACGGTGACCTTGCCGGGCAGGAACAGCAGGTTCACCGGCACCCCGACGGCCTCCACCAGCCGCTCGACGTCGGCGGGCGCGGCGAGCCCCGGCACGAACACTCCGTCGGCACCTGCGTCCACATAGGACAGACAGCGATCGATCGCGGTGTCGATGTCGGGCTCCCCCAGCCAATGTGTGTCCGTCCGCGCGTTGACGAAGAGCCCGGGAGCGCGCTCCTTCGCCGCCGCGATCTTGGCCGCGTGCCCCACGGGGTCGCCGAGGGCGTCTTCGAGGTTGATGCCCGCGACACCGGCTTTGGCGAGTTCCGCCGCCAGCGCGCCGACCTCGCCCGGGTCTTCGCTGAACCCGTCCGCGAGGTCGACGCTGATCAGCGTGTCCAGTTCGGTGAGCCGCCGCGCCAGCCGGACGGTGGCGTCCTTCGAGGACGGCGCGCCGTCCGGCTCGCCCTCGGCGGCCGAGACCCCGAGGCTGGTCGTGCCGAGCGCCGGGAAGCCTTGCGCGGCAAGGAAGGCGGCGGCGCCGAAGTCCCAGACGTTCGGCAGGAGCAGCGGAGAACCGGGAACGTGCAGTGCGGCGAATGCGGTCATGTCACGACGGTAGCCGCCGGATGCTTCGGTGACGGCCGAAGCGTCACCGCGGGTGCGCATGTTTCCGCAACACCTGACCGGCCGCCCACCCCCGCCGACGTTGCGAAAGCCACTTCCGCAACGTTGAAGGTTGCAAAAGTGGCTTTCGCAACGTGACGGTCACCGGACGCGTGCCCGAACTCGGCGGACGAAGAGCCCCTTCGCCGCATCAGACGCAGCGAAGGGAGCTTTCGCAACGTCAGTCGCCCAACCCGAAGCGTCAGGCCCGTTCCAGGAAGGGCGTCAGCAGCTCCGGCACGGACTCCTCCGCGAAAAGCAGGCCCTGCTCCTCCCCCGCGTCGTACACCGAGTACGCCCCGGCACCGGCGGCCGTGGTCGCCACGACGGTCAGCAATCCCTTGCGCCGCTGGAAGATCGACTGTTTCACCGTCCACCCGATCACGCCTTCGCGTTCCAGCGCGAACGTGCTCCGCCGCACGGTCCCGTGCCGTCCGACGAGGTACCGCCCGGTGATCCCGTGTCCCAGGTTGCGGTAGGCGTCCAGCGCCAGCAGCACCGAAACCGGCAGCAGTACGACGCCGAGCGCGGCGCCGATCACCAGCAGGACGTCGGTCAGCAGGAGACCGAGAAGCGCGAAGATCGCCAGCAGGACCACCACCGAACCGACCCACCAGCGCAGCAGCCGTCCCCGCGCGGCGCGGGGGTGGCCGGTGAGCCGGACGGCTTCGGTCGGCGAGACCGGTTCGCGCAGGACCGCCGCGGCGACCCGGTTGGCCGTCGCGACGGGCGCGGCGGGCAGGAGGGTGTGGTAGTCGGTCTTGTCCTTGTCGTCGCTCTGCCGCATGCCGGTGGCGATCGCGTCGACCCGTGCCGCGCCGGAGATCCGGTTCCCGAGCGGTTCGACGAGGTCGACGCCGCGCATCCGGCTTTCCTCGATCGAGATCGAGCGCGTGGTGAACAGTCCGCGGCGCACCCGCAGCGTGCCGCCGGATTCGCGGTCGAGCCGGTAGTTCCACCACATCTCGATCCACAGGCCCAGCGCGCCGACCACGCCGACGACCATCGCGATCGCCAGCAGGATCAGGATCGCCACCACCAGCGGGATGCCGCGGAACAGGCCGATCACCCAGTCGACCAGGCCTTTCTGCAGGCCCGCCCATTCGGAGATCTGCATGAGGCCACCGCCGGCCGCGAGGCCCAATGTCGGCGTCAGGAACGACATCGGCGCGTAGCGGATCCAGCTCCGGTCGAGTTCGGCGAGCGGCGCGTCGTCGTCGGTCTCCGCGATTTCCGCGCGGCGCAGCAGGTCCGCGCGCAGCCGTTCGGCCTCGGCGCGCGAGACGGGGTTGAGCTTGATCCGGCCCTGCCCGCCCGACTCGTGCGAACCGGTGCCGATGGTCACCACCGCGACGCCGAACAGCCGGTGCAGCGGGTTCGCCGTCAGGTCGACGTTGCGGATCCGGTCTCGCTGCAGGGATTTCCGCGATCGGAAGACCAGGGTGAACGCCGTCTCCAGCCGGTCGGGCGTGACCCGGTACCGCACGCCCTTCCAGTAGAAGAGGTCGGCCAGCACGCCGCCGGCGACGAGCACCACCCCGCCCGCGACGACCCAGGCGAGCGCGACCCAGAACCGCGCTCCGCCGCCCACGATCGCGGCCGTGGTCGGGATCGCGGCACCGACGGCCGCGCCGGTCATCATCACCGCGGTGACGGCGAGAGTCCGTTTGTCGAGTGTGTTCCAGCCTTCGAACTCGCCCGAGGTCATGTCGCGTCCCCCGGCGTCGCCTGCGTCGTTTCGGTGAGCTGCTCCGCCAGGCTCGCGGCCAGCTCGTGGTCGAGCCCGCGGATCTTGACCGCGCCCCGCGCCGACGCGGTGGTGACCGTGACGGTCGCGAGCTTGAACACCTGCTGCAGCGGACCGCGCAGGGTGTCCACGGTCTGGATCCGCGACATCGGCGCGACGCGCCACTCCTGCCAGAAGAACCCGGAGCGGGCGTACACCGCCGTCTCCGTGACCTCCCAGCGATGCACCTTGAACCACCACAGCGGCATCGCGATCACCCAGACCAGGCCCAGCACCGCGATCACCGCCGCCGGTGCCAGCAGCCAGAACCGCGCGGGCGCGATGAGCAGCCCGAGCACCACCAGTACCAGCACCGGAGCGCCCCAGAAAAGCGTTCCCTGCAGCCGCCACCAGCCCACGACCCGCTGGTCCAGCGCGTTCCGCGGCGGCCTCAGCCGCACCTTCCCCCGTTCGGCTTCCACCGAAATCACCCCCGACGAATGTTTACAATGCGATCGCATCGCAATAGCGTCGGACAGTAGTGGCAATGCGATCGCATGGCAAACAGCGGAACGGATGGTGAGGGTGCCGAAGCAGGTGGATCACGCGGCGCGACGCGCGGAGATCGCCGAGGCGCTGACGAGGCTGACGGCCACGCGGGGCCTCGAAGGAGTCAGCCTCCGGCACGTCGCCGCCGAAGCGGGCATGTCGATGGGCTTGGTGCAGCACTACTTCAAGACCAAGGACGAGATGCTGCTGTTCGCCGTCGAACGCCGCTCGCAGGTCTACGAAGAGCGCATCAAGGCCCAGCTGAAGGCCGGCGAACTGCCGTCGACACCGAAGGCCATCATCCGCGCGATCATGATCGAGATCCTGCCGCTCGACAAACGCCGCCGCGGCGACTGGCTGATGGGGGTTGCGTTCTTCATCCGCGCGATCTCCGACCCGTCGTTCGCGGCCGCGTTCACCGACGGTGTCCCCCAGCTGTTCGAGCTGTTCGCCCTCCTGATCCGCCAGGGACAGGAGGCGGGCGATGTCGACAAGTCGGCCGACCCGATGCACGAATCCGCGATCCTCTGGGCACTCGCCGATTCGCAGGGCACCAACATCGTGATGAAACACCGCACGCCGGACGAGGCGCTTTCCACTGTGGACTACCAACTCGACCGGCTGTTCGGTCAGGCGGTGAGCTGACCGTCGTGGTTCTTGCGCGCGTCGAGCACTTCGCCCATGTGGACGCGAGCCCACTTGTCGAGCATCTCGAGCGGTTCGGCGAGGTTGCGGCCGAGCGCGGTCAGCTCGTACTCGACGCGCGGAGGGATCTCCGGGTACGCGGTGCGCGTCAGGATGCCGTCGCGGACGAGGCTGCGCAGCGTCTGGGTGAGGACCTTCTGCGAGATGCCGCGCACGCGTTTGCCGATCTCGGTGAACCGGAGCGGGCCGTCGCCGAGCACGCCGACGATCAGCACGGTCCACTGATCGCCGATGCGGTCGAGCAGCGCACGGGTGGGACAGTCGGGGTCGTACGGGTTTCCGAGCACGTGACCTCCTCACTCTCCCCGGGAGAGTAACACGCCTAGCGAGAGGGGGTGGGCTGCATCAGCGCCTCGAACAGCAGGATCAGATGACGGCGGCCGCGTTCCCAGCGCGCCTCCAGTTCGGTCTGGTCGCGAGTCGCCCAGCTGGCGATGAGGATGCCGCGGACGACGTCCATCGCGGTGTACACCGCGTGCAGGAACTCCGGATGCGCCGAATGGTCCGGCAGGAGCGCCTTGCCGAACTCGACCAGGCTGCTCGTCGCGATCGGCTCGACGACCGCCATCTGGGCGCGCAGTTCCGCGTCGGTCCGCGACGCCACCCACAGTTCCACCGTCGCCGAGAAGACCGGCCCCTGGTGCATCTCCCACAGCAGCTGCAAAGCGTCCCCGACCGGGTCCGCCGATGCCTTGAGCCGGTCGATCTCAGCCATCGCGACCTCGGCGCGCTTGGCCGCGAGATGCCGGATCGCGGAGGTGACGAGATCGGTCTTGGTCGGGAAATGGTGCACCTGCGCGCCGCGGGTCACCCCGGCGCGATCCGCGACGCGGGTGGTCGTGGTGCCCGCGTAGCCGTATTCGACGAGACAGTCGATCGTGGCGTCGAGCAGCCTGACGCGCATCGCGGCGCTGCGTTCCTCCTGGGTGCGTCGTGGGGCTGCCATGCGCCTACTTTATGGTGCGCCGCGCGACGCGCGCGCCACGAGGCTCTCGACCATGCGGCCGAGGAAGTGGCCGAGGAACCGGCGATGGAACCAGCCGGTGCCCGGCACCTTGGCGGTGAACGTGGAATGCCAATGGATCCCGGTGCCGTCCCGCTCGGGAGTGAGGTCGACGTAGGCGCGGTAGTCGCGCAGCGGGAGCCCCTTCTTCAGGGCGTAGCCGAAGCGCTTGCCGGGTTCGAGCGCGATGACCTCTTCGCAGCTGTGGACGCCGTTGGTGCTGAAGACGCCGACGGCGCCGAGGCCGTTCTCGTCGCCCTTCTCGAGGAGGCGGAACGAGCCCATGGGTGACCAGTCGGGCCAACGCTCGCGGTCCACAAGGAGCGCGTAGACGGCTTCGGGGCTCGCGCTCGTGTGGCCGTGGACGGAAATGCGCTGGATCTTCGCCATACGTGCTCCTTCCCTCTCGCAAGTAGGTGACTAATTGCGGGCAGCGACCGGGACTGAGAGCGAAGTAGCACCCAGGTCGAAGGTCACCCGGGAGCCGAGAGCGGGCAGCGCCGGGTCGAACATGTCCCCGTCGGTCCCGCCCAGGACGAGCGCCAGCCGGTGCCCCGCCGGGACGACGTGGTCCAGGCTGCTCAGCCGGAACGTCATCGTGTACGCCTTGCCTGGCACGAGCGGTTCGCCGCGCCACAGCGAGCGGTGGTGGCCGAGGTCCGCCCAGCCGGTCGCCACGATCCGTTTGTCCACAGTGGTCGGATCGGCGACGGTGTCGAGGAAGCAGCCGGTGTCCGCGGCGGTGCCCGCGCCCCAGCAGGAGCGGGTCGTCAGGTTCTTGATGCCCAGCGCGGGGAACTTCGTGTTCCGCGCGGTCGCGGGGCCGTAGTCGACCAGCACCGCGCCGATCCGCGCGGCGGATTTGCCGGAGCGCGCGGTCACCGTGACGGTGGCGGTCCCGGCGACACGGGTGTCCGTCCGCATCGGTTCACCCGTGAAGACGAGCCGTTCGGGGCTGGGTTGAGACGGGTTCTCCACCCACTGCGACGCCCCGCGTGCCGGATCGTCGGTCATCGAGGCCGTGCCTGACGAAGGGCGATTCCCCAGCCCGCCCGACACCGCTGGCCACAACACGCGTGTCTGGGTGGCGGGCGGCCAACGGCGCTCGTCGGTCCAGCGATCGGGGGTGTGCTCGATCCGGATCGCGGGCTCGGTCTCGACGCCGTTGCGGACGCCGAGCAGCCAGCGGTCGAACCAGCGGTGCAGGGTCTTCACGAACAGCGATCGGTCGAGGTCGAACGGGTCGACGTGCGCCGCCTGGTGCAACCACGCCTTGCGCGGCACGCCGTATGCGTTCAACGCCTCCCACCAAGGGCCGAACTGGATCGGGTTGACGTTGAGATCGTGGAAACCCATCGACGCGAAAACGCTCGCACGCACCTTGCCGGTCTTCGCGACGTAGTCGAGCCCGCGCCAGTAGTCGTTGAAGTTCCCGTCCGTGCCCGCGCGCCGCGCGTTGTCCTCTTCGAACGGGCGGCACAGTTTCCCGGCGCGCTCGTTGTAGAAACCGGGACCGCCCGCCCAGCCGAAGTAGGCGCCGTGCGAGTTGTGGACCTCGTAGTACGAGCTGACCCCGGCGATCGGCACGATGGTCTTCAGGCCTTCGATCCCGGACGCGGCCATCCCGATCGCCGTCGCCCCGTCCTGCGACTTCCCGATCGCCCCGACCGATCCGTTCGCCCACTCCGCGCGCACGCGCTCGGGCCCGAACGGCGTCCGGAAGGCCCGTGCGCGCCCGTTGAGCCAGTTCACGACGCCGTTGCCGGACGCGACGTCGTCGAAGCACCCGGACGAGCGATTGGTGCCCCCGACGTCGACCAGCACGACCGCGTACCCGCGCGGGACGAAGTAGTTGTCGTAGAAGAGCGGGAATTGCGACGGCGTGCCGTCGGGGAGATACGTCTTCGGCTGGCGCTCGTTACCGCGCCCGACCTTCTCGAAGTACGGGCTGACGTCCATGATCACCGGAACGCCCTGCCCGCGCGCGGCGGGTTCCGCCGGGCGGATGATGTCGGCGGCGACCCGGTCGGCCTGCCCGTCGCGGTCGAGGTCCTGGCCGGTCTCCACCCAGGCGGTCTCCCGGATGGCCTTCTCGTAGGAGAACACCGGCTCGCTGACGCCTTCGCGCAGGACGAACGCGGGTGACGCGACGGCGGGTGCGGCGGTCAGCAGCAGTGTCGCCACCACGGTGGCGGTCAAGGTCTTGAGCCCCATCGTCCGAGTATCGCTTACAAAACCCGAACATTTCCCCCACATTCCTCGTATCCGGCCGCGCGACGCTCTTCGCATGCTGAAACACACCATCGCCGCCGGACTCGTCGCGGCCGGTCTTGTCGCTCTCGCCCCCGCCGCCTCGGCCCAGGCTCCGATCACCCTGAGCCCCGAAGAATCCCAGACGCTGTGCGCCGAATGGCTGCCGAAGCTCACCCAGCGCACCACCAACCTCACCGAACGCGTCAACGGCGGCCCCGAGGTCCGCGGTTCGGTGGCGAACCTCAAGGCCAGGGCCGAGGGCCAGCGCAAGAAGGGCCACAACGACGCCGCCGACCGGCTGCGGAAGCGCGCCGACAAGCGCAACGCCAGGCTTCCCGAGCTCACCACAGCGAAGCAGAAGCTCGAGGCGTTCGCGAACGCGCACTGCAAGGCGGGCAAGTGAAACGTCTCGTGGCCGCCGGCTTGACCGCGCTCGCGCTTTTCGGCGCGGCCGGGTGTTCCGACGAAGAACCCGCTTCGAGCCCGGCGCCGGGACAGCTGAGCGACGTCCAGCAGACCCTCGACTCGATCGAGCAGGACATGGCAGGCGACCCTGCCCCGTGACAGGATCGGCCGGTGACGACACAACCGGGACGCGGGCTGGTGCTGGTCGTCGAGGACGACCCCGCGATCGCCGAACTCGCTTCGCTGTACCTGCGGCGGGACGGGTTCGGCGTGCACGTGGAGCCGGACGGCGGCGCGGCACTGGCCACGATCCGGCGGCTGCGCCCGGTCGCGATCGTGCTCGACATCGGACTGTCCGGTATGGACGGTATCGAGATCTGCCGGACGCTGCGCGCGGACGGTGACTGGACGCCGGTGCTGTTCGTGACCGCGCGCGACGACGAGCTGGACCGCTTGCTGGGCCTGGAGATCGGCGCCGACGACTACCTGACGAAACCGTTCAGCCCGCGTGAACTCTCGGCGAGGGTCCGGACCGTCCTGCGCCGTGCCGCCGGACCGCCTTCGCCCGCCGAGACCTACACTGCGGGCGGCGTCCGCGTCGACGTCACCCGGCGGCGCGTGTGGGCCGCCGACACCGAGATCGCGCTGACGTCGACCGAGTTCGAGCTGCTCACCCATCTGGTGCGACGGCCCGGCCAGGTGTTCAGCCGCGAGCAACTGCTCAGTTCCGTCTGGGGTTACGCGGCGTCGGCGGGCACGCGGACCGTCGACGTCCACATCGCCCAGCTGCGCGGGAAACTGGGCGAGCACAGTCCGATCAGGACGGTCCGCGGGATCGGCTACGCGGCGGACGCCGGATGAACCGGACCTCACTCGCGCTGCGGATCACCGTGGTGTGCCTGGCGATCGCCGCGGTCGCGGTGGTGGTCGCCGGCTTGGTCGCGGCGCGGCTCATCCGCACCACCGGCACCGACGTGCTCCGGCAGTCGCTTTCCGCGCAGGCCGACGTGGTCGCGAGCCAGCTCGACGAGACCGGCATCGGCAACCGGCTCCGCGTCGGGAAGGCCGCGGAAGTGGTTCGGGGGCAAGGGATCGACGTCGTCGTCCGCCGTCCGAACGGGACGGTCGACGGTGACGGGACGGTCGCGGCGATCGCCGCCGCCGAAACGGGGTTCGCCCGCTCGGGCACGGTGGTCGTCGAAGGGCGGCAATACCTCGTCGAAGTCCGCGCGGTGGGCGAGAGAGGTGCCGCGTTCGCCCTGGTCCAGCCGACGGAGATCGGCGAGGCGCGCGGCAGGGCCTTGGTGCGCAACACCGTGCTCGCGCTCGGCGCCGGGCTCGCGGTCGCCGCGATCGCCGGGCTGCTGCTGAGCCGGATGCTGTCGCGGCCGCTGCGCCGGGCCGCGTCGGTGGCGAACGGGATGCGGTCCGGGCGCCGTGACCTGCGCGTTCCGGTGGAAGGGCCGTCCGAGGTCGCGGACGTGGCGAAATCGGTCAACGAACTGGCCGACGCCCTGCAGTACAGCGAAGCGCGACAGCGCGAGTTCCTGCTTTCGGTGTCGCACGAACTGCGGACGCCGCTGACCGCCGTCACCGGATTCGCCGAGGCGATCGGGGACGGCGTGGCCGAAGGCGAGGACGCGCGCCGCGCCGGGCGGACCATCCATCGCGAGGCGGAACGACTGGAACGCCTGGTCAGCGATCTGCTGGAGCTGGCGCGACTCGGCGCGGACGAGTTCCGCCTCGACCCGGCGCGCCTCGATCTCGCGGCACTGGTCGACGAATGCGCGGACGTCTGGCGGCTGCGCTGCGCGCGGCAGGACGTCACGCTGCTGGTGGAGCGGCCGGCCGGCGAGGTCCCGGTCGTCGCCGATCCGCGGCGGCTCCGCCAGGTCGTCGACGGCCTGGCCGAAAACGCCCTGCGCGTGACCCCGGCGGGCGCGCCGATCGTGTTCTCCCTGGTGGCGGCCGACGGGCAGGCCCGGCTGGCGGTGCGGGACGGCGGGCCCGGCCTGGCAGCGGAGGACTACCCGGTCGCGTTCGAGCGCGGGGTGCTGAACCAGCGGTACCGCGACCGCCGCCCGGTCGGTTCGGGTATCGGGCTCGCGCTGGCACACGGCCTGGTCACCCGCATGGGCGGGACGCTGACGGCGGGCCCGGCGCCCGAAGGCGGGGCCGCGTTCACCGTGGCCCTGCGGTCAGGCCGTGCCCGGTGAGACCGCGAGCGGACTCACCGGGCACGGCCTAGGGTGAACGCGTGGAGATGTTGCACCTGCGGTATTTCGTGGCCGTCGCCGAGGAACTGAACTTCTCCCAGGCGGCCCGAAGACTGCATATGGCCGCCTCCCCGCTGAGCCAGCGCATCAAGGATCTCGAACACGAACTGGGGCACCGGCTGTTCGACCGCAGCACGCACCACGTCACGCTCACCGCGGCGGGCGCCGCGCTGCTGCCGATCGCGCGCGACGTCCTCGAACAGGTCAACGCGATCCCCTGGCGGTTGCAGGAAGCGGTGAAACCCCGGCGCAGCACCGTGTTCATCGGTATCCCCGCCGGCGTGCACCCGGCGCTGAGGGAACGGGTCAAACGCCTCGAAGAACGCTGCCGCGACCGCTTCGAGCTCAAGCGCTGGCCCGGCACGACTCCCGATCTGGTCGCCGCGGTGCACCAGGGCAAGCTGGCGTTGTCGCTGGTCCGGATGCCGGTGACCGATCCCGCGCTGGAGATCGTCCCGGTGCAGGTGGAGCGGCTCGGCGCCGTCGTCCCGGCCGGCCGGTTCGCCGGACGGGAGACCGTCACCATCGCCGAATTGAGTGATCTGTCCTATATCCCGTCCGCTTCGGAAAGCATTCCTGCCTATTCGGACGATATGGACCACACCTTGTCGAAGGCGGGTATCAAGAAAAGGCTCAAAGTCGGCGGAACCGAATATTCGGGCATTTCCGAGCTGGTGGCGAACGGCTCGTCATTCTCGATCACGATGCTGGATCCGGCGAGCCCGATGCATCTGTTCCTCGTCGACGGCGCCACCATCCTCCCGTTCTCGGATTTCCGGCCCCGGCTGGAGACCGCCTTGGTCTGGCGACGGGACCGGGCCGAGGAGGGCGACCTCGCCGAACTGGTGGCCGGGGTGCGGGAGATCTTCGCCGAACCGCTTTCGACCTGATCGAGACCCCCGCGGCAGCCTGACGGGAAGACGGTGTTGCGAAAGCCACTTTCGCAACTTTGAAGGTTGCGAAAGTGGCTTTCGCAACGCTTCCAGCGACGCCAGGGCCAGCCAGGCGCACCGCACGGGATCCCCAATGTCGCGAAAGCCACTTTCAGGACATCCAACGTCCCGAAAGTGGCTTTCGCGACACCCGAGACCGGCACGCGGACAGCCAGGACAGAACGAAACGGCGCCCACTCTCGACCACGATCCCCACCCCCCAAGAATGGTATGACCACCGTGGTCATACCATTCTTCGTTTCTTGATCATTCCCTTTTCCGCTATTCGCGCCTAACTTCGGTTGTAGAGCGAACAACGGCGAAGGGAAGCAAAATGACACAAACCGCTACCGGACCCCTGGACGGCGTTCGCGTGATCGACCTCTCGACGGTGGTCATGGGCCCGTACGCCGCGCAGATCCTCGGCGACCTCGGCGCCGACGTGATCAAGATCGAGTCCCCGGCCGACACCGTGCGGGTCGGCAAGTTCCGCACGACACCGGGGATGACGCCGCTCAACCTGAACGTGAACCGCAACAAGCGCAGCGTCGCCCTCAACCTCAAGGACGAAGAGGAACGCGAGCAGGCGCTCAAGCTGATCGACACCGCGGACGTGCTGATCACCAACATGCGCCCCGGCGCGCTGAGCAGGCTCGGCATGAACCACGCCGACCTCGCCGCACGCAATCCCGGCCTGATCTACGCCCACGCGCAAGGGTTCCGCGGCGACTCCGACCGCGCGGGGCACGCCGCCTACGACGAGACCGTGCAAGCGGCGTCCGGGCTGGTCGACGTCGCGAATCGCGCCCTGGGCAAGCCGGTCTACCTGCCGACGATCATCGGCGACAAGGTCTCCTCCCTGACCATCGTCTACACCGTGCTCGCCGCGCTGGTGCACCGTGACCGGACCGGCGAAGGCCAGCGGGTCGAGATCCCGATGACCGACACGCTGATCGCGTTCAACCTCGTCGAACAGCTCGCCGGGCACGTCTTCGAGCCCGCGGAGGGCCCGACCGGCTTCGGCCCGTCGCTGAACCCCGGCCACCAGGCGGTGCACACCAAGGACGGCATGGCGTGCGTGATCCCGTACAACCCGCGGAACTTCCGCGACTTCTTCCACGCCGCCGGGCGGCCTGAACTGGCCGAGGACCCGCGGGTCAACGGTGACGCGCTCGACGGCGCCGACCACGAGGCGCTGGCCGCGATGATCGCCGAATGCGCCCCGGCGCTGACCACCGAGGAGTGGACCGAGGTCTGCGCGAAGCACAGCATCCCGATGGCCCCCGTCCTCGAACTCGACAAGGCGCAGGACGACGAATACGTCCGCGACGGTCACCTGCTCGACGTCGTCGAGCACCCGAGCGAGGGCTCGATCCGCACCATCGGCATCCCGGTGAAGTTCTCCGCGACCCCCGGCTCCGTCCGGCGGCTGGCTCCCCTCCCGGGTCAGGACACCGAAGAGGTCCTGCGCGAACTCACCACCACTCGCTGAGGAAGAAACCATGAGCACCGAAGTACGGACGGAACGGGTCGGCGGCACGCTGCTGATCACGATCGACCGGCCATCGGCCCGCAACGCGGTGAACGCCGCCGTCGCCGCCGGTCTGGCCGGAGCACTCGACCTCCTGGAAACCGATCCCGGCTTACGGGCCGGGGTCCTGACCGGCGCGGACGGTTCGTTCAGCGCCGGTATGGACCTCAAGGCGGCACTGAAGGGAGAGTCGCCCGAGATCCCCGGCCGCGGGTTCGGCGGGCTGACCGAGGCCGAGCTGTCGAAGCCGCTGATCGCGGCCGTCGAAGGCTGGGCGATGGGCGGCGGCTTCGAACTGGCGCTGGGCTGCGACCTGATCGTCGCCGCCGAGGACGCCAAGTTCGGGCTGCCCGAGGTGAAACGCGGGCTGATCGCCGCCGGTGGTGGCGTGATCCGGCTGCCGAAACGGATCCCGCACCACCTGGCGATGGAATTCCTGCTCACCGGTGAGCCGATCGGCGCCGCACGCGCCGGAAGCCTCGGCCTGGTGAACCGGGTCGTCCCGAGCGGCGAGGCCGCCGCGGTCGCCCTGCAACTGGCCGAACAGGTCGCCGCCAACGCTCCCCTGGCGCTGGCCCTGGTCAAGAAGATCGTCCGCGCGGCGGACGGCGTCCCCGACGCGCAAGCGTTTGCCACCCAGCGTGCGGAGCTCCCGGCGCTGATGAGCTCGGCCGACGTCCGCGAGGGCATGCAGGCCTTCGCCGAACGCCGCGCTCCACAGTGGACAGGTGAGTGAGATGAAACAGCAAGAAGTTCTCCGGCACGTGACCACGCCGCTCACGAATCCGGCGTACGCGCCGGTGGTGCCCCGGTTCACGAATCGCGAGTACCTGAACATCGTCTACCGCACCGACGCCGACGCCCTGCGCGCCGTCGTGCCGGAGCCGCTGGAGATCGACGAGCCGCTGGTGCGGTTCGAGGTGATGAAGATGGGCGACGTCAGCGGTTACGGGCCCTACACCGAATCCGGGCAGGCGATCCCGGTGAGTTTCGAGGGCGAGCGCGGCGAGTATCTGCACGCGATGTACCTCGACAACTTCCCGGCCACCGCGTCCGGCCGCGAGATCAGCGCCTACCCCAAGACCATCGGCTCGCCGAGCTTGTTCGCCGAGAACGGCGCACTCGTCGGGACACTGGACCACGGCAGCCAGCGGGTCGCGACCGCGACCATGGGCTACAAGCACCACCGCCTGGACGTGGCCGAGGCCGAAGCGCAGATCACCGTGCCGACGTTCATGCTCAAGACCATCCCGGACTACGACGGTTCGCCCCGGGTCTTCGAACTGGTCCGCACCGAGATCACCGACGTGGTGGTCAAGGAAGCGTGGACCGGGCCGGCGCGGCTGCAACTGTTCCAGCACGTGCTGGCCCCGCTCGCCGATCTCCCGGTGCTGGAGGTCGTTTCGGCGAGCCACATCCTCACCGACCTGACACTCGCCCCGGTCAAGCCGGTCTTCGACTACTTGAAGGGAGCTCGGTCATGACTTTTCGCACCGCCGCGGTGATCGGCGCGGGCACCATCGGCCTGTCGTGGACGGCGTTGTTCGCCGCGCACGACCTGGAGGTCCGGGTCTCGGATCCCCGGCCGGATCTCGCCGACGCCATCGCCGGCGCGCTGGAGACGTTCGCCCCGCATCTCGGCCGGACCGCCGCGGACCTCTCCCGTCGCGTCCACCTCGCGGCCGACGTCTCCGAAGCCGTCCGCGACGCGGATGTCGTGCAGGAGAACGGACCCGAGAACGTCGAGTTCAAGAAGGACCTGTTCGCGACCCTGGTCCGCGAGGCGCCGTCGCACGCACTGTTGCTCAGTTCGTCTTCGGCGATCCCCTCGACGGCGTTCGCTTCGGAACTGGACGACGCGTCACGCGTGCTGATCGGGCACCCGTTCAACCCGCCGCACCTGATCCCGCTGGTCGAGGTCGTCCCCGGTGAGCGCACCAGCGCCGAGTCGGTGGACCGCGCTGTCGAGTTCTACCGGTTCGTCGGCCGCACGCCGGTGGTGGAACGCAAGGAGATCCCCGGCTTCGTCGGCAACCGGCTGCAGAACGCGCTGAGCCGCGAGGCGATCTACCTGGTGGAACAGGGTGTCGTGTCACCGTCCGAAGTGGATGCCGTGATGACGAACTCGCTCGGCATCCGCTGGTCGACCGTCGGGCCGTTCCTCGGCTCGCATCTGGGTGGCGGACCCGGCGGCTACCGGCACATGGCCGAGCACATCGGCAAGTCGATGAAGCAGATGTGGGCGGGTCTCGGCACGCCCTCGCAGACCCCCGAAGAACAGGAACGGCTCATCGAAGCCGTGGAATCCGCTTACGGCTCCTCCACGTACTCGGAACTCGCCGAGACGCGCGACCGCAAGCAGCTCGCCGTGCTGTCCGCTTTGGACAGTGCCAGGGAGGAGAACTGACATGACCGCCGACTTCTACGCCTACGAGGACCTGCTGCCGGAGGAGGAGCGCAAGCTGCTGCTCAAGACGCGCGACTTCATGCGCACCGAGGTCAAGCCGCTGGTGAACGAGTACTGGGCCAAGGGCGAGTTCCCGCACGAGCTCGTCGGCAAGTTCCGCGAACTCGGTGTCGCCGGGCTGCCCTACGAGGGCTACGGCGAGCACCTTCCGGCCACCAGCCACCTGCTCAGCGGCATGATGGCGATGGAGATGACCCGCACGGACCCGTCGGTGGCCACCTTCTTCGGTGTCCACAACGGACTCGCGATGTACAGCATCTACTCCGGCGGCGACCAGGAACAGCGCGACCGCTGGCTCCCGTCGATGGCGGCGATGGACAAGATCGGCGCCTTCGCGATGACCGAACCGCTCGGCGGATCCGACGTCGCGGGCGGCATGCGGACGACGGCGCGCCGCGAGGGCGACACCTGGATCCTCAACGGTGCCAAGAAGTGGATCGGCAACGCGACCTTCGCGGACCTCGTCATCGTGTGGGCCCGTGACGAGGCGGACAACCACGTCAAGGGTTTCGTGGTCGAGAAGGACTCGCCCGGGTTCGTGCCGGTCAAGATCGAGAACAAGTTCGCGTTCCGGATCGTGGAGAACGCCGAGATCACGCTGACCGACGTGCGGGTGCCGGAGGCCAACCGGCTGCAGGGCATCGACTCGTTCCGCGACGTCGCCGAGATCCTGCGCGCGACGCGCGGTGGCGTGGCCTGGCAGGCGCTGGGCGTGATGATCGGCGCCTACGAACTGGCGCTGGACTACGCCAAGGAACGCGAACAGTTCGGCCGTCCGATCGCGCGCTTCCAGCTGGTGCAGGACCTGCTGGTGAAGAGCCTCGGCAACATCACCGCGTCGTGGGGCATGCTGGTGCAGCTGGCCAGGCTGCAGGATGCCGGGATCTTCAAGGACGAACACTCGTCTCTGGCGAAGGCCTTCGTGACCTCGCGCATGCGGGAGGTCGTAGCCTGGGGCCGCGAGATCTTCGGCGGCAACGGGATCGTGCTGGACAACGACATCATGCGGTTCTTCACCGACGCCGAGGCGATCTACTCGTTCGAAGGCACCCGGGAAATGAACACGCTGATCGTCGGGAAGGCCATCACCGGCCAGAGCGCCTTCGTGTAAGCCTCGCTTTGCGCATGAAGGCCCCCTTCCCTCGGGGGCCTTCATGCGTGTCTAGCGGTATTTGCCGCCGCAAGTCTTTTGGCTTCCGGAAGAGAAGCCGTCACGGAAGGCGGCGACCCTGGCGAAGCCGGCCGGGAGTGTCCGGCCCCGGACGTCCGCCGCGATCAGGCTGTTCCGCGTCAGCATCTCGGCGATGGCCTCGTCGAGGTCGCCCGGTGACAACGTGAGGGCCCCGCCGTCCACGAGGGTCGACGCCCAGAAACCGGTGAGGCACGCGGTGCGCTGCGCGGCCACCGGTCCGTCGAGACGGAACCCGCCCTCCTGCTGGACCGCGAGCGTGTAGCGGGACGCGACCTCCGCGAACGCGGCGAAGTCACCGATGCCGCCCTGCCTCCCCCGGCGCGGCGGGGTGCCGATGCGGACGAGACCGTCGAGATCGAGGTTGATCTGGTTGGACTCCGAACAGTACGACGCGAGCGCGTCCTCCGCCGTCACACCGCAGGCCGCTCCGGTGGTGAGCGTCGGCGGGGTGGCCGCGAGCCGGAAGGCCTGCCGCAGACTGGTGGTGAGGTCGGCGAGTGCCCGGCGGTCGTCGAGGCGGACGTTCGCGGCGGCTCGCTCGCCGGCAGCGGCGCCTTGTGTGCTCCGGCCTTCGATTTCCCGCTCGTCGATCTTCGCGCACCGGGCGGGCCCGTCGGTGAAGCCGAATTGGAACGCGGACACCCGATCGAACGCGTTGCCGTGCGCGCCCTCGTCGTCGAAAGCCACGCCGGCGGAGTCCCGGATCTGGAACAGCGCCGTGAGCACCTCGTTGAGCCCACGGCCGGTGGACACCCGGAACATCGGCGACCGGCCCTCGGCGACCCAGCGGAAGTACGCCCCGGTGTAGCAGTCGGCCTGCTGCTCCTTGACGATCGACGGGCTCGCGGCAGGCAGCCCCAGCCGGAACTGGACGGCGTGGCCGATCTCGTGGGCGAGCACGGCCATCACCGCCGCCGGGCCGATGGAGTCATTGAGCATCGGGAGCAATTCCCCGCGATCCCACGCGACGACGTCTTGCCCCGAGCAGTAGAAGGCGTTCACCAGACCGGCCGTCGAGGCACCACAGATCTCCCTGCCGCGCCCCGCCGAATCGTAGGAGACGAGTGTGGCCAGCGGCCGGAACTCGCGATCGAAGGTCGCGGGCAGATGCTCGCGCCAATACCGCTGGACGTCGGCGACGGCGTTGGCCGCGAGCCTGTCGATCTCCCCGCCGTCCCCACCGTCGACCGGGAGACCGGCGTCGAGCACGCCGGGTTTGAGACCACTGGGGCCGTCGGAGATCTCTAGCCCGGCGACGCGGGTCGGATCCACCGGTTGCGCCACCCCGCCCACGGTCGCGGCGCAACCGGCGAGGCAGAGGGAGAGACCCACCAGAATCGTCCGACGCTTCATCACACCATCCCTGTCGCCCTGACTTCCCCGACTCCAGGGACACGGACGGCGGCACGACACGGTTCAAAAGAATCTTGGGCGCTTCTTGGAGGCGACCGGCGTGATCACGCTCGCAATTAGCCGACTAATTGCTTTAGCGTAGTCGTCGTGTCGCGCCGAATCACCCTTCGGTGTTGTCCGCACGTTTCGCTCGTCGCTTAAAATTACGAACACATGTTCTATTTGTTCGGGTATTATTGAGGGGTGTCCGAGACCTTCCTTCCCGAGTTGCCGCAGGAGTTGTGGCGCGCTGGCAAGCTGGAGCTTGCCCATGGCGTGCAGCAGTCCTTGCAGGTGATCAGGATGGCCACCGCCGGACTGGGGCGGTATTTGGCGGAGGTCGAGTCTCGGGGCGTGAAGGACTTGTACGGGTATGGCCGCACGGCTGCATGGTTCGCCGATATCGCGGGGTTGTCGGTCGGTGAAGCGGGTGCGGTGGTGAAGCGGGCGATCGCCCTGAACCCGACTCGTGCGTTGGAAGGCAGCGAGGTTCCGGCCGCGCTGCCTGCCACTTCAGCGGTCGCTGCCGAGGGGTTGGTCGGGGACGAGCGGATCGATCAGATCCTGGAGATTCTGAAGAGGCTTCCGGCCGAGATCTCGGCAGAGGACCGGGCGAACGCGGAGAAGATTCTCGCCACTCTCGCCCGCGACGCTGGTCCTCGCCAGTTGGCGGACGCTGAAGCGAACCTCCTCGCCTTGCTCGACCCCGACGGCAAGGAGCCCAAAGACCCGGAACCTGCTGAGCCGCGCCGGGAGATCACCCTGGAGCGTCGCAAAGACGGGTTCTGGAAACTGACCGGTCTCCTGGATGACGAGGCCGGTGCCCGCACCGCTGCCGCGCTGGAGGCCTACGCGCAACCGCGGCCGGTGGACGAGTTCGGCCAGGCGGATCTGCGGATGAAATGCGAGCGCATGGGTGACGCCTGGGTCGACCTCCTCGACCTGGCCATCGCCTGCCCGGACCAGCCCGGCACCAGCGGCTACCGCACCCTCGTGAACGTCACCATCGGCCTCGAGGAACTCAAATCCGGCCTCGGCACCGCGTGCCTGGATTTCGTCGGCACGATGACCGCGAGGGAAGCCCGGCTGGCGGCCTGTGACTGCCTGATGCTGCCGGTCGTGCTGAGCGCCGCCGGAGAACCCCTCGACGTCGGACGACTCAGACGGTTCGTCACCCCAGGCCAGAGACGGGCGTTGAACATCCGCGACGGCGGCTGCGCGTTCCCTGGCTGTCATCGGAAACCCAAGAATTGCCACGCTCACCACATCCATCACTGGGCAGACGGCGGACCGACGGATCTCCGGAATCTGGTGCTGCTGTGCGGGTTCCATCACCGGCTGATCCACCACGGCGACTGGCAAGTCCGCATGGCGGCCGACGGGTTACCGGAATTCATCCCTCCCCAATACCGAGACCCGCTCCGACATCCCCGCCGCAACACCCTGCATCGCGTCTGAGCCCCGAGGAGCCCGCCAGCCACACCGGCGACGGGCCCCTCGGCATGCCCACGAGCCCCAGGCCGAGTTCCACCCCGCCCCAAATACCGGGAGCCGCTCCGAAAACCCGCTACGACACCGCCGACGGGCCCCAGGCGAGTACGTCAGATCAGACCGGCGCCCCTGGTCATTCCCTTCCCGCCGTTGCTCCTCCGCCGTCACGGCCAGACCGATCTCCACGAGCAACTCGCGGCGGCACCCTCCCGCCCAAATCTCATCGCACTGGTGCGGCCGATCTCCCGGCCCGGCACAACCGGCGCCAAGATCACCCGACCGCTCAGTTCACGCAGCCCGCCATCGCGGGCGGCGTGGAAGCCGAAGGCGGCGCGGCGACCGAAGACGTGGCCGCGACCGGTTTGATCCCGACCCCGCCGGTCGGTTCCCCCACCGCGGCGACGCTCGTCGAGTTCAGCGCGGCCTTCACGAACGCCTGCACCTCGGCCGGATCCACCTTCACCGCGTCGCCGTCCGACGGCGTCGGCAGGGAGAGACTCTGGACCGGGATCGTCTGGAACTTCAGCGCCCCGGAACTCATCCCCCGCAGCTGCTGCGCGAAGCTGAGCACGTCCCAGCCGCGGTCGAGCACGACCGAACCCTGGATCGCGCCGATCAGCGCGCTCAGCCTGGTGGGATCGGTGAACGTCCCGGCGTCCAGGACAGTCTTGGCCATGCTCGAAAGGAACGCCTGCTGCCGTGCGATGCGGTCGAGGTCGCTGGGCAGCCCGTGCCGCTGCCGCACGAAGGCGAGCGCCTGCGGCCCGGAGAGCAGCTGTTTGCCCGCCGGGAACGACGCCCCGGAGAACTTGTCCTGCACCGCTTCGTTGAGGCAGACCTCGACCCCGCCGACGGCTTCGCTCAGCGCGGAGAACCCGGCGAGGTTGACCGCCGCGTAGTGGTTGATCGACAGCCCGGTGAACCGCTCGATCGTCTGGATCGTGAGTTTGGCGCCCGCCTCGTTGGCCTTGACCTCGAGCTCCGGACCGGAGAGGCCCTGCGCGCGCAGCGAGTTCAGCGCGGCGTTCTTGCCGCGGCTGTACGCCGAATTGATCTTGTGCTTGCCGAGCCCGCCCGCGATGTCCACATAGGAATCACGCGGGATCGAAATGGCCGTCGCGGCCGCTCCGCCCGCCGGGATGTGGACGATGATCATCGTGTCGGTGGTGTCACCGCCGTCGTCGCTGTCCCCGGCGTGCAACGCGTCGAGGACGTTCTGCGGCAACGGGTTCCCGTTCGTGTCGGTGCGGGAGTCGATGCCGACGAGCAGGATGTTCTGCGCCACCTTCAGCGGCTCCCCCGCCGGGCCCACGGGCACCTGGGCGGAGGGCGCGATGACGTCGGCCGTGACGATCGCTTGGTCCAACCGGCTCAACTGGGTCCATGCGAAACCCGTGACACCCAGTACGGCCGTCGACACCAGGCCCAGTGCGACGCGGCCGCCGATCCGCCGTCCTCGCGACGTGAGCAGCACGACTTCTCCCCGCTTCCGTGAATGATCCCCCGCAATCGAGGATCACCGCGTTAGCTGGGAATTACCTGAGAAACGTGTCATAACCGGGTCTTAAAGCCCGTTCGGACGAGCCAGAGTGATCAAGCGGACAGCCGGCCGCGACTCCGCGTACCGGACCGACCGCGTAGCGCTCCCCTACCGGGGCATGCGGCGCCAGATCGCGCGTGGCACCAAGCGCATCACTGAGAACACCAGCCTCAGAAGTCCCGGCACCCACACGGTTCCCCGGCGCTTCCGGAGCGCGGCGACCGTCGCGTCGGCGACCTGATCCGGAGTGCTGGAGAACGGTGCGGGCGACATTCCCTCGGTCATCCGCCCGATCACGAACCCGGGCCGGACGAGCAGGAGGTGCACGCCGCTGCCGTGCAGGGCGTCGGCAAGGCCGCTCGCGAAACCGTCGAGGCCCGCTTTCGCCGATCCGTAGACGTAGTTCGCCCGCCGGACCCGCACCCCGGCGACCGACGAGAAGACCACGAGGCTTCCGTTTCCTTGCTCACGAAGCACATTGGCCACATGCGTCAGCACACTCACATGAGCCACATAGTCCGTGTGGACGATCGCGACGGCGTGGGCGGCGTCCGCTTCGGCGCGCGCCTGGTCGCCGAGGATGCCGAAAGCCGTGACGACCACGTCGAGCGGCCCGTGTTCCGAGACGACCTTCTCCATGAACGGTCCGTGCCCGTCGAGGTCGTCGGCGTCGAACTCGACGGCTTCGACGGTTTCCGCCCCCGCGGCCAGCAGCCGGCGGGACTCGGCGCCGAGGTCCGCGCTCCGTCGCGCGGCCAGCACGATCCGGCGCGCCCCGCCCTTGGCGAGCCGTTCCGCGACCGCGAGGCCGATCTCGCTGCGTCCGCCCAGTACCAGCACCGTTCCGCTCACCCGCCGCAGTCTGCCAGGCGCCCTGGCACCATCCGGCAGTGGCACGCTTCACAGACTGCAATTTTGCAGTATCTGCATCTTTGGGCGTATCGTGGTGCTCATGCCCGAACCCGTCAAAGGTCTCCGCGAGCGCAAACGGCTGGAAACCCACCGCGCGCTCGCGACCACCGCCGTCCGGCTCGTCGCCGAACGTGGTCTGGACCAGGTGACGGTCGAGGACATCAGCGCGGCGGCGGGGGTCTCACCGCGCACCTTCTTCAACTACTTCGCGTCCAAAGAGGACGCTGTCGTCATCGCACACGCCGACACCGCCGACCGGACTCAGCGCACCATCGACAAGTTCCTCGCCGCGCCGAAGGAAGTCAGCACTCCACGCGCTTTCGTCAACGCGTTGAAGGAAGACTTCGCCCAGGTCGACGAGAACCGCGAAGAGTGGCTCGGCCGCATGAAGGCCATTCAGGAGAACCCCACCCTGCATTCACGCGCGGTGACCATGAACCACGACGCCGTCGCGCCGCTGATCGAGGCGATCGCGCACCGTACCGGCGTGGATCCCCAGGCCGGGCTGTACCCGACGCTGCTGCTGTCCACGCTCGGCGGAGCGGTGAACGCCGTGCTCATGCTCTGGTACCGGCACGACGGCCGAGTGTCCGCGCTCGACCTGCTGGACGACGCCGTCGAAACACTTCTCGCCGGGTTCCCGGAGCCCGGCGGCCGCGCGCGCTGACGCGCCCGGCACCACAGAACACGAAGGGGGACGACCATGTCCGTATCCATGACCGAACCACGAGAACCGGAGGCCCCGGCGGGCTCGATGGACCGCAAACAGGTCTTCGAAGCGATGTCGGGGTTGATGATGGGCATGTTCGTCGCCATCCTCGCCTCCACGGTGGTCGCGAACGCGTTGCCACGCATCGTCTCCGAACTCGGTGGCTCGCAGGCCTCCTACACCTGGGTGGTCACCACCGAACTGCTCGCGATGACCGCGACCGTTCCGCTTTGGGGCAAACTTTCCGACCTGTACAACAAGAAACTACTGATCCAGCTCTCGCTCGGCCTGTTCGTGGTCGGTTCGCTGGTCGCCGGGTTCGCGGGCAACATCGAGCTCCTGATCGGCAGCCGGGTCGCGCAGGGCATCGGCGCGGGCGGGCTCACCGCGCTCGCGCAGGTGATCATGGCCGCCATCGTGTCCCCGAGGGAGCTCGGGAAGTACTCAGGCATCTTCGGTGCCGTGTTCGCCGTCGGGACCATCGCGGGCCCGCTGATCGGTGGCGTCATGGTGGACACGTCGTGGCTGGGCTGGCGCTGGTGCTTCTTCCTCGGCGTCCCGTTCGCGGTCGCGGCGATCCTGCTGCTGCAGCGCACCCTGAACCTGCCGACGATCAAACGTGACGTGAAGGTCGACTACCTCGGCGCGTTCCTGATCATGGCCGGTGTCTCGACGCTGCTGGTCTGGTCGTCGCTGGCCGGGCACCAGTTCGCGTGGGGCTCCTGGTGGACGGTCGGACTGGTGACCGCCGGCGTGGTCATCCTCGCCCTCGCCGTCTACGTCGAATCGAAGGTGGCCGAGCCGATCCTGCCGCTGGGCCTGTTCCGCAACCACACGGTCGCCCTGACCACCCTGGCGAGCTTCCTCGTCGGTGTCGCGATGTTCGGCGGAACGGTGTTCCTGTCGCAGTACTTCCAGCTCTCGCTCGGCAAGTCGCCGACGGTGGCCGGGCTGCTGAGCCTGCCGATGATCTTCGGCATCCTCGTGTCCTCCACGGTCTCCGGCCAGCTGATCAGCCGGACCGGCAAGTGGAAGAGCCACCTGCTGCTCGGTGCGTCATTGATGACCGCGGGCCTGGGCTTGCTGGGCACCATCGACGCGAAGACGAACCTCGTCGTCCTCGGCGCGTACATGGTGCTGCTGGGCGTGGGCGTCGGCATGCTGATGCAGAACCTGGTCCTGGTCTCCCAGAACGACGTCGACGCGCACGACCTCGGCACGGCGACCTCCACGCTGTCGTTCTTCCGCAGCCTCGGCGGTTCCATCGGGGTGAGCGCGCTGGGCGCGGTGCTCGCGAACCGGGTCCTCGCGCTGATGAGCGAGAAGCTCGGGCCGCTGCCCGGCGGCGGCGAAGGCGGCGCGGTGCCGAACATCGCCACGCTGCCCGAACCGGTCGCGAACGTCGTCCGCGAGGCCTACGGGGAGGCGACCAGCGAGTTGTTCTTGATCAGCGCGCCGATCGCGCTGCTGGTCGTCGTCGCCGTCGCCTTCCTCAAGCACAAGCCGCTCAAGACCCAGTCGGGCAACGAGCGGCTCGCCGAGGAGACCGCCGCCGCCTGACCGTCATGACAGAGGGGCCCGGTTCACCGAACCGGGCCCCTCTTTTTTCGCGCGCACGAAGAACACGACGGAAATTCGGCAACACGGTCGAATGCTTTCAGGCGGCACTGCCGACGCGAATCACGTGGCGTCGCTCGCTACCGGTCAGCCCGCCGAAAACTCCATGGGCCAACCCGTTTTCCACGGCGTAGGCCAGGCAGGCCGAAGTGACCGGGCACCGCGCGCAGACGGCCTTCGCCCTGGCAGCCTGCCGGGCGCCGGGACCGGTTTCGGTGACCGGGAAGAACAGTTCGGGATCCTCACCGCGGCAAGCGGCGTCACTCAGGTCACTCGCCATCCTCATTTCCATTTTCCTATCACCTCCTTTTCCCGATTTTCCCTTCCTCGTCAAATGACTTCTCCCTCGGCGACGGGTATCCGGCCGGGCCCACCACGCAAACATCACCTTGACCGAATCGTTACACTCAGCGGCCCGCTCACTGCACCTGTCCTGTGAGGGCATGCGCGTCAGGCGGCTGAGAGCGGTGAGTGCGGGTGATGGGCCACGACGGGTTCGATGAGTTCTTCCACGCCGAATTTGCGCTGCTCACCGGCTTCCTGTGCAAGGTGGGCTTCGCGTTGGATCCGGCACGGGACGCCGCCGCGGAGGCGATGCTGAACGCCTACGAGGGCTGGCCGGGCATCGTTCAGCCGAAGGCCTGGGTCCGCCGGGTCGGGCATCGGCGGGCGAAGGAACGGACAGCGGTCCGAGCCGACTGGGCCTTCGACGACGCCGGCCGGGAGGACAAACTCACCATCCTCGCCGACGAGGCGTCGTCCGTCCTGACGATGCTGGGGAAGCTGCCGAAACGTCAGCAACTCGGCATGGCGTGGGCACTGGACGGCTACTCGTCGCGGGAGATCGCCGGCGTACTCGGCATCTCGGAGGAGGCGGTCAGCGCGACCCTTCGCCACGCGCGTGACCGTCTGGCGGAGCACGACCCCGGCTTCGTCGACCGTCTGGACAGCGCAAACAGCGCCTTCATCGACGCGCTGAGGGTGGGCCTCGACGTCGACGACACCCTGTCCCGGATCAAGAACCGCGCGATGATCAGGGAACTCGCGCTGGTGGCGCCGGGCGCCCCCGCGGAGTCGGAACCCGAACAGGTGACGCCGTCACGCTGGTACACCCTCGACGAACCCGTCGCGGCCGCCGGACGAGGTGACCGGCGGGCCCTGAACCAGCTGCTGACCACCATCCGCCCGCTGGTGATCCGGTACTGCCGGTCGCGGATCGGCAGACAGGAACGGACTTACGCCTCGGCCGACGACGTCGCGCAGGAGGTCTGCGTGGCGATCCTCCGCGCGCTCCCGACCTACCGCGAACGAGGGCGGCCGTTCCTCGCGTTCGTCTACGGCATCGCCCACCACAAGGTCGCCGACGCCCGCCGCGCCGCCGCCCGCAACCGCACCGAACCCGTCGCCGAAGTCCCCGACAGGATCTCGGACTCCGCAGGCCCGGAACAACACGCAGTGCACAACGAATTGAGCGACCGGATGGGCGAACTGCTGCGGATCCTGCCGGACAAACAGCGGGAGATCGTCGTGTTGCGCATCGTCGTCGGCCTGTCCGCGGAGGAGACCGCCGATGTGGTCGGCTCGACGGCGGGCGCCGTGCGAGTGGCGCAACACCGGGCTTTGACGCGATTGCGGAAAATCCTCACGGATGCTTGATCGTTACCCGTTTTCCGTAACATTCGGCCGTTGCGATTCGCGCAAAAATCGCGAACGCCGGGCCGTAACACGGGAATACGTCACGCCGATTTCCACGCGAAGACTGCGAAAGGATCATCGTGACCACTCCCTCGCCGTACCCCTATCAGGCGCCTCCCGTCGCCACGCCGCCACGTAACGGATTGGGCACCGCGGGGTTCGTTCTCGGCCTCGTCGGCCTGTTGTTCTCCCCGATCCCATTCGTCGGCGTCATCGCCTGGCCGCTCGTCATCGTCGGACTCATCCTCGCCGGAATCGGTTTTTCCCGCGCGAAAAGCGGCGTCGCGACCAACAAGGGCCTCGCTCTCACCGGCATCATTCTGTCCGCGGTGGGCTTGGTCATCTGCATTCTCTGGACGGTCGTGTTCAGCAAGGCCGTCGTCGACGCGGCGAATTCGCTGCCGACGGCGCCGATTTCCGCACCCGGTGTCCCGCCGGGCAACGAAGCGGGAACGTCCGCGCCGGAACAGCCCGCCAAACAACAGGCCACCGAGCGCACGGTGGTCTATCGGGTGACCGGGACCGGCGGAGCCAAGGCGGGCAACATCACCTACACGACCGACGGAATGACCACCAGCAACCAGGAAGCCAACGTCAAGCTCCCGTGGGAGAAGACGATCAAACTGCCTGCCGGTGAGGCTCTGCAGATGGTCAGCATCCTGGCGCAGGGCAGCGGCAAAGGCTCGATCAAGGTCACCATCGAGGTCGACGGCAAGGTCATCAAGGAAGCCAGCGCCGAGGAGTACGGCATCGCGCACGCGAACGAGAACATCGGCTCGCTCGGCAACTGAGCGGATCAGGCATCCGGTCGCCTGCCGGCGGGTACGGCCAGTCCGCACAACACCGCCACCCCGATCGCCGCGACCACGGCGAGCCCGTGGTGAAACCGTGCCCGCGCTGGACGAAGGTGCCGATGCTACCGAGTACCGCCACCCCGAACTCCACGCTGGTCTCCGACAACGCCGACGCCGCACCGGCCCGGTCCGGTGGTGCCGCGCTGATCACCGGTGACCAGGGGCGCGATCCCCTCTTCGGCCGGGGTCCAGGCCAGCACGCCGAAGTCGAGCGCCGACACCCCCAACGACGACGCGTACAGGCGGTGGACCGGGATCCGGCGGGCCAGCGCCGGAGCCGCGATCACCGAACTGACCACCGCCCGCAGCACCCTCGACCAGGTGATCGCCACCGCGCCGCCGTCCGTCGAGCACGAGGCCGCCCGGTTACGCGGCCTCGGCTGGACGTCGCTCACGGGCGGCAGCGTTCCGCGGTCGCCGCGGCCGTCTTCAGTTCGGGAGCCCCCAGGACGGCCGCGACCGGGTCGAGCGCTCCATGCGTGTCCTTCTGGGCGGCGATAAGCCCGTCGACCGCACGGCCTTGCGCGGCGGTGTCGTTCTTCCCCGCCGCGTCCAGGTCCGCCTTCGCTTTCACGGTCTTGTCGCGCGCCGAGGTGTACTTCGCGAGGAACTCCTGCTTCGCCGCGTCTCCCGCGGGAACCGGCGCGGCGGGCAGCGCGCCGAGACCGTCGGCCGTCTTGGCCAGAATCGCCGCGTAATGCCCGAGCTGGTCGCTCGTACTCTTCTTGATGGCCTCCACGGTCTCACCACTCGCCGACGGCATCTTGTTGTTGCCGTCGATGAAATCCTTGACCGCGCCGCAGAACCCGTTCATCCAGGCCACCGCCGCGGCCGAATCCGCCGCGGACGGCGAAGGCGCCGCCTGCTGGGCCGCCGGCGCCGGGTCCGGCGCACAGCCGGCCAATACCGTCGCGGCCAGGACGATTCCCACCGCGGCCGATCGCTTGTAGGCAGCGCACATGTCCGTTTCCCCTCTCCGCCGGCCGGTGATCCCGTCGGCGCGAGGACTTTGACATGGCGGAACGCGCGCCGTCTGCGTCATCTGACGCAGAACGACGCCCGCGCTCGAACTCGTAACGTTCGGAGCACGGCGTAACAAGGTGCCGACGGGGGACGAGTACCGCATTACCCCTGTTCGCCTAGGGGGCACCCAGCCGAAGAGGTAGCACCATGGCCATCAAGATCATCGCAGCGCGGCTCGAAGGTGGGAAGTTCCACGAGAACATCACGAAACTGCGGTGGATCAACCCCGGCAGCGGAGAGACCGGTGAAAGCTTCGTTTCGGCGATCGTGGCCTGGATCGAAGACGACGACGGGAAAGCCTATGTGGACGAGGGAATCCACCGGGTGGCCGTGGAGATCATCAAGCCGACCTTCGGCCCGGAGTTCCTCCGCACTCGCGCGGACGGGATCTGGAAGAACAACCTGCTGGAGCTTCCCCGCTTCTGAGACGGGAGATCCACAATGGACCGGAGGGTCCGGGCGCGACCGGCACCCATCCGTGTGCTTCGCTGGAAAGTGCCCGCACTGGCACGTGGCCACATTTCAGGCTTTGGCATACGACGCATGCACCATACAATCACCCCATGACAGGTGTCGGGGGCGGCGTCGCAGCAGCATTCGGCTTTCGATATCAGTACCTGGTCACCGTCGAGTTGCTGCTGGACCTGTACGAATCGTTCTCGCGACCGGACTGGCGCGTTGACGTTGACCGCGTCGATCAGGATTCGGCGGACATCCTCGTCAGCACACGCTCGGATCAGGGCCCGGTTCGCGCCCTGCAGGTCAAGGCTTCGATGCCCGCATCGTCGACCACCATGAACTTGCGCATGGCCGTCACCTGCCTCGACGCGATGGAAGCCGAGCATCCTGAGGCTCGCGAACTGACGCTGGTGACAAACCGGACGCTCACTTCGGATGCGGCCGAGTACGCCACCCGGCTGAACGCACGCAGCACGACCACAGCGAATGAGCGGCGTCGGATCATCGACACACGCACGGAAACACTGCTCGCGCTGACCTCCAAGCTCGTCGAGCGCGTAGCCCGAATAAGAGTGCGCGGCAGGGGCGGGATTGGTCAGCGGCTGCACCACATCCTTGTCGCGCAACTGGTCGACCTCGTCCACGATCGCGGCTCGCAGACCTCGTGCCAAGGCATCGATCGCGACCAGATCGCCGGCATTCTGGACGAGTCCGCCGCCGTGCTCGCGGATGCCTGTGGCGGGCGCACGTGGGGGCGGACGTTCGGTGTGCCCGACGACAGGTACCTCCCGCGACAGGAGATAGCGGCTTTCCTCTCCTTCCGGCTGCCCGACGACGACCTGCTGTCCGGAACACCGTCGGTCGCCGTGCTCTCCGGCATGTCCGGATCGGGAAAGTCCGCAGCGGCTGCGGCATGGGCTGCCTCACGTCGAGAGCACTATGCCTTCACTCTGTGGATGGACGCATCGTCCGACGAAGTGCTGATGGAACAACAACCAGCGATCCTGAGCCGGTTGGTCGGTGAAGGTTACATAGGGGACGCGCCGGCACAGACCTTCTGCGATCTTCTTTCGGATGTGCCCGTCCCCTGGTTGCTGGTACTCGACGGGGCCGCAGACTGGGCGACGACACACAACTGGGTTCCGTCCTCTGGGTACGGCCATGTGATCGTAACGACGAACCGGGGCGATTGGCCGTTTGACCCCGCGCCACTGCTGCGGGTCGAGGCGATGACTCCTGCGGAAGCGACCGGTCTGATCCGACACCGGCTATCGACACCCGGCCAGGCTGGTCCGGCCGACGCAGTCGATCCGGTCGCGGTCGAGTTCGCCGCTCAACTGGGCTCATGGCCGCTGGCGATCGACCTGGCCTGTACTTGGGTCCGCTCACTCGGCGGCAACTTCTCGCGTCTCCGAGAATTTCTGGAACGACTGAGCCGCTTCGACCCGATGGAACAGGGCACGCCGCTGGGAAGCTACCCGAAAGGCGTCGGGGGTATTGTCCGCGAGCTCCTGAACGGCCTTTCCGAGCAGGGGCTTGTCGTGCTCGGCGTCGTCGCCATGAGCGGAGGATCTCACGTTCCAGCCGCGCTGATCGAGGAGTGGGCATCAACATTGCCGGATAACGGCCCGAGGTCGATCAACACCCGAGCGGCTATCGACGAACTGGTCAAGGTATCCCTGATCAAAAAACAGCTTCGCTATGATGTCAAAAGCATCCGAGGTCTTGATGAAGCGATTTATGTCCACGAGGGCATTCTGGTCATCTTCCACAGATTGGCAATCGGGATCGAATACGCTTATGTGCATAATTGGGTACGCACCTGCACCGAAGTTCTGACCAGAATGTTCAATCAGGCACTTTTCTCCGACGCCACAGCTTTGATGCCCGCCGCCGACGCCACGTTGACCTCACTACTGTCCGCGGAGCCCAGCGACGACGATTTGAATCGGCAAGCCGTAGAATCGATTCAGCTCTCGGCGACGTTCCTGATGCACAATCTCGGCACGCTGGCGACTCTGACCGGCCTGTTCGATCTGGCGTCGAAGTGGCTGACCGCGGCATTCGATCTCCGCGAACACCTTGGCAGTGATGCCGATCGCCACGAGCCAGCGTTGGCGGCCACGCAGATCCAGACGCTCGCCGCACTCGCACAGGCAGTCGCCCGCCAGAAACGCCCCGATAAAATCCGGCCTATCCTCGCCGCTGCCGCGCACTACGGGCAAGCTCACCCCTTCACCGACCTCGACACGCCCAGCACACCGATTTCAGCTGCACTCCACACTCTTCGAGACGCAGCGAAGTACGCGCAAGAAGACAACTCGGGCCTTGACGACTGGATCGTCAAGGCACTGGAGCAGAGCGATGGCGTCGTGCCAGAGAGCTTTCCCGCCCAGCTTCGAGTCCAAAGTTTCGCCGGTGCCGTCGAACGTGCTCGGCGGTATGCGGAGACCGAGCAGTGGTCCAAAGCGACGGACACAGTGCTCGTTGTCGCCAACGAGGCGGTAGCCGCCGAAGTGCTCGTCCACGACGGAATCGAAGCAGTACTCGACATCGGGCTCTCTCTGATCGGTTCGTTGCTGTCGCGTCCTCATCGCCAGGCTCCCGCACCGTTGACGAACGCCATGTGGCGGATCGTTCAATGGTGTCGCGAATTCTCTGATTTACTGAACGACGATCAGCGAGCCCGGTTCTCCATCCTCGCACCGATCGCCGACCTTGACGTTCCCGGGCTGTGCCTCGCTCTCGAAAAAGTCGAAGCAGCAGTGGAGAATTCGAACCAACTGCGGGGCTGGGCAAAGCTCGGCGATATCGCCAAGAAGACCATCGAGGCATCGAACCGCGTGCACCAACTTTGGGGCGAGGGAAGCCTTCCCGGCGGCTTCACTGTCATGCGATCCATCGACGGTGGGACCAACGCACTCTGGTGGTCGGTGAAAGCCGGTGGCAATCCCGTGCTCGTCTTCGTGACCGCGAGTGCGACGATGTACGTCGGCGATGTCGTTATGGACCCATTACTGGAGACGATAATACGCGCGGGATTCCCAGATCGGCTTGACGCCGACGGACAGCCACGTGCCGTCCCCGGCTGGACGGTACGAGTCGACGGGCTGAATCTGGTGCTGCGCGACGGCAGCGGCCAAGCGTGGCTTGAACTGGACGTGGACCCGGACGAGCAAATGCAGGTCGCCTGGATCGACGCCATACAACACGCGGACCGAATCCGCGTGATCTACGCCGACCTGGCGGACCTGCCTCTCGACGAGTTGTTCGCTGTCCCGAATCAAGGACTCGTGAACGTCACCGGAAGACCCCGCAGCAGGTTCGCGAACCCGTTGCGAAGGTTCATGTCCCGAAGCAGAAATCGTTGAAGCGGCTTACTACCGCTGCCGAACGAGTAGCTGGCGACAGCCATGGCACACAACGTCGGACGAACAACCCCTTGCCGTCCGAAACGCCGCTCGGAGGCTCGTCGCCAGCCACAGCGTGGTTGGCCGGGTCGGGCTCGAACCGACGGCCAAGGGATTATGAGTCCCCTCCGCCACCGTGTCAGCGAGTGTCGCATGGTACCGATTTTGACCGTTCGCGCAGGTCAACGTGGGCCTCCTGTTCATCCGAGTGTCAGGCCATGTCGGGTCGTATTAGGCTCTACTTCGGCAACGGAGCCCCATCGGAGACGGCGTTGTCCCGCTCAGTGGTGACTCTCTATGTCCGAACCTGGCCGGTGGGCGTGACCGGCAGTGACAGAAAGCGACGACGATTGCTGGGAAACCAGATGTCACTCAGGATCCTCGAACCGAGACCCGGCACAGGCGTTCCCCAACTGAGTCGGAAGCACGCGGTCCTTCCACAGCGGTTGCGCGGCGTCAGCATGCACGTCGGCGACGCCGCGATACTTGAGTTCGGTGAGTAGCCAGTACTTGGCGCCCTCGCCTCCGTCGCCAGTCCACAACCCGAGGATGTCGCGGAGGCCCCTTGCACGTGACCATCAGCGCAACATAGATCGACCGGTTGGCGAGCTGCCCATCGCGACCGTTGACGGTGTTACTGCGTATTCGGCGAAGCAACGATGAGGCGGCGCAAGGTGTGTGCAGCGATCTGCAGGCCCTGCAGGGTCTTGTCGAGAGTCCCTCCCCATACGGGGTCTTCGTGTTCGATGGCGACATCGCCGCTATATCCGGCTGAATAGAGGATATCGATGATCCGGTTCCAGTCGAGCTGTCCGCGGCCGGGGATGCGGTAGCGCCACCATCCGACGTCGGTCGTCGACGCTCGTCCGACCGTCTTGCCGAAGACCCCGTAGCGGCTGCGGGCTCGCTCGTCGATCTGGATGTCTTTGGCTTGGACGTGGCCGACGATGCCGGCGTGCAGGGCGTGTTCGAGTGCCTCGATCGGATCGATGCCGAGCCAGGGCAGATGGGAGGGGTCGTAGGCGAGGCCGAAGCCAAGGTCGGCCATCCAGTCCCATAGCTCGGGCGAGTAGGCGAGGTTGGCTGGGTATCCGTCGGGGTGCCAGCCTTCCATCGGGCAGTTCTCAGCGAGCAGCTTCACGCCGCGGTCGGCCGCGTACCGGACCAGTGGCGGTAGGTGTTCCTCAGCCAGCTTGAAATTGTCGGCGACCGGCAGGCCGATGTCTCTGCCGATGAAGGTGGTGACGTGCCGAACGCCCAAGGCCGACGCCGCGTCGATGCAGGCTCGCAGGTGTCGATGGATGCGATCACGTTCGGCGGGATCGCCGTGCAGGTTATTGCCACAGTAGGTGACTGCGGAGATGGCCAGGCCGTGACTCCCCATCAACTCCCTGACTCGATCGGCATCGTCGGCGGTGAATCCGGCTACATCCAAATGGGCGGCCTGATGGATGTGGTCGCTGCCGACCGGCCAGGCTGCCACCTCCAGTGCCTGATACCCCGCCTGAGGCGCCCAGGCTGCGATCTGTTCCAGGTTCATCTGGCCAAGAGCGGCCGTCAGGAGTCCAAGCTTCATTTCCTTACCTCGCTGTCTGTTCAAGAGTCGAAGAGGTGTCCCGGGACAGGCCACTGGAGCCGGGCCGCAGGACCATCTGGCCGTGTTCTTCGTTCGAGATCGAGACCGGGAGCAGGCTGGAGAACGGTTCACCGCGCAGGAGCTTGCGGAGCGAGGCGGCTGTGTCTTGCCGCAAGGGGTGGCTCCGACCGTGCCGCTCCCGCTGGATGCGGTCGATCTCGACCAGTTCGCGGATCGCGTGCTTGACGACGCGGTCGTCACCTGGCTCCGCCTGTACGCGGGCTAGATGGAGGTGCTTCAGCGTCTCCAGCGTGTCGGGGTGACGGTCTCCCTGGACACGTGCTCGATCGTTGCTCAATGTCTCCAGGAAGAGGAGTGCCTGTACCCCTTGTCCGGCAACGACTTGGATCTTCTGCTGAGAGTGGCGCGCGTCAAGTGTGTCGGCATGGTCTTCGCCTAGCTCGGCGGTCCGGCCCACGATGACGCGGGTGTAGTCGCTTACCGATTCATCCACCAGTCCCAGCCGCCCCCGCAGCCAGCTGTGCCTGCATTGCGCGTGTTTCAGCAGCAGGGTGTTGGCGCCTGATGCCTGGCTTAAGTGGTCCTCTAACGAGCGGAACCCGTTGTCGGCCTCCCGTAACCGGTCTTGGCCGACCAGCGCCCAGAGCAGCAGCATCGTCGTTCGCGGATCAGCAGAGCCGAACACGCGCTGCTCATCCGCGCTCAGCCGACGCAGCGCCGCCTCGGCCTGCCTGTAGTGGCCGAGTTCGGACAGGGCTTCAGCCCTGGCACGGCGTATATCGAAGCCGACTGGGTGAGAGCGGCCCAATAACGCCAGATGCGGGTAAGCGGTACGGATCAGGTTCAAGGCGGTGTGCTCGTCCCGATTCGCGATAAGGGTCTCCGCCAGTGCGGCAGCCGTCGTCAGGACCCTGGCCGACTCGTCCATACCGAACGCCCTGGCCGGGCAAGCGCTCAACAGCTCTCGCCACTGCGCGACCAGGACCTGGGATTCCTCCCGGTCACCATCGCTCATCATCCGCAGGTCGCGGCCGGGAACCAGCAGTGATTCCGAGTCCGCCACAATACTGTCCGCAGCACGGTTGATTTCCCGGCTTTGCGCAAGGAAAAGGCCGGCGCGACGTGCGGCCAGCACGGTGTCGGACTGCACGCCGACGCGAGGCGGCAGAGGTCGATGGATTTGTGTCTCACCGAGTACATGGCGAGACAACGTCTGTCGATCCTGACCATAGATGGGATGCCCAGCCCGATAGCTTTCAATGTCGACCACAGCGCTGATTCGCTCGATGATGTCGGCCACCAGCTGCGGCGGCGGTTGGATATACGCCTCTTGCGCCTCCGGGGATCCGAAAGAGGATTCCTCGAAGAGGCGCCGCAAATCTGAAGAAGCACCTGCGGCATCCTCGTCTGCGCGCTCCTCGCGCGGTTGATCTCCCACGGCCGTGCCTCCCCTTTTCACTCATTCTCGTGTTCAGAGTTCTGTCCTCGGCTCCGGTACAGTCGACCCTCGACTGCCCGGTCGCTTATACCCAGCATCTGGCCGATCTCTTTGTGGGAGAGGCCAATACCGTGTGCGAGCTGTTCCAGGCTGAGTTCGGCGACCGCACACCTGGCCAAAGCCTCACGTTCGGCGGACAGACCAATCCGGTTCAAATCTTGTCGGTCCTCTAAAATCTCCCAGGGGAGCGGTCTTCGTTGCCAGGCCCGGTAATGCTCAGCGAATCGGCCGAGGCAGTAGCGGACGAACAGCGTGTGGAGCGATGCCCTGGACGGATCCCATCTGTCCTCGATGACGACTTTCTGGAGGAAGTCGAGAACATAAGCATCAGAGACGCTGTCGCGGATCAGCTGCTCCTTGTCGTGCTCGCTCAAGTTCGCGGAGCGGGTGCGTGCCCGCCTGACTTTCACCAGCTCGACCCAGATCTGCTCATTGCGCACCATTTTCCACAACACGCCTGTGCCGTAGTTGAAGAAGAGGGCGCCGGCCTCTTCGTAGGCCGGTCCGCGAAGGCCGGTGGCTCGCAGGCTGGCAAGGAACTCTTCGTCCTCATGGCGACGATCAGGGGGCGAGCCGGCATCGTCGCCTTCGTCAGGGCCAGACATCAGCCGCCTCTCCTTCGGTTGCCGGGGACCCGGGAAATGTGCCGCTACATCTACTCATAGGCCGGGCACGACACGCTCCCCACGACACAGCCCAAATGGATTGCATCCGCAAATCCCGACAAGTATCAACTTAGTTACCGCGTGGGCATACGAAGGCTCGCCGCCTAGAAGTAGCAACGGCACTACCGAGGAGAAGCTATGGCGAAGAACGTTCCTGACTCGACTCACACCGCTGAACAAGCCGCTGGTCCGCCCACGACCATCGGCCTCATCTTCCGAGACCTCGACCGGCCGGGCCGGACGCTGTACCTTCTCGCCATCCTGGGACTGACGCCAGCCGGGATCGGACGACTCGGACACACATCCCAGATCGTCGATTTCCTGGTCAGCATGTGGGGGGCAGCGGTCAGCAGAAGCAACATTTCCGCGCTCGGGTGCAGCAAGGTGCCGCGCTGGCGATGTGGAGCGGGCGATCTTATGTCTCCCCGCCCGCTGGTCGGCGGTGCTAAGAAGCGGCTTCTCAGTCGGGTAAGCGGCAGCCTGGCACAACGCCAGCGGCAAGAAGCCCAGATCCTCGATAGGGGCACCCTGCTCTGCGGTACCGATGGTTGCGCGAACGGGAAGCTGCTCCACGATCCCGTCCATCCGCCCCGGCTCGCAGCGACCTCGTCGTTGCTTCTCCCGCGTTCTTTCGCCTCCCAGTCCAGGAACCATAGTCAGTGCTGGAGCACCAGGTCAGGGATTCCCATGTTCGCCCGGAGTGAGCCACCCGATCGGCTGAACAGCGCACCGTGGTCACTGGCAGGCCTGCTCGCTTGATCATCTGGGATATCGGAACGAGTGATCCGGCGTGGTGGACCCGCCTCGACGATCTCCCGGGAGGTGACGTGATCGAGTTCGTGGAGATCGAGCAGGAGCCGACGTTCAGCGACGTCGACGACAACAACTGATCGGCAAGGAGGATAAGTGCCATGTGGCGTCCGAGAATCAAATTCGCCCACCGGCCGGTGCGGTATGACAATGGGCAGGTTCGTATCGGCGGCAATACGCCCGGAATCACGCGGGGTCTGCGTGATCCGGACGGGTTGGTATGGGCGTTGTTGGCGCTGCTTGATGGGTCGAGGACGGTGGGCCAGATCGCCGATGAGCTGATCCGCCGTTTCCCGGCATGCACGTCCGGCGACGTGCGCCAGGCACTCGACAACCTGAACACCGCCGGCTACCTGGAGGATGCCTCCGAAATAGAACTGAGCGAGTCCGAACGCGAACGCTACAGCCGCAGCTGTGCGTTCTGGCGAGCGGTGGATCGCACCCCTGGCCGCCGTAGCTGGGATGCGCAGTTGCGGCTGCGGCAGGCTCGGGTCGTGATCGTCGGTGTGGGAGGCGCAGGGGGTACGGCGGCGCGGTTGCTGGTGATGTCGGGGGTGGGGCAGTTGCATTGCGTTGACGCGGACATGGTGGAGCTCTCCAACCTCAACCGACAAGGGCTGTTCACCGAGCAGGATCTCGGCCGGCCGAAGGTGGAGGTCGCGTTGACGCAGCTGCGGAAGCACAACTCCCACGTGGACGTGACCGGATCCAGAGAGCACATCAAGGGCCCGGACCAGCTGCGTGCTTTGGCGGTGGCCTGCGACGTGTTGTTGATGGCCGCGGATCAGCCCTCGACGGGCGAGATCCGCTCGTGGACGAACCAGGCCTGCCATTCCACTCGAACGGCGTGGGTGCACAGCGGGTATGACGGGCCGCGGGTGAGTGTCGGGGTGTTCCGTCCGGGCTCGGGCCCGTGTTACGACTGTGCGCGTGCCGCCGAGCAGCACCGGCGCAGCGTGGTGTCCCCGCGCACCGCGTGGGCTCCGGGGAAGTCGATGACGCGCGAGCACGCGGCTATCGCAGCATCGGCCGCGTTAGCCGGAGATCTCGCCGCGTATGCGATAGAGCGCCTGATCACAGAGGCGCCAGACCTGCCAGTTAACCAGGAGTACGGCTTGAACCTGGCAACGTTGCGCGACTACGGCACGCTGCGGCTGGAACGGCCGTGGCCGGATTGTCCGACCTGTGCGCACGACAACCATGGTTAAGCGTCCGGCGGAGCGGTGGCGCGGGCGGTGACGTCCCGCCACCGCTCGCGCGCGGCTTCCGCCGAGAGCTCGAGATCGGTGTAGAGGGTGGCAGCGCGCTGCAGGTAGTCCGCAGCCAGGGTGAGGTCTCCAGCGTGCTCGAGGCACGTCGCGGCCAGCTCCAGCGCCCGCGCCACCAGCTTGTCGATGCCGGGCAGCTCCCGATAGCCGGCCAGTGCCTGCTCGGCCAATTCCAGTGCGCGGGTGTGGTGGCCTTGAGCCAGCTGTGCGGTCGACGCGCGATAGAAGCTGTGGACATGACCCACCTGGTCCCCAGCCTGGTGCCGCAAATCGCGTTCACGATCGATGTGAACCAGCGCCCGCTCGTACTCCCCCAGCCTGATGGCAATGGTGGCCAGGTTGCCCTCGACAACCGCCAGGGTGCGCGCCAGGCCGTGAGAGCGCACCAGCGGAAGAGCCTGCTGATAGCAGTCGCGGGCTCGCTGCAATCGTCCCTGCTTGAGATGAACCCCACCCAGGCCGATGAACGCGGTGTAACGCTGGGAATTGCGTGGCGTGTCGAGACTGGCGAAACCGGCCTCTGCCTCCTCCCATCGCCCCAGCACGCTCAGCGTTTCGCTGTGCGATTCGCGGAGGAAGAACTCGGCGGCAGTATCACCCAGGGCACGGGCCGCGGTGATGCCGAGCGTTTCGATGTCCAGCCGCACTGTCCACAACGGGCGGGGCTGATACGTGAGGAAGCGTGACGTGGCCGCCAAAGCCACCACTGGGACGAACATCTCCCACTCGAGGGCGGTCCGCGCCGCGGCGTACAGCGTGGGTTGTTCGGCGGTGAGCCAGGCCAGCGCATGGTCTCGGTTCTCCAAGGTCGGTACAGGTCCAACCCGGTCGATCTGGACATCCAAGGACGGGAATCCCGGGTAGAGCAGCTGGTCGGCGAGCTGCGCGACATAGGTGTACCAGGTCAGGACCCGCCCGCGCGCGGCGTCCTGCTCGTCCGGGGTATCGAGACGAGCCCGGGTACGGGCGTAGGCATGTAGCAGATCGTGTATCCGGTACCGGTGCCGGGCGACGGGTTCGATCAGGTGCAGCTCGGTCAGCGCCTCCAGGTACCGGCTGGTTTCGCGATGCTTCAACCCGCACAGGGCGGCAGCCGCGGGCACGGAGAACTCCGTGCCCGGATGCCACCCGAGAAACCGGAAAATCTGGGCCTGCTCGGCGGTGAGACGAGTGTAAGACCAGTCGAACACCGCCTGTACCGCTTCGCCCACCATCCCGCTGGTGCCGTCATCAGCGAGCTGGTCCTCCTTGATCTCGTCGACGACATCGGCGATCTGCCACTGCGGGCGCGACGCGACCCGGGTGGCCGCAAGCCGAACGGCCAGTGGCAGCCCGGCGCACAACCGGACCAGCTCACTCGCGGCGTCCGGCTCTTGTTCGACACGGCCTGGACCGAGCACCGCCAGCAGCAACGTATGTGACTCGACAGGGCCGAACAGGTCAAGGCTGATCCGGTGGGCGGTTGTGGAGACAACAGGTCGGTGAGGCTGTCGCGGCTCGTCACCACCGCCATACAGCCAGCTGTCGTGGGTAACAGCGGCCGCACCTGCTCAGCCGTAGCAGCGTTGTCCAGTACCACCAAAACCCGGCGACCTGCCAGCAAAGATCGGAACAACCCACCCGCCGCGTCGAGCCCGGCTGGGATCTCGCCCCGGACAACACCGAGCGCGGTCAGAAATCCACAAAGTACGACTACGGAATCCAATGGCGCGCTCGGGCCGTATCCCCGCAGGTTCACGAACAGCGCGCCATCAGGAAACTGATCTTGGACCCGATGTGCCCAATAGGTGGCCAGGGTGGTCTTGCCCACTCCGCCGGTGCCATCGAGAACCGCGACCGTGCTATGGCCGGTGGCGCCATTCGGCAGCACACTGTCCAGTGCGGCAATCTGGTGCTCGCGGCCAGTGAAGTCCCGCACTGGTGCAGGCAACTGCCGCGGCACCGGATCGATCCCCCGTCCAAGGGCAGAAGCGGCGGCCTGCCCGACACTGCCTGCTTGCACCACCGGCCCGGTCACCGACCCACTGTCACTGACGCCGCGCTGATCGCCCACACAGCCAGTCTGATCTGATCCCGCTCACGACGTGACGCGCAAATCCAGCACCACCCTGATGGAGTATGAGCCGCATACAGCTGTTGGGCAGCACGAATGTCGCCCCACGAACGTCACGTCATCGCGCTGAACGCGCCCCTGACGGAGCATGCCGGCATGCCGACGAGTCGCGCCTGGTCTGTCAAACGAACGGTTCACGTCCATATCGGCGAACGCTGCCGCAAGAATTTTATGTAAACCGTGGTGCACCGCGGTTTGATGCGCGCAATACGAGCAGGATCGGTGTAGTCGGCAATGGCAACAACGACAATCGTAGACGCGGCCGGAGGTGTCGTGGCGGAGCTGGACGATGGCAATCACGTGTAGCACCCGGTTGATCCTGCGGTTTCCCGCCCGTGACCACCGGTGCCGACGATCACCGGACGATGCTTCCAACGGCGCTGTGCCGTTCCAGGACGCGAGGGGCACGCCATGAGTGAGCCACACCCGACAGCGTGGGCAGCCGATGAGAGAGCCACCCGTCGAACCACCATTCAACAAGTAGCCGATAAGCGGGCCGGTCGCGGAGCCAGTTTTCGGAGGTGATGGAAGCACGTCGGCCGGCTGGTCACGAGCATCTCGGTCAATGCTCTGACGGTCAGGCCGCGGGGTGAGGTCGCGACCACGTGCAGCGGCTTCACCCGCATTGGTTCAGCCAGGCAGGCGAACCACCCGGCGTACGTCGTGGCCTCGTCGCCGTCGTGGCACCGGACGGCCGTCGCACGCTCGCGCGGGTTCGTGGACGGACCGTGGTCCGGCTCCGCGACGGTGTGGCAGCGTCGGGGAGCCGGACCGTTGTGGTTGGAGGTCGTCAGCAGGCCAGGGTGACGATGGAGACCGTGCCGGAGCCGGAGTTGGTGACCAGGATGTAGCGGTGGCCGGGTCCGGGCGCGGACCAGTGCGCGTCCAAGCCCACCGCGACCTCGCCGAGCACCCGGTTGGTGCGGGTGTCGAAGGTGACGACGGTGCCCGTGCCCGCGGTGCCGGGGCCGGCGTTGACCACGTACGCGATCCGCCCGCCCGCGGCCAGGGTGATGCCGCGCGGTTTCACGCCGACGGCGATGGTGGCGGTGACCTCGCGGGTACGGACGTCGACCACGGACACGGTGCCGGCGATGGTATTGCTGATGTAGGCGGTGCGGTTGTCGGGAGTGATGAGCACGCCACGCGGTTCGTCGCCGACCGGGATGGTGGCGACGGCGGCGTAGGTGGCGGTGTCCACAACGGAGACGGTGTCGGCGTCGGAGTTGGCCACCCAGGCATGGCGGCCTCCGGTGGTGAACTGCACGCCGCGCGGCGCGTCACCCACCGGGATGGTGCGGGTGACGGCTTGGGTGCGGGTGTCGATGACGTACACCGCGTCGGAGCCGGTGCTGCTGACCCAGACCTCGCGCCCGTCGGGCCGCAGCGCGGCCAGGCGGGGCGCGTCACCGACCGGGATGGTCTTCACCACCGTCCGGCGGGCGGTGTCGATCACCGACACGTCGTCGGAGTCGCGGTTGGAGACGTAGACGTACCGGCCGGAACGGTCGAAGACGACGCCGTAGGGGAAGGTGCCGACCGGGATGGTGGCGACCTGGATCCGGCGGACCGGGTCGATGACCGAGACGGTGCCGGAGCCGCCGTTGGCAACATAGGCCAGTCGCTGGTCGGGCGTGAACGCGACCATCCGGGCGTTGGCGCCGATCGGGATGGTGCCGAGTTCGACCGGGCGCCCGCTCGCCGCGCTCGCGGGTACCGGCGCCGCGACCAGCAGTGACATGGTGGTGACAAGAAGAATCAATCGACGCAACGGATTGCCTTTCAGGAGTCTGATCGGGCGGCGGCGGAACCGCGCAGGCGGTCACGGGACAGCGCGTAGACACCCGCGCCGACGATGAGCACGAGCGGCAACACGTAGTCGCCGTCGCGCTCGACGAATTGGAACCATTCCTGCCCGACCAGCGGCCGGAGCAGTTCGGTGGCCAGTTTCCAGCCGAGCACGAACCACAGCAACGGTTTCGCCGGGCGGATCAGCACGGCCAGCCCGAGCAGGATTTCGAACGCGCCGAATACGACCAATAGATTCGCCGATTCGACGGTCATGCGCCCGATGCCGAAGAATTCGAAGAACTTGTACAGGTACGGCTTGTCCTCGAACGCACCGAATCCGCCGTGGCCGATCAGCAGTAGCGCGAGACCGCCGCGCGCGGCCCAATGCACGCCGATGTGCGCGCGATCGGAGACCGCGATCGGCGGGTCACCGCGAGTGAACCAGCGGCGCAGCGACCACCCACCGCCGCCCACCAGGATCAACAGGGCCAGCGGCATGCCGTAGTTGCCGCCGCGCTCCAGGAACTCCCACCAGCCCTCGCCGACGGCCGGCCGCAGCAGGGCGGTGAACACGCCCCACACCGTGGCGTGCAGCAACACGATCCGCAGCGGGAAGAACAACACCACCAGCCCGACAGTGATGTCCACCGCACCGGTGACATACATCAGGTAGTCGACCGCGGTGTCGGCGGAAATGCCGAACAGGTCGTAATAGGGCAGCCACGCCCGCGACCGGCTCAGCCCCGCCCACCCGTGGCCGAGATACTCCACGGCAACGCCCAATCGCAGCAGCCAGTACATTTTGGTTATAACCGGGGCTTGGGCCCACCGCTGCCAGAGTGTGCCGCCTCCGCCTATGCTCACTTCTCTCGTGGTCACGGTTCCCTCTATTTCCGAGAGGTGGTCAAGTACGATCATCATGAACGTACGGGCTCGGTGACTTTTCCACATCGGCGAAACGCACTAATTGCCGTTGCTACCCCGCGATTATTCGAAATTGAGCTAAATCAAAAATGGGCGCGAAATATCATCGCCGCCATCACGGAAAACCGACCGCCGCCGTGAGGCCGCACTCGTTCGCGCCACCACGCTGTCGTGGCGTCGAGTGCGGAGTCGGTCGGTGATCGTCTCTGGCCTTGTCCGCCTCCCGGGGCTCAAGGTGTAGACGTACGTTGACCCAACTAAGCACCTCAGCAAGGATTGAGTCAATGGAGATTGACATAACACTTCGCAGGCGGGCGGCGGTGCACCACGCCCTCTCCGACCCTGTGCGCCTCGGCATCGTCGACCTGCTCGCCGTGGGCGACCGCTCACCCGGCGAGCTGGGCCGCAGGTTCGACCTCACCTCAAACCTGCTCGCCCACCATCTCAAGGTGTTGAGGGAGGCTGGCCTGGTCGAGCGCACCAGGTCGCACGCCGACGGCCGGCGGGCGTACGTGCGATTGACGCCCGAACCGTTGACCGGCCTGCACATCACGCCGGCGGTCACCGCGCCGCGCGTGGTGTTCGTCTGCACCCGCAACGGCGCCCGCTCACCGCTGGCCGCCGCCGTGTGGAGCGAACGCAGCCCAATCCCGGTGACCTCGGCGGGCACGCACCCGGGCAACCGCCTCAACCCCCGCGCGGTCAGCACGGCCCGTCGTCACGGCCTGCGCCTGGAGCGCGACGGCACCGCTCACGTGCGAGACGTGGTCGAGCCGTCGGATCTCGTCGTCGCGGTGTGCGACAACGCCTTCGAGGAACTCGGACCGGCCGACCGGCGCGTGCACTGGTCGGTCCCCGATCCCGGTCCGGTCGACACCGATGAGGCCTTCGAGAGCGTCTTGGCCCAGCTCACCCGACGCATCGACCAGCTGGTCACCATCACTTCCGCGGCGTGACAACCATCCACAATGGAGGAACATCCCGTGTCGGACTGCCCGTACTGCGACCCGCCCGCCCCCGAGTTCGGCGGTTGGGTCCACGAGGACGAGAACTGGCTCGTCGCCCACGGTCCCGCCGCGACCACCATGGCGGGCGCCCTGCGGGTGACCTCCCGCCGCCACTTCACCGACTTCGCGGAGATGACCACCGCGGAGTCCGAGAGTTTCGGCCGACTGCTGACCCGGCTGGACGCCCCGCACACCACCCACTGCGCGGCACCGCCTTCCTCAACGCACCCCAGCGGAGTTCCCCCGCCGATACGGAGAAGACCGTCCACGTCATCCGCCACCACCTCGCCGAAGGCCCGTACGGCGGCACGGTGACGATGCCCAGCGGGACCGGAGGGCGGGTGATCGGAACGGCGCCATCCGTGGCCGGGGTTATGGCCTTTGCCGCTGGGGATGTCAGGTCGTGCCGGATGTCTTCGACGGACCCACCGCTCTGCGGCTGACCATTCAGCTGTCGCACATTCCGGGTCGCGAACCGATTTATCTTTCAGAATCCCGAGCGTGCCATCTGGACCATCCCCTTGGCGGCGGTCCCCTCTCGACAGCTCACACACCGGACGTGCGCTCCTGCCGGGGCTCCGCCGCGACGTGGGCATGTTCGCGCCGTCGATGCTTCCGGGCAGTGAGCCGCCGATCCAGCAACGCGGTGGCGACCGCCGTCAGCGTGATCGCGGCCGTGCAGATGAGAAGTGTGCGGCCTCCGAGTTCAGCCGCGGCGCCGGCCAGGGCTGCGCCCAGAGCGGCCATCGCGACCTTCAAGCCGGCGCTGGTGACGAATACTTGTGCCCGGGCGCCTGGCGGCGCGTAGCGGGTGCGAGCGGTGAGGGTGGCGGTGAACGATGTCGCGTTCACCAGTCCAAGCACGGCGAAGCCGGTAATCGCCGCCGGATAGCTCGTGGTGAGGGCACACAACACGGTGACCACGGCCAGTGAGGCGAACAGCCGCACCGCCAGGATCTCTGGTTCACCCCGCAGCGGCCACGCGGTCACCAATGCCGAGCCCGCAAGACCGCCCGCACCGTAGGCGACGACCAGCGCCGCGCCCGCGGTGGTGTCGTACAGTTCATGCCCCAGTGCCACGGCGACGACCGGTAAAGCCCCCAACTGGACCGCGGACAGCAGCGTCAGCACCGTCACCCGCCGCAGCGGCGGCACAGCCACCAAACTCTTTAGTCCCGCCCTCAGCCCCACCGCTTCCCGATGCGCTGGTGTGTCACCGAGAGGCAACGTCAAGATCAGCGCGGCCGCGACGAGAGTCGCCGCGGCCAGGCCCAGAACGGCGGGGAGCGGGCCGGTCAGGCCGGCGAGCCCCGCGACCGCGGCGGGGCCCGCAGTTCCGCCGATTCCGTAGGAGAGCGCATCCCAGCCTTGGTTGCGTCTACTCGCGCCAAGATCGTCCAACACGCTACTCAACCCGCCGGTCAGCAACGGTCCGCAGCATCCCGCCACCCCGACCGCGAGAAGCGCCACGATCGCGGGCAACCGGGTGATCGCCAGCGCGCCACCCGACAAGGCGGTTCCGTAGAGCAGATAGGCCGCCGCGAGCAGGCGGGGCCGCTGAATCGCCTTGTCCAACCGCGCCGCCAGCCATGGACCCAGCAGGTGTGGCGCGTTGAGCGCGGCGATGAGCAGTCCGCCCATGACCGGAGGCAGACGCTGGTGCGCGGCGAGCAGAACGAGGCCGACCGTGGCGCCGCTGTCGGCACCGCGAACCAGCACCGCAGCCGTCAGATATCTGGCCAAACCGGGCATTCCGCCTCCGTCACCCCATTAACAGGTGACGGCAACACTGGCATAGGGCCGAGTCACCGGTCAATATGGTGACGTGTTCACCTTTCTCAGCGGCAGCCCGTGCCTGGATCTGACGACAACCCTGCAGGTCCGACACCAGACCAGCCCGCGAGAGCTGCTGGCCGCTCCCGGCGACGTCACCCGCTGGTTGGAGCAGGCCGGTCTCGGCGCCGGGATCTCCGTCGACTCAGAAGGGCTCCGTCGAACCATCGCCCTGCGCGAAGTCGTCAACCGTCTTTGCCGAGGGACCGGCCTGGCCGAGGACCGCGCCGCTCTCAACGCCGCGGCGGCGCATCCCCCGCTGATACCCCGGTGGACGGGTGACACCGTCGAATTCCGAGGCGATCTTCAGCAGGCCCTTTCCACTCTCGCCCGCGACGCCATCACCTTGTTGGCAGACAGGAAAACGGGCCGGATCCGAGAGTGCGACCACCCCGACTGCAGCCGGCTCTTCCTGGACTCCTCCCGCTCCGGCCGCCGCCGCTGGTGCGGGATGAGCAGCTGCGGAACCAAGGCGAAATCAGCTGACTATCGGCGCCGGAACAGCGACCGGGCCCGTCGAACCGCTACGTGATCGTGCTGTGCTGGGCCGCTTGGAAACCGAACCCGAAACCTACGGATCAAAAGCTTGCTGCCTTTTGGGGCCGCGACCGGCAGTCGCCATTTCACCGCCAAGATCTTCTGCGGAAGATCGCTGTGCCCCACGATCGCGTCGAACACGCACTCCAGTGAGGCACACGTGCGACCCGGAAGACCGGCAGAAATCTGCCCGGATTGTCGGAGCGGTCTGGTAGATCATGGGGCATGTTCCGCGACTTCAACTTCAAGCTGCTGGTCATCGACAAGCTCATGTACCAGGACAAGCTCATCCAGCCCCGTTTCCGGATCGCCGACATCCTCCACGCCAAGGGCGCCACCGGCGACCTGTGGAAGTACCTGCGCGAACAGGACCTGCTGAACACCGTCCTCGAGGAAGCCCGCCAGTACTTCACCGAATTGGAGATCACCCCCGAACAACTGGCCGCCGTCGACGAACTGACCACTGACGGCGGCTTGGAGATCTACCACCAGTGCTCCCCGTTCTGGGACGGCGAGGACGACCTCTTCGACGTCACCTCACTGGACGACCTCGCCCTGCTACCCAACCTCCGCGTGATCCACGGCGGCGACGAGGCCATGATGGCCGCCCCTGGCGCCGAGGACACTCTCAAGGCCCGCGGAATCGCCGTGGGATGAGCCCTTCTCAGCGTCGTCGACGGCGGGTCTCGATGTGGTGCGGGAGGAGGCGTCCTGCCGAGTAGGAGCGGTACCGCCGTCCAGTATCCCCGCACACGTCAGTCCCCACCGGGAACCTCGCCGCTAAGCCGGTAGCTGCTCGGCGGCAGGCCGAACTCGCGGCGGAACGCGCGGCTGAAGTGGAACTGGTCGACGTAGCCGACGGTGCCGGCGACCGCGGCGACGGACATTCCCGTGCCGGTCAGCAGCCGAGCCGCGCGGTGCAGGCGGCGGGTGCGCACCTCCCGCATGGGGCTGTGGCCGGTGGCCCTCGCGTAGAGGTGACTGAAGTGTGACGGTGACAGCCCGGCGGTGGCGGCGAGCGAGTTCAGGGTATGCGGGGCCTCCGGTGTCTCGGCAATGAGCTGCTGCGCGCGGGTGATGCGCGGGTCAGGGCCCGGCGGTGCGGCGGGAGCGCCGGCGAGGTCGGCCAGGCGCACGATTTCCTCGAGCACGCACATGGCGAGGGCTTGCTGGTCGGGGCTGGTGGCGAAGGCCGGGAGGTGGACCGGTGACGGCGGGATGTGATCACCGGTGAGCCGGGCGTAACGGCCGAGCCGGGCGAAGGCGGCGTCGATGGCCTCCGCGGCGCCACTCGCCGCCGGTGTGAGATGGCGACTCGTCCCGAGCCAGTTTCCCTGTGGTGCGCGGAAATGTGCCCACAGCAGCGTCCATTCCGCGGCGCCGGGGGCGACTCCATAGGTGTGCCGCACGCCCGGTTCGATCAGCACGAGCCGCCCCGCACTGGTTGTCAGGGCCGTTTCCCCGTGGTGCACGGCCCCGTGCCCCCGCGTTGTCCACATGAGCAGCCAGCTCGGTGAGCCGGTCGGCCGGATCGCCTCGACGCGCTTGGTGAAGGTGCTCTCTCCGATGACGAGCAACCCGGCCGGAGGCGAGGGCGTCGTAGCAGGATCTGTCATCTTCCCGGCAGGTTCAGCCATGTCCGCGATACCCCGCCCTTCCTACAGTCGAATCCGTCGAGACCCCCACGACGGAGGCAGAACATGGAGCAGTTGATCGATTCCAGCGACATCGCCGACGATGTCGCGGCACTACGGGAGCGCATGTCCGAGGACGGCTACCTCTACTTCCCTCGCCTGCTGCCCAGCGACTACGTCACCGGTGTTCGCGCCGACCTCGCGGCCGTGCTCCACGACAGCAGGTGGCTGGCCTCCGGCACTGAGCCGCACGAGCTGCGGGCGTCCGACCGGGCGGTCGAGGAGGGCGAGTCCACCTTCTTCGGCATGTACTCCGCGGTGCAGGCGACGCAGTCCTTCCACGAGCTCAGCGAACGGAGGGAGCTGCGCGGCCTGGCTCAGCGGCTGCTCGGCGAGGAGGTCTTCTGTCACCCATTGCACATCGCCCGCGTCACGGCGCCGACGCCGCGGGCCACACCCACGCCCGCTCACCAGGACTACCGCCTCATCCAGGGCGCGGTCGACACCCTGACGATGTGGATCCCCCTCGCTGACTGTCCCTCCGACGCCGGCGGGCTTGAGGTCCTCGCCGGGTCGCACAAGCTCGGCGTGCTCGGTGTGTCCCGGGCGGAGGGCCCCGGTGGGGTCACCGCGCAGGTGGCGGGCAGCGGCGTGGACGACTGGCGCAGCACCCACTTCGGCCAGGGGGACGTGCTCATGTTCACCAGCCTCACCGTGCACGGGGCCCGCCCCAACCTCAGCGACCGGCTGCGGTTGTCGGCGGACATCCGGTGGCAGGCGAGGTCGGAACCGGCCGCCTTCATCGACGGATACGAGCCGTTCCGGCCACACTTCCACCCCGACGTGCCCGACTGGCCCACCCTGACACGGGGCTGGACCTCGACGACCAGCATCGAGATCCCGGAGGGGCTGACCTATGTCCGCAAGTTCGACGCGATGAGCGAACACGTGCCAACCCCTCCGTCCCGGTTCAGGTGAGCTAGCCCGGTCGGTTTCCCGGTGCGGGCCGGACCCGGTCGAGCTTCGGCGGCCGGACCGGCGACCTTGCCTCCAGGTACCCCCAGAGCGCGTCCGCACCGGAGTAGCTGCTCCGATCCTGGTTCCTGGCGTCGAAAAGCGCCGTGAACCCGGGTGTGGCGTTGCGGGCGAAGAAGTTGTTGGCCAGGGTCGCGATCCGGTATTCGCGGTCGGCCTTCACCGGCTTCCCGTTGACCCGGATCTTCTTGATGTCGACGTGCTGCCCGAGCGGGGCGTCGGGGTCGTAGGTGTAGGAGACGTTGCCGGAAACGGCCATGTGGCGATACGTCACGACACCGTCGGCACCCCGCTGCCATTGGCTCTCGATCAGCTCGTCGAGTTTCTTGCCGGTCACCGTCCCGCGCACGACGGCCGGGCCGATGCCGTTCTCGTAGACCGTGCCGAAGACCAGCTCGGAGAACAGCACCCGTCCCGGCGCGTCTGCGCGATTGGCCGGCTTGGGGGCGAAAGGTATGTCACGCAATAAGATTCCCGGCATCGCGACCGCGAGATCGGCCTGTCCGTCCTTGTTGGCCGCCCAGAAGAAAGCATCGGCGGTGGCGTTGCCGAGCGTGGACTCCTCGTCGGTGCCGGAGGTGCGGGTGAGATCGCCGGTGACCGTGGCGACCTGCTGGTCACCCCGCGCGGGGAGCCGGTCCTTCCAGTACTTCGCCATCCGCTGCACCTCGGGATCCGGTGCGACATCACGGGTGTTGGCGTGGCTGACCGACTTCGTCCGGTCCCGGCGGACATCGCCGGTCGCCGGGTCCAGCTCCAGGTTGATCTCGTTGATCAGCCTGCCGTGATTCGCCGCATCCACCACCGGGCGGGGATCACCGGCCGGGTCGGGCAGCATGCAGTTCACCAGCGCGTGCCAGTGCCCGCCGACGATGGCGTCCACCGCCGGGCTGATCTGCTTGTTCATGTCGGCGAGCGGGCCGAACGGTGCGGTGCAGTCGTTGTACCCCGCCCCGTTCGCTTGCGAGAACCCTTCGTGCACAACGGCGACGATGGCCTGGACGCCCCGACCGCGCAGCTCTTCGGCGTAGCGGTTGATCGTCTCCACCTCGGGCAGGAACTTCAGTTCGCTCGGCCAGTACGAGAGCTGCTCTTGCGGCGTGTGGGTGGTCGTGGCGTGGATGAATCCCACCGGGAGCGTGCCGCCGCGACCGTCGTCGACCTGCCGCACGTGATACGGCTTGACCAGCGGCTTGCCGGTGGCCTCGTTGATCACATTCGCGGAATAGTAGTCGAAGTCCGCGCCCTGGAAGCGTTTCCCGGTCGAGTCGGTGAAGCAGAGGTCGCGGTCGGGGCGGCCCTGGCAGGTGCCCTTCATCATGTGCTCGAGGTAGGCCGGTTTCCGGTCGATCTCGTGGTTGCCCACGGTGGAGAACTCGACGCCGATCATGTTCATGTACTCGATCGTCGGCTCGTTCCAGAACCACGCGGTCTCCGACGGCCAGCCGGAGAAGTCGTCGCCGGCGGAGAACAGTACGGAGTTCTGCGGTGCGCGCAGTCGCTTGAGGTGCGAGGCGAGATATGCCCCGCCACCCACGGTTTTCGCGGGCTCACCGGCACGCGAGCCGGGCACGGTCGTGGTGTACTCGCCGAAGTAGCCGTGCAGGTCGGTGATCGACAGCAGCTGCACGGGCACCCCGGGCGCGGGCTCGGCCGTCGCGGCCGGGGCCAGTGAGACGGCCAGCGACGCGGCGGTGGCGATCGCCGCCGCTCGCCATCTCTTGGGTGATGCGGACATGGCAGACCTCTTACTTCTCGGGGGTGAGCAGGGCGTTGCCTTGTTTGACAGCCTCCCCGGCGGCGTCGGGGACAGTGACCGATCCGAGGTACATGTCGTTGAAGATCTGGTTGATTTTGGGTTCCGCCGCGGCGAAGCCGGACACGATCGGGAAGTTCACGGTCTTGCCACGCGCCTCGTCCAGGAACGGCTGGGTGTCGATGCCCTTGGCCTTCCAGTGCTCGACGTAGCGCGGGGCGAGGTCGTTGATGGCCGGGAAGACATAACCACCCTCGGCCATGATCGCCTGCGCCTGCGGGGTGGCCAGGAACGACACGAGCTGCTTGGCCTGGTCGGGATGCTCGGTGCGGGAGTAGACCGCCTCGCCGAGGCCGTTGATGATCACGACGCGGCCTGCCTTGCCCGCGGGCAGCGACGCGGTGCCGATCGGGAAGGTCGAGCCGGGGGCGACGAAGGGCAGCAGCGCGTTGTTGGCCGGGAAGACCGCGACCTCGCCGCGCTGGAACATCTCGGTCGCACGGCCCGCCGGCGGGTTGGTCTGCTCGGCCGGCGGGGACACGTGCCACTTCTTGATCAGGTCGACGCCCCACTGCAACGCCTCGACCGAAGCGGGCTCGTTGAAGTTGAACGCGCCGTAGGGCTTGGTGATCGTCGTGCCGCCGTTGCTCGGGATCCAGTTCAGCCACTGGGTGCCCGAGTGATTCCAGGAGGCGAAGCCCCACCGCTTGACCTTGGCCGGGTCGAAGCCGGATTCATCGGGGTGTTTGCCGTTCACGTCGACGGTGAGCTTCCGCATCAGCGGCAGGAACGTCCCGGATCCGTCGGGCGCCCAGGTCAGCGGCTCGGTGGGCATCTCGACGCCGGCCTCGGCGAAGACCTGCTTGTTGTAGAGCATCCCCGGTACGCCCCAGTCCTTGGGGGCGGCGTACATCTTTCCCTTGTAGGTGAAGGAATCCACCACGTTGGTGTGGTACTTCTCCTTGGTCAGTCCGGACTTCTCCACGGCGTCGGTGACGTCCATCAACGCGCCCTTCGTCGCCAGTTCGGGGAAGTTCGCGGGCGTCATCCAGAACACGTCGGGCGCGGTGCCGGAGACCATCTCGGTGACGAGCTTGGTCCAGTACTGGTCGTAGGGCTGAAGCTCGATCTTGACGTCGATGTCGGGGTGCGTGGCTTTGAACGCCTCGAAGACCTTCTCGTAGCCCTTCTGCTGCTGCTCGTCCCAGATTCGGTAGGTCAGTGTCGTCTTGCCGTTGCTGTCGCCGCTGCCGCCGCAGGCGGCGACCAGCCCGACCAGCACGCCGATGCTCAGCGCGCTGAGCATCTTCCGCCGGAAAGTCGAGAGCTGCATGGGGACACTCCTTTGTGTCATTTGAGTCCGGTCAGGGCGACCGACCGGACGATGTAGCGCTGGAAGAAGACGAAAACGAGCAGCATCGGCAGCAACGTGAGCAGGCTGCCCGCCATCATCCGGGTGTAGTCGATGCCGATCTCCGAGCGCAGGGCGGCGATCGCGACGGTGACCACACGGGTGTCCTCGCTGCTGGTGATGATCAGCGGCCACAGGAAGTTGTTCCAGGACGAGATCACCGTGACGATCGCCAGCGTGGCCAGGATCGGCCTGCTCAGCGGCAGGATGATCCGCCACAGGATGGTCAGGTGCCCCGCGCCGTCCATCCGCGCGGCCTCCTCGATCTCGCGCGGGATGCTGCGGAAGAACTGGCGCATCAGGAAAATCCCGTACGGTGTCCCGAAGACGTACGGCGCGACGAGCCCGTACCAGCTGTTCACCAGGTCCAGCTCACGCATGATCAGGAACAGCGGGATCAAGGTCACCACGTTGGGCACCATCAAGGTGGCCAGGTACAGCCAGAACAGCGAGTTGCGGCCCCGGAAGTCCAAGCGCGCGAACGCATACGCCGCCAACGTGGTGAAGATCAGTTGCCCCACGGTGAGGACGGTGACGAAGATGAAGGTGTTGAGGATGGACTGTGCGAAGTCCGAGCCCAGCAGCGCGCCGAGGTTCTCCATCGTCGGCGAGGACGGCGGCGCCCACGGTGCCGCCTCGAAGAGCTCACCGCGCGGTTTCAACGCGGTCGAGACGATCAGCCAGTACGGGAAGATCGACATGGCCGCCCCGATGATCAGCGTCGCGTAGAGGGCGGCGCGGCGGGAAGGCCGCCGTCGCCGGGTGGTCGTGGTCACGGTCGGCCCCTCTCAGGTCAGGTCGTAGGTCGTGGTGCGGTTGAAGTACCGGACCTGCGCCATGGTGACCGCGAGGATGATCAGGAACAGCACCATCGCGATGGCGGAGGCGTAGCCGAAATCGAACTGCCGGAACGCGGTCTGGTAGATCGTGTAGTTGATGACCTCGGTGCTGTTGCCGGGACCGCCGTTGGTCATCACGAAGACGGTGTCGAAGACCTGGAACGAGCCGATCACGTTGGTGACGAGGACGAAGAACAGCGTCGGGCGCAACAGCGGCAGGGTGATCGCGAAGAACTGCCGGACCGGCGACGCCCCGTCCAGCGTGGCCGCCTCGTAGAAGTCCTTCGGGATGGACTGCAACCCGGCGAGGAAGAACAGCATGTTGTAGCCCGCGAACTGCCACACCTGGGTCGCCGCCACCGAGGGCAGCGCGAGGCTGGCCGAGGACAGCCAGCTCGGCCCGTCGATCCCGAAGATCTCCAGGAAGGAGTTGACCGCGCCGGTGGCCGGGTCGAAGATCCAGCCCCACACCAGGCCCATCACCACCGGCGTCGCCATCCAGGGCAGGACGAACATCGCACGGAAGATCTTCACGCCGCGCACTCGCTGGTTGAGCAGCAGCGCGAGCAACAGGGCCAGCACCGTCTGCACCGGGATGGTCAGGACCACGTAGGCGACGGTCACCAGCAGCGAGTGGCCGATCCCGCCGTCGGCGAAGAGCCGCTCGTAGTTGGCCAGCCCGACGAACTCCGGCGTGGCCAGCAGCTTCCAGTCGAACAGGCTCAGCCCGGCGACGATCAGCACTGGCAGCAACAGGAACGCGACGACACCGAACAGGCTCGGGGCCACGAAGGCATATGCCGTCAGGGTCTCTCGCGCTCGCCGCCGACGTCCCCGCGGCGGCATCGGGCGGGTCGAAACCGGTGTCGGCGGGGTCGGCACCTCAAGGACCTGAGCCATGGGGACTCCCTTCCGGAGAGATCAGGCAGGACCGGTTGACGGCGTGAGCAGCTCGCGGGTGCGCGTGGCTCCCCACTCGTCGAGGTCGGCGAGGCGATCGCTCGAACACCTCCACCCACCGCTGGAGGCCACGTGATCCGCCCAGCCGGCGCGGTCTTCCACGCGTGGAGACACCAGCAGGCAGTCGGGATCGTTGACCCACAACCGGCCGTGCATGAACTCCCGCGCCGCCCCGGCCAGCCGCGCGCCAAGCTGTGAGGGCTGACTGACGTCCCCGGACTTGGGTTCGACGGCGATCGCGGTGTCCGGGCTGACCCGCATGGCGTCGACCAGTCCCACGCTGGGCAGCATCGGTGCGCCACAACCGAGAACGGTCGAGTCCGGGCCGACCGCCTCGCGGATGATCCGCATCCCGGCCACGTAGGCGTCATGCCCCGACACGTCGGCGCGCCGAGGGCCGGGGTGCGCTCCTGCGTAGACGTAGTCGATCTTGAAGAACGAAAACCCGGTCGCTACCAGTGATCTGAACACGCCGCCGAGATGCTCCGCCGCGTCAGGGTGTGTCACGTCGAGCACCGCGATGTCCCGGTCCCACTCGCGCATCACGGGCGTGCCCCGTACCAGCCAGTCCGGATGCTCGGTCGCCACCCGGCTGTCGGAGGCCACGAAGAACGGCGTCAGCCAGATGCCCGCCCGCCGCCCGGTGTCTGCGACGCGTTTCGCCACTCCTTCAAGGGATCCGAAGCCCGGCCGGATGTCGAGCCAGTCCCCGATGGCGTTCTGGTAGCCGTCGTCGAGCTGGATGATCTCCAACGGCAGCTCCAGTCGTTCGGCGTGCACCAGGGTGTCGGCGATGTCCTGCTCGGTGACCTTGTTCCAGTGCCCGTACCAGCTGCTCCACCCCGGACCGAGCGGACGGACCGCCGTCACGCCACCGTCGGCCGCCACTTCCTCGGCCCAGGCGACGAGCGCGCGCGGAAGGTCGGCGTGCTCGGTCTCCCGGACAGCGCCCAGGCTGGAGACGACGAGCCGGTCCCCGAGCGCCTGTACGCGGATGGAGGGGACTTCGGCGGAGTGATCCACCGCGGACCACGACCGCACCGGGCCACCGTCGCCCGGGTCGATCACGATGAGTCCCTCGCCCTGGAAGCCGGACTCCGGCATCGGCCGGTCGAAGCGGAAGCAGCTCGCCGCGATCTGCGCCGAGGACGGCCGGGGCGAAGTCGCGTTACCCGGGTAGATACCGGTGGGACTCCAGGACTGCCAGCCCTGCTCGAAGACGCGCGCCCGAGACGGCACGCAGGCAACCTCAGCGATCGGGAGGTACATCGGCGTCCCTTCGTGGTGGTTCTTGTTCGTTTGTGCGCATACTATCTCTTAAAAGAGCACTATATGCTCAATCTAGAAGTTTAATGAACAGAAAAAAACATATGCACGCATACGGAGGGCAGTGACCATGGGCCATGACGACGCGCGAGAGCGGGCGGCGCACCTCGTTCCCCAACCGCACTCGGTGCGGCTCGGCGCGGGGGTGCTCCGGCTTCCGGCCGAACTCGCGGTGCGCCTGGACGTGCCGGCGGAGGAACGGGCGGCGGTCCTGCGGGTGATCGCGCTGCTGCCCATGACCAGCAAGGTCGTCACCGAACCCGCAGGCCTGCGGGTGCTGCTCCGCGCGGGCGTGACCCCTCCCGAGGGTTTCGTGCTCGACGTGACCGAGACCGGAGTGACCATCACCGCGGCGGACCGTTCCGGTGTCGTGTATGCCGTGCAGACCCTGCGTCAGCTGCTGCCCGACGCCGCTTACCGGCAGGCCGCGCCGTCGGGCATCCGGTGGGACGCACCGGTCATCCGCGTCGAAGACAGTCCACGATTCCGCTGGCGCGGAATGCTCCTCGACGTCGCCCGGCACTTCCTGCCCAAGCGGGAGGTGTTGCGCCACCTCGATCTGATGAGCGCGCACAAGCTGAACACCCTGCATCTGCACCTCAGCGACGACCAGGGCTGGCGGGTGGAGAGCCTTCGCTTCCCGCGCCTGCACGAGGTCGGCGGCTGGCGGGCGACGAGCCAGGTCAGCCACTACTCCGACGAGGTCGTCCACGACGGCACACCACACGGCGGTCATTACACCCGCGACGACCTCGCCGAGATCGTCGCCTACGCGGCGGACCGCGCGATCACGGTCGTCCCGGAGATCGGCATTCCCGGCCACACCGGGGCCTTGCTGGCCGCCTACCCGGAGTTCGGGTCCCCGTCCGTGCCGGCTCGCACGGTGCACACGAACTGGGGTGTGCACGACGCGCTCCTGGCTCCCTCCGAGCACTCCCTGGAGTTTCTGCGCCTCCTGTTCGACGAGCTGCTCCCGCTGTTCCCTTCCCCGTACGTGCACGTGGGTGGCGACGAATCCGTCCTGCGGGCGTGGGACGACGACCCGGTGGTGCGTGCGTTCGCCGACAAGCGGAGGCTCACCGGGAGTGCCGAGATCTTCGCCGCCCTGATGGCCGAAGTGCGGCACATGCTGGCTGAGCACGGCAAAACACCGGTCACGTGGGACGACAGCTTTGCCGCGCAAGGAGCCGCGGCCGACGCGGAATCGACCACCACGCTGGTCATGGCGTGGCGGGGCGCGGAGGTCGCCCGCCGGGCGGCGGCGGCCGGTCACGATGTCGTGCTTTCGCCGGTCATGCCGACCTATTTCGACTACTTCCAGGAGGCCCACCCCGACGAGCCGCTCGCGATCGGTGGCCCGGTCACCCTCGACGACGTCGCCTCGTGGGAGCCGATCCCGCGGGACTGGTCCGAAACCGAAAGTGCTCGTGTGCGAGGGATCCAGTGCCAGATGTGGACCGAGTTCGTCGCGGACCCACGACTGGTCGACTACCTCCTGTACCCGCGAACGTGTGCCTTCGCGGAGATCGCTTGGGGCTCCCGCACACAGGATCTCCACCGGCGGCTGCCCCGCCACCTCGACCGGCTGGCGGCGGCCGGAGTCGAGTTCCGCCCGCTGACCGGCCCGGCGCCGTGGCAGCGCGGCGGCACCGGTCGGCGAGCCCATCGCGCCGGGGTTCCGATGGCCGAGCGCCTCGCGAACTACGCCGACGCGGCCGCGACCGGAACCGTGGCGGATATCCCTGACGTGTAAAGAATTCCGCGCGCGGTGGCGGTGCACGGACGCCGTCACCGCGTCGGGGTCCGGATCGCTCGGGCGAGGTCCAGCGCGTCGACGTGGTGCGGGTCCTCAGCCAGCAGCGCGGTCAACCGGTCAACCGCGCGTGCGTGCTGCCCGTCGAGAATGTCGAGCTGCGCCCGCAAGAAACCTGTACGGCGCAGCCGCGTGGCGGCCGGATCCTCGGTGAACAACAACATCGACGGCAGCGAAGTCGCGAAGTAGTCCACGACCGGCGGGCTCGCCTCCACCGTGTCGCAGAAGGCTCGCAACGCCTCGGTGAGCCGGTCGGCTTCCTCGGTGCGACCCAGCCTGCGCAGCGCGAGCACCGAAGAGTAGGTCGCCTCGGAATAGGGCTGGGTACTCATCCCCAGGAAGTCGCCCTGCTGCGCGGCGGCCAGCTCCCAGGCCGCCCGGTCGCCCAGCACGTCACCTCGCATCAGGTGCAGCTGGGCGGTGTTCGCGAGCGGATGCCTTGCCTCGCTGAGAGATTCCGGCGGCGCAAAAGCATCGTCCACTGTGGATCGGGCACGGCACAGCCGGTCCCATACGCGCAGCACGTCGCCCTCACCGCCCTCCCACGGTTGGAAGGTGCGGCCGAGCAGCAGTTCGCGGGCCTCGTCGAGCCGGTCGGCGGTGATCAGCAGTTGTGCGAGCTCAAGGGTGGCGTCGTCTCGTGTCTCGACCAGGGCGCGGTTCCGCAAGAGCCAGTCCAGCCGTTGCCCGGGCGGCACGCCGCGCCTCGCACTGAGCTGATCACGCTCGAAGACCAACCTGGCGTCGTCCCCCGCGACGGCGAGCGCGGAGTCGTAGGCCGCGCATGCCTGGTCGGCGTCACCGAGGTGGTTGAAGGCCGCGAGCCCCAGATTCCGCCAAACCACCGGGTCATCCGGGTCGATCGCGGCCGCGGCGTTCCAGGCCGCGCACGCGTCGTCAGGGCGTCCGTTGGCGTAGAGCCAATGTCCGAGCAGCGCGCGAGCCCGCACGTCCGTGTCGTCGGAATCCGCCGCACGCTCCAACGTCAACGCATCGTCCAGCCGTGAAGGAAAGCACCACGTGGCGTCGAGATTCTGCGCCCTCTGGACGGCTTCACGCGCCTCGTGGTCTCTGCCCAGCCTGCGCAGCACCTCGGCTCGGTAGTACTCCAGCAACGGCCCGGCCGCTGTCTGTCCGATCGCGCGGGACCCCTCCCGCTCACGGGCGACGTCGAGCACCCGCAGCGCCGCCTCGTGCTCGCCAACGCCGATGTACTCCAGCGCGATGTCAAGGCAGGTCTGTGCGTCCGTCGTGAGAGGCAGGCCGAGCAGATCGCGCGTCCACCAGTCCAGGGGATCAAGCACATGGGTGGCTTCGGCAAGCTTTGTCGCTTGACCGTCTTTTCCGTTACGGCGCAACACGATCACCTGGAGCGCACGGGCTTGCAGGTGCTCCGGCTCGGTGCGCAGCACATCCTCGAGCCTGGCCAGTGCCTCCCTGTTCCGCCCGTGTGCGGCGTCGATGCGCGCCATGCGATAGCCCGCCGGTGCCCGCCACGCGCGCGCCCACGAGCTTGAGCCGTAGACGTCGTAGGCTTCCTCGGCCCGGTCGAGTCGCTCCAGGACTAGACCGAGGCAGTACAGCGCGGTCGTGTCGACGGGGTTCGCATTCAACGTCGCCAGCCGGGAAACGGCTACCCGCAGCAACTCCTCCGCCTCAGCGAAGTCACCACGCTGATACGCGAGCCCAGCGAGCCCGACATTGGCCGCGACATGCGCGGGATCGCGGCGCACTGCCTCACGCCAGTACAGCTCCGGCGAGCGCGTCGCGTGCCGGTACTGATCGAGGTGCGCGCCGATCACGGCCAGCTCTTCCACGGTCGGCACGTCATCGGGCGCGGCGGGCTCGTGCGCCGGGGTGACTTGATCGTCCGCACTGGGGACCAGGGAATCCCACTCCACCAACAGTTCGTCACCGTGGAGGACGCGCAGCACGAGTCGATCAGCGGGCCCCGTCAGCGGGACGCTCTCCTGGAAGGGCTTGCCCGGCGCGATGTCGGCGCGTACCTCGGCGATCTCGGTCCCAGTGCCGTCAACGAGCGACAAGCGGCATCCGGGGCGGTCAACCGTCACGGCGACTCCGACCCGCGCGCTCGTTCCCCGCAGGTCCACCCGCGCCGCGGCGTCCACGGTCGCCGCCTGCACCGGCCCGATTTCCTGAATCGGATACCAGAACTGGGAAAACACCTTCGTCTCCCCGGGCGCGATGAAGGAGAAGTCCGGCTGGTTGTCGGTGAACACCCCGGCCATCAATTCGACGTAGGCCGAACCGTCATCGGTCAGATTGCGGCCCCACGCATCACCGAACTCCGAAGCGCCCCAAGTCCACTGCTTCTTCCCGACAGCGATCTGCCGATCGGCGACGTGCACGAACCCGGCCCGCGCGGCATGGTCATAGCCACCGAAGAATGCTTCCTTCCTGCCCACACACATGTACGAGGTCGGCACCGGGATGTTGCGATACCAGTCAAGGCGGTCCCCGCGGACCTGTACCCCACCGGCGACCGTGTCGACCTCGTCGTGCCGGGCCGGGTAGTCGACTCCGTAGTAGGCCCGATCCGCGGCGGGGAAGCCGGTCGTCGCGCGCTTGGCGTGATCGGCGACCACCCGCACGTCTCGTGGGAAGAACGACTGGTAATTCTCATCCGCCCGCGCGGCGATATTGGTCCACCACAAGAACGTCCGGGTCCGCTCGCCACGGTTGTACAGCCGCACCCGAAGCTCCAGGACGGCGTTGTCGGGCCGCATCCGGACGCCGTGCATCCCCTTCATCCGGTCGAAGGGGTCGTGGTCGGAGCACCACACGGTCACGGCGCCATCGGCCTCGTGCTCGATCTCGACGTCGGTCGGCAGGAACGTGGCGGGGCGATGGTGCTGCGGCCAGTTGAACTCGACTCCGCCGGAGATCCATGGGCCGGTCAGGCCGACGAGAGCGGGCTTGATCACCGGGTTGCGGTAGAAGAAGTCGTAGTTTCTGGTGCGGTCGAAAGCGACATGAATGCGGCCACCGAGCTCGGGCAGCACCATCAGCCGCAGCCAGCGGTTCTCCAGGTGCACCGCGTCCCACTTCGCCGGGGCCTTCACCGGGCTGATCCGGTCGTGGAACGGCAGTGGATACACCCGCCCGGAGGAGCCCTGATAGACGCGCCGGTCCAGGTAGGCGGGATACCGGTCGGGCGCCTCGGGAAGGTAGCTGTCGATCATCACCCCGGCCCGCCACGCCGCGACCCCGGCCTCGGCCTGCTCGGCGGGGCGGGACGGCAGGATCAGCGTCGATTCACCCTGTGACATGCGGCAACGCTATGCCCGGGCACCCGTTCGGCGGGATGGCCGAATCGACCGAGTCACCTGGACGATTCGACGGCCGGCGGTACGGTGTGCGGATGCTGATGCCCGATGGCTTCCCAGGTCAGCGGTTGCGCGTGCTGCCGCGGCCGCTGGTGGCGTCGGCCCTGCGCAGGGCCCCGACCTCGGGCCTGCTCGTCACCGACGCCGGGTACTTCCCCAGCGCGGCCAACCACGGCATGCACCGCCCGCGCAGCGCACCGGAAGCCATCGTGATCGTCTGCACCGACGGGGTCGGGTACTGCGAGGCCGACGGCAGAGTGAGCGTGATCAGGCCGGGAAATGCCCTGGTCCTGCCCCCATCCCGTCCGCACTTCTACTGGGCGGACTCGCGTGCCCCCTGGACGATCTGGTGGCTGCACGCCGCGGGTTCCCAGGTCTCGGAGCTGCTCACGGTCGTCACGCCGGGCGGCGGAGAAGCCATCATCGAGGTGCGCGACGTCTACCGGGCCGTCTCGGCGATCGACGACGCCATCGGCTTCCTCGAGCGGGATGAGACCTTCCCGCACCTTATCTCGGCCTCCGGCGCGGGCTGGACCTTGCTGGCGCAGCTGGCCGCGGACGCACTGACCGAAGCCCACCAGCCCACCGAGCCGGTTCGCCAGGCGCAGGAGTACCTGCGGCACAACTTCGCGAAGCCGGTGATCGTCAAAGAGCTCGCGCGCACGGCGGGCCTATCGCCCTCGCACTTCGCGGCCCTGTTCCGGATGGCGGCGGGCTGCGGCGTGGTCGAATACGCCAAGCGCCTGCGGATGGCCCGAGCGCGCGAGCTGCTCGTCACCACGTCCCGCGACATCTCCGAGATCGCCAGGACCATCGGCTACAACGACGCGTTCTACTTCTCGCGCACTTTCCGCAGAGAACACGGGTGCAGCCCCAGCGAGTACCGACGCGGGAAGAACTAGCGCCCCTCTTACTTGCCGGTCTTCCGCGCCGCGGCGGCGATCTCCGGAACCCGTGCTCGGTGACCGGACACGAACCGATATCGACAGGCCGTTCGACGCAGCCGTCATGATGCTCCCTGCCGCTGGTGAGCCACGAGGGCCACCTTGTGACCGCGGGCATGGATCGAGGACCATCGCCGGTATGCGAAGACGTGTTCAACGGCGTCGCCGACTGGCTGTCCTGTGGTGGACCGCTTGGCTCGCCCTCCTCGCCGTTCTCGGTTCGGTGCTTTACTTCCTGTTCCGCGACGGCTTGCAGGTGGCGGCCAACATGGCCCAGCTGATCTCCGTGGCGCTTGCCCTTCTTCCTTTGCTCTGGGCGTTGGTCGTGTGGCGCCGCCGCACCGTCCGGCTGCCCGACCCCGAGGAGCTCGCGAAGGCGGTGGTGTACCTCGCAGACCGTGTGCAAAGGCAGTGGATCGAGGATGCGCGCACGTGGCACACCGGCGTCCTTCCCGTGTGCTGGAAGGTCACAGGCCGCAGGAAGCTGATGGACCACCTCGGCCAGGTGACAGACCTGGACCTCGACGAGCTCGCGGTGGACAAGGGCGCCCTCGATTCCCTCGCGTGCAACTTCCCGATGCTGTTCCAGCGCCGCCTGATTCTGCTCGGCGCGTCCGGGACGGGCAAGACCTCCCTCGCGGTCCTCCTGCTGCTGAAACTGCTGGAAAACCGGTCGCAGAACGATCCCGTCCCGGTGTTCCTCACCGCGTCACGGTGGGAGGTCGCGGAGGACCGGTCACTGCGCGAGTGGCTGACCGACGAGCTGTGCCGCCTCTATCCCGGACTGACCGACCCGGAACACGGCGGCCCGGGGACACCGGAAGAACTGGTTCGCAGTCAGCGCGTCATCCCCTTCATCGACGGTCTGGACGACCTGCCCGAGCGGGTTCAACGGCACTTCTTCTCGACGCTGAACAACTCGCTGGCCATGGGCGACGCCCTGGTGCTGACCTGTCACACGAAGGAGTACCGCGACCTGGTGGAGACCACTGGGAAGGTCATTCCAGGCGCCGTGGTGCTGGAATCGATGCCCATCGATCCGCAGCACGCGCGCGAATATCTCGCGATCTCTTCGGACGACGTGGGGGACGTGGTGGTCGACGCCCTCATCCCCGCTGACGGCGACCTCAGCCGGACCCCGGACCAGGTGAACGCCCATATGACCAGGGCATTGGACCTGTGGCTGTTCCGCACCGTCTACCGCGACGGCGACCGTGATCCGTCGGAACTCCTCGATCCGAACGTGAACCGCGATCCCGAGACTCTCCGGGCGCACATGCTCGCCCATGTCATCCCGGCGCTGATCAGGAATAGACCACCCAGCACTCACTCGCACGAGCGGTTCCGACCAAGCAGACGCTACGAGCCGGACCAGGTCCGGTCATGGCTCGGGTATCTGGCCCACCGGTGCACCAACAGGACCAGTCACCAGGAGAAGCAACGCCGAGAGCTCCTGTGGTGGTACGTCGCCGCCACCGTGAACGGCCCGTCGCGCACCATCAAACTGTCAGTGGCTGTCTTCACTGCCATCGCGACGACGATCATCACCGCCGGAATCGTGTCCGGCGCTGACCTCGGCGTCGCCGGATCCATCGGCTTTTTCGGCATCGCCTTGTCCTACACCTGGATGGTCGCCGCGAGCACCGACACCCACTTCGCCAGGTGGCGAGGAGAAGAGCCGGGAATCGTGGCAGGGCTACGCAGCCACGTCCTAGCGGTGATGACCATCCTCGGGTTCACAGGCGGTGTGGGCGTCGCGGGCTACACCTTCATCCTCACAATGAACGCCATCTTCGGAAGCTCGGAGCGGGAAAGCGCCGATGCCGCGACATCATCGGACATCGCGGTCTTGCTCGCCGTGCCCCTGCTGTTCCTGGCGGCCTCCGCCCTCAACCAGGTCCTGGCAGTGCCGACCTCGGGCATCGACAACCTCACCTCGATGACGGTCTGGCGTTCCGCTCGACGCGTCACTCTCATCCAGGTGGCGGTCGCCACGGCCGCCGGAGCCGCGGGCACGCTCGCGATCTGCGCCCGCATGGACGCGCCGGCCTTCGCGACGGTGACGGTCACCATCGCCGGGGCCGGCATCATCGGCTTGCCGGCAGGCCTCCTGCCCGGGCGGCACCACGCATGGCCTGCCTACGTCATCGCCGTCGACCACCTCGCCAGGACCGGCCGACTGCCACGGAACCTCATACGTTTCCTGGACGACGCGCACCGCCTCGGCCTGCTGCGGGCGGTCGGGCCCGCCTACCAGTTCCGCCACGCCGAACTCGAGGACCACCTAGCCGCCCACTACCAGCAGCAATAGTTCCGGTGCCGGCGCCTGCGCAAGTGCCGAACGGGCGGCGATCCTTGTTCCGATTCTTCACCCTGATGCCCACTGATGTCGCGTTCGTGGACCAAGGCCGGGGCCGGGGCGGTCCAGCGACCCCTGGTCGTGGAACAACGTCCCGGTCCGCCGACGACCTGTTCAGCCCTTGCGGGGGACTATGAGAATGTGGCTCATGTTGGCGCTGTGCGTTGAGGTGGATCCGCGTGAGTCGGTCAGGTCCTCCACCGCGCCCTGTACCCCGCCGTCCATCCCGTCTACCCACTTCACCATGACGTAGGCGCTGAACCGCGGGTCACAGTCGGCGCGGACGGTGAAGTCGGGCAGGTGCAGGGGTACGTGATGGCGGTGCACCGCGTACGACATTTCGCGGAGTTCCCCGGTAGCCCGGTCCTTGTGGCAGACCTCGTTGCCCTTCCACTGGGTGACGTACAGAGTGAAGGTGGCCGTCGACGCGGTCGGGGCGGGCGTGTCGCAGAGCTTGTCCTTCTGCGGATAGCAGACCTGGAATTGGGTATCGGCGACGACGCTGAGGTGGGTGAATCCCGGCGCGAAGGTGACGGACCTGAGTACCGGCTCCCGGGCGATCATGCGGGGAGCCGGTCCCACGTGCAGGAGGCCACGTGGCACCGCACTCTGTGCGGGCGCGCCTGTGGTCGTGTTGTCCACGGACGTGTCGGCGACCTCGATCCGCCCGCTGTCCAGCCGGAACTGCGCGTCGAGGTCTTCCCTGAGCGCGGCGGCGCGGACGTAGGCGGTGCAGGCGACTGTGGTGGCCACACCGGGATGCAGCAGGAAGCGGGTGGTCAGTTGCACCTCTTCCTTCTCCCGCTCCGACGACGCCCCTTCCTGCAGGATGTTCTGTCCGGTCACGAAGTTCTGCTCACCACCGGGCCATCTGCACCGCACCTCGTTGTCGAACAGCGAGCGGTGGGTCGCCGAGCTCGCGCGCATCACCGACACCACGTACGCGGTCTGCGTCGTCGACATCTCCAGCTCGACGCTGCCCAGCGCCACCACCTCATGATCGGGCCTCCAGGATCCACCAGGCACTGCCCTGGGCATCCGCGGCGCGAATATGCGACGTGGTGCGAAGTCGTATCGGACGACGGCGTCGGCGGGCGCGGCGGCGGGCACGGGTGTGGAGGGGCCCGCATCATCGAAGGCCGTGCTCGACGGGATCACGATCGCCACGAGGACCGCGGCGGCGGCCGCGAGTGATCGTGGGCGCCGCCGGCCAGAGCCGGAGGCCAGGTCCGGAGTTTCGACTGAGGAAACCGGTGTCTCCACGGTGATCTTGCCGTTGGCCACATGCCAGTGCCGTAGCAAATCGGCGAGGTCTTGGTCAGTCGCCCCACACGCGGTGGCGATTGCGGCAATCGTCCGATAATCGGGTGGAACCGTTACTCCAGAGCAGTATCGATGCAGAGTGGAACTGCTGATATGTGCTTTTCGGCCAAGATCTGAATAGCTCAGCCCGCTGCGCTCCTTGAGAGCAGCGAGAAGTTGCGCAAGCTCGCTGCGCGTGCTCGACACATCCATCGACCCTCCCCAAGTCTCCGGTGCCGCGAGCCAGTATGACACCGTCCCACACCCTCCGGGAAACCCCTGATCAGGCCCATTTCACGCATGCCGGGACGACACACGTCCCGGCAACCCTTGCCGCCGCTACCCGTCACCCGACATGGTTGTTCCGCACCCCTGGTGAACCGTGAATCAAATTCACTTCAGGATCAGCCGTAGCCACCGAAACTCGACACCTCGCCCCCTATCAAGGGGCCATGTGTTATCGCCGAAACAGTTCGTCACGCTAAATTCTCACTGGTGAAAGGAGACCGCGGGTGAGGCGAATACTGTCCTTCATTCTCGGTGCCGTGGTGCTGGTCGTGCTCGCCCCGGCGGCGACCGCGAGCACTGCCACCCATGTCAAGTTCACGCCGCAACAGGTGCTCGCGCCGAAGGTGCCCGAGACGAAGCCGGGTGAGCCGGTGAAGTTCGACCAGGAGGTCAAGAAGCTGGGCAGCGTGGACCTGGAAATGTCGGCGACGCAGACCGCCTACGTCAGATCGGTGATGCGCGCGAACTCGGCCACCTATCGCTCGCTGTTCGACAACGAGGTGCGGTGCACCTGGCCTGGCGGCGAACAGAGCTACGTAACGGGACAGAATATCCTCCAGAAGGGCGCATCCCTGGAGCCGGAGAAGGAGGACGTCCAGCTCACCACCCGCTTCCTGGTGCACCCCGGTGTCGCCACGACGGTCACCTGCACCGCGTACGTCCGTGCCGCCACGATGCGCAAGAACCTCGACGCCCAGTTCCAGCTGCACGACGGATTCCTCGAGTTCGCGGCCACCTCCGTGCACAACACCACGGCCGGTCTTCCCGCCCAGCGCGCCACACCCCGTGGCCTCGTGCGTGTCGGACCGGACCCCGAGGTCGTGGCGCGTGAGCCCGCGTTGCCGCACTTCACCCTCGCGCCAGGCTTCACGAAACTCAGCGTCTTCGCCGACACCGAATACAAGACCTGTTACCCGGTGAAGGACAAGGACTGCACCCAGCCACCGGCCTCGACGGCCACCTTCACCCTCTACGTCAACCAGTGGAACGGCGACAAACTCTGCCAGACCAGCAACGCCACCACGACGACCCGCCAAATGTCCTACTCGGTGCACCACCATTACGTGCCGCTGCACCTGCCCGACTTCAAGGTCCGGGCCGACTGCGAACAGCGGTTCAACGCCTACGTCCTGGTGAAATGGCAGAACGGCATGGACGGCGGAGTGCAGGGAACCGCGGTAGGCCTGCCCGACTCACGCGGGTCGACCACGACCCACAACGCCGACATGAGCCACGTCTTCGTCGTCCCCCTCAAAAGCTGACGACAACGGGCGAACCCCCTCAGCCGCGTCGACGCCGTTGATTTCCGCGCTGCCATCCTCACCACAAGCGCACATCGAAAGCCGCCCGACTCGATTTTCTGCCAGCACCACATCTCCCGAAATTCACCGCAAAACCCGCACTGAGAGACCATAGACGCAGCACCACGTATTCAGTGCGGACTGCGAATCCGCAACCACAAATCAGGAGTCACGATGCCAAGAAAAACACTGGCGATCATTGCGGCCGCGTGCGCAATGGCAGCGACGGTCTCGTTCGGCGCCACCACGGCGTCCGCCGCGAGCCGTGTCGCGCCATCTGCTGCGGCCGCCGCCGGAATCCAGGGGTCTCCGAAATGTTCCGGCACGGAATCATACGGCCCCATCCGCTACCAGGTGTGCGTCCGGTACAACTGCGATAGCAATTCGTGCTTCCACCGCGGATACCTCGGCGTGGCCAACACTGCCACGAGCGCTCGCACGGTCACCTGGGACCTGGACTGGAGCTTGATCGGTGCCCCGTGGCGCGACGACGACCGCGGCGTCGTGACACTCGCCGCCGGTCAGCAGAAAACCATCTATTCCCGCTACACCTACGAAACCTCACCCTGCGGTTTCACGGGACAGAGAAAACTGACCGTCGCATACAGCTCTGGCACAAGCGCACCCATCACAGTGGAAGACTTCATGGCATGCCGATGAATGCTCTGTACGTTCACCCTTTCCGGTCGACCTGCGGCCGTTTCGGACAATCGTTCACCTGCGGGCTCACACCCGGGGCCCTCAGAACTCGAGTTCGGGGAGGAAGTTGTGAAGGCAAAGGCATTCTTCCGGGCGGCGACTGTAGCGCTCGGCATTGGGGCCGCTGTGCTGGCTTCGGCGCCCGTGGCCACTGCGAGGCCGTCGGACGTGCTCGCCCGCTATGCGGCGGACGGCATCGACGTGGGCCGGCTACCCGCCGGGTACTCGGTCGTCGGCGACCAGATCCTGTGGCAACGGCAGACCGAGGACGGCGTGCTCAGCACCGGGCTCGGCACGTTCTGCTCGCTCGGCTTCCTCTGCCTGTACCGGGCGACGGGCACCACCGGCACGCTGTGGTTCACCAACGATCGGCAGCGCATGCACAATCTGGGGAATTACAGCTTCAATGACGCGACCCGCAGCTGGTGGAACAACTCCAGCTACGACGCGATCTGGTACTTCCACACCAGCGGCTCGCCCAACCCGTACGTGTGCATGAACGCAGGCGATCGCGTGAGAAACCCGCCTGCTTCGCAGCAACGGCAGGCATCGCTCGCCTACGTTTACCCCAACTCCACCACCTGCTGACAGGCCATGGCGTGCGGTTTGCCAGCGCGTGATGGCCCGTGGTTGATCACGTTTTTCGGCACTCCTCGACCACTCGGTAGGACAGCGTGTTGAACAGCGGGGCTCGTGTCGGATGGGGTTGACCCCGCCCCCGGGTCAGGCTGGAGCCTGGCCGCATGAGGAACAACATCATTATTTCCCCGGCTCAGCTCGCTGCGCCGGTCGGCGGATTGCGGAAGAGGGTGCGTATGCCTCGGGTCTTCCGGCGGGCGGCGGTCACGGTGCTGGCGGTCACGCTGCTGGCCGGAGCGGCCGCACCCGGGGCGGCCACCGCGGACAGCCTGGCTGGGTCGAAGGCCGCTGCCCAGCAGAACCGCCCCGAACTACAGGAGGCCATCCAGGGCTTCGTCGATATCGGGTTCACCGGGATGCAGATGCGGGTGAACGATCAGCGGGGCGAGTGGGCCGGCACCGCCGGGGTGCGCAAGCTAGGCCAGACCGCGAAGCCGCCGACGAACGGGCGGTTCCGGATCGGCAGCAACGCCAAGACCTTCGTCGCCACCGTGGTCCTGCAACTGGTGGCCGAGGGCAAGATCGGGCTGGACGCCCCGGTGGCCGGCTACCTGCCGCAGTTCGAGCTGGACCGGGAGATCACGGTGCGAATGCTGCTGCAGCACACTAGCGGGCTGTTCAATTACACCGGCGACTACTACAACGGGAAGCCCATGCCGGGGCTGCCTTCGACGGGCCAGGAATGGGTGGACAACCGTTTCCGCACCTACCAGCCCGACGAACTGGTGCGGTTCGCGTTGGCCAAGGGACCGCTGTTCCTGCCGGGGAGGGACTGGAACTACTCCAACACCAACTACGTGCTGGCCGCACTGCTGATCGAGAAAGCCACTGGCCGCTCCTACGCCGAGGAGATGCAACGGCGGATCCTGCGATCACCCGACGCGGCTGCCCCTGGCTCCACCCCTCAGCAGCCACGGCCGCTGGGGCTGTCGGGCACCGAGGTGCCGGGCACCCGGACGGGGATCCGCGGGCCGCACGCGCACGGTTACTACCGTTACCAGGACGCCGGTCAGTGGAAGACGGTCGATGTCACCCGCCAGAATCCCTCCCTGGTGTTCGCCGCCGGTGACATGATCTCAACCACCCAGGATCTCCACACGTTCTTCTCCGCGCTGATGAGCGGCAAGCTCCTGCCGGCCCCGCTACTGGCCGAGATGCGCACGCCGCACTCGAAGGTCGGTTACGGCCTCGGGGTGTACGTGGAGAAGCTGGGCTGCGGCGTCACCGTTGTGCGCCACAACGGCAACAACATTGGCTATGGGGCATTGATGTACAGCACGCCCGACGGGAGTAAGACCCTGACCGCCTCGATCACGGGCGTGGACACCGAAGTCGACCTGGCCACGAAGTACCCGAAGGCGTTGGACAAGCTCCTCAAGGCGGCGTTCTGCGGCGAGCAGACCGCAGGCTGAGGAACCTCCCCGCTCAGCCGAGGGCGCCGTGCGATGCGAGGCAGGCGGGTTGACCTTGACCTTGGGTCAGGCTGCACACTCGTCGCATGGCTCCCTCGACCACCTCGGTCACGTCGACCGGCGACGTCACGATCGGTCAGGCGGCGGCATTCGCCGGGGTCACGGTGAAGACCGTGCGGCACTATCACCAGCAGGGGCTGCTCCACGAACCACCACGGGACAGCTCCGGCTACCGGCGGTACGGATCGGCCGATCTGCTGCGGCTGGTCCAGGTCCGGACCCTGGCCGCCGCAGGCGTACCGCTGGCCGAGATCAAGCCCTTGCTCAACGCCGATCCTGACCGGTTTGCCGCCGCTCTCGTCGACGTGGAACGGCGCCTCACCGAGCGGATCACCGAGCTGACCGCGCGGCGAGACACGCTGCGACAGCTCGCCGACGGCGACCGGGTCCTGCTGCCCGATCGCGCTCTCGCGGTCCTGGACCGGCTCACCGATCTCGGCTTCGCCCCTGACTACGTGGCCGGCCAACGAGAAGCCCTGGTCTTGGCCAGGGCGCTGGCACCGGAGTTGTTCGACCTCCTTCTGATCCAGCTCGGACACCGGCTCGCCGACCCCGAGTTCGCCGACCTGACCAAACGCGGCTGGGCTGCGCGGTCCTGGGACCCGGACGACCCCCGGATCGACGAGCTCGCCTCCGCGCTGGCCGACAACCTGCTGGCCAACCGTGAACTGCTGGCGCCGCCGACGGACTACCGACCCGGGCCCGACGCCGCCACCCGATACGGGCTGATCAATCACCACCTCGAAGATCAGACCTCGACGGCCTGGACGCGGCTGAACGCGCTCGTCGAAACCAAACTGCGCGCCGCGGGGGTACCCATCCCCTACCAATGATGGCCGGTTCTCGTCGTCAACACCACGCTGGTCCGGGAGTTGTTCCAGCAGCTGAGTAGGTCCGCGGTGTCAGGGCGAGCGAGCTCCAGCAGCATTCCGCTGACATGCGTCGCCAGAACGGGGTGGATATCTCTGCACACCAGGAAGCAAAGCTCGGCCAAACCAAAACTCGCGCTGCTCCGGTGTGAGGCCGGCTGATATCTGCTCCGCGGCATACCGCGGCGCTGCGCATGGCAGCAGTGACAAGTCGACTAGATCCTGCGCGGCCTTGTTCTCGCGCGGGATCGTACGAAGCTCGTGCAGCAGGTTCCGGCCGAGACGGTAGTAGTCGAGGATGCGGACCAGCACGTTTCCCAACGGGTCCTCGGCGTTGGGCTCGGCCTCGCGGAAGTATCCGATCAGAGCGTACGCAGCCGTGTCCTGGTCGCTCGCGCACGCCGACGCGATCGCCAGCAGGCGCAGGCACTCCAGGTCGTTGTCGAGGTCGGCACCCGTGGACAGGTAGGGCCACGCCCCTTTGCAGTCTTGGCTCAGGATGCCGAGCGCACCGCACAGGTAGTACATGTCGGCGCTGTGCGGATCGCACCGCTGGAGATCCGTGGCCCGCTGGTACAGCCGCGACACCCGGCCGCGCCGGCGGGCCGCTCACCGCCTGGAAAATGACGAACGCAGTACATTCCTTTTCGACCGGTGTGCGGTAACCAATCAGGTTGCGTCGGTATCTTCGGTCACCCGTTGGGCGGGCCTACCGCGCGGACGCCTGCAGGCGGGCAAAGGTTCTCCGTCTCAGTTGGCTGAAGCCGTCGGCATGGTTTCGACGGTGAGCGCGTCGTCGCCGAGCCCCGTCAACCCGGCGATTTCCAAGATCCGCAGTGGCATGGAACCCTCCGTTGTCAACACTGTCAACGTCGAGTTCTGTCCTGACGCGAGTGTCGCCGCGTCGAGCAAGAGGGCGATGCCGCAGCTACTGAGGTAGCGCACGCCGGTCAGATCGACCGTGAGTTCTGGCGCGTCGGTGCTTTCGATCCTGTGGAGCAGAGCCGGCCTCACGGAGGCGGTGGTGGTCAGGTCGAGGTCGCCTGTCAGGCGCAGGATCGGCTCGCCGGGCGCGCCGTCCACCGACAGGTTCACAGCTGTGTCGTCGGTCAGGACCGGGGGCACCACATCTGCGGTCGATGCCGTTCGCGAGGCGATCCGGAACCGGACTGTGGTGCCGTGCTCGGATTGATCGATGGTGGCTGTTTCCGCCAACGCGTTGATGAGCTGGATTCCGCGACCACGGTGTCCATTATCGGCCGGTTCGGGCCGCCAGATGCCGCGATCGGTCACGACGACCTCGACGTCGCCTGTCGCGGTCCTGGTCACCGAGTAGGTGACCAGGCCCGCGGACTGTGGGTAGGCGTGCTCGATGGAGTTCGCGACCGCCTCGACGAGGGCGAGGTTCAGGTCTTGATACAAGCCGGCGGGGATACCGGCGAGCTGTGACCAGTCGATGACCTCCGCGCGCAGCTCCCGGAGGATAGCGGGTTCCGCGGTTCGCTCGCGTCTCAGCGGCTGCGGTATCAGCCGGAGCCCGAGCACCGCCACGTCGTCTTCTTGGCCGGTGTCGAGCAGGCTGTCGATGACCGCTGCGACCAGCGGCTCCGGGGATAAGGAATGGTTGTCCGCCAAGGCTTTGCACAGCCGTCGCAAACCCTCGTCGATGTGCTCGTCGCGCCGTTCGACCAAACCGTCGGTATACAGCAGCACCGAGGTTCCGGGTTTCAGGGTCGCGGTTTCCTCTCGGTAGCGTGCGCGCCGCGGCCCGCCCAGCACGCTGCCTCCGCCGGGTAGCAGTGTCGCGGTAGAGCCGCCGACGACCACCGGAGGCGGGTGCCCGGCGAGGGCCCACCGCAATTCACCGGTTTCCCAGTCGAGGGTCAGGCACGCACAGGTGGTGCCCGGAGCTCCCTCGGTGCGGGCGGCGAAGGCGTCGAGGCGTTGCAGCGCCGCAGCGGGCCCATGTCCATCGAGGAGGCTGACGGCCAGTGCGCTGCGCAGCTGACCCATGACCGCCGCGGCCTGTGGTCCCTTGCCGACGACATCGCCGACCGAGAGCGCCACGACAGAGCCACGCAATGCGATCAACTCATACCAGTCTCCGCCTGTTTGCGCGTGGGCGGCGACGGGCAGATAGCGTGCCGCGACGGCGATCCGGGGCAGTGCCGGGAGTTCACGGGGCAGCAGGCTCTGCTGAAGGGTTTCCGCGATGTCGTGTTCGCGTTGCAGCAAGAGTTCGCGCTCGGCTTCACGGCGGCGTCGTTCGGTGACGTCACGGCCGATCGCCTGCACACCGGACGGCGTGGCCTGGATACTCAGTTCAAGGGCGATGGTGGTTCCGTCCGCCCGGTGGAAGTGGTGCACATCGCTGGTCTCCCAGACCTTCCCCAGATCCACGACGAATTCTCGCCACCGGTCGCTTCCGTCGTTCTCGAGCAGGTCGGTGATCGGGGTGCCGATGAGCTCATCACGGGAGTAGCCGAGCAGTTCGCAGGCCGCCGGGTTGATCTCGTCGAATCTGAGGTCTCGGTCGAGCATCCAGATCGCGTCCGTGGCCCGTTCCACGAGTAGCCGGTAGCGCTGTTCACTGTCTCGCAGTGCCCGACCGGCGTGTGTGCGCTGGATGGATTCCCAGCAGCGGTTCACGATCATTTCCACCAGGCCGATTTCGGCATCCGTCCAGGGGCGGACGGTCGCCTGGTGGACGGCCATCGCGGCGACGAACCGGCCGGCGCGCAGCAGCGGCACACAGATGACGGCCCGGATGCCGGTCACCCGATAGGCGTTCAGGTCCGCTGCTTCGAGGCGGTCGTCTTCGGAACTGTCGGCGACGACCCATGGCAGACCGGCGCGCATCGCCCGCATGCAACCTTTTCCGAACTCCGACATCGCGAACCGGCCGGGCAACGGCGGAAGTCCGGTGGCATGGTCGCCACTCATCAGGAAGTGGTCCTCGTCGTCTTCGGCCTCGGCGTAGGCACAGCGATCGGCGCCCAGGTAGTCGCCGAGGCGCTGGGCCGCGTACGCCATGACCTGTTCGGCGTCCTCCAGATCCTGGAGGCCACGCTCGAATTCGGCGAGGAACTGTTGCCGCTCGGCCTCCGGCTCCCTCCCGGACACGTCGAGCAAGACACCGCTGACGACGCCACCGGGCAGCACTCGCCCCAACTCCCGAAGCCAGACAACCCGGCCGTCCGCCGCGATCGCGCGATAGGTGAGGTCGTAGTCTTGCCGGTTCCAGCCGTGGGCACGCAGGCTGAGGTAGCGTTCGCGATCCTGTGGGTGCACCAAGGACGCGGCGAAAGCCGGATCGGCCAGCCAGGGGGCGGGAGGATACCCGAGCAGGCGCCGGCATTCGTCGGATACGAAGGAGTAAGCGCCACTGCGGACGTCTGCCTGCCATACGACGACCGGCAACCGACCGACCACATCCAGGAGGTCCGGGCCACCGTCGCCGGAACCTGACGGCGGGTCTTGCGTTTCCATGAGCACAAACCTCCAGGCTGCGAACACCGGGCGCCGACCGGAGAGCAGACCGTCTCGAAACCATGAACGTGAAAAGGATCCTAAGCGGTCTTGGCTCGTATCGCGCTTTCACATGACCGCTTCAGACAGCCGGAACGCCCTCACCGTCCGGGTTCCGGGGTTGCTGGTGACCTCCGCATGGCGCGCGACGGCTGTGGCCCTGCCGGGCGATTCGAATGGCAATTACCGCAGGACGACCACCTGGCCGGGACATGCGCCTCGTCGAGGTGGACACATTCTGAACGCCTGGCCATTGTGGCCGGGCGACCAGCCAGCGCGGTCGCACTCGCGGCCCGTACTCCGGCCGGGCGTCTCCGCTCGCCACGTTCACCGGCATCGCGATCACCTTCCTCGCATTGAGGTTGGCAACGCGCTCGTGCTGGTACTCGCGGCAGGGTCAGTGACTCGGGTGATCGAAGACCGCGGAGGCGATGTCGACTGCCCGGCCAACGCCCGCGTTCAAGCCGAACCATAGGGGAGAACGGCGCCCACGACGTAGTCACCCAGTCACGACGATGACTGGCTTACTTACTTCGCGGTCCGTGCGTGCGCGGGTGACTTCCGCGACAGTCAGCGGTATTGGCAGAATAGGCCGGTGACCGACACTGCGGCCTCCGACGGAAACGCTCCGCATTCAGCGCTGAACCGGATCATCGCGGGGCATCCGCGCGCCATCGGCAGCTTCCGGTTCCACTTCGCCGACCAGTCCTGGGAATGGTCCGACGACGTCGCCCGGCTTCATGGCTACGCGCCCGGTACGGTCAAGCCCACGACGGAGCTGCTGCTGTCGCACAAACACCCCGAGGACCGCGACACGGTCGCCGGAACACTGGCTGCCGACCCGACTCGTCGGCCGTCTAGCCCGTCCACGGGTCCGGTCCAGACGCGCGGGGACTCCGGCCGAAGCCAAGTAAGCTTCATCAGACGGTAAGGGCCGAGTTCGCGCCGGGAGGCAAGGACGTGGAAGACGCTGCCAGTGCCGGCGGCCAGCGCCGTGACCATAGGATCGAGGCTGGGTTGCGGATCCTCGACCTGCCCACCTCGAGCGGGATAATGGTGATCGGGACGATCGACCCGGCGTCCCGGGCATCATGGGAGACGAGTTTGCACCTGCTGGTCGAAGACGGTGGGGGCACAGTGGATCTATCCTGCCTGTCCTTCACCGACGTACGCGGCATGAGCGCCCTCGTTGACGCGGCTCGCCGCGTCCAGCCACCTCGGTCGCTGAAGATCCGACATCCGCCGGAGACCGTACGGAAAGTCCTGCGCCTGTTCTGGCCGGAAGAAGCAGCTCGGCTCGTCGCCGACGACGGACGGTCGATATGAATCCGGCTGCCACGACCGCGGACCCGTTCGTGCACCCCGCTCTGTTCTACGAAGGTCCGGAGGACTACCTCGCGGGCACCGTGCCGTTCATCCGCCAAGGCCTGCTGGTAGGCGAACCGGTCGCGGTGTCGGTTCCCGGCCCCCACCTCGAACTGTTGCGCGCCGCGCTGGGCCAGGACGCCGAAAAGGTCCGGCTGCTCGACATGACCGAAGAAGGCCGCAACCCCGGCCGGATCATCCCCAGCGTCCTCCGCGCCTTCGCCGACGCCCACCCCGATCAGCGGGTCCGCATCATCGGCGAACCGATCTGGGCCGGACGTTCCGAGCTGGAGTACCCGGCCTGCGCCCAGCACGAGGCACTGATCAACCTCGCGTTCACCGGCCGCGACGTCACCATTCTCTGCCCATACGACACCACCCGGCTCGACGTGCACGTCCTTGCCGACGCCGAAGCCACCCACCCCGTGCTGGTCGACGCCGACGGCGAACGTCCCAGCACCGGCTACGACCCCCAGCGCATCATTAGCGGCTACAACACTCCCCTTCCCGAACCTGCCACCGCCCTTACCATCGACGCTGTCACCCGCGACTCGGCCTCCTTGGCCCAGGCCCGCACTGTGACCCGCGAGCAAGCGCACCGGGTCGGACTTTCCCCGGCCCGCAACGAAGACGTTGAACTCGTAGTCGCCGAACTGCTCGGCAACAGCATCGACCACGGTGGCGGGCAGGGACGGCTTCGGCTGTGGACCGAGCAGGGCTACCTGGTCTGCGAAGTCCGTGACAACGGCCACATCACCGACCCACTGGCCGGACGGCGCCCCGTCCCTGCCGGGGAACTTCGCGGCCGCGGTTTGCTGCTGGTCAACCAGTTGTCCGACCTCGTCCGCGTCCACACCGACCCACACGGCACCACCGTTCGAGCCTGCTTCGCGACGTAGCCCCTTCTCCTAGCTGTTCGAGCCGTTCTGCGAGAAAGTTCCAGGTCTTCTGAGCAGCAGAGCGGCAAGTGGCTGTCGTAGTCGCGGCATCAGCACATCTGTCCTCGAAGCGCAAAGAGCACTTCCGCGGCCACCGCTGGGCACCTGCGCTGGAGGATGTGTCCCCCATTCATCGCCCGCGGATCCCCGCCGCGATCGGCTTCCCACTGGGTTCCGCCGGTGCTCTCGCCTCGGCCGTTCGTTTCCGCGCTCCTGATGATCGCGGTGATCGATTGGCTACTGCATTCGTGGCCGGTGCCGGAACATTCGTCCGGCAGGACGCTCTCATGTTCGCGCTCAAGGCCCTGGGGCCACCGGTTTCGCGTTCTTGTCCCGCGACGCCTGCCGACGTGGCGATCCGGGGGTTCACTCGGTTCGGTGTCAAGAGCCTGTCAACGCCCTCCAAGCAAAGATCAGCGGCACCCCACGCTGACGGCGTGACCACAACACTCACCCGCCGCGAAAGCGGTACCGATCGCGCCGAACGCCATCGCCTTTCCGTCGCCGGCGTACCAGGCCTGGGCTTCACGTGCCGGTCTCGCTCGCGATCGCCGGACTGTTGGTCGTGTTGACGCTGTCCTACCGTCAAGTGATCGCCGCGTTCCCCGACGGTGGCGGCGTCTGCGGAGTCAGCCGGACCTGCCGCGCTGTCGCTCGGCGACCATGCCGAAGCCGTGCACGTCATCCATCCCGACGACGAACAGGCTGCGCGGGACTTCCTCGCGGACCGGGAACGTGGCATCCCGCCGTGGCGCTGGTCCAGCTCCACGGCGAACGAAGTGCCTCGGTGAAGCAGCGCCACACTGAGTCAAAGGCCTACTCGGTCCTATCTGTCTCGTGCTCAGCTTGCTCGGCTGGTTCAGCCCCTCCTGAGAGTGGATCTCGGTACTGGCCCTGGCCGCCGGGGCGATCTCAGTGTTCACTGATCGCCAGTATCGACTGGATGGCCTTGTCATCGCAGGCGTCTGCACCGCCGCGCTCCAACTGTTCTTCGGGCTGCTCCTGTTCACGATGGACCTGGCAGGCCACTGAGAACATCGCCTCCGAAGCGCGACCACGTGCTCACGAAACGCTCGTGCCGTCCCGAAAACAGTTGCTCAGCGCGCGATAGCGACCCCGGCGTGCCAGGTTTGAACCATGAGCGATTACCCCAGCCATCCCGCTTCCGCTGAAACCTCCACTGTCACCACCCAGGAACGCCCCGGCACGATCAACGGTGCCTTCTGGGCTTTCCTGGCCTCCGCGGTCATCGGGCTGCTCAGCGGTGTCCTGGCCTTCGCCAGCAAAGACGCCTTGGTCGAAGCCACCAGAAACGCCAACAGACAGAGCGGAACACAGCTCACCGAAGCCCAGATCGATCAGGCCGCCACCTTCATCATCGTCATCGGACTGGTGATCGCGGTCGCGTTCGCATTGCTGTACCTGTTGTTCGCGGCGAAGCTCCGCGCCGGGCGGAACTGGGCACGTATCGTCCTCACCGTCCTCACAGCACTCCAACTGATTTCGATCATCTTCAGTACTAACACCATCGTGGGCTACCTCAGCGTCCTCGCCGCCGTCATCGGCGTCGTGCTGTCGTTCACCGCCCCTTCCAACGAGTACATCACCGCGACCAAGGTCGCGCGCTAAGCACCTTCGGCGGCGCGGTAACGCACTAGCACTGGACGCCAGCAAGTCTCGGGCGAGGGTGTGCTGTCCCGGTTTGGGGTGGCACACCCTCCTCGACGCTGTACTACCTGTCCCTTGCTCACCGATTCGCCGCCGTCGCGGCGTAATTCGCCGACGGAGGCCAAGGCTGATTGCCGTACGGCCAACACGCCTTCACCCGCACCGCCCTCGGCGTCTCCCGCACGGTCGTCAAACCCCACCTACAGCCGCTTCACCCAACCCGATCCACCGGCCAAGAACCACACGACTACCCCTACGCCCAAGGTGGCCCCACCAATCGCGCGGACCCCACCGGTGTCAACAGCGCGGGGGAATGCGTCAACTCAGCGGCCGGCTTGCTCAGTGGCGGAATCAGCTTCCTGGGAGGCGGCAACCCCATCTTTGTCGCCGTCGGCGCCGGTGGGTATGTGTCAGCCGCCAACAGCCTTCAGAACGACTGTAATATCACCCTCAACCAAGTCCCTAAAAATGGCTCTCGTAGATAGCAAACGGAAGGGCACTGTGGAAAACGACACAACCCCAACGTACCGACAGCTTGCTTTTTGGACAGTTCCAGGAATAGCCTGGACAATTATCGGCGCCTTCGGAAGCGGTCCTGGAAATGGCTTGGTTTTCCTCACACTGGGAATCATCCTCCTGTTAGGAGTTGTGTTCTACGCGCTTCGACTCCGTCGGCGTGAGCGACGTGGCAAGAACCCAAACTAGCCGACTTTCCCGGCGCCCGGTTCCGGCGGCGCAGATCGGCGAGCCCTTGGAATAGCCCGTAGTCGACGAGTACCAGGGCCCGGGCTCTCCAGCGCATACCTGCTGCCGGTCACGCATCCGGATCCGCCATGGAAAGTCGGCGCGACACTCACGACGCCTTTCTGCCGATGGCTTAGAAGCCGTTGCCGAGGACTTCGTCGACGGCACGGCAAGGACTCGGGGGCACCAGACCCGTGGGGTAGCCGAACCGCATGAAAGCCTGCGGGAACCCGGGCAGCTCCAGGTCTTCGGCCAGCCCGGAACCGGCCAGACCGTCGTCGACCGCGTCGAGCCAGGTGTTCTGCAGAGCGTGTCCCGCGTGCAGGTGGTCGTACCTGCCGTCGTCGATGGTGAGGAAGACCAGCAGGGTTTCCCCGGCGAGCCGCCGCTGGAGAACCCGGTGGTCGGGCAACGCCGTGGCGGAGCGTACGAGGCCCGCCCAGGGGAGCGAGCCGGCGAGTAGAGCGCTCCCGGCCAGTCCGACGCCGTGGCGGTGATAGGTCTCGTCGCGGATCGTCCACAACGCCAGTTCGCGCTGGTACGCCGAGTCGTGCTGATACGCCTCGGCCGCGAATTCGAGCAGATCCGCGACCCGGGAGAGTTCGAGCTCGTCGTGAATCGGCCTGGCCGTCACCCCGGCTCTCGGCCGCGGCGGCGATCAGGTCCACGATCTTCTCCCGCGAGACGCGCCTGCCGGAGAAGGGGTGGCGGTAGCTGCCCCGCCGGGCGATCGCCGAATACCGGTGCAGATCGACGTCGGACGGTGACGAACGCCCCGTCGTTTCGATGGCGGCGACGATGTCCGGCTCGGGGAACGTGCGCGTACTCAGGTCGTGGCCGAGAACGCGCACGGCCAGCTCCACGTTGGCGAGGGCGGCACCGCACGAGATCAGCCGGTCACGTCCGCGGGCGTCGTGCTGGGGAAGTTCCAGGGTTCGGCGGCGCGCAGTGCATGGGTAGAACCGTGCACGTCACTGGCCTTCTGCTCAGAACACGGAGCACGCCCAGCCGACCTGCGACCACACCCAGCATGTCCAGCCTTGGGAGCAAAGAACTCCAGACCCACTGCAGCGGTTGTGACGAGGAAGCAAAAGCCGCTACGCCACCAACTGGCTCTGCAGCACTCCTCCACCTATGAGCACACCGGAGCAAACAGAGACATAACGGAGTCCAGTCGCGATTGACGCCAAGGCGAAATTGCCGCCGAAGGACCAACATCCCCGCAGGTCGGCAGCGATGTCGATGTGGTGGGCCGGGTCGGGCTCGAACCGACGGCCAAGGGATTATGAGTCCCCTGCTCTAACCAACTGAGCTACCGGCCCCAACGGTGCCCTGACACCTCCGCGGGAGCCGCCCCAGCCCCATCAGCGGGTTTGCGAACGCACAGAAGTCCCAGTTCGCTCCAAGTTATCACAGCGCTCACCTGCCACGATCGCCTAGGCCGATCAGCTGGTTTCCGGCGCCGGACAGAGCCGTCTCGTCTAGGTTGCAAGGAGCAGCGCCGGGCGGCACGCCGCTCGGGCCCATCGGGCAGGGAGGCGCTCGTGGCGAGTCCGGTCGCCATCGCGCTCGGTTTCGTGGCCGCCCTCGGCACAGTGATGTCACTGAGGGCGAGCATCCGGGTACTGCGGCGAGCCGGCTCCCGTGTCGACGCGATCCTCGCCGACGAGCTGGGCGACCGGCCGCCGCGGTAACCGATTGTCGGTCCTCTTTGGACGATCAGGCGTCCGGCGGCGGGAACGGCCTCGCCGTGGTCGGCGGCGAATCGGCGCACACTGGGCCGTGAAGCTCTGGTCGAACATCGCCCGCACCTGGAACGTGGTCGCCGTGTACGAGCCCTGAACAGTGTTCAGCATGACGGTGCCCCGCCACGCCGAGCCGCCGCAGCGCCGGTCGCCACCGGTTCCCGCCGGTGGCCAGCCCCAGCGCCACCAGGCCGGCGCAGTATTTGCTCACCGACTGCTCCCGGATCCGCAATTTCGCCAGCGCCTCGGTGACGCTGTTGCGCTCGGACGCCGACTTCACCTCCAGCAGCACCAGGTCGCCCCCGGCGGCGAGGCTCCGCGAACCCGAACGCCAGATCAGCGACGTGTCGCAGGTGATCCGCGCGTCGGCGGTGACGAAGGTGGTCCGCCGGTAGTCGGTGACCAGCGCGGGAGTCAGCGGCCGGGGCGCGGGCCGGCCGTAGGCGGCGGTGAGCGCGTCGTCGAGGAACGTCAGCGCGGGCGCGGTCAGGCCGTGTGCCGCCTCGGCCGGGTGCGGGCGGCGGACCTTGACCGTCTCGTCGCGCTTCACGCTGACCTTGAGCTCGCAGTAGGTGTCGGCCGAGTCGATGTAGGTCCGGGTGCGGATCTTGAACCGCCGCCGTCGGTCTTGCCGGTGCGCCCGGAAGATCGCGAGGTCCGGGGTGTCGAAGTACGTCGACGAGTAGCCGAACACGCGTTGCCCGTCGATCGCCAGACAGCGCAGCGACGCTCTCAATGCCTCTGTGACGGCCAGGAAGTCGCTGAGTGGCAGGACGTACTTGCGATCCGTCCGGCTCATCAGCCCGCTCGTGGCGACCACTTCGGCCAACGACAGCGCGGGGAGGCCTTTCGCCACCGCCGCGACGGTGGCCGTTCCGCGCCCGCTCACCGGTGCCCCGCCGGGGCGCCGTGGACGACGGCGGCGGCGTCCGGACGGAACCGGACGTCGACGACGGTCACCTCGCGGACATAGTCCACTTCGGACACACTGTGCCGCACGACGGTTCCGCCGAGCCGCGCCCGGAGCTCCATCAGCATCGTCTGTTCGTCGGGGTACACGGTGTCGAGCACGACCGTGCGCCGCTGCGGGCCGCGCGTGCGCGACGGGTGATCCGCGACGTACATGACGGCGAGCAGCAGGACGTTGAAGACCGCGACGATCCGCCAGTCCGCGGACGGCAGCCCGTTCACCAGCCCCAGCACCAGCGCGACGAAGTAGTACGCGACCTCCTGCTGGCTGATCGAATCGGACCGCAGCCGGATGATCGACAGCACGCCGAACAGGCCGAGGCCGAGCGCGCTCGCGGTCGACACGGAAAGCAGCACGGCGACCGAAACGCAGACGCCGACGTTCAGCGCGAGATAGGCGCAGGCGAGGTCACCACGATGGTGACGACGGGCGTAGATGCCGTACGCGAGGATGACGGCCGCGACGAGATCGACGGCGAGATGAAGGAGTGTCGTGGTCATGAAAACCACTGTGGCGCGAGAAGAAGAGACCGCTGTGAGAGCCGGATGAGAACCGTCTCATCCGGACTCACCGAGCCGATAGCCCATGCCTCGCACGGTTTCGATCCGCTCGGCGCCGATCTTTCCGCGCAGGTAACGGATGTAGACGTCCACCACGTTCGATCCGGGGTCGAAGTCGAAACCCCAGACCCCGCCGAGCAACTGTTCCCGGGAGAGCACCTGGCCGCGGTTCCGCAGCAACGTCTCCAGCAGTGCGAACTCGCGAGCGGTCAGGTCCTTCTCCTCCCCCGCCACCGAAACCTTCCTGGTGCGCAGGTCGAGCGACAGGTCCCCGGCACGCAGCACCGCCGGCTCGGCTTCGGGATTTCCCCGTAGCCGCAGGCGGATCCGAGCCAGCAGTTCTTCGAACGCGAACGGTTTGGCCAGATAGTCGTCGGCGCCGCCGGACAGCCCGGCGACGCGGTCGACGACGCTGTCCCGCGCGGTCAGGATGATCACCGGCACCGTCCGGCCCGCCGCCCGCAGGGCCCGCAGCAGATCCGAACCGTCGAGATCCGGGAGACCGAGGTCGAGGACCACCAGGTCGTGCGCGCCGGTCAGCGCCTCGGTCAGCCCTTCGGAGCCGGTCTTGACCCAGCGGGTCGCGAACCCCTGCGCCCGCAGGCCCTTCTCCACGAACGCGCCGATCCGGGCGGAATCCTCCACCACCAGCACACTGGTCACCGGTCCGCACCTTCCGCCACGGGGATCTCCATGGTGAACCGCGCCCCTTCGCCGGGCGCGGTGTCGAGCAGGACACGGCCACCGTGCGCTTCGGCGATCGCGGCGACGATCGCGAGGCCCAGCCCGGCGCCGTCGTCGCCGTTCGAGTTGCTGCCGCGTTTGAACCGCTCGAAGATCCGGCTTCTCGAATCCGGGGGGACTCCCTCGCCGGTGTCGCGGACCCAGAGCCGCGCCGTCGTCGCGGTCACCTCGGAGCCGAGGGCGATCTCCTGGCCTGGCGAAGTGTGCCGGACGGCGTTGGAGACCAGTTGCAGCAACGCCTGCGCGAGCCGCTGGCCGTCCGCGCGGACCGTCGCCTCGGCGACCGCGTCGAGCCGCCAGACGCGGTCGGCCAGCGGACGGGATTTGGCGAGGGTCTCGACGGTGAGATCGGCGAGGTCGGTGTCGCCGGGCGTGAGGAAGTCGGGGTTGCCGGATTTCGCGAGGACCAGCAGGTCGTCCACGATCCGTTGCATACGCCCGAGTTCGTCGAGGACGAGATGCCGGGTGGCGGCGTTCTCCTCGGGGTCTTCCCCCATCAGCTCGAGATGGCCCCGGACGATCGTGATCGGCGTGCGCAGTTCGTGCCCGGCGTCGTCGATGAACTCGCGCTGCCCGGCGAAGGCGCTTTCGAGCCGGTCCAGCATCGTGTTGAAGGTGCGCCCGAGCGCGGCCACATCGTCCGAGCCGCGGACCTCGATCCGGCGCGAAAGGTCGGTCTCACCGATCTGTTCGGCGGCCAGCCGGACCTCCCGCACCGGCGCGAGGATACGGCCGGCGACCAGCCAGCCGATCAGCCCGGCCAGCACGAGCGCGGCCCCGGACATCGCGGCCATCACGCCGACGACGTCGTTGATCTCGCCGGCGGCGTGGTCGACGAACTCGACGATCACCAGCGCGCCGCGGCCCGGTGAGCCCTCGATGGTCACCGGGACGACGCCGTACCGCGCGGATCCGACCGCGGTGGTGACCGTGCCGTACGCCGGGCTCGCCGCCCGGGACAGTTCCGCGACGAACTTCGGGTCGGTGTCGAGCCGGACCGGCGGCTCGATCGCGCTCCGCCTCGACGCGACGCCGTCGCTGATCGAGAAGAACGTCTCGTACTTCTCGGGCAGGTTCCGTTCCAGGTGACGGCCGAGGACCGCCTCGACGGTGGCGGGCTGCCCGGCCGGGCGGGCGTCCGGCGACGCCAGGAAGGCCCGGAGTTTGCCGGTCTCGTGCGCGATCTCGTTGTCGAGGCGCTGGTCGAGCTGGTTGTGCAGGACGGTGCGGGTGGCCAGCAGCGATCCGGCGAGCGCGAGCAGCACGACCAGCAGGACCCACGCGAGGATCCGGGCGCGGGCGCTCATCGGCCCGGCTCAGTCGTCGAGGTCGAAGTGGTCGTCGGCGTCATCAGGGTCATCATCGAGGTCGTCGTCGTGTCCGGCCAGCCGGGGCGGGACGACGGCGGGCGGGGCACCCGTTTCACCCGGCCCGGTGGCGGCCTGCCCCGCCGGGGCGACGACCGCCGGGCCGAGGTCGGGCGGCGAGGCCGCGGTGGCCGCGATGACGGCGAACGTGCCGGTGGCCGCCACCACGACGGCGGCGACCCCGGCCAGGACGATCATTCGGACTCGCATACCACCCAGGCTGCCCGGCGCGGGTGAGTCAGCGATGAGGGCTCGATGAGAACTTTCTCATCCGCGGGCTCACCGATGCGCGTGCGGATACTCCGGCGAGCGGTGCTGGAAGGCCAGGATGTCGGGATTCCGGATCGTGCCTTCGCTGATCTCGATCGCCCGGTCGAGCGTCGGGTCGGCGGCCCACGCGGTGCGCCCCGCCAGCACTCGCTCCAGATGCGGCAGCAGGGCGCCGCTGATCTCCCAGGTCGCCGAGTCCCAGAGGTAGGACGGGCTGTGGTCGACGGCGTAGTAGGTGACGCCGCGGACCTGGAAGGTCGGCTCCGTGAACGTCGTCGGCTTGGCCCAGCTGAAACCCATTGCCTCGTCACAGGAAACGTCGACGACGAGGCTCCCGTGCCGGAACACGGCGAGGTCTTCCTCCACGAGGAACGTCAACGGCGCCTTCGGGTCCTGCAGCACACAGTTGACGACGACGTCGTGTCCGGCGAGGAACTCCGCCAGTGGCACGCGTCCGTCCTCGGTGATCGCGTGACTGCGGCGGAGGTCCGCCGGGCCCTTCAGATCGTGGTCGAGATGCACGATGTTCGCCGAGTGGATCGGCGACCCGACCGCGGTGACGCCGCGATGGGTGAGGACGTGCACGTCGTGGATCCCGTGCGCGTTCAACGCCGTCACCGAACCACGCGCTGTGGCACCGAAGCCGATCACAACGGCGCGGAGACGGCGGCCGTAGTCGCCCGTCGAACCGATCAGCTGAAGCGCGTGCAGCACCGAGGAATAGCCGGCCAGTTCGTTGTTCTTGTGGAAGACGTGCAGACCGAAAGAACCATCACCGCGCCAATGGTTCATCGCTTCGAAAGCGATGAGGGTCAGCTTCCGGTCGATGGCCAGCTGCGTGAGCTTGTCGTCCTGGACGCAGTGCGGCCAGCCCCAAAGGGTCTGTCCCGGCCGGAGTTCGGCCAGGTCTTCCGCGAGCGGTTTGGCGAGGAGAATGACGTCGCAGTCCGCGATCAGTCGTTCACGGGAACGCATCGCCCCGACCAGGGGCGCGAGGTCGTCGTCCGGGATGCCGAAGCGTTCGCCGTAGCCGTTTTCGAGAAAGATGCGTTCACGGATACCGGGGTCGATCCGCTCGAGATGGCGCGGATGGATCGGAAGCCGCCACTCGTTTTCTTTTCGCGAGCGGGAAATGACGCCGAGAGTGAGTTGGTCCACTTGGGGCCCCTTAAATAGACCTTCAGTCTAAACGCAGGGGCGTGGCGTAGACTCAGGGTGTCCGAGAGCATCTCGTGCGCAGGCGTTCGAGTCCGCGTCGTCCTCGGCCCCCATCCGGCCGCTCGGCCCGGGACGGAGCACCGCCATGACGACGGTCTCGCACAGGAACACCGTTGCCCCTCCGAAACATGTCGCCCGCCTGCGCCTGAAGCCCAAAGCGTCCGCGACCGGTCACGTCGACGGCGCGTGGTGGCCCGCCTCCCGTGACCTCGCCGCAGAACTGCCGTTCCTGCTGGTGGTATTGGCCGTCCAGCTGGAACACGTCGAGCGGGTGACCTACAACCTCACGGCCTGGCCGTCCACTCCCCGGCGGCTCGTCGTCGAAAGCGGGGACGTCCGGCTCGAAGGGTTCCGCTCGCAACACCCCGCCACCGTGACGGTGATCGGCACCGCGGGCAGGCGGCGGCTGACCCTGCTGGTCGTCCCTCCGGAGACCGAACCGGACCTCGCGCACCGCCTGCTGATGACCGCGGCGCACCGGGAGAGCGTCGACGGCATCGACACGCTGCTCACCGGCGAATGACGGCGAGCGTCATTTGAACGCCACCGCGTTCCGCGCCGCCCATTCGGCGAAGGTCCGCCCCGGTCGTCCGAGCACCTTCTCGACGTCGGGGCTGACCCGCCGCTCTTCCTCTGTCGGACCGCCGAGGATCGAGAGCGTGGCCTCCACGACCACCGGCGGCATGAACTCCGACATCGCGGCACGTGCTTCGTCTTCGCTCAGTTCGGCGAATCGCAGCGGTTCGCCGAGCGCGTCGCCGAGATCCGCCGCCTGCCGCCGCGGCGAGATCGGCTCGGGTCCGGTGAGCACGTAGGTCCGGCCGTGGTGGCCGGGTTCCCGCAGCACGGTCGCCGCGACGTCGGCGATGTCCGCCGGGTCGATGACGGGCAGCGCGACGTCGCCGAACGGCGCGGCGACGACCCGATCGGCCCGGATGGCCGGTGCCCACTGGAAAGCGTTCGACGCGAAGCCTCCCGGCTGCAGTACTGTCCACTTCGGACTCATCGCTTTGACCGTCTCCTCGAACGCGGGCGCGTGCCGTCCGGTCGCGACCCCTTGGGAGGACAGGAGGACGATCTCGGCGTCACCCGCCGCCGTGACGACCTCCGCGACGTCTCCGCCCGCCGCCAGGAATTCTCCCGACGTCAGCAGGAAAACCCGGTCCGCTCCGGCGAAGACCTCCTTCAGTCCTTCGGTACGGGCGAGGTCGGCCCGCACGGTCCGCACCCCCTCCGGCAGGTCCGACGGCGAGATCCGGCGCGACACCGCCGTCACTTCCTCCCCTGCGGCGACAAGGTTTTCCACCAGCAGCCGTCCTACGTTCCCGGTCGCTCCGGTCACCACGATCATGGTCACTCCTCGGTTCGCGTTTCGTTGACGCGGCCGAAGCTACCTTCCCGGTGATAGTAGGTACCTAGAGGAAAGTAATGGGAAAACGACCCCTTCGTGAGCGCGATCACAACTTCGAAGCCGCGAACGGCCGCTTAGGGTCGGGCACATGCCCGAAACCGCACTCGGCCCGCTGCGCGTCCTCGACTTCTCGCGGGTGCTCGCCGGCCCGTTCGCCACCATGCTGCTGGCCGACCTCGGCGCGACGGTGATCAAGGTCGAGCGGCCGGGCACCGGCGACGACACCCGCAGCTGGGGACCGCCCTACGACGCCGCCGGCCAGGCGACGTACTTCCAGTCGGTGAACCGGAACAAGACGAGCGTGGCGCTGGACCTCGGCGATCCGGGCGATCTCGCCAAGGCCCGCGCGCTCGCGCTGGAGGCCGACGTCGTGGTCGAGAACTTCCGTCCCGGCGTGATGGAGCGGCTCGGTCTCGGCCCAGAGGTCCTGCTGGCGGCGAATCCCGGCCTCGTCCTGTGCTCCGTCACGGGTTTCGGTTCCGGCGGCGGCGCCGCGCTGCCGGGTTACGACCTGCTCATCCAGGCCGTCGGCGGGCTGATGAGCATCACCGGCGACCCGGCGGGCGAGCCGCAGAAGGTCGGCGTCGCCCTCGTCGACGTCCTGGCCGGGCTGTTCGCGAGCGTCGGCATCCTCGCCGCATTGCGCCATCGCGACCGGACCGGGCAGGGGCAGCGGGTCGAGATCGACCTTCTCTCCAGCCTGCTCGCCGCGCTGGTCAACCAGGGCAGCGCCTACACCTCCGGCGGGACGGTCCCGGCGCGGATGGGCAACCGGCATCCCAGCATCGCGCCCTACGAACTCGTCCCCTGCGCCGACCACGAACTCGCGCTCGCCGTCGGCAACGACCGGCAATTCGCGGCGTTGTGCGAGGTCATCGGGCTGCCGGAGCTCGCGGGCGAAACCCGGTTCGCGACCAATCCGGCGCGGGTCGAACACCGGGCCGAACTCCGCACGCTGCTCGAAGACCACCTCGGCCGGCGTCCGGCGGCCGAGTGGGCGGCGGAGTTGAGCGCGGCCGGGGTGCCCGCCGGGGAGGTCAACGACATCGCGGGCGCGTTCGCGCTGGCCGAACGGCTCGGGCTGAACCCGATGGTGGACCTCCCACGGCCCGACGGCACCTCGGTGCGGCTGACCCGCAACCCGATCGGGCTGTCGGCGACGCCGGCGCGCTACGAGACCGCGCCGCCGGACGACCCCGGGCAACTCACCCTTCCGTTGCCCGGCTGGAGCTGACGGGGAGCCGTCAGCGGACTGTCAGCGCTTCGTCAACACCGGCCGCGAAGCTCCCTGCCATGACGAACAGGACAGTCCTCATCTCCGGCGCCAGCATCGCCGGTCCCGCCCTCGCCTTCTGGCTTTCCCGCCAGGGCTACGCGGTCACCGTCGTCGAACGGTCGCGGGAGCTCCGCGGCGGCGGACAGGCGGTCGACTTCAAGGGCGCCACCCACCGCTTCGTGCTGGAGCGGATGGGCATCCTCGAGGAAATCCGCAGGCACCAGACCGGCGGGCTCGACCAGACCATCGTCGACGCCGAGGGACGGCCGCTCGCCGTCCTGCCCGGAGAGTTCACCGGAGGCGACGTCGAGATCCGCCGCGGCGACCTGGCCCGGATCCTCCACGAACGGACCGAGCGGGACTGCGAGTACGTCTTCGGCGACTCGATCGCTTCACTGACCGAGACCGCCGACGGCGTCGACGTCACCTTCGAGCGCGGTGCCCCCAGACGCTTCGACCTCGTCTTCGGCGCCGACGGTATCCACTCCACGGTGCGACGGCTGGCGTTCGGCCCGGAAGCCGACTATGTGGAACACCTCGGTCACTACTACGCCCTGGTCGAGACCGACGAGGCCGACGGCGGTCCGGCGGTGATGTACAACGAGCCCGGCCGCATGGCGGCGACCGGCGGGCCCAAGGCGAACGCGTTCTTCGTGTTCGCCTCCCCCGAACTCGCCTACGACCGGTACGACATCGGACAGCAGAAGGACATCTTGGCCGGCGCGTTCGCCGACGGCGGCTGGCGGCTGCCGGAACTGCTGGAGGTGGTGAAGCGCTCGGACGACGTCTACCTGGATTCGATCGCCCGGGTCAAGATGGACGGCTACTCGACCGGACGCGTCGCGCTCCTCGGTGACGCGGCCTACGGCAACACCCTCGGCGGCTTCGGCACCGGGCTCGCGATCGTCGCCGCGTATGTCATCGCGGGCGAGCTCGCCGCGGCGAACGGCGACCATGAGCCTGCCTTCCGCCGCTACGACGAGAAGTTCCGCGGCTACGCCAAGGTGGCCCGCAACGCCAACGCCGGCCCGTTCCTCGCGCCGCCGACGAACCTGCGGATCAAGCTGCGCGACCAGATGTTCCGGCGGCGGCTTCTGCTGCGCTCGATGCTGTGGGTGACCGACAAGCTGGCCACCGACATCACGCTCGACGAGTACCCCGCGCTCGCCAGGCTGGGCTGATTCACAGCGGCGGCGCGGCTCCGTTCGTGCTCATCGGGGCGCCTGGCCTTGGCGCTGGCCGGGTTCATCCCCGCGGGTCTCTGGGCGTTCCGCCGGGCGATCACCTGACTTCGGCGTGCGCCCTCCGCGATGTCGTGGTCGGCTGGACGAAGTTTCCCGCGTGACGTTTCCGGGGAAGCCGTGTCTTAGCTGGTGAGGTGAAGGGAGCTTCGGCATGACGGCGCTGCACAGGTGCGCTCGATGACGACCTCGGAGAGAACCGAACCGCTCGCGGCCGGCGAAACCATGCTGGACGACGCGACGCTGGTCGCGCGCGCCCGCGACGGTGAGATCCGCGCGTACGAGCAGCTCGTCCTGCGGTTCCAAGGGCCGATGTACCGGCTGGCGCTGCGGATGCTCGGGAACAAAGGGGACGCCGAGGACGTCGTCCAGGAGGTGTTCCTCGTCGCCTGGCGAAGGCTCGACCAGCTGCAGGAGGACGCGGCGTTCGTCGGCTGGCTCTACCGGATGACCACCAACCGGTGCCTGAACGTGATCCGCGCCAGGAAGCCGGTGGCCGACGTCGAGCTGGATCAGCAGGAGTCCGCCGGTTCGGTGGGACGGCCGGACCGCGCGGCGGAGACGAGCGCGCAGATGGCGGCCCTGACCGGGGCCTTGGACCAGCTGACCGCCGAGCAACGGGCCTGCTGGCTGTTGCGCGAGGTCCACGGGCGCTCCTACGAGGAGATCGCGAAGGCGATCGGGGCGACCACCACCGCGGTGCGCGGACGCATCGCGCGAGCACGAGCACAGTTGGCGGAGGTGATGGCGCCATGGCGATGAACCACGCGACCCGCGACTACCTGCTGCCGTGCGGCCGTGATGTGGAACAGATCTGGGACCGGCTCGATGAGGTCGATGCCGGCCGGGCGGACCCGCACGAACTCGACTGCCCGCACTGCCGGGCGACCAGGGAGAGCCTCCGCGTGTTGCGCGGGCTGACCAGGGAACTGGCCGAAGACGACGCCGAGCCCTCGCCGGATCTCACCAGCCGGATCATGTCCGCGATCCGCGCCGAGGTGCGGCGCCGGGACCTGGTGCCGCTGGCCAGCCCGGAACCGGGCGACGTGCAGGTGAGCGATCAGGCGGTCGCGGCGGTGCTGCGGTTCGCCGCGGACTCCGTCGACGGTGTCCGCGCGCGGCGCTGCCGGGTCCACCGGTCGGGGGAAGACGCCGACGCGCTGGCCGTGGACGTGGAGCTGAGCCTGGCGATAGCGCATGATTTCGACGGTGACTCGCTGGACCTGGTCCGCGAGCGGGTCACGGCGGCGGCCGGCGCCAGGGTGGGTCTCCGGCTGGCCCGGCTCGATCTGGTGGTGGAGGACATCTATGACGCGTGAGCAGGCCCCGGCCAGGCCACTGACCGAAACGGTGATCTCCCCGCCGGTGATCGCGGCCGTCGCCGCGCATGCCGCGGCCCGGGTCCCCGGCGTGGTCCGCCTGGAACCCGGGCTGCGCGGCCTGGCCGGTTCGCTGACCCGGATCGCGCGGCAGCGGATCAAGGGCCTCGAACCGGCGCCGACGGAGGGGGTCCGCGCGTTCGTCGAGCACGATCCGACGGACGTCCGGGTGGAGATCGACCTCTCCCTCTCCGGGCTGGACCAGGCCGCGGCGACGGCGCAGGCGGTTCAGCGTGCCGTCGGCAAGGCGGTCACCGAGGCGACCGGGCTCACCCCGTCGGCCGTCTCGGTGTCCATTTTGGACATCGAAATCCGTGGAGGACTGTTGTGACCGCACGATCCGAACTGACCGCGTCCCTGCTGAGCACCCTCCGCGAGGTGCCGGGGCTGCGCGCGGCCACGCCGTCGACCACCGCCGCCGCCTCGGCGGTGCCGTGGGACCTCGACGTGATGGCCGTCGACATCTCCGAGAACGTCGTCGAGATCCGCGTGGTCGCGCTGGAGGTACCGATCCCGCCGCTCACGGAGGTCGCCGGGGCGGCCTTGCGCGCGGTGCTCACCGGAACCCCGTGGGAGAACGCGGACCTGCGGATCGTCGTGACCGACGTGGACGCCGCCGCACTCGTTCCCTGACCCGAAAAAATCGCGGTGGCCACGCCCGGAAGCGTGGCCACCGCGATCATGGGGTGGGGACCTAGTTCTTGTTGGTGCCCGGCGTCAGCACCTTGTCGATGACGAAGACGGTGGCGTTCTTGGTGGGGATGTTGCCGCACAGCACCTTCGCGCCGTTGACGGTCATGTTCTCGCCGGAACCCTCGATCTTCACCGGGCCGCCCGCGGTGTTCAGGCTCTCCACGGACTTGGCGGACTCCAGGCCCTTGGCGTCGTAACGCTTGCCGACGACGTGGTACTGCAGGATCGGGGCCAGCTGGTCCGGCTTGCCCGCCAGCTCGGTGAACTTGGCGTCACCCAGGGCCTGGAAGGCCGGGTCCGCCGGGGCGAACACGGTGATGGCCTGCTGGCTGTTGAGGGTGTCGACCAGGTTGGTGGCCTTGACCGCGGCGACCAGCTTGGTCAGCAGCGGGTTGGTCGACGCGGCACTGGCGACCGGCTGCGGGCCCATCGAGTCCAGCGAGCCGGGCGCACTGCCCTGCGGCAGCTGCGAACAGGCCGGGCCGAACACGTCGGCGTTGGTGGTGACGCCGTCACCCGAGGCGGCGCTGGACATCGGGGCCGACATCGACGAGGACGGGGCGGGCGCGGGGGCACTGCTGGAGCTGCCGGACGAAGCGCTGTCGTTGCTGCTGCAGGCGGCCAGGGCCAGCGCGGTGACCGCGGTGAAACCGATTCCTGCGACGCGAAGCTTGCTCACGGAAAATCACTCCATTTGTTTTTCGGACTCTTGCCGGGTATTCGGACCTACTGCGAAATCGGATTGCCCCTCTTTCGAGTGACGCCGATCACCGTGCGGTGAAACTGATGACATGCCAGCCCGTCGCGCCGTCCGGAACGGTTCCCGCGCGGGCGTCGGTCTGGGTGTAACCGGATTTGTCGACAGCCCGGACGGTGACCTGGTGACTGCCGGCCGGGACCTCGAATTCGGTCCACCACATCCGCCAGGTGTTGACGCCCACCTCACGGGAAAGCGTTGCGGGCTGCCAGTTCCCGTTCGCGCCGAGCCGGACTTCGACCCGCTCGACACCGGTGTGCTGCGCCCACGCCACGCCCGAAACGCGGACCTTCCCCGCGGGCACCGTTTCGAATCCTTTCGGACTGTCGATCCTGGACTGCGTTTTGATCGGGGCCTGTTCACCCCAGCCGCGGTCGAGCCAGTACGCGCGGCGCGCTTTCCAGGTGGTGATCTCCAGGTCCTTAACCCACTTCGTCGCCGAAACATAGCCATAGAGACCCGGGATGACCATTCGCGCGGGAAAACCGTGTTCGACCGGGAGGGGTTCGCCGTTCATCCCGATCGCCAGCATCGCGCCCCGCTCCGGGTCGAGCGCGGCCACGACCGGGCTGCCCGCCGTCCAGCCGTCGACACTGGTGGAGAAGATCTGCTCCGCACCCGGCAGGACTTCGGCCTCCCGCAGCAGATCCCCGAGGTCGACGCCGATGAAGTTCGCCGTGGACACATAGGTCCCGCCGACCTCGTTGGACACGCAGGTCATGGTGATGGTGCGCTCGATCAGCGGCCGGTTGCGGATCTCGTCGTAGCTGAAGCGTTTTTCGTTGCGCACCATGCCATGCAGCCGGAGGCTCCAGTCCTCGGCCCGGACCTGCGGCACCGACAGCGCGGTGTCGACGCGGTAGAAGTCACGGTTCGAGGTGAGGAACGTCGGCGTGCCCAGTTTGGCGAAATCCGCGTCGGCCGGGATCGGCGGTGCCGGCTTGGCGGGAACGAGGCGTCCGATGGCCGTCCGGGAAGACTCCGCGTCCCGGGTGCCGGCGAGGAGCTGCCCTCCGGCGCCCGCCGCACCCGCGGCGACGACGGCACCGGCTCCGGCCAGCAGCACCGACCTGCGGGACGGAGCGGCGCCGGAAGACTCCTCCTCGGCCCGCGACCTGGCCGAGGCCAGGCGATGCAACCAGAGGAAGACGCCGACCCCGGCGATCAGGCTGGCCAGCGGCGCGAGCAGCGCGACCGTCGAGAGGTCGGGGCGCTGCGACACGGCGAACCCGCCCAGCAGACCGAAGGCGGCGATCAGCACGACCCCCGGAACGGGTGACCGGCGCGAGACGACCCCCGCCACGGCTGCGGCGAGCACCATCACGACGGCCATCCCGCCGAGCAGCACGAGCTTGTCGTAGACGCCGAACGTCCGGACCGCGAAGTCCTTCAGCTCCACCGGCGTCAGATCGATCGCCCCGTTGCCGACCGCGAGGTACGGCGAGGCGTTGGCGCTGAGGAACCCGGCCACCAGATGACCGGCCGCCAGCGCCGCGGCGAGGGCCACGACACCGATCAGCGCCGCCCCGAAGAGAGGAAGGCGTGGTTCCCGGTCGGCCCGCGAAGTCTTCATGTCAGGTATTCGGCACCATCGGGCCCGCGGACTGGTTTTCCTTTCACCACAACGAAAAGGCGCCTTTCACACAGAGCCGCGCCCAGTATTCGTGGCCGACCGGCCCGCGGACAGGTCACGAAAGGGACACGACCCCGAATGCGTGCGATCACGCGAGTCACGCCACCCACCCGAGTTGCCCTGCTCACCCCGGCTTGCATGGTCATACACACCTATGCATATACTTCCATCATGTCCAAGGTACTCACCTCTCTGCCTGTCGGCGAACGCGTCGGGATCGCCTTCTCCGGCGGCCTCGACACCTCGGTAGCGGTCGCGTGGATGCGCGAGAAGGGTGCAGTGCCGTGCACCTACACCGCTGACATCGGCCAGTACGACGAACCCGACATCGCGTCGGTCCCGGGCCGGGCGAAGGCCTACGGCGCCGAGATCGCGCGCGCCGTCGACTGCAAGGCCGCGCTGGTCGAGGAAGGGCTCGCGGCGCTGGCCTGCGGCGCCTTCCACATCCGCAACGGCGGCCGCACCTACTTCAACACGACCCCGCTCGGCCGCGCGGTCACCGGCACGCTGCTGGTGCGCGCGATGCTCGAGGACGACGTCCAGATCTGGGGCGACGGGTCCACCTTCAAGGGCAACGACATCGAGCGGTTCTACCGTTACGGGCTGCTCGCGAACCCGTCCCTGCGGATCTACAAACCGTGGCTGGACGCCGCGTTCGTCAGCGAGCTCGGCGGCCGCAAGGAGATGTCCGAGTGGCTGCAGGCCCACGGCCTGCCGTACCGGGACAGCACCGAGAAGGCCTACTCCACCGACGCGAACATCTGGGGCGCGACGCACGAGGCCAAGTCGCTGGAGCACCTCGACACCGGCATCGAGATCGTGAACCCGATCATGGGCGTCCGGTTCTGGGACCCCGAGGTCGAGATCGCGCCGGAGGACGTCACGATCGGCTTCGAGCAGGGCCGCCCGGTGACGATCAACGGCAAGGAGTTCGCCACCGCGGTCGACCTGGTCCTGGAGGCCAACGCCATCGGCGGGCGGCACGGGCTCGGCATGTCCGACCAGATCGAGAACCGGATCATCGAGGCCAAGAGCCGCGGTATCTACGAGGCGCCGGGCATGGCGCTGCTGCACGCGGCGTACGAGCGGCTCGTCAACGCGATCCACAACGAGGACACCCTCGCCAGCTACCACAACGAAGGCCGTCGTCTCGGCAGGCTCATGTACGAAGGCCGCTGGCTGGACCCGCAGGCGATGATGCTGCGCGAATCACTGCAGCGGTGGGTCGGCGCGGCCGTCACCGGCGAGGTCACCCTGCGGCTGCGGCGCGGCGAGGACTACTCGATCCTCGACACCACCGGCCCGTTCTTCAGCTACCACCCGGACAAGCTGTCCATGGAGCGCACCGAGGACTCGGCGTTCGGCCCGGTGGACCGGATCGGCCAGCTCACCATGCGGAACCTCGACATCGCGGACTCGCGCGCCAAGCTCGAGCAGTACGCCGGGCTCGGCATGGTCGGTGGCGGGCACCCGACCCTGATCGGCGCCGCGCAGGCCGCGTCGACCGGTCTGATCGGGGCCATGGACGCGGGCGGCGCGCAGGCGATCGCCTCGCGTGGCAAGGCCTCGGGCGAGGACGAACTGCTGGACCACGCCGCGATCGAATCCGGCACGGACTGACCCGGACGAACGGGACGCGAAAGCGCCGGGCGCGCGGCATCGAAGCCGTTCGCCCGGCGCTGTTCTTCATCCGGTCAGCCGCCGAGCTTCGACCGGCGTTCCGTCAGCTCGTCGACCAGACGGGTGATCTCGACCTGCCCGATCGCTTCGGCCAGCACGGCGACCGACGCGATGCTCTCGATCCGGTACTGGACCGGCACCCCGCCGGAGGCTCGCGATCGCGCCTCGGCATCCGCCTTCTTCTCCGCTTCGACGGACGAGAAGACGCTCCCGGCACCGCCGTTGACACAGCTGATCGAAGCCGAACCGTTCAACGGCAGACTGGCGCTTTCCCGGCAACTGCCCGCCGCGCGGCCACCGATGGTCACGTTCGCGGTCATCGTGGCGTTGACCTTGCCGCTGACCTTCCCACCGCTGCTCGCCGAGGCGGAGTTGGACACGTTCGCCGTCACCGTGCAGCCCGACGAGCCGCACGCGACCGTGGCCGCACCGTTCATGTCGAACCGCACACTGGTGTCGACGGCACCGGACAGCTTCTTGGTGTTCGCCGTCAGATCTTCGTAGACGGCGTCGGTCTCCTGCGGCGACAAAGCGTCCACATCGGACTCACCGAGGCCGGCGCCGGACGGGATCGGCGGCCGTGACTCCGAGCCGGGCATGGACGGTATCCCGCCGGGCATTTTCACGGAGTAGCGGAGAAGCCGGTGCGGTGCCTCCTTCGAGACGTACAGGTCACCCGCCGGCGTGCTCGCCTTGAGCGCCGGAACGTCCCGCACGGTCTCGTTCTGATCCCCGGGGATCTCGTCCGCCCGGTCCAGCGCCGCGCGCAGCCGGGCGGCGAGTTTCTCCGGGGACTCGAACTGCTGCAGAGCCGGGCCGAACAGCGCGTCCTCGCCGGTGATCCACCGGTCCTTGAGCTCGTCGGTCCCGCCCGCGTCCGCCATCGCCCCGGGCAGCATGCCGTCCGGCGCCTTGAAGTAGACCTTGCCGCCGACGACCAGGATGTCGATCTTCTTGCCCTGGAAGGACATCGTGCCGGACGTCTCACCGTGCGCGGTGGTCTTGACGTCCGTCTTGATCATCCCGCCGACCCCGGAGGTGCTGTTGCGGACGGCAGGCGCCGAAGAAAGCCCGGCGAGCGCCTGCTCGAAGGGTTCACGGTCCCCCTTCGACGGCCACAGGAGCCAGGTCGTCAGACCCGCGAGGAGCACCAGCACCAGTCCGGCGATCCCGCCGAACAGCAGCCACCGGGGTTTCCGGGCGGGCGGCCCCGGTACCGGTTGCGGGACCCAGCCCTGCGGCGGCGGCCACTGCGCGCCTCCGGGTGGGATTGTTTGCTCCACGTCGCCCTCCATCACTGTTCTCACCGGACGACCTCACGCTAGGGAGGAATGATGAAAACTTGATGAAACGCGATCCGACGAACCGGAAGGCCCTGCCGCGCCGGGCGGACGCGGCAGGGGAAGCCGGTTCAGCCCTTGCGCGCGAACGAGATCCGGTGCAGTCCGCCGGGCTGCTCGTCGGCCAGGTACAGCTCGCCGTTCTGGTCGGTGCCGAACGTGGTGGCGTCGAGCGGGAACTCGCCGATCCGGGCGCTTTCGTAGGTGCCGTCGGTCTTCTTGCGGACGGCCCAGGCCGTTCCCTGGCAGAAGTCGGTGGCGAGGTAGGTCCCGCCCGCCAGCGCCGCGTACTTCCTGCCGCGGTAGACATGCCCGCCGATCACCGCGCAGCCTTCCGCGCCGGAGATGTAGTGGAAGACCGGATCGGTGTAGGTCACGCCGTCCTTGCACCGTGTCTCGTCGAACACGACCGGCCCTTCTTTGCAGGACCAGCCGAAGTTCGCGCCGCCCTTGCCCTTGGCGAGGTGGTCGACCTCCTCGAACCGGCCCTGGCCGACGTCGCCGATCCACAGCGAACCGTCGGCCGGATCGAAGGAGAACCGCCACGGATTGCGGAGCCCGTACGACCAGATCTCCGGACGCGCGCCCGCGACGCCGACGAACGGATTGCCTGCTGGGACGCAGTACTTCAGCGGACGGCACGCGCGGTCGACGTCGATCCGCAGGATCTTGCCCAGCAACGTGTCCAGGCGCTGCCCGCTGGCTAGCGGATCGCCGCCTCCGCCACCGTCACCGATCCCCCAGTACAGATACCCGTCCTGGCCGAACGCCAGCTGGCCGCCGTTGTGGTTGGGGAACTCGGAATGCGGCTGGGTGATCAGCTCGGTGAGCTCGCCGGTGTCCAGCCGGACGCGGGACAGAGTCACCGCACTGTCGGCTTTGCGGGTGTACGCGACGTAAACCCGCCGGTCCTTGGCGATCGCCAACCCGAGCAGCCCGCGCTCGACGTCCGCGCCGTTCACCTTGGCGCTGATGTCCAGAACCGGCTTGGCGGCGAGCCCGGTCCGGGGATGGTAAGCCCGGACGACGCCTCTCTTCTCCACGATGAGGATCCGGCCGCTGCCGTCGTTCAGCGCGGTGATCGCGGTCGGGTTGACCAGCCCGGACGCGACCTTGGTCGCCGTGGCGGTCAGCTCGCCGAGCGGAACGCCCCGCGTCTCCCCGGGTTCCGCGCTGCTCATGGCCGGGAGCAGCGCACCCGCCAAAGCGAGCCCGGCCACCAGGGACAACCCCCGGCGGAAGTGCCGTCGCGTCATGAGGACTCCAATCGCCAGTGAATGGTCTGGTCCAATTCAACTGCGACCGGAGGAGCGGCGGTACCTCCATCCGCGAGCTTTCCGTCGGTTTCTTTCCGTCTTCAGGCAACGCCTCGGAGGGATGGAGTTGCGGCCGAGCACTCGTGGAATGGACACCATGCGCCCGCAAGCCTTCGGCGACACGCCGTTCCTGGCCGCCACATTCGAGGGAAACACTCGGATAGCGGTGTGGGATCCGACGCCCATACCGTTGGCTGGAGGGTCGAAATGGAGCCTGGGCCACCAGGAACCTAGCGTCGGACAACGATCGATCAGCTGTGCGGGCGGCGATGATCTGATGACCGAAGAAGATGACAGCCCCGGGGAACATATCGGGGCCACCGAGCATGGGGACGACCTCGGCTCACTGGACGACGAGCTGGTACGTCTCTACAACGACGGCGAGACGATCGAAGGTCTCGCGAAACGCTACGCGTTGAGCTATCACAAGGTACGCACCACCCTGCTGACCGCCGGTGTCACGCTCCGGCCGCCGAAAATCCAGCTCCCGCCCACACCTCCAGGCCTGGTCAACGCCTATCTGGCGGGCCGGAGCATCCGGCAGCTCGCCGACATTCACGGTATGAGTTACAACCAGACCCGCCGAATCCTTCTCGCCGAAGGCGTCACCCTGCGCCCACGAGGGCGACAGTAGTCACTCTTGCCGACTGTCACCCGAGGCGGGCTCTCCGGGCGGGCGGCGTCACGCCACGCCCGGAGAACCGAAGCTCTACTCACAGCGCATGACTTCTGCCGTCACGCAGAGTACACAATCCAGATGTAGCGTTCCATTACGCTGGCCTGGTCCTTTCCACTTCTCTTGATGTGCGCCCACTCGCCCGATAAGGTCGAATCTACGGGCTCGCGAAGAGCTCATTCGCAAATTGAGCAGGCTGGGATTGAAAGTCTCCTTGTGAGTGACGAGCGCAGCTTACAGCCACTCAGTCAGCAGCTTTCAGCACCCCGTCACACCTTTGTGCAACCGCAGCAGCAACACGCCACACGATGGCCTGACATGCGGTTTCTCTCTGCGCATGCGCAAGTTCGGCCACCTTCGTGCGCGGACGCCGCGCGCCGGACCCAACGGCCGACCTCACACCGAGATGGACATCCTCTGATCTACTGATCAGTAGTCGCGGAAACGGCCTAGTTCGCGAAATCCACCCGACACCAATGAGTGTATGGATGGTCACGAAAGCTGCTGTGGGTAGTAATACGCGGCCGAATATTCACACATCCGATTGTTACCCAGCGGTACCGTTTGACGTCTCAGTCGCGGTGTCCGCGCAGTATCCGGAGATGAGGCGAGGGCATCGCCACGGTGTCTCCTTCGCCTTCACGCGCAGCCGGGACAAGTGGTCCACGCGCGTCCAGTTCGGCCAGCAGGACCTCGATCGCCTCCGCCTTCGCCACCCGCGCCCGCCCGCGGTAGAGCTCCGCGGCGTCCCGCCACAACTTCCGCGCATCGTCGGGGTTTCCGTGATCGCAGAGAACGGCGGCCAGGACGCCCAAGGCCCGCGCCTGTCCAGTCGCATGCCGAGTCCGGTTCGCATAATCGACCGCACGATGCGCGTACCGCAGCGCCGCCCCGGCGTCACCTTCCGCGTGCCGAAGCTGAGCGAGCACTGTGGTGAGTTTCATGATCGTGGGAAGATCTTGGCTGGCCTCGATCAACGCTTCGCCGGCACTGCATTCCAGCGACGCTTCGGCAAGCCTGCCGAGGCGGACCAGCAATGCCCCGAGAGCGGCGTGCGCCCGCATCAGCTCAGTGGCGTCACCGGCTTCGCGCCGGTGTCGCACGGCCTCCCGGTACAGTGCGAGCGCCTCCTCGTCGTGGCCGCCCATCTCGACCAACGCGTCGGCGAAGCGATGTTCCGCGCTGGCACACAACATCGGCTCACCGAGTTCGCGAACTGACGGCAGCACCTTCCGATATCTTTCGACCGCTTCGGCCGCGCGACCGGCATGGAAATGCACACGGGCCAGGTTCAGCCTGACCGTCGCAACGCCGACCGCGATCCCATGGGCGTCGACCAGTTCGAGCGCGCGCAGCAGGCACGTCTCGGCGGCGTCGTCGGCGCCGCTGAGCATGTGCACCACCGCCAGGTCGTTCAGGCACGAAGCCAATGAGCCCACGTCACCTTGTGCCGACGCGGCGCGGACGGCAATGGTGAGCCCCTCGATCGCGTCGGGGTATATCCCCTGCAGGATGAAGAATTCCGAGGCCATTGCGGGCAGAAGATACGAAATACCGTTGAGAACACCTTCCGACGCCGCGCTGATCGCCATGATCGACGTTCGTTCCCGCAGCACCCACTGCTTTGCTTCGGCGACGTTCCGGAACCCGGGCGTGGGCGCCGCCCGCACCATCGGAGGCAGGTTCAACAGCTCTTTGTGCGGGAACTGCAGGCGATACGCGTCGATGACCACGCGCAGGTAGAACTCGAACATCCTCCTCCGCGCGAGGTCCACATCGGACAGCTGGGCGGCCAGGGACGCGGCGTACAAATGCAGAAGGTCGTGCACGCGATAGCGATCGAGGTCCGCGGGGTGCTCGATCAGATGCGCGGCGACCAGTATGTCGAGTGAGCGGCGCACCTCCGACGCAGGGCGCCCGTCCGCCGCGGCGATCACCGCGGTGGTCATCTCGGCGCTCGGATGCAGGCCGATCAGGGCGAACACACGCTGCTCGGCGGGCTCGAGGTCGTGATACGAAAGGGCGAAGGCTGACCTCAGGCTCATCCCCGGCCAGTCGCCCTCGTCACCGAGGTCCAGCAGCAGTTCGGCGTCGCGCAATTGGGTCGCCAAGGTTCGCATCCGGGTACCCGCTCGCGAGACGGCGCGTTCGGCGACCAGGGTCAGCGCCAACGGGTTGCCCTGGCACAGCCGCACCAGTTCTCCGACCCCCTCCGCGTCATCTCGCGCCCGGTGACCGATTCGCCGGGTCAGCAGGGCGGAGGAATACCGGTCGCCGAGCGGGAAGACCGTGATCACCGGCGGGGTCAGCTTCGCCGACAAGGACTTCAGGCGCCACCGCGAAACGATCAGCACCGTGCACGACGACAGGACACCCAGCAGCGGCGCGACCTGATCGGAACTGCGCACGTTGTCGAGAATCACGAGCATCGAGCGCCGGGCGAGCAACGCCGACAGTTTCGCGGCGCGGGCGATCGGATTGACCACTTGGTCGACCGGGAAATCCAGCAACGACAAGAGTGTGTCGACTATTTCGCCGGCGTCGGCCTTCGCGGCTTGGCTGTCACCGCGAAGATCCAGCATGACCGCGCCATGTCGGTACCGTCGTTCCGCGCGGTGGGCCCATTTGGCCGCCAACGTCGTCTTCCCGACCCCGGGTCCTCCGGTCACCACCACCGCGGCACGTTTCGGCGCGCCCGCGGAATCGGTCGTGTAAGCGTCGAGCAGCGCGAGCAGATCGACTCTTCCCGCGACATCGTCGACGTCCGGCGGCAAATGCCGGATCATGTGCTCGTTTTGACCGGCGGAATCGGGCGAAGCCGGTTTGCGGCGGGGAATCACCCGTTCCGGCCGGATCAATACCTTGTCGTTGACCGCCCGCAGTTCTTCCGCGGCCCTTGTCTCCCCAGCCTCACGGTAACGGGCATACGTCGCCCGAAAGAAGTCGGCGGCTTCAGCGGGTTGATCGGCTTCGGCAAGCGCCCGTATTCGCAGTTTTTCGAAGCTCAGTTCCCTCGGATGTGCTTGTTCGAGTTCCGCCAGTTTCCGCACCGCGGCGTCGGCTTGTCCGGTCGCCAAGTGCTCCGCCACGACGAATGCGTTGGCGGGGATCCACTCACTGCGTTCCCATAGGGCGCGCCATCCGTCGGCGCGCTCGGTCCGGAGATCGGCCAAGGCTTCGTCACGGCACAACCGGACGGCCGAAAGCGCTTCGACCAGTGCGCGGTCGTGCTGACCGAGTTCACGGAACCGGCGAGCCTTGTCCATCATGGCCTGGAAGCCGAAGTGATCGATCAGCGCCGGCTCGATCTCCAGCAGGCAACCCCCTTTACCCACACTCACGTTCGCGGGCACGGATTTTTCGTGGAACGCCCGGCGCAGCTTGGTCGCGTTCTGGTGAAGCGTCGAGTGGGCGTCCTGTGGCGCCCTCTCGTGTTCTTCCCATACCCAGTCCACGACGACGTCCAGTGGCAATCGGCGGTTCGGCGCGGTCAGCAGCGCGGTCAGCACCTGTCTCGGCCGGGGACCCGCCCAGTTCACATCCACATTCCCGTGCATTAGCATGGCCGTCTGCCCGAGAATTCCGAAAGCGATTTCCACGAGTGCGCCCCTTCCCCATGGCGAACCCGGGTTCGCCACCCCTGTCCCGCCGGATCATTTTTCCACCAGTCCGCGCATAAGGCCAGGTCATCGGCTTAATTGTCAAACTTCGGCGATCACCGTTGATCATCTGTCAATGAACTGACAACCGGCCGAAGCCCTTTTCTCCACGATCGCTCCCATGCTGACTGCGGATACCGGAGTTCGAGCGAGGGGAATTTCATGACCGAGTCATCGTGGGTCCACAGTCCGGTGGACGACGCCGATCAGCACTGGGCGACACGCAAGGGCGTCAAATCCGTGCTGGTGATGATTCCGCACATCGTCGCCGGGAATCGGCTCCTCGATCTGCTCCCGCTCTTCGAGGCCGACCACCGTGTCCAGTCGACCTTCACCGTTCCGGAGTGGGAATCGTGGCGCGCCACTCACGACTTCGTGGCGGCCCAAGGGGGAATAGTCCTGCCCTGGGCACAGGCCAAGCGCGGTGAATACGACCTCGTCCTCGCCGCCAGCCAGCGTGGCATCGACGAAGTCGCGGGGCCGGTGTTGCTGGTCCCCCACGGCGGAGGATTCGGCCAGTACCGGCCGTGGCGGCCCCCGGACGCCGGGTCCGGCTGGAGTCCCCAAGTCGGGCTCGACGCGGGTCAGCTGATGCGGGAAGGACGAGTGCGCGCCGACTCGATCGTGCTCGTCCACGACCGCGAGCGGGACGTCCTCGCCGAGACCTGCCCTCGCGCGGTCCCCACCGCTGTCGTCGCGGGTGACATCGCGCTGGATCGGCTCGTCGCCAGCCTTCCCTTCCGCGATCACTACCGGCGAGGTCTCGGCGTGACCGACGACCGGCGGCTGGTGGTCGTCACCTCGACCTGGTCCGATCGCTCGGCCTTCGGACGCCATCACGACCTGTTCGAACGGGTGCTCAGCGAACTTCCCCCCGAGGACTTCCGGGTGCTCGGTGTCCTTCATCCCCAGATCTGGGCGCACCACAGCCGCTGGCAGATTCGCAGCTGGCTGGCCGACAGTCTGCGGTCCGGGCTCGAGCTTTTGCGCCCCGAAGGGAGTTGGCGAGCCGCCTTGATCGCCGCCGATCATGTCATCGGCGACTACGGCTCCGTGACCGGTTACGCGGCGGCCATCGGCAAACCGGTGCTCTTGGCCGTGGACGGCACCGAGCCGTTGCTGCCGGGCACGCCCAGCGCGGTCATCGCCGAACACGCGCCCCGCTGGATACCCGGCAGCACTCTTCGCCCTTTGCTGCGCGAGGCGGAGTCCGTCGGCGTGGCCGAGCACGTTCGCGGATTGCTGTCGTCCCGGCCTGGCCGCGCCGGAGCGATCCTGCGCGCCGAGATGTACCGGCTTCTCGGTTTGCCCGAACCCGGCAGAGCGGTCCCGGTGTCCCCTGTGCCGATGGCGGAGGTGCTGCCGTGCTGGCCTTTGTAGCGCGGTTGCGCGTCACTGCCGGGAACTGTCGGATCGACGCCGCGGGAACCTCGTTCCTCCTGTCCGGCGCGAACGACGGGACCCGCACCTCTCTCGCCGACGTGCTCGTCCACTCAGGGCCGCACGCGGTCGCGGACGCCCGCGGCGTGATCGCGAGCGACTTCGACCGGCTGCCCGGTCTCACGATCGTCGCCGTCGCGGGTTCCGCGGGGCGCTGTCTTGTCGGCGACCGCGCGGGAGACCTGATCGTCATCCCGTGCGAGTCCGCCGCGTTGGCGGGCGCGGGGGCCTATCTGTGGTCACTCGCCGGACGCCGGCTCCGGCTGCTGCGGGTGATCGCGCCGTGCGTCCAAGGCGGCCAACCGGGCACGGGCCCGTTCCACCCGCAGCCCGCCGGTCGGACCGCACAGGTCCAGCGCTTTGATCAGATGGCCACGAGCGGCGCCGAAATCGCCCTCGAGCTCAGCGACCTCGGCGAACGCCACCAGCACATCGGACTGATAGACGGCCGAACCTGACTCGTCGAACACCGCGGCGGCGCGTTCGAGCTCGCGCTTCGCCGCGGTGATCTCGCCCGCCCGCGCGTCGATCCGCGCCAGCGACAGGGTGAGCTCGGCTTCGCCCTTCACATCGCCGATGTCCTTGAACAGCTCTTGCCCGAGGCGCAGGTGCCGGGCGGCGTCGGCGGTCCGGCCCGCCTGCAGGAACGCCTCGCCGATCCGCCGGTGCCGCTGGGCGACGCCGCGGTCGATCCCGAGTTCCCCTTCGATCACGAGGCTCTGGCCGAAGAGCTCGACCGCTCGCTCGAAGTCGCCACGACCTTGCGCCGCCATGCCCAGCTGGTCCAGGGCCACGGACTCGTTGTGGCGGCTTCCGGCTCCCTTCGCCAGCTCCACGGCCTTCAGGCATTCGCTTTCGGCAGCTTCGAACCGTCCTAGATCCAGGTAGGCGCGGGCCAGCTGACAGCGCAACCGTGCTTCGGCGATCGCGTGGGCGCACCGGTGTGCCGCGGCGATGCCGGCCTCGTGCGTCCGGATCCAAAGCTGATAGTGCTTGCGGTAGAGGAAGAGTTCCCAGAGGGCTTCGCACAGTTGCCAGGCGAGCTCGTCCTGCCGCAGCGCGGACGTCTCTTCCAGCACCGCGATGATGTCCGGCAGCCGTTCGTCCAGCCATTCAAGGGCTTCGGCACCGGTGGCGAACAACGCCGGCGAATCCTCGTAGCGGGCGCGCACGGTACTGACCCGCCAGCGCATCGGGATCACCACCATGTTCGCCCGCGTCATCCGGTGCAGGTACCAGGTCGCGATACGGGGAACGACTTCGAACCGTTCGTCGTCGGGTAGCGCCCGTGCGTGCAGCCGCACCAGATCGTGGAAGCGATAGCCGCCCTCGCGGATCTCTTCGAGCAGGCTGGCGTCCGCCAGCTCTTGGAGTCCGTCCGCGGCCTCGGTGCCGGAAACACGCAGCGCGGCGGCCGCCGCTCCCACTTCGACCGTCAGGCCCGGATACTCACTGACCAGCCGGTAAAGCCTGGCCGCGTGCGGCGACAACGCCGAATACGACGAATCGAAGGTGGCCGTCAACGACGCCTCCCCCACCGGCGACAGCTTCGTCAAACGCAGCCGTTCGTCACGGAGCTCCGCCACCATCCTGGCCACCGGCCACGTCGGCCGCGACGCCAACCTCGCACCGGCCACCCGGAGCGCGATCGGCAGGCGGCCGCACAGGGCCGCCAGGGTCGTCACATCCGAAAGTTCACCGGCGACCCTCGACTCGCCCACCGAACGCGTCAACAGCTCGACGGCGTGTTTCTCCGGCAGAGGCGCCATGTCGACGAACCGGGCGCCCTCGGCGTGCAGGCCGTCCAGCCTCAGCCTGCTGGTGACCACGACGACGCAGCCCGACGAAGCCGGGATGAGCGGCCGCACCTGGGCGGCCGAGATCGCGTTGTCCACCACCAGCAGCAGTCGCATCCCCGCGGTGGTGGTCCGGAACAACGCCGCTTGTTCGGCCAGTTCGACCGGAACCCGCTCCGGAGAGACCCCGAGTGCCCGCAAGAACGCTCCGAGCGCGTCTTCGGGCGGCACGGCCGTCTCCGGCGAGAACCCGCGCAGATCCGCATACAGTTGCCCCGACGGGAAGCGTCCGGCGTTCCGGACCGCCCAGGTGACCGCGAGCGCGGTCTTGCCCACCCCGCCGGGCCCGACCACCACGGTCACCGCGGGCGACCGGTCGGCCGAGGCGTCCTCCCGGCCGGCCGCGGCGGAGTCGAGCGCTTCGAGTTCAGCGGTCCTGCTCGTGAAATACGCGGGGACAGGCGGCAACTGCCGGGGAATCGGAGTACCGGATGGCGACCGCGCGACCGTCGTCGAGGCGCCGTCATCTCCCATGACCGCACCCCGACCGGCGGCGATTCGAGCGCGAATTGCGCAAACGCGATTTTTCACCTTCGAGAACAGAAGTCCACGACGAAAAAAGTCGCGGGTCACGTGCCAAAGATCGCATGCTCGTGTCTCCCCACACGGCCATATTCTTTTATCCGCGCAACAACCGGGCACGGATCCTCGTCGTGCCACACCGCCACGTCCACCCCGGGAATCCCCGAACCTCCCTGTCTACCGCGCCGAGCGGTGCCCCTCCCGGCAAGGCAGGGACATCTACCCGAAAGAACCAAGGCGACAACCCCGTCACAAACGCTTGATACACCTGAACGCAGGAGGCTCGGGGCATATCGCCACATACTGTGACCTCCGACACTCCACCCACCGGCGACCACTTCTCCGCTCGCGGGCAAGCGAAAGAGCGAACACAACGGAAAGAAGATCCGCCGGTAAGGAAAAGGGTACCGGAATCGATTCGGCAAGCCGCTCCATGACCTGCCGGACAATTTCTTTTCGAGCCACTCCCCTTCGATCACCCACGCCTCAGGCCACCCCTGGACCACACGCCGCGGCGCCGTGGCGACCGCGGGATTCACGCGCGGCAGGCCACCCACTCGCCCAAGATCGTTTTCCGGTCGTTCACTCGTATCGGCGGGCAAATCGGACATCAGCCATACCCCTGAGTAGCCACATGTGAGACTTCTGTATGCTCCGCTCTCGCTCGATGGGATTAGTCATCCCCCGATCGGGCGAGCCGTTGCGGTCGGGGCCTGTGGTCGCATGCGGCGCTGGCATTCGTGGTCCGTATCCGGATAGGAGACACATGCACGGCAGGTCAGTTCTGGTTCGTGGCGGGATCGCGGTGGCCACCGCGGCCGTCGCGCTGACGATGGCCGCTCCGGCCGCCCTCGCCGACGACGGCGCGGCGCGGGGCCGGGTCGTCGAAGGTTCCGGCACCGATGGTTTCAGCGTCAACTTCGAGGGCGGGCAGCACTACGTCACGAAGCTGTTCGGGCTGAAGCTGTCCGATGGCAGCAAGCTCAAGATGTACTGCGTGCAGGTCGAGGTCGACATGCGCACCGATCAGGACATGATCGAACGTCCGTGGAACAAGTACCCGGACGCCGCTTCGCCGTTCAACAAGAACAGCTCCAAGATCAACTGGGTCCTGCACCACGGCTACCCGGCCGTCGCCGTGAAGGCGCTCGAGGGCGCGCTCGGCAAGGACGTCAAGCTGACCGACGGTTTGTCCGTCGAGGAGGCCGTGACCGCGACGCAGGCCGCCGTCTGGCACTTCAGTGACGGCAAGAACCTCGACCGCAAGAAGCCGCTGCCCTACGAGAGCGCCGAAGAGTCCGCCGACGTGCTGGCCGTCTACGACTACCTCACGGGCAAGCAGAACGTCGGCATCGGACAGCAGCCGAAGCCGACCCTCGACATCGGCCCGGCCAAGGCCTCGGGCGCGACCGGCTCCAAGATCGGCCCGTTCAGCATCGCCACCAACGGTGACATCACCGAGCTGACGAGCAAGCTGCCCGAGGGCGTCAAGGTCACCGACGCCGACGGCAAGGAGATCAAGGCCGCCGCCATCAAGGACGGCACCAAGGTCTACGTCGACGTCCCCAAGGACGCCAAGGACGGCTCCGGCTCGTTCGCGCTGAAGGTGAGCGGCCGCCTCGACACCGGTCGCCTGTTCGTGGGCGAGAACTACGCCAAGGTGCCCGCGCAGTCCCTGATCGTCGCGGAGTCCGAGAAGACCTCGGTCGTCGCGAACGCGACCGCGAACTGGAAGCAGGGCGGCGCGCCCGTCACCGAAACCCCGGCCCCCGCCACCCCCGGTGGCGCCGAATCGGGTGGCGGCGACGAGCTGGCCAACACCGGTGCTTCCGCGACCATGCCGCTGATCATCGGCGGCGCGCTCCTCGGCGCGGGTGCGCTGATGGTGCTGCTGGTGCGCCGTCGCCGTAGCGAGGCGTAAGAACCGAACGAACAGCGGGGCCGGTCCTTTGTGGACCGGCCCCGCTTTCGCGTTCACCGGCCGCAGGCGTGCGCCATCGCGGGAAGGTCATGCCGAGATCGGCTTCGGAGAGCCGCGCCAGGGTGCGATCGCTCGCCCCCACCCGCGCGCCGCGCACTGCCGTTTTTGTGCTGGATCACAACCCGCACCCTTTCCGAGCCGTGCTCCGTCCCAACGCGAGTAAAAGAAACGTCGAAATCGCGCGATCAATGATGTACGGGTCTGTACACCATCGGTTACCGGCTGGTAGGTTCCGGGCATCCAAACGTGATCCACTTCATGATTCAAAGGGGAGTCATGACCCGAAAGCCCGCTCGTCTGCTAGCCGTCGCGATCGCCCTCATCGTCGGTTTCGCCGCCGCGCCCGCCGCCTCCGCCGCCCCCGCCACCGACCCGTTCTACAGCTACGACGGCAGCGAACCATTGTCGTCGTACAGTCCCGGTGCCGTTTTGAAGACCCGGACGCTCAATTACCACGTCATCGGCATTTCCACGCCGCTCAAGGTGACCCAGTTGCTGTACCGGTCCACCGACGCGCAAGGGAAGCCGTCCGCCAACGTCACTTCGGTGCTGCGAAGCCTCACCGGCGACAGCACGAAAGCCGTTTCGTACCAATCGTTCTACGATTCGCTCAACCCCGAACACGGCCCGTCGCGGGCGATCGCCGGTGACGTCTCGCTCGGCGGCCTGATCGCCAACGCGGAGTCGCTGTTCATCGCGCCCGCCCTGCTGCTGGGCTACAACGTCGTCATTCCCGACACCGAAGGCCAGAAGGCGAACTTCGCCGCCGGGCCGGAATACGGGACGAACACCCTGGATTCGATCCGTGCCGCGACGCGGGCTCCGGGAACCGGGATGAACGACAAGACCCGGTTCGGTCTCATCGGGTATTCGGGTGGTGCCATCGCGACGGGCTGGGCCGCCGCGCTCGCGCCGGATTACGCGCCCGAGGTCAACAAGAACCTGGTCGGTTTCACCGAAGGCGGAGTGCTCGTCAAGCCGTCGCACAACCTCAAGTACGTCAACGGCAGCGTCGCGTGGACCGGGGTCATTCCGATGGCGCTCATCGGCGTCTCGCGATCCTTCGACATCGATCTCAAGCCGTACGCGAATTCTTACGGCCTTCAGGTGCTCAAGGACATGGAAAAGGCGTCGATCGTCGACGCGCTCGGCCGGTATCCCGGGCTGACGTGGGAGAAATTCGTCAAGCCCGAGTACGTCAACCCGAACAAGGTGCTGCCGTACGTCGAGGCCGTCAACAAGATCAACCTCGGTTCCGCCCCGACACCCACGGTGCCCGGCTACATCGCGCAGGGCAACAACGGTGTCGTGGAAGGCACTTTCGGCAATCCCCCGGGGATCGGGACCGGCGACGGGGTGATGGTCGCCGGTGACGTGCGCTCGCTCGCTCGCGCGGCAGTACTGCGACACCGGCAACAAGTCGATCAAGTACGACCAGTACAACACGCTGAGCCACGTCGGGGCGGCCGTCGCCTGGGCGCCGCAGGCCATCGGCTGGCTCAACGACCGGTTCGCGGGCAAGGCGGCCCCGACCAGCTGCGGGAAGATCGCCCCCGGTAACTCCCTTGCCCCGGAGGTGCCGGTCAGCTGACCCCGCGTGTCCGTGAAGGCCTCCTTGAGGGACTCTGGGTCCCTTGAGGAGGCCTTCACGGACTTCCGGACCGGTACGGTGCCGCACGTGACCGAGCACCGCAAGCTGCCGAAGGGGCCGCACAACCTGAGCCGGGACGAGGTCGCCGGAACCCAGCGCGCCCGGCTGATCGACGCCGTTCTGGAGAACACCGGCAAGCGCGGCTACGTCGCCACCACCGTCGGCCACATCACCGCCACGGCGGGGGTGTCCCGGACCTCGTTCTACGAACAGTTCACCGGCAAACAGGACGCGTTCCTCGCCGCCTACCGCGAGGTCACCACCGAGTTCATCAGCCAGGGCGTCGCCGCGGGCGCCGAGGCCGCGACCCCGCTGGACGCCGTCGCCGCCTGCTGCGACTTCCTCGTCGACTACGTGCACCGGCGCCCCATCGCCGTCCGTGCCGTCCTGCTGGAGATCTACGCGCTCGGCGACGCGGGCCTCGAAGTACGGGAGAACACCTTGCGTGCCGGGGAAGCCGTCTTCGACCGGACGGCGAGCTGGCTGCGTGCCACCGACCCCTCGCTGCCGTCACCGCCGCCGTTCACGGCACGCACGGTCGTCGCCGCCACCATCGAACTGATCACTCAGGCCATCTGGATCGGCACGGAAGACGCGTACGAACAGGCTCGCGAAGCCGTCCGCTACACCTGGCTGCTCGGCTTGTTCGGGCACCGGAGCGTCGACGCCTAGCGGGCGAGACGCCGCCGCTCGAACTCGACGATCAGTTTCGGGTACCGCCGCGGGAGCAGCCGGACGAGCCGGTCGACCAGTTTCGCGTCGTTCCCGACGAGCACCCGCGGCTTCCCGGCCTCGACGCCGTCGACGATGATGCGGGCGGCCTGGTCGGCAGGCATCTTCAGCAGCTTTTCGTTGTACACCCGGACGCGTTCCCGCTGTTCGGCGGTGGGCTCGATCCCGCGGGCCTCGGCTTCCTTCAACGCCGCCGAGGCGATACCGGTCTTGACCCCGCCCGGGTGGACGACCGTCACCCGCACCGGATGTCCGGCCGCGATCATCTCGGTGCGCAGGGCCTCGGTGAACCCGCGGACGCCGAATTTGCTGGCACAGTAGGCACTGAGTGTCGGCTGGGCCAGGAAACCGTTGAGACTGGAGATGTTGACGACCTGGCCGTCGCCGGAGTCGATCAGATGCGGCAGGAAGGCCTTGGTGCCGTTGATGACGCCGAAGAGGTTGACCGCGAGCGTGCGGTCGTACAGCTCCCAGTCGGCGTCGAGCACGGTCTGCCCGCCGCCGGCGATCCCCGCGTTGTTGTAGATCTGGTGCACGACACCGAACTGCCCAGCGACGGCGGTCGCGTACTCCAGCACCGCCGCCCGGTCGCTGACGTCCAGCGCGGCACCCTGCACTTCCACGCCAAGGGCTTTGACCTGGGCGACGGTTTCGGCCAGTCCGGTTTCGTCCACATCGGACACCGCGAGCCGGGCTCCGCGCCGCGCGAGTTCGAGCGCCAGCTGACGGCCGATGCCGGAACCGGCACCGGTGACGACGGCGACCTTGCCGCGAACACCGCTCATCGGGTTTCTCCTGCCGGGTCGAGGGCCAGTTCGGCGGTCAGCTCGACGAGCCGCTCGACCAGGTCCGGGGCGATGTGGTGGCCCATTCCGGGGATTTCGACGTAGCGGGCGCCCCTGATGGCCTTGGCGGTCGCCCGCCCGCCGCTGTGGTGGACCATGCGGTCGGTGTCGCCGTGGACCACGACCGTCGGGCAGGTGATGCGGGCGAGTTCGGCGGTGCGGTCGCCGCTGGCCTGGATGGCGCCGATCTGGCGGGCGATGCCGCTGCGGGCGCGCCGTCCCCCGGCCCGTTCCCACAGGCCCTCGGCCCACGCCGTTTCGACGTCCTTGTCCAGCGGGAACGTGGCCGAACCGAGGTGGCCCATCAGCGACAGGTGCCCGGCCACGGATTCCTCGACCGTCTGAGCGGGCCGCCTCGCCATGCGCACCAGCGTCGACTTCGCGGGCTGCCCGACGCGGCGGTGCCCGGTCGTGGAGAAGATCGACGTCAGCGACAGGACCCGGCCGGGCTTCCGGGCGGCGACGGTCTGCGCGATCATGCCGCCCATCGACATGCCGACCAGATGCGCCTGCTCGACGCCCAGGTGGTCCAGCAGGCCGACGGTGTCCGCCGCCATGTCGCCCAGGTCGTAGGCATCCGGGAGCGGCCTGGCCAGCAGTTGCCGGAGCTTGCCGGGATTCGGCGCCTTGATGCGCTCCGAGCAGCCCGCGTCCCGGTTGTCGAACCGGATGACGCGGAAGCCGCGGCGGGTGAAACCATCGATCATTTCCCGCGGCCACGACGTGAGATCCAGGCCGAGGCCGGCGATCAGCACCAGCGGCACACCGTCGGCCGGGCCGTCTTCGCGGTAACAGATCTTCGGGCCGCCGGGCAGCTCGGCGAAGCTGTCGGTCACGAGCTCACCGCTTCCCGGGCCTCGACGCGGGAGAAGTGCAACTCCGGATCGGTGATGTCGTCCGCGCGCAGCAACTTGATGTCCGAGTGGTAGCTCATCGACGTCAGCCACGGCATGCGGTCACCCTGGCGCGGGAGCTGGTCGAGGGCTCGCTGGACGTATCCGGCGGCGAAGTCCAGGAACGGCTTCGTCGGCATGTCCGGGTCGGCGACGACGGGACGGCAGACGTCGTAGCCGTGGGCGTCCATATGCGCCAGCAGACGGCAGAAATGCTCGCACAGCAGGCCGATCTTGAGCGTCCACGACGAGTTCGTGTAGCCGATCGCGAACGCGGCGTTCGGCACGTCCGAAAGCATCATGCCCTTGTACGCGACGGTTTCCGGCAGGTTCACCGGTTTGCCGTCGACACTGAGCTTCGCCCCGCCGAACACCTGGAGGTTCAGGCCGGTGGCGGTGACGATGATGTCCGCCTCCAGCTCGCGCCCGGATTCGAGCAGAATCCCCTTTTCGGTGAAGGTCGCGATCTTGTCGGTGACGACGTCGGCCTGCCCCCTGCGGATGGCGGCGAACAGGTCACCGCCGGGCACGGCGCACAGCCGCTGGTCCCACGGGTCGTACGGCGGGTTGAAGTGCTCGTCGACCGGATAGCCCTGGGGAAGCTGCTTCTTGTTGACGTAGCGGATGAGCCCGCGCGCGGTCTTCGGGAACTTCTGGCAGAACTGCCAGACCGCCAGTCCCTTGCGGATGTTCTTGCGGCGGGTGAGCGCGTACGCCCGCTCCTCGCCGAGGATCTTGCGCAGGCCGTTGGCGATCTTGTCCTCGCGCGGCACCGGCATGACGTAGGTCGGGGTGCGCTGCAGCATCGTCACGTGCGCCGCGGTGCCCGCCATCGCCGGGATCAGGGTGACCGCGGTGGCGCCACTGCCGATCACGACGACCCGCTTGCCCGCGTAGTCGAGGTCCTCCGGCCAGTGCTGCGGGTGCACGATCGTGCCGGTGAACCGGTCCCGGCCCTCGAAGCGCGGGGTGAAGCCCTCGTCGTAGCGGTAGTAACCACCCGCGTTGAACACCCAGCCCGCGCTGAGGCTGGTGCGCTCACCGGTGTCGGTCCGCTCGATCTCGAGCAGCCAGCGGGCCTCGTCGCTCGACCAGGCGGCCGAGAGCAGCTTGTGGTGGTAGCGGATGGCGGGCTCGAGGCCGTTCTCGGCGACCGTCTCGCGCAGGTACGACAGGATCCGGGGCGCGTCGGCGATGGACTGCTTGTCCCGCCACGGCTTGAACTCGTAGCCGAAGGTGTGGAGATCGGAGTCCGACCGGATACCCGGGTAGCGGAACAGGTCCCAGGTGCCGCCGGACGCGCCGCGTGCCTCCAGGATGGCGAACGTCTTGCCCGGGTTCTCGGTCTTCAGATAGCGCGCGGCCCCGATCCCGGAAATCCCGGCACCGATGATGACCACGTCGAGGTGCTCGACGGGGGTGCTCGTCGTCATGCGGTACTCCAGCCTCGTCTCGGTTCCCTCCACGATGCGGGTCGGGCGGGGAATTGCGCTAGCGCTATCTGCACCATCATGATGTATGGATGGTGCAAAGTGCCGCATCACCGTGGCCGACCCTCTCACCTGAGGCGCGTGACCTCTTCCGGCGGGGCGCGGAGATCGTGCTGCATCCGCGTGCCGAATGGATCGAGGAGCTGCACGAGGCCTCGCTCGGCGGGGACAGTATGCGCGCGGTCGCCGAGGACCCCGTGCTCACCGAGGGGACCAAACGCGCCAATCTGGCGAATCTGCTGCACTGGGCGGCCGCCAACGTGCAGCGCCCCGGTGAACGGGTCGCCGCCAACCTGAACCGGGAGGTACTGGACGGCGCTCGCGACATGGTGCGCCGCGGCTTCGACTCCGGCGGCCTCGACGCCTACCGGCGGGCGCAGGGAGTCGCCTGGCGCCGGTGGATCGAGATCTGTTTCGACCTCACGTCGGACCCGGTCCTGCTCCGCGAACTGCTGGACGTCTCGTCGCTGTCGATCACCACGTTCATCGAGGACACCGTCGCCGCGGTGTCCGAAAGGATGGCCGCCGAACGCTCGGAACTGACCCGCGGCGCCCACGCCGAACGGCGGGCCACGGTCACGCTGCTGCTGGAAGGTGCGCCCATCAGCCGTTCACGGGCCGAAGCCCAGCTCGGCTACCCGCTCGCCGGCCCGCATACGGCCGCGATCGTCTGGAGCGGCTCGGCGACACCGTCGTCCCAGGAACTCGAAACCGCCGCGGAGACGCTCATGCGGGCGAGCGGCGCTTCACACCGGCTGACCGTCGTCGCCAGCGCCGCCGCCCTGTGGGTCTGGCTGCCCGGCCGGACCCCGCCGCGCGCGGACCGGCTCGCCGAAGACCTCGCGCCGCACGCGGGCGTCCGGATCGCGCTGGGACGGCCCGGCAGCGGGATCGACGGGTTCCGCCGCAGCCATCTGGACGCCGCCGCCACCCAGCGGATGCTCGCCCGGCTCACCTCGCCGCAGCAGATCGCGCGGTACCAGGACATCCAGCTACTCGCCCTGCTCACCGGCGATCCGGCGCAGGCGGACGAATTCATCGCGGACACCCTCGGCGAACTCCGCCACGCCGACGCCGAGACCCGGGAGACCGTGCGGGCCTACGTGCACGAACTGGGCAACACGACGCGGACCGCGGAGCGGCTCTACACCCATCGGAACACCGTCGTCCGGCGGCTGGCTCGGGCCGACGAACTACTCCCCCGGCCGCTGGCGGAGAACGCGGTGGACGTGGCCGTCGCGCTGGAAACGTTGCGGTGGCTGGGAAGCGGCGCTTGAGACAGTTCACTCGAGCGTGTTCACGGACCAGGGCGGCGAGACCGTACCGTCGGGCGTCACTCCGTACTTGCGCAACCGGAGGCGACCGCTGCGGTCCTTCATCTTCGCGAAGAGTGTTTCGATGCTTCCCCACGCCTCGGTATGCCCATGGGCCAGGGCGATGAGGTAGTGATCCAGGGCATCGGTGTAGCGGGCTTCACGACGCAGCTGATCGGCGAGACACACGCGAGACTTCACGTCACCGGCGCTGATGCCCCTTTCGAGGAGGGCGATCCCCTTCTCCCGGTGTTCTTTTCGCTCCAGGAGCGACATCGCGACCGAGGCGACGGCCGCCGTGTCGGAGTTCGCGAGCTGTTTCTCGAGTTCTGCCAGCGCCTTCTCGAATTCCCCTTCGACCGCCAGCGCGAGCACATGATTATGGGCGTAACGCGGATCAGCGGCGTCACATTTTTCGAGAAGGCGTTTGGCGTCGTAGGAACGGTGCAGGTCCAACTGCACCTCGACGGCGCGCATACGCGCGGGCGCGTATCCCTCGGCCACCGCGGTCGTGAAGGCGTCCACCGCCGCGGTCAGTTTCTTGCCCCGCACCGCGACCGGCCCGAGACTCCGCTCGAACAGACGCGTGTCGGTCTCCGCTTCCACCCGATCGGCCGCGACCAGTCCTTCGGCGACCCAGCAGAAGGCCTGCCCCTTGCCGACGTCGGCTTGCCGCGAATAGCTGTTCACCACGTGGGCGATGGCCCCTTCGTGGAGCAGGAAGTCACTGAGCGGGACGAGAATGTCCGGAGTCGAAAGGTCGACGGTTTTGACGTACCACTCGAAAGCCTCCTTGTAGCACCCTGCCCGGCACAGCGCAGTGGCCAGGTCTTCAGGCCGCGGTGCCCGTTCGAACCGCTGGGCGCGGCGAAAAAATCCGATGGCCTCGGCCGTCCACCCCGCGGCCGCCGACACCTCCGCAGCTTTCGCCAGGGCGGATTCGTCGCCCTCGTCGATGGCTTGCTGATAACACTCGAGCGCGCGCCTTATCAGCCCCTTGGCGGCGAGAACATCACCGACCGCGGTGAACGCCTCGGGGTTCCCTTTCGCCGAGGCGTTCACCGCATGCGTCATCGCCACATCGAAGAAGCCCGCCAAGGCGTTGATCCGCGCGGCGGACGCCAGTGCGCCCGGGACCTCGCAGTCGACCGCCGTCTCACTCCAGTCCAGTGCGTCCTCGAGGAGATGGTGCGCGACCAGGATCTCCGCGCCGAGCAGGTAGGCGTGATGCTTGCCCGCGACGCCCAGGCTCTCCAGGGTGTCCAGGGCGTACTTGATCTCCTGGTGATCCGTGAGCATGTCCGCGGCGGCTCGCAGGATCTCCGGGCTGTTGTGGTTGTCCAGGGACATCAGCCATTCCACCGCCGACGGCACACCGGTGGTGACGGCCAGCATGTCGGCGGCGACGGCGGCGGCCGTGCCGTCGCCGTGCTGCGCGAGGTCGCCGTAAAGGCGCAGTGCGTCCTTCCGCCGCCCCAGATCGTTGTACGCCATGGCCGTCAGGGTGGTCGCACGCTTGTGCCGCCGCTCGACCAGTCTCGCGAGGCAGTGGACGACTTCTTCCGGCCGCCCGGCCGACAGCAGCATCTCGGCCGCGGCGATCTTCGCGTCGTGGCCGGCGTCGAAGTGGGCGTACTGTTCGAGCGCTTCGTCGATACGACCGGCACGGCTCAGCAGTCCCGCCAGATCGAGCCGGGCCCTTTCCTCGCCTTCTTTCGCAGCCCGGAGATAGAAGCGGGCCGCTTGTTCGAGGAGGCCCCGCCTTTCACACTCCTGGGCCATCGCGGACAGGCTCGTCCGGCCCGCGTGGCGAATCAAGACGTCCCAGAGGCGCTTGTCAGGCAGGCGCGGCCGGGCGATGTCGGCCACTTGCCTGCGTTCGAGGTAGTCGTCGAACCGGTAGAACCGCGGGCCGCCCGCCGCCTCACGCTCGACCAGGACGCTCCGCCCGCCGTTTCCTCGACGGGTCAGTTCGTCGATCGCGTCGGAGAACCATCGGTCGCCGAGGCCACTACGCGCCCCCGAAGACAGATGCAGAGCCGAACCCGCCTCGAGAAGGTCGAGCGGCAGCCACGGACCGTGCGCGGCGACGAGCGCGTCGACCGCGCAGTCGAGGATCGCCCGCTCGCCCGCGCCTGCCGTGTCGTAGCGCTCCTGAAGGTCAGGAACGTCGACGAGGTACTGGATCACGCGTCCCGCCTCGGCACGCGAGACCGCTTCGGCGAGCCGCGGATCGGCGCACGACAGGGCCCTGTCCTCCTCCACGCCGCTGAACGTGTCGGGCACGACGACGCTGCTGCCCGCCAAGAGCAGGCGAACATGGGGAAAGAGATCCTTGCCCTCCGAGGGCTGCGCCGTCAGCAACCGCCAGAACTTGGTGCGCAGCGTCGTGATGATCAGCACCGGCCCGCGCTCGGCATCGTGAAGCAGCTCCCGGAGGACCTTCGCGATCTTGTTGCCGACGCCGGCGCCGGGTTCCTTGAAGTAGCGCTCGGCCTTCGGCAGCCAGATGGCCGTTCGCGGCCCGACCTTTCCGAGCGAGTCCAGCAACTCGCGCGGATCACTGGGGCTGATGCTCGGCATCAACCACCAGTCGGCCATCCAGGGGTCCGGCTCCCCCGGCCGTGTCCATCGGATCGCTTCCCACGCGGAGCGCTTCTTGCCCGCCGTCGATTCGCTGATGAGGGTGACGATCCCGCTCGCCCCTCCGACGACCGGCGCGACCTTCGCGCGAAGGGAGTCGTCGTGGTCCCGCCGAACGTACGCGGTGTCATCCGGCAAGCCCGCGATGTCCCGGATCGTGCCCCGCACCGGCAGGATCTCCAACCGGCTCGGCACGCACTCGGCCAAGGACACACCCATGGTGGCCTCGGGCACGCGTTCCAGCCTGCCCAGGTTGAGCACGTCCACCAGCTCATCCGCCTCTTTCACCGATCGGTCCGTTCGGGGTGCACGGCAGCAAGTCACCACCCCTCGGTGGGACTCGCGCCTGCTTTCGACCGTGGCGGAAGCCGTCCGAAGCAGCCAGGTGTTTCAGTGGTCCTTCGCCCAGCGGTCGATACGGCCGAGCAGCGGCGTGAGCGACTTCGTTAGCGCTTACCGCCCGGTTTCACCCGATCGTGCCGGGCGGCCGCCGTCCGGTTCGTCCGGCCACAGTGGAAGGTCGAGGTTTCGCAGCATGGCGCGCTGTTCGGTGGTCAACTCACCCTCGACCGTGATCGTGAACGGAGGCGTTTCCTTGCGGGAGCGCAGGAAGTTGCCCCAAGCGATCCCCAGATTCGCCAGCCCGGTCAGGGAACCGATGGACATGCAGATGACCTCGAAGTCCCCGATCTCCCCCGTGCTCCGGGATCCCGCGAGGCTGATCGTCGCGGACCGGGTCACGTCGGCGTCGTCGCGGAGCCAGCTGTAGAACTCGGTCAGCGCTTGTTCGTCGCCTGCGGCGTTGATCGTCAGCTCCATGGGACCTCCCTCGAAGTGCTGTCCCTACCAGTCGCGGCCCCGGGCCGGGGCGTAACAGGGAATCGGCGCCGCCGGGCGAAACCTCTAGATTGAGGGCATGGTTTCCATCGCCGAGAAGGCCACCCGGCTGCAGGAATTGCACGCCGCCCCCGAACTGCTGCTCGTCGTCAACGTCTGGGACGCGATCACCGCGAAGGTCGTCGCCGAAACGCCCGGTACGCAGGCGCTCGCCACCCCGAGTCACGGTATCGCCGCCGCCCGTGGCTATCCCGACGGCGAGGTGATCCCCCGCGACGAGATGATCTCCGAGGTCGCCCTGATCGTGCGGGTGGCGGGCGATCTGCCGGTCACCGCGGACCTGGAGGCCGGTTACGGCGACCCGGGCGGCACGGTCGCCCGGGCGATCGAGGCGGGCGCGGTCGGTTGCAACCTCGAAGACCAGATGAAACCGCTGGACGAGTCGGTCAAGGCCGTCGAGGCCGCGGTCGCCGCCGCCCAGTCCGCGGGGATCGACTTCGTGCTCAACGCCCGCACCGACGCCTTCCTCCGGGCGGGCGACCGTGACCCCGAGGAGGTGCTGGCCGACGCGATCGCCCGGGGCCGCGCGTACCTGGACGCCGGCGCGTCGAACGTCTTCGTGCCCGGCAAGCTCGACGAGACCCAGGTCGGCAGGCTGGTCGAGGCGCTGGGCGAGCGCAAGGTGAACCTGATCGGCGTCCCGGGATCGATCCCGCTGGCCACCGCCCAGAAGCTCGGCGTCTCCCGGGTGTCCTACGGGCCGTTCAGCCAGAACGTCGCGCTCACCGCGCTGGCGAAGCTCGCCGAAGACGTCTACGCCGGCGGCGGGCTGCCCGCCGACATGCGCAAGCTGAACTGAGCGAGCCGGGGCCCGTCGCAGTAGGGTCCCACGCATGGTGCGCGGAGTCGGCCGGACGGAAGGGATCCTGCTGGCCGGCTCCGTGGTCGCCGTGCTCGTGGTGACCGGTGTCCTGGCCAGGTCCCCCGGCACCTGGCTGCTGGAAGTCGTCTGGGTGCTGATCGGGCTGCCGCTGGTGGTGGCCCTGCGCAAACGTTTTCCCTTGACCCGCCTGCTGTGCTGGCTGCTGGTGCTGCACGCGATCGTGCTGTGTTACGGCGGGCAGTACACCTACGCGGAGACCCCGGCCGGGGAATGGGTGCAGGGGCTGATGGGCACTCAGCGGAACAACTACGATCGGTTCGCCCACGTCGTCCAGGGTTTCGTCCCGGCGATCGCCGTGCGCGAGGTGCTGCTGCGCCGGACGCCGTTGCGGCCCGGTGCCTGGGTCGCGTTCCTGACCGTCTGCGTCTGCGTGACGATCGCCGCCGGTTTCGAGTTCGTGGAATGGCTCAGCGCGATGGTCGCCGGTGCGGGCGCGGACGATTTCCTCGGCACCCAGGGAGACGTGTGGGACACGCAGTGGGACATGTTCCTCTGCCTGTGCGGCGCGGTGCTTTCCCTGCTGATCTGGCGCAGAGTGCACGATCGGCAACTCCGGGACGATCGCGCGGGTTAGAGTTCTCGCGTGACTGGGGAACCGCATGACGCCGCGCGTCGGTGAGGACTTCGGGGGGTTCCGGATCGACGGGATCCTCGGCCGCGGCGGGATGGGCGTGGTCTATCGCGCGTGGCAGCACCGCATGCGGCGACCGGTGGCGCTGAAGGTCCTGCCACCCCACTACGCCGAAGACCCGGTGTACCGCGAACGCTTCGGCCGTGAGGCGGCGGCGCTGGCCAGGCTCGATTCGCCGCATGTCGTCGCGGTGTACGACCACGGCGAGGTGGACGGCTGCCTGTACCTGGCGATGCAACTCGCCGACGGGCCCGACCTGGCCAAGGTGCTCGAAACCGGGCCGATGGACCCGGACCGGGCGCTGGCGGTGGTGGACCAGGTGGTCTCAGCGCTCGGTGACGCGCACGCGATCGGCGTCGTGCACCGTGACGTCAAGGCGGCCAACGTCCTGCTGCGGCCTCGCGCCGCGCACCACGACGAGGATTTCGCCTATCTGTGCGACTTCGGCATCGCGCGGTCGGCCGAGATCGACCGCGGCGCGGAGACCAGCGGCGTGATCGGCACCGTCGGTTACATGGCGCCAGAACGTCTTCGCGGCGAACCCGCCACCGCCGCTTCGGACGTCTACGCGGTGGGCTGCCTGCTGTGGGTGACGCTGACCGGCGAGCTGCCTTACCACGGCAGCCAGCCCGAGGTGATCGTGGCGCACGACAGGGCACCGATCCCGCAGCTGGTGGTCGGCGATCCGCGCACCGTCGCGGTCAATGATCTACTGAAGTCGTTGCTGGCCAAGGATTCCCGCGACCGTCCGACGGTGCGTGAAGTACGCGACCGGATCCGGGCCATCCGCGCCGAGGCGCTGCCCGCCGGTGTCGCCGTCGAGCCGCCTCGCCGCCGCCGGACCGGTTTGGTGGCGGGTCTGGTGGCCGGTGCCGCGCTGGTGATCGCGATCGTGCTGGCGGCGGTCTTCCTGATGGCGCCGGGGCCACCCGCCGCCGACCGGATCGGCCGCAGCACGCCGTCCGGGCTCACCTGCGCACCGGTGGCGGCGGCCGATGAGGGGGTCCGTGCGCAGGTCGTCTGCCAGACCGGCGGTGAAACCGGCGAACTCCGGATCGCCGCCCTCGACGACGCCGACGCGGCCACCGCTTACCTGCGCACCGGCGCGGGGACGGATCCGGCCGGTCTCACCGCCGGCAAATGCCCCGCCGACCTGCCCGCCAAGCAGTCGTGGTCGCGCGACGGGCACCGCGGCACACTCGTGTGCACGGTGCTCGGCACGACCACCCGGTACGCCTGGACCGACGACGAACACGCCACCGTGTCGGTGCTCGACGGCCGCCTCGGCACGCCTTATCCCGCCGATCTGCGCGCCGTCGAGGACTTCTTCGCGGCGATCCGGTTCGGCTGAGTGTCCGTTGGTGAACCCGCGTCCGCGATCGCGTCGCAGCTCCACCGACAGGCTCTGAGTCACCGCGAGCCGCGCTGCCAGCGCTCCAGCAGCGCCTCCGGCGAAGAGCCCGGTGCGCCGAAGAACCAGCCGTAGATCAGTGTCGCGTCGTCGTCGAAATAGATGGCCGGGCTGCGGTCGTCCGCCGTGACGAACCGGATGAACTGGCCGACGACCGGGCCGCCGAGGCGGTTCCAGGTCCGCACCTCGACGCTCCCGGGCACCACCCCGCCGTTCGCCGAGTTCTCCGAACGCAGCTTGATCAGCGCGTCGTGGTCGGACGCCGAGCTGAACACCAGCATCGCGCCATCGGCCAACGGGCATTTGACCGTCTCCGCGGTGCCGGTCGTGGCGGGGACCGCCTGGCATTTCGCGGACTGCTCGTTGAGCACGTGCGCCTGCGCGAAGTCCCACAGCGCCCCGGAGGAGAACGCGGCCCCGGGCACCTCCGGGCGCTTGAGCACCCCGAACTGACGCGCGTCGTAGAACTCCACCAGGGCGGGAAGCCCGGTTTTCCGTGCCGTCAGTGTCGCGCTGACCGGACGCGGACTGTCGACGTCCCAGTAGACCGTCGATTCCCCGGAAGGGAGTTCTCGCATCGCGAAGGCCGCGCCTTGACCGGCATTGCCCGCCGAACGCACCGCTCCGGCGGCGCTCGCGAGCGCCCTGGACTCGGTGAGCCTGCCCGGCACGTCGTAGGTGACCAGGGTGAGGGCGTACAGCCCGGCGTCGCAGCCGACCCGTTCCATCTCACCGGGCTTCGCGGGCTGCTGGGCGCACCGGACCGCGCCGTCGAGCAAGCGGGCACCGAGCGCGCGGTAGCGGCCGGCGACCTGGTCGAGCGCGTACCGGTCCGGCGGTGGTGCCGCGGGCTCTTCCTCGCCCTGGACGAAGAGCACCACTCCGGTCGCGAGCGCGGCCACCAGCAGTACCGCTCCGCCGAGAAGCCACTTCCTGCGTGCTCGTGAGGGAAGCGCTCGTGTCGTGCGGTTCTGACGGCCGCCCCAGGTGAGCCGGTTCTCCGCGCGGGTGGGGTTCAGCGGCGGGCCGGTCTGTCCGGGGTCGAGCGACGCGGCCACGAGCGCGTCGATTTCGGCTGGAGTGAAGGCGTTTCCGGACTGCTCCAAGGCGGATCGGAGCGCCACCGGGTCGGTCAGCGCGTGGCGCCCGAAGCGGCGGACGACTTCGGCGAGCCGGGGGTCTTGGTCTTCCATCACGCGTCCGGGTCCGCCCAGAACTTGCGGAGCACCTGCTGATCGTCGGTGCCCGCCTGCATGTAGACGGCGACCCCGGTGGCGTCCTCGTCGAAGTAGAGCCGCGCGTAGCCGTTTTCCGGCTCCAGGAAACGGATCCGGGTGCCGTCGCCGGTACGCGGGGTGCCTGCCGGGATACCCGCGCGGATACCCGGCTGCCCCGGCACGTACTCCCAGCGCAACGTCCGGATCGATCCCGGCCGCGCACCGTCGTTGTCGGTCTGCAGCACCTTGCGCAGAGTGGTGAGCTGGCCGGGGAAGAACAGCACGCGGAAGCTGGCGATGATGCCCGAACCCAGCTCGCAGTTGACGGTTTCCCGGACACTCACGATGGATTTCGCCGCCTCACAGCGGACGTCCGGATGATCGAGGTACGGCTTCGCGGCGGCGAGCAACTTCGGGTCCTTGAAGACCGCGGCCGCCTCCTCGGGAACCGGCGCCGGGGCGGATTCGCGCTGGGGCGCCGAGCCCATGGGCAACGTGGTGGTCTCGGACCCCGACGGCGGTACCGTCGGCGGATCGGCGGGACGCTTCGGTTCGTCGCCACCGACCAGCACGAGGTTCGCCACGGTCACGACGAGGACCGCCGCCGCGACGGCACCGGCGATCACGGCGAACCCTTTGGCGCGCTTCGGCTTTTCCCCGGTCAGGACGGCGGTCGGCTCGTCGGTGGAGGCGTCCCTCGGGAGATAGCCGAGTGCCGCGCCCAGTTGCGCGCACGCCCACTTCGCACCGGCGTCACCGCCGCAAGCCGCTGTCGCGGCCCGGTGTGCCGCGGCGGGACTGCCCCCGTCTTCGAGCACGGAGCGCATCCGCTGGGCCGCACCCGCCCCCGCCGCCGCGGCGAGCAGGTTGATCTCGCCGTCGGGAGGCGGGTCGGGAAGACTGCGTAGAGCGCCGGTGAGGACGATCGGGTCGGACAGCGCGTCGCGCCCGTGCCGGTCCACCACGTCTTCGAGTGCGATCAATGTGGTCATGGCGGTCAGTTAAGCCCATCCCGCTTCAAGCTCGCTTCAAGCTTCCGGAGGAACCTGGGATGATCGGCCCGTGACGGTGGAGGTGCGGCTGCTGGGACCGGTGGAGCTGGTCGTCGACGGCGTGCCCGCCACTCCCGGTGGCCTGCGGCCGCGTGCGGTCCTCGCCGTGCTCGCCGCGGCCGGGGAGGCACCGGTGAACGCGGACAGGCTGGCGGAGGCGATCTACTCCGACACCGGCAAACCCGCGTCCCGCGCCACCGTGCAGGTCCACGTGCACAACCTGAGGCAGAACCTGGGTGCGTACGGTGGCTCCCTGCTCCACGGCCCGGCGGGTTACCGGCTTCTCGGCGTCCACGCCGACATCCGCGAGGCCGAGGACGCGATCGGCCGGGCGAGGGCGGCCGAGCGGGCACGCGACGGCGAAGGTGCCGCGGCGGGATACCGGCGGGCGCTCGCAGTGTGGCGGGGTCCGTTCTGCGCGGACCTGCCGGATCACGCCGCCTTCGACCCCGCGCGCGGCCTCTACGCGGAGATGCGCTGGGAGGCACTGGAGGCGCGGCTCGCCGCGGATCTGCGCGCGGGTGACGTCCCCGGCCTGGTCCGGGAGCTCGAGGACCTGGTCTCCGAGCATCCGCTGCGGGAACGCTTCTGGGGTCAGCTGATGGTCGCGCTCTACCAGGAAGGACGCCAGGCCGAGGCGCTCGACCGGTTCCGGCAGGCGCGGCGGGTGCTGGCCGAGGAAGCGGGCGTCGATCCGGGGCCGGCGCTGCGGGAACTGGAACGCGCGGTACTCGCCCACGCCGGAACGGCGACCCTGCTGCGGGTGGCCGCCCCTGGCGCCGCCGGGGCCGGGCGGCCGACGCTGACCTGGGTCGACGGGGCGGGGCGGGCGCGTCTGCGGGAGTTGCCCGCGCTCGGGCGGCTGGCGATCGGGCGGGACGCGAGCGCCGACGTCGCGCTCCGGCACGACGGCGCCGTTTCCCGCGCCCACGCCGAGATCACCGTCGGCGAGGGCGGCACCGTCCTGGTGGACCTCGGGTCGCGCAACGGGACCTTCCACAACGGCGAGCGGATCGCGGGGCCGGTCCCGCTCGCACCCGGCGACGTCGTACGCTGCGGCGACACGGTACTGGCGGTGACGAGCGGCGGCGCGGCGGTCAGCCCGGTCGACGGGACCACCCGGTAGAACGATTCTTCACGAATAACCTGTAATCCAGGTAACCAAGCAACGATCTCCTGTTCTGCGTGTTCAACACGGCAGATACGGTCCTCGGCATGACTCTGCGAGCCGCGGCGGTGCGGCGGAAACCGGTCGCCGATTTGATCGCCGACAGTGATCACGGCACGCTGAAGCGATCCCTCGGCCTCGGGCAGCTGACGATGCTCAGCATCGGCGCGACGCTGGGCAGCGGGATCTTCGTCGTGCTCGGCGAAGCGGTCCCCGTGGCGGGCCCCGCGGTCGTGCTGTCGTTCGTGCTCGCCGGTGTCACCGCGCTGTTCTCGGCGCTCTCCTACGCGGAGCTCGCCGGAATGATCCCGGTGTCCGGTTCGTCCTACTCCTACGCCTACGCGACGCTCGGTGAGCTGGTCGCCTGGGTCTGCGGCTGGTGCCTGGTACTCGAGTACGGCGTCTCCGTGGCGTCGGTGGCCGTCGGCTGGGGGCAGTACCTCAACGAACTGCTGCGACTGACGTTCGGTTTCGCCATCCCCGACGCGTTCAGCCAGCCACCGGGCTCGGGCGGGATCGTCAACGTCCCGGCCATCGTCGTCGTGCTGCTCGCCATGTTCCTGTTGCTGTCCGGCGCGAAGGAGAGCGCGCGGGCCAACGCGATCATGGTCGTGATCAAGGTCGGCACGCTGGTGCTGTTCTGCGCGATCGCGTTCTCCGCGGTGCGGGCGGCGAACTTCACCCCGTTCCTGCCGCTCGGCCTCGCCGGGCTGAGCGCCGGTGCCGCGAAACTCTTCTTCTCCTACATCGGTTTCGACGCGGCCTCGACCGCGGGCGAGGAGGCGAAGAACCCGCAACGGGACCTGCCGAGGGCGATCCTGCTCTCACTCGCGATCGTCACCGTGCTGTACTGCCTGGTCGCCGTGGCCGCGGTCGGCGCCCTGCCGTGGCAGGACTTCGACGGCCAGGAGGCCGCGCTCTCGCACGTGCTCGGCGCCGTGTCCGGCAATCCGCTGTGGGCCGGGTTGCTCGCCGTCGGCGCGATCGTGGCGATCTCCAGTGTCGTGCTGACCGTCCTCTACGGACAGACGCGCATCCTGTTCTCGATGTCCCGCGACGGCCTTGTCCCCGCCTCGCTGTCCAAAGTGGACTCCAAGACCGGCACGCCCCGGATCAACACGCTGGTGGTCTCCGGCTTCGTCGCGACGCTGGCCGCGTTCATCCCGCTCGGGAAACTGGCCGACGCCACCAGCATCGGCACGCTGTTCGCCTTCGGGCTGGTGAACGTCGCCGTCCTGCTGCTGCGAAAGCGGCAACCGGAGGCGCCTCGCTCGTTCCGGGTGCCGTTCTCCCCCGTCACGCCGATCCTCGGGGTGCTGTGCTGCGGTTACATGATGCTCAGCCTCGACGGGGAGACCTGGATCGTCTTCGCCGGATGGATGGCGCTCGGCCTGCTCGTCTACTTCGGTTACAGCATGCGCCGATCCCGGCTGGCCCTGGATTCACCCGTTCGCCGCCATAATTCCTAGCCTGTACAGCCGTAGTACGGGCTGGATCATTGAATGACGGTGATCGGTGGGGGACACTTCCGTCCGACCCACGGAAAACCCTACCGTGAACCGAGGTCCTTATGCGCCGATATGGCATTACCGTGCTGACCGCGTGCCTCGCCCTGTCCCTCACCTCATTCCCCGCCTCCGCTCAAGAGACGGCGACGCCCCGCGCTCCCTTCTGTTATGAAGAACCCGTACAACCGAAAGCTGATGTAAGTGACATAAAGGCCGGTTTCCAGTCCACGAAGTGGTTGCAGACGATCCAAGCCGTGTACAAGCGGCGCTGGCCGAGCGGCGAAGCGCTCGCGATCGCCCAGGCCAAGGACAAGTACTTCAGCCAGTTCGTCAACAAGACCAGCTTCAACGCGCTCGCCGAGTCCCTGATGGTGGCGATTCACGAAGAGACCCACATGTGGGATCTGGATCCGTCGAGGACATCGTGGGACGTGTACGTCTCGGCGTGGATCGACGCCTCCCGCAAGGCGATGAAGGTCCCGATCCACGGCGGCTTCCCCCGTCGCGAAATCCTGCCGCTGATCACGGACGATCTCACGCGTTCGATGGACGACATCTACCTGCGGGACCAGCAGCAGGGGTCGTACCGGATGCAAGGGGTCATCGCGGAACTCAACGCCGGGCTCATGGGATTGCCCGCCGCGACCGTCGTCGCCGAGTACATCCAGGGCGTGGGCGCGAGCAATTCGCGGGACATCGCGGCCACGAACATGCGCTACCTTCAGCTCTATCTTCGCGTCGCCAAGACGAAACATCCCGATTACTGGGCGAAGATCAAAGCACAGCCCGAATTGCGCGACTTCGTGCTCATCGAATTCCTCCGGACCGCCTACTGGCTGGATCAATCCGCACCCCATGCCGCGAAACTCGGCAGTGCGGACGTGGCCAAGATCGTCGCCAAGAACTACGCACCGGAGAACATCGCGATCATCGAGGAGTTCACCGGAGCCAAGGTGAACACGGGTTCGGCCAGGAACTGCACGCTCTGACGCCGTACGGCTCGCCGGTGGCGGACCCGGGTCCGCCACCGGCGAGCCGCCCCGTCACGGCACGAACACCGGCTGGTCCAGCACCCAGAGCCAGGATCCGTCCGGCTGACGGCGGGCGACCTCGATGGTCGCCTCGCCGGTGGTCAGCGTCGACGCCGTGAGCGCCAGGTCGCCGCCCACCAGCGCCGGATGCTGCCTGCCCGGCAGGAGTTCCGGCGCGGCCGCGACGAACTCCTCGTACACCTTGCGGATCTCCGTGTGCCCTTTCGCGATGTTGCCCGGCGGGAACGCCAGCACGGCGTCCGGCTCGTACAACGCCACCAGCCCGTCGACATCGCCCGCGTTGCCTCGCTCGATGAAGAACTTGCCCAGATCGTTCGGCTCGGTGGCCACAGTCCTGCTTGTCATGGGGACGAGCCTCGCAGCGAATCACGACATCCTGTGTCGTGTATTCCGCTAGAGTTCGGGCCATGCGCGCCGACCGGCTGGTCTCCTTGGTGTTGCTGTTGCGGCACCGCGGCCGTCTGTCCGCGACCACGCTCGCGCGCGAACTGGAGGTCTCCACCCGCACCGTGTTGCGCGACATCGAGGCGTTGTCGGCGGCGGGTGTGCCGGTGTACGCCGAACGAGGCAGGCACGGCGGTTTCGGGCTGCTGCCCGGTTTCCGCACCGAACTCACCGGGCTGAACCATGACGAGGCGCTCGCGCTGCTGATCGCCGGATCACGGCGTGGCGCGCAGGCGTTCGGCCTCGGCTCGGCGCTGGCGGCGGCCATGCTCAAGGTGGTCGACGCGCTGCCGGAAGGCCAGCGGGACACCGCGGCGGGCGCGGCCCGGCGCCTGCTCATCGACCCGGAGACCGACCTGCTGTCGCGCCGGGTGGCCGCCGAGGAGGTGCCGGACACCGTCGTCTCCGAGGTCCGGCGCGCGGTGTTCGCGGGGCACAAGCTGCGCATCCACTACGCGGCCGAGGGCCGGGCGGCGCGGTGGCGCACGGTGGATCCGATAGGTCTGGTCACCGTCCGGGATCGGGGTTATCTGCTGGCCACGAGGTCCGGCGAGGACCGCACCTACCGGCTGTCCCGGGTGCGGGCCGCCGAGGAACTCCCCGAACCCGCGCAACGCCCGGACCGGGTGGATCTGGACCGGGCCTGGCAGGAACGCGGCACGCGGTTCCGGAGCGGTGGAGACCAGGTCGCCGTGTCGGTGCTGGTGTCCCCGGTGCGGCGGGACGAACTGGCGGGCACCGCGCTGGCCGTGCTCACGGAAGAAGCCGATGAGGACGGCCGTCTGCGCATGGAGGTGACCTTCCAGGACGCGCGCCACGCCGAATGGGCGCTGTGGCAACTCGCCACGGACGCGGAAGCCCTTGCGCCGCCTTGGTTACGCGCCTCGCTGCGGGGCCGGGCCGAGGCGATCACCGCCCGCTACGCCGGCCGCGCCGATGAGACCAAAGTCAAGTCGAGCCCGCCGTCCGGGACGGGATAATCCGGCCATGACGAACGCCGCCCTGGGCAAGGCAGTCACGACTTTCAAGGTGCTGCTGAAGGGTTACCGCGTCCGAGCCGGCCTCACGCAGGAGGAACTCGCCGAAGGGTCCGGGGTGAGCGTCCGCGCCATCAGCGACATGGAACGCGGGATCGCCAAGAGCCCGCAACGCCGGACGATCGAAGCGCTCGCCGCGCCACTGTCGTTGACCGACGAAGAGCTGACCGGCCTGCAGAAGGTCGCCCGGCAGGGCCGCGTCCCCGCGCCCGCCGGGATCACCGGCGCCCACCTGATCGGCATCCTCCCGGCGGACGTCGACGACCTCACCGGCCGCGAAAGCGATCTCGACGCGTTGCGCGCCCTTTCCGCGGGTCTGGGCGGTCGCCGCAGGTCCGGACGGGTCGCGATCCTGAGCGGACCTCCCGGGACCGGCAAGACCACCCTCGCGGTCCGCGTGGCGCACAACCTCGCCGAAGAGTTCCCCGACGGCAGGCTTTTCCTGAAGCTGCGCGGGATGTCCGCCGAGCAGGCGGGCCCGGCGGACGTGCTGCATCTGATCCTGCGCTCGCTGGGCGTCGACGCCGTCCGCATCCCGGCCGATCAGGAGGACCGGGTGAGCCTGTGCCGCTCCCTCCTGCAGGATCGGGCCGCCCTGATCGTCCTCGACGACGCGGCCGACGAGGCCCAGGTCCGCCCGCTGCTGGTCGGCGGGCCGCGGTGTCTCACCCTGGTCACCAGCCGTCAGATGCTGGTGGGGCTGGAGGGTGCGAGCAGGCTCGCTCTCGACGTGTTCGGCGAGGACGACGCGGTCGCCCTGTTGTCGACCATCATCGGGGCGGACAGGGTGGCGCGGGAGCGGCGGGAGGCGCTCGAACTGGTCGATCTGTGCGGGCGGCTGCCGCTGGCGCTGCGGATCGCGGGCAACCGGCTGGCGAGCCGCCCGACCTGGCCGTTGTCGCGCCTGGTGGATCAGCTCCGGGACCGCGGCCGACGGTTGACCACGCTGACCGCCGGCGATCTCGACGTGCGCAGCGTCTTCGAACTGTCGTACCGCCAGCTCAGTCCGAACGCCGCCGCGGTGTTCCGGCGGCTGTCGCTCGTCCCGGCGGCGGACTTCTCGGTGGGAGCGGCGATGACGCTCATCGAGGCGGCCGACGAGGACGACGCCGCCGTGTTCCTGGAGGAACTGACGGACGCGAGCCTGCTGCAGACGTCGCAGGAGAACGGCCGGTACCAGTTCCACGACCTCTTGCGGGTCTTCGCGACCGAACGGCTGGCCCGCGAGGAGGCTCCCGAGGTGGTCGAAGCGGCGGAGAACCGGCTGGCCGACTGGCTGGTGCGCACCGCGACGGCGGCGGGCCGCTACTTCCACCCGACCGACGGAGTGAGCCCGCTCCCGGCCGCGACGGCGTCGTTCGGCGACCACGCCGGAGCGGGCAGGTGGCTCGAGGTCGAACTGAAGAACTGGCACGCCGCGGTCAAAAGCGTCGCCGCGCGCGGTGACCACCGGCCGGTGCTGGACCTGGCCGAATCCATGCACTGGTACTCGGAGATCGGCGGGACCGCGAGTACCTGGTACGACGTGTTCGAACTCGCCGTGAACGCGGCCATCGCGCTCGGCAGCGACCGGGAGGAGGCGGTCCACCGGAACTATCTGTCCTGGGTGCAGGCCTCGCTGTGCGATCAGGCGGAGGAAGCCGTCCGGATGGCCCGGCTGGCCTGGGACGCCGCGGTGAAGGCGGGCGATCGGCGCGAACAGGGCTGGGCGCGGGTGTACCTGACGAGCGCGAACGCCCGCGAGACATCGCCCGAACTCTTCGACGAGGCGGTGCGCCTCTTCGAGGAGGCGGGCTACCCGCTCGGGGTCCATGTGGCACGGACGATGCGGGCCTCGTACCGGTACCGGGAGGGCCGGTACGACGAGGCCGCCGAAGAGTTCGACGCCTGCGTCCGCTACTTCGCGCCGGACCACGGCGGCTCGCGCACTCCGGTGGACGACACCAACTACGCGTATGTGCTGCTGCGTTCGGCCCAGAACCTGGCCGCCCTCGACTCGGCCGATCGGGCACTCACCCAGTGCGAGACGGCACTCGGCCTGTTCCGTCGGCACGGCGCGGCCATGGGCCAGGCCCGCGCCCTCCAGGAGACCGGGCGGTTCATGCGGCGCCAGGGCGACCACGCGAACGCGCGCCGCCGTCTGTCCGAAGCCGGGGAACTCTACGAACGCATCGGCCTGACACAGGCCCAGATCGACACGCTCGACGAAAGAGCGGCGCTGTCCGAGGAGATGGGCGACCCGGCGTCGGCCCACATGGACCGGGAACGCGCGCGGGGTCTCCGTGACCGGCTCGGTCGCTCCGAAGCGGTCAAACCGAACTACGGTTCCTAGCTGACGTCGTTCCGCTCGCACGCCGAGGCCGGCTCGGGATGGGGGGCACCGGCCGACCGCAGCAAGGCCGGTATTCCGGGCGACCTCGGCGTGCGCGGGGACGTCGCGGACGACGTTCGGTCCAGGTGCGGGGTCCGGCGGCCGACGCCCCAGCCTGGGTCTCGTTGCCCAGGACCGGTTCGCCGGGGGGTGGTTCCGGTTCGATACCCGATGGCCGTGTCCGAGTGCCGTCGGCTTCGCGTCGCCGCTGAACAACTGGACCGAACCTAAGCCGGTAGGACATCCGGGTCCAGGCAGCCTTACCGGCAGAACGGGACGTCGATTTCTGCCGGTTGCCTCGTCTTGCCAAGGCGCTCGGTCTTGAGCCTGTGGGCATCTGATGGTCGAGCCGGTCCCCCAAAGAGTCCTTCACGGAGCCTTGGGCATGGCGAGGGGCCCGTCGCCGGTGTGGCTGGCGGGCTCCTCGGGTTCAGACGCGGTGGAGGGTGTTGCGCCGAGGTTGTCGGAGCGGGTCTCGGTATTGGGGTGGGATGAACTCCGGTAACCCGTCGGCCGCCATCCGGACTTCCCAGTCACCGTGATGGATCAACCGGTGATGGAACCCGCACAGCAGCACCAGATTCCGAAGATCGGTAGGTCCGCCGTCTGCCCAGTGATGAATGTGGTGAGCGTGGCAATTCTTGGGTTTCCGATGACAGCCCGGGAAGGCGCAGCCGCCGTCGCGGATGTTCAACGCACGTCTCTGGCCTGGGGTGACGAAGCGTCTGAGTCGCCCCACATCGAGGGGTTCTCCGGCGGCGCTCAGCACGACCGGCAGCATCAGGCAGTCACAGGCGGCGAGCCGGGCTTCCCTCGCGGTCATCGTCCCGACGAAATCCAGGCACGCGGTCCCGAGACCGGACTTCAACTCCTCAAGTCCAATGGTGACGTTCACGAGGGTCCGGTAGCCGCTGGTGCCGGGCTGGTCCGGGCAGGCGATCGCCAGATCGAGCAGGTCGACCCACGCGTCACCCATCCGTTCGCATTTCATCCGCAGATCGGCTTGCCCGAATTCGTCGACGGGTCGTGGCTGGGCGTAGGCCTCCAGCGCGGCAGCGGTGCGGGCACCGGTCTCGTCATCCAGGAGACCGGTCAGTTTCCAGAAACCGTCCTTGCGGCGCTCCAGCGTGATCTCCCGGCGCGACTCCTTCGGTTCCGGATCCTTCGGCTCCTTGCCGTCGGGGTCCAGCAACGCCAAAAGGTTCGCCTCAGCGTCCGCCAACTGGCGAGGACCGGCATCGCGGGCGAGGGTGGCGAGAATCTTCTCCGCGTTCGCCCGGTCCTCCACCGAGGTGTCGGCCGGGAGTCTCTTCAAGATCTCCAGGATCTGATCGATCCGCTCATCACCGACCAACCCCTCGGCCGCAACCGCAGCGGTCTTGGGCAGCGCGGCGGGAACCTCGGTGCCGTCCAACGCACGGGTCGAGTTCAACGCGATGGCCCGCTTCACCACCGCACCCGCCTCACCGACCGACAACCCCGCCACATCCGCGAACCATGCAGCCGTGCGGCCATACCCGTACAAGTCTTTGACGCCCCGAGACTCGATCTCCGCCAGGAATTTCCCCAGTCCGGCGGTGGCCATCCGAATCACCTGCAAAGACTGCTGCACGCCATGGGCAAGCTCCAGCTTGCCAGCGCGCCACAGCTCCTGCGGCAACTCGGGAAGGAAGGTCTCGGACACACCCCCAGAATACCGCAATTCACCGAACATGTGTTCGTAATTTTGGGCAACCAACAAAACGAACAACTAACACTGAAGGGTGATAGAACTACCATACCGCGGACACATACAGCCAACCCTCGCATTTAGTCGACTAATTGCGAAGGGAATCGCCGAACGGCTGCCCATGCCTGCCAGGTGCGGACTACCGCTGTTCCTCTTGAGATCGCCGGCCGGTCCGGCCACATCGAGCAGGTTCTCGAACCGGCGCCGGTGGACGTGCGCCCCATCCGCGCGAGCCCCACGGCCTTTTCCTCCTCGAAAACATCCGCCTTGAGCGTGAACCGGATGCAGTGGTGGATCATCGCGCTTCCCTTTCACACGGACAAGAAATCGGCAGCGTGGTCGCGGGCGAAGTCGGTGACGTCGCGCGCGGGTTTTCCGGTCAGGTCGGCGACGGCCGTGTGCACTTCGGCGGCTTCGCCTCTGGCGTAGTGCGCGTAGTCCTCGATGAGGCCGTCGATCTGCCACCGCGGGAGCAAACCGTTCAGCGCCGCGGCGAACCGATCGGCGGAGGTGTCGCGGAAGGTGACGTTCCGCCCTGTGGCGGTCGAGAGCGCCTGAGCGATCTGGCCGTGGGTCACCGCGCGCGGTCCGGTCAGCGTGTAGGTCCGGCCGGCGTGTCCCGTACCGGTCAGCACGGCCGCGGCGGCGTCCGCGATGTCCCTGGTGTCTATGGCGCTGACGGCGGCTTCGCCGATGGGTGCGGCGAAGAAACCCTGCGCGATAGTTCCGGCGAAGGCGAGCAGCGCCTGCAAGTAGAGGTTGGGACGAAGCACGGTGTGCTCGATCCCGAGTGAGCGGACGTGCGCCTCCACTTCGGCGTGCCAGCGCAGGAACCGCACCGGCGAGTCGGCGCGCGCCGCGTACTGCGAGAGCAGCACGAGCCGGCTCACACCGGCGTCCCGGGCGAGGTCGGCGAACCGGATCTGGAGTGAGGCGGCGTCGGGAGCGGAAGGGCTGTTGAGGAAGGCCGCGTCGACGCCTTTCAGTGCCGCACCGACCGCTTCCGGGCCACGCAGGTCGGCGACGACGGTCTCGGCGCCGGGAACGGAACGATCGGGGTCCCGGGTCATCGCGCGGACGGCGACGCCGCGGGCTCGCAGAGCGGGTATCAGGGTGGTTCCGATGGTTCCGGTCGCGCCGGTCACCAATACAGTGTCCATTGTGGAATGTCCTTTCCCGACAGAGTTCGGTTACGGGTTTTGACTGCGGAGAAGAGTGCAACCGCGAGGGCGATTGACGACGAGCGCGGCGACCTCGACCGGGTCGTCCGGCAGCAGGTGGCTGTCCACGACCACCGTGAGGTCGGCGGCGGTGAGCGCCAGGCCCTGCCGGTTCGTGGATCACCGTCGCGGCGTCGAGGATGACCAGGAACATGGCGCTCGCGAGGCCGCGCATCGCACCCCGCGGCAAATCCGTTCGTCGCTCCTCCGGTCATGCCGCCACGATCGCGCGGGGGCCCGTCCGTTCGCGTCGGCGACAATCACCTATTCCGCCTCGCTAGGGTTCGGACCATGCCCACGACGTCCCCCCGATCGCTCGTCGGCAGACGAGCCGAGATCGATCGCCTCCTCGCCCTTGTCCACGCGGCGGGCCGAGGCGAGGGCGGAGTGCTCGTCCTCCGTGGCGAGCCGGGTATCGGCAAGAGCGCGCTGCTGGACCACGTCGAACGAGCGACGGCCGAGGAGTTCCAGCTCATCCGCGCGTCCGGGTCGGAATTCGAGGGTGAACTGCCGTTCGCGGCACTGCACCAGCTGTGCGTCCCGGCGCTGGCGCACCTCGACACGCTGTCGGCTCCCTACCGCGAATCCCTCCTGGTCGCCTTCGGGCTGGCCGACGGCGCGCCGGATCCGTTCCGGGTCGGTCTCGCCGCGCTCGAACTCCTGGCGACCGCCGCGGGGACGCGTCCGATGCTGTGCGTGGTCGACGACGCGCACTGGCTGGACACCGCGTCGGCGAGGGCGTTGACGTTCCTGGCGAGGCGGATCGCGGCCGAACCGATCGCGATGGTGTTCGCCGCGCGTGACCAGGACCCGGTTCGCGGGCTGGACGACCTGCCGGGACTGACGGTCGGCGGTTTGAGCGATACGCACGCGCGTGCCCTGCTGGCCGGGGAAAAGACCGTGACGCTGGACGAGCGTGTGCGCGATCGTCTGCTCGCGGAGGCGCGCGGCAACCCGCTCGCGCTCATCGAACTGCCGAAAGCGGGCGGTTTCGCACCGCCGGCGCCGTCGCCGATCGCGAGCCGGATAGAGCGGATTTTCCGGGCCAGGATGGCGGAACTGCCCGTGGCCGCGCGGCGGCTGCTGACCCTCGCGAGCGCCGATCCCACCGGCGATCCCGGTCTGCTGTGGGCGGCCGCGCGGCGGCTGGACATCGACGTGCCCACCGCGAGCGCCGCGGCCGAGGCCTCCGGGCTGATCCGGTTCGACACGCGGGCGCGCTTCTGCCACCCGCTGGCGCGCTCCGCCGCGTACCGCGCGGCCGAACCCGAGCAGCGCCACACGGCCCATCGAGCACTGGCCGAAGTCACCGACCCGGAAACCGCCGGAGACCGCCGGGCCTGGCACCGGGCCCAGGCCACCTCCGGGCCGGACGAACAGGTCGCGGCGGAACTGGAATTGTCGGCGTCGCGCGCGCAGGCACGCGGAGGTGTGGCGGCCGCCGCCGCGTTCCTCGAACGCGCGGCGGCGCTTTCGCTCGACCCTGCCAAGCAGATCGAGCGCACCCTCGCGGCCGCGCGGACCACGCTGGAGGCGGGCGCGACGGACGCGGCGGCGGAGCTGCTGGCCAGCGTCGACACCGAGACCTTGGCCGTCTCCCAGCACGCATCGGTCGACCTGCTGCGCGGGAGGATCGCGTTCGTCCAAGGCACGGAGGGGGCTGTCCGCGGGCCGGAACTCATCCTGCGCGCGGCGGAGCGGCTCGCCGCCGTCGATCCGGAGCGGTCACGCGAGTCCTTCGTCGCGGCGCTGGAAATGGGGCTCGTGGTCGGCCGGGCCGCGGGAGTGCTGGACCGCGTTCTCGACGCGGCCCGGTCGGCGCCGCCGGCGTCAGGACCGCCGGATCTCCTCGACGCGCTGGTGCGGTTGACCGCCGAAGGCCACCATGCCGGTGTGCCGGCGCTTCGCCGCGTTCTCACCGGCGACGATGCCGGCTGGACCAGGACACCGGCCCTGGCCACCGTGCTCGCGGGCGAACTGTGGGACATCGACCTGCACGCGACGATCGTCGACTGGCTCGTGCGGACCGGACGGGACACGGGATCGCCGATGACGATCCGGCTCGGCCTGTCCCAGGTGGCGCTGCACGCGGTGCTCACCGGGAACTTCGGGCGGGCGATGGCCGCGATCGCGGAAGAAGAGGCGATCGCGGACGCCGTCGGTGATCCGCCGCAGCTGTACCCGCGCGTGCACTTGGCGGCGATGCGCGGCCGCCGCCGGGAGGTGCTCGACCTGTTCGCCGAAGCGACGACTCGCGGCAACGGGCAGCTGACCGCGAACGCCCACTGGGCGACGGCCGTGCTGTACAACGGGCTCGCGGAATACCCGGCAGCGCTGGACGCGGCGACCCAGGCCGTGGCGAGCGGCGACCTCTTCCTCGCCGGCATCGCGTTGCCCGAACTCGTCGAAGCCGCGGTGCGATGCGGGAAGGATTCCGTCGCCCGGTCGGCGCTGGACTCCTTGACCGCCCGCACGGAACCCGCGGGGACCGCCTTCGCCCTCGGTATCGCGGCGAGCGCGCGGGCCCTCGTCAGCAACGCCGAACCCGACCATCTGGAGGCGCTCCGCTATCTGGCGAACGGCTCGCTCTCGGTGCATCTCGCGCGGGCGCGGTTGCGGTACGGCGAATGGTTGCGCCGCGCGGGCCGCCGACGCGAGGCGCGTGAACACCTGCGCGCCGCGCACGACCAGCTGTCGGAGATCGGGCTGGAGGCGTTCACCCGGCGGGCCGCCGACGAACTGCGCGCGACCGGGGAGGTCGCGCGCAGCCGCTCCGGGCGTTCCTACGACCATCTGACCATGCAGGAGACGCATATCGCGCGCCAGGTCGCGGCAGGCGCGACCTCGAAGGAAGTGGCCACCCGGCTGTTCCTCAGTCCCCGCACGGTGGACGCCCACCTCCGCAACATCTTCCGCAAGCTCGGCATCACTTCGCGCAGGCAATTGAGGGACATGCCCGATCTCCGCGACGAGGAAGCCGGTTCTTGACCGGTCCTCCGCCTTCCGCGTACGGAAGACGGAGGCTCCCGTTCACTGCTCAGACCGGGATGTCGCCCGGTGTCCCCCACTGGGTGGTGAACAGGCCAAGGCCGTACCAGGTCCCGTTCGACGGCCGCCACACCACGAAGTCCGCCCGCGGGTCGCCGCCGAAATTGCCCGCCATGGGCACGTCACCGGCGGCACCCCATTGCTGGGTCGCGATACCGAGCACGTACCAGACACCGTTACCCGGCCGCCACACGGCGAAATCGGAGCGGCCGTCCGCATTGAAATCACCGGCCACCGGAATATCGCCCGCGACCCCCCATTGCTGGGTCGCGATTCCCCGCACGTACCAGACGCCGTCGCTCGGGCGCCAAACTGTGAAGTCGGCGCGCCCGTCGGCGTTGAAATCGCCGGAGACCGGAACGTCACCGGCGACACCCCATTGCACCGTGGCGATACCGAGCACGTACCAGGTGCCATTACTCGGCCGCCACACCGCGAAATCGGAGCGGCCGTCACCATTGAAATCGCCGGTCAGGGGAACGTCCCCGGACACGCCCCACTGCTGGGTCACCACCGCGCCCGTGCTGCTCTGGATGATGTACCAAATTCCGTTGCTCGGCCGCCACACGGCGAAGTCGGCCCGATGGTCGCCGTCGTAGTCCGCGGCCACCGGCACGTCGCCCGAGACACCCCACTGCTGGGTCACGACACTGCCGTTACTGCTGCGGATCACGTACCAGACACCGTTACCGGGACGCCAAACCGCCTTGTCGGCGAACCCGTCGCCGTCGAAATCCGCGGCGGGCTTCTGAGACGATGGCGAGGCGGCGACACCGATATCGTCCGCTCCCGCGGCCGGTGACATTACGAGCGGACCCGCGAGCAGACCCGCCAATGCCGCACCCAGCCGAATGGATCTTCGCATTTTGCCGGAACCTCTTTCCGTTCGGTGGACGTGCTCTTCCCAGTCCGCGCTTTATGACCGAAGATACGAACCGGGGTAGTTCCAGCCTGACACCGACGGCATGACCTTGTCAGCAAGGATTCCGTCCAGCGGACCGCGCGAGGGGATTTCAGTGGAGACCAAGAGAAGACCAAGAAGCGTCCTCGAAGGCGCTTTCACCCTATTGGATGCCTTGGTACGACATCAAGGTGAAGCGGGATTGACCCAGCTGGCAAATTCCTGTTCGCTGCCGAAATCGACGGCATACCGATTACTCGAGCAATTGACCGCACTGGAGGTTGTCCAGCGCAGCGAAAACCGCTATCGCGTCGGCGCGCAGGCATTCCGGCTCGGCCAATCGTGGCAGCCCTATCCGCGGCTGCTGGAACTCGCGCGCGGCGAACTCCGGCGCCTGGCCGCGGCCACCCGGGCCAGTTCGGTGCTCGCCGTCCCCTGCGACGGCCGGATCCTGATCGCCGCCGCCAGCCTCACCCGGGCGGAGGACGGCGTCCTTCTCCGGCCCGGATCGACGGTGCCCCAGCGCACCGGCCGCTTCTGCCCCCGGTGGCAAGCGGAACACGAACTCGTCGCCGTCGAAGCGTCCGTCAGGCTGCCGACCGGCCGGACGGTCGGCTCGATCGCGACCGTGCTCACGCTGCCGCAGTCCTCCGTCACGATGTCCGACACCGTCGCCCGCGCCGCCCGCACACTCGGGGCCGCGCTGGCGGACTGAGCGACGTGCGCGGTCTCGCGCTACGGTCCCCTGGTGACTTCGGCCGACGCCCCCGAAGCCCGGATGTGGACGATCCGCGGTGGCGAACCCGGGTTGCGCGAAGAGAATTACCACGAGGTGATGGCCGCGTCGCGGGCTCTCACCGAACAGCTCCAGGCCGGCTCGGTGCCGCGTGAGGTCGTTTCCGCCGTGGTCGGGATCTCCGGTAGGACGGATACGTGGTGGAGGACGACCTGCCGGACTGGCTGCCGACCTGGTGTGCGGATCACCTGGGAGCCGAGCCGGTCGCCGTGCTGTTCGAGGCACGGTCGATATCGGCGGTGTTCGGGCTGCGGCTGGCGACGGGGCGGGACGTCGTGGTGAAGGCGCGGGAAGACGACGGCCGCGCCGCGTCGTGTGTCGCCGCGCAGGCCCGGTTGGCCGACCGGGGGTTTCCGTGCGCCAGGCCGGTCACGCCCGTGACAGGCGTGGGGACGCTGGCCGTGCACGCCGAGGAATTGCGGCCCGGCGGTGAACTGCTGCGCGGCGACTCACCGCACGTCGCCGCGCGCTACGCGGAGGTGTTCGCCCGGTTGATGACCGCGCTGGCCGACGTGACCGTCCCGCCGCCACTGCCGAATCCCCGCTGGATACGGTGGGACCACACGGATCCGGGGTTGTGGCCGTCCATCGAGGACCTCGATCGGCGGGATCAGAACACCGTGCCCGCGTACGTCGTCGAGACAGCCGGGAGGCTCCGTGGTCGGCTGCTCGCCGCCGACCTGCCCCGCGTACTCGGCCATGCCGACTTCGAAGCGCAGAACCTCCGCTGGCTCGGCGGGCGCGTCTGGGCCGTGCACGACTGGGACAGCCTGGCGTGGCAGCCGGAGGCGGCACTGGCGGGAGCGGCGAGCGCCGTCTTTCCCAAGACCGGGCCCGCCTTGCTGCCGCCGATCGCGAGCTCCGAGGCGTTCTTGGCGGCCTATCAGGACATCCGGGGCCGTCGGTTCACCACCGAGGAGCAGGAGGTCGCGTGGGCGGCGAGCCTGTGGCCGGCGGCGCACGACGTCCGCTGGGAAGCGCTGCACGGCGCTCCCCAGGGTTCGCCGGACATCGTCCGCGCGCAGGTGGCCGAACGCCTTCGCCGGGCGAACGCCTGAAGGAGGTCAGCAGGCCTTGACGACGACCGAGTGCGCCTTCCCGCCGAGGTCGAGGACCCTCACGTTCCGGTTACCGGCGGGCACGCGGACCTGGTAGGCGCCGGGGTGGACCGGGTAGCCGAAATAGCTGCCCGCCGGGGCCGCGCCGGTGCCCGCGATCATCGAGCCGTCGGTGCGGTGGATCGTGGTGGAGACCGCGCTGCCGCAGGTGTTGTAGATGTAGATCTTGCCCTTGGTCGCGGCGGAGGCGGAGCCCGCGCCGAGGACCGAGATGACCAGGCCTGCGGTGGCCAGAACGGCGAAAGCGCGCCGGGTGGTCGTCATGGTGCTCCTCAGGATGTGCCGGGGTATCGGCCACAAGATATCCGCGGACGCGTCCGCGCACTGCCGGTCGAACGGACCACACGATCGGGAAAAGAGCTCAGCGCTTCGGTGTCACCTTGCCGATGGCGGCGGTGGCCAGCCGCGGTCACCCCGTCCTTGACCGGCGTGCCGTCGTGCCCGCCCCTTCGGCGGAGATGATCGTCGCCGTACCACCGACCCGGTTCATCCGCCCGTGCACGTATTCCCGCAGCCCGCGTCGCGCCGTCACCCGGTCATCGACGGCGAATGCCTTTCCCTCATCGGAAATCTCGGCCGAGAGCGCCTGGGCGTCGCCGCGCAGCCGGACCCTCCCCCGGTCCGTCCCGGCCGGACGGCTCCGGCGATCGGCCGGGCCATGACTCCTCCTCGGTGAATTTCCACCGCCACCGCGCCACGGATCGGCGATCTCCTCCCGGCCCGGATATCGTCGAGATCACGTTCACGAGGAGGAAACCATGGCCGAAACGACCATCGAGCCCAGCCCCGAGCTGAAGGCACTCGACCGGCTGGTCGGCACCTGGAAGGTGACCGGCGGAGCCGAAGGCACCGTGCGGTACGAATGGATGCCGGGCGGATTCTTCCTGCTGCAGCACGTCGAACTCAGCCAGCTCGAAGAGCGGATCACCGGATTGGAGGTCATCGGCAACCTGCGCCCCTTCGGCGAACCCCCCGGTAAGGACGTGGTCTCCCGGTTCTACGACTCGGCCGGAAACACCCTCGACTACGCCTACGAACTCATCGGCGACACCTTGACCATCTGGGCCGGGGAGAAAGGCAGCCCCGCCTATTTCCAGGGCACCTTCGACGCCGAGGACACCTCCATGACCGGAGACTGGGTTTACCCGGACGGAGGCGGCTACACCTCCACCATGACCCGGATCTGATCCGCACACCGATCAGGTTTTCGCGCCGCGTCCGTCTGTACGGGTGAGATCGACTCACAGGAGGGTGACGCCATGCGGAAACTGACCTTCGGCATGAATGTGACGCTGGACGGCTACATCGCCGCGCCCGGCGACGACCTCGGCTGGAGTGGGGGCGACGGACCGGATTCGTCGCCGAGCGACGAGCTGTTCGGGTGGTGGTCCGACCGGGTGGCCGCGACGGGCCTGGCACTGTACGGACGCAAGCTGTGGCAGGCGATGAGTTCCCCGTGGTCGACCGCCGACCAGCAGCCCGGCGCCACCCCGGCCGAGGTCGAGTACGCCCGCCGCTGGCGGGCCATGCCGAAGGTGGTGTTCTCCTCGACGACCGGCACGGTCGACGGGAACACCCGTCTGGTGACCGGCGACGCGGTCACCGAGATCGCCCGGCTCAAGGCCGAGGACGGCGGCCCGATGGACATCGGCGGCGCGACGCTCGCCGGGGCGGCCATGCGGGCGGGGCTGATCGACGAATACGTGCTGGTCACCGTGCCGGTTCTGGTGGGCGGCGGCACACCGTTCTTCACCGCGCTGGACGGCTGGGTGCGGCTGAACCTCGTCGAGACGCGGACGTTTCCCGGCGGCGTGGTGCTGACCCGCTACGAGACGAGGCGCTGAGTGGTCGGAATGCCGGGGGCACGTCCAGCCATGGTTTGCCGTCGGCGTCGAATCCGGTGAGCTCGGCGATCTTCCCGTCGACGATGTGCAGGGCCGCGATGGCGAACAGCCGGTGCTCCGGGTCGCCGGGGGTGCGGAGGTACAGCGCGGCGGCGGGCATGCGGTTGACCGCCGTGGCGATACCGCGCCAGTCGTCGTGGCCGCGCTGGAAGAGCCCGCCGGCGACCCAGCCGTCGACCGCGTCCTTGGCCGTCCTGACCGAGGTGCCCGACTCGGGCAGCATCGCGAAGCGCAGGTCGTCGCGCAACAGGGCGATCAGCCCGTCGAGGTCGTTGCGCTCATGGGCGTCGATGTACGCCTTCACCACACCGCGCTCGTCACTCGACAGCTCGTGGGTGGCGGGGCTCCGCCAGTCGAGGCGGCGGCCGGGCAGGCGCTCGCGCATCGTCACGCGTGCCCGCCGCAGGGCGCTGGTCACCGACGCGACGGTCACTTCGAGGGCGTCGGCGGCCTTCGGCGCCGGCCAGCCGAGGACGTCGCGCAGGATGAACACCGCCCGCTGCCTCGGCGGCAGATGCTGGGCGGCCACGATGAACGCCAGCTCGATCGTCTCCCGCGCCACCGCCGATTCCTGGGGGTCCTCGGGGAGCATCCGGTCGGGGTACGGCTGCAGGTACAGCAGCTCGGACGGTAGCGGGGTGCGGTCGTCGCGCTTCGCCAGGAAGTCGAGGCAGACGTTCGTCGCGATCCGGTACAGCCAGGTTCGCAGCGCGGCGTGGCCCTTGAACGACTCCCGTTTGTTCCACGCCCGCAGGAACGTCTCCTGCGTCATGTCCTTGGCGTCCTCGTAGTTCGCGAGCATCCGATAGCAGTGCACCTGCAGCTCACGCCGGTGCCGCTCCGTGAGGAGCGCGAATGGGGCCGTATCGCCGGAACGAGCCGCCGCGATGAACGTGGCCTCGTCGGCGCCGAGCGGTCCAGCGTCGGTCATGGTCGTCGATCCTTCCATCATCACCGGGAGTTCCGCCGTGCTCGACCGGCCAGGTGGTCCGGCCCTCCGGACTCCAGTGGCCTCGGCGATTCCGGGATACCGGCCAAGAACACCTTGTACAGTGGGTTCCGCGACTGTGGCCACCTCATTCCGGAGCGTGACTGATGCAGGTCTTTGCCCGACGCAAGGAATGCAAGCACATCATCTGGGCGGGGCCGCTGGTCGACACAGCGGCGACGTTGAACGTCGCCGACGAGCTGCGCGGCCGTTCCTGTCCGACGTGTGGCGAGATCGTGCACAAGGTCGAATTCGTGGCGATCAAGAAACCGACGTCGACGTTCGACGAGCCACCCGCGCCGCGCAACGCCGAGAACAAGCTGAAGAAGGCATCGAAGTCCGCCGTCAAAAAGACTCGGCAGCGGTTGATGAGCCTGGGCGCGGAGACGGACGGGTTCGCCTCGGCCCTGAAGGAGACCGCGCTCGAGCTGACCCCGCCGCAATGGCGCGGCACCTTGGCGAAGATTCCCGTCGGCATTCTGCGGACCTACGAGCCCAATGCCGAATGCATCACCTTCAAGGACTCCGCGATACCGGCGATCGTGGTGCACCAAGGTCTCGCCGCGTTCCTGTTCAAGATGAACAGGAGCATCTTCCCGCTGGGCGGCATCGGCTCGATGAGCGGCGCGGCGGTCAGCCGCTTCGTCGAGGACGAGAAAACCCGGTCGGCGCTGCGGGTCCAGGCGGTGGACACCGCACTCGAGTTCCTCGGCATCGGCAAGCCGAGGACCGCGGGTCTCGTGGAGATCCCCATCGTCGCGCGGACGTTGGAGATGCCGCTGACCAAGACGATGGAGACTTTCGTCCTGTGCCACGAGTACGGACATGCGGTCCTGAACCACGCCGACGAACTCCGTTCCGTCGGCAGGGACTCGGCTTTCCACCTGCTGGAACGCTCCAGAGCGATGGAGTTCGAGGCCGACACCTGGGGGCAGGACGCGGTGATCGGCGCGTTCACCGGCGGGAAGAACCTGGGGGCGAACATGGCCGTCTTCGACGAAGTGTTCTCCGACGGCGCGCCGGAGCTGAAACAGGACATCGCCCACACCGCACCGTGCGTGGCATTGCTGTACTTCGAGTTCCTCGACGTGATCGAGGAACGGCTGGCCCGCCACGGCATCGACGTCACCGCGCAGGACGCGCTCACCAGGCGCCGCGCGCGAATGGCGGGAAAGAACCGGCCAGAGCATTCGACCCACTCCTCCAACAAGGAGAGGTTCCAAGCGTTGTACGCCCACCTCTCGGAGCACAGCAACTGGACGACCCACACCTGGGTGGCGGCTTTCGAAGATCTGCTCGGCGAGATCAAGAACGATCTCGACGAACTCATCGACAAAACCGGCGCGGTCACGGGAAAGAGACTGGCGCGTCGCTTCCGTTGGCCGAAGGGCAAGGCCAAGCGCGAGTCGACATCCTGGCGCGACACCATCGGCTCACTCGACGGCGACGACAAAACGCGCATCGTCCTGGAAGAGGCATTCGACCGCATCGACATGAAGGGGCAAGTACTGAAGCTCGACGAAGCCGAGCGTCGGCGCCGCTTCGAAGAGCAGCGAAACAGGGCTGAAGAACATTTCGGCAAGAAGGAGTACGCCAAAGCGGAGAAGATCTTCACGCGGATACTCGACTCCGGCGAGACGGCCGACTCGGTGCCGTTGTACTGGCCGCTCGGGTCGTGCCGCGAGAATCTCGGCGACGTGGAGGGCGCGATCGCCGCTTACCGCCGCTGCCTGGAGCTCATGCCGGACAGCGACGTGGGCGCGATGTGCGGCGCTTCTCTCGGCCACATCCTGTGGTTCAAGAAGAATGACGCGAGCGGTGCCCAGGCCGCGCTCACCGCCGCGACCACGCTGGCACATCTCGACCTGCGAGCGGAGGTCATGTTCTTGCTGGGGACGATCGCGCACGTTCAGCGTGACGTCGAGACCGCGCTGCGGTGGTACCAGGACGTGTATGCGTTACGCGACCACGAATTCACGGTTCTTCCCGCGTTGGTCCCGCGCGCGGCGCTCAACATCGGCGGCGTACTGGAGGAACGCGGACAGTTCGCCGAAGCCGCGAAGATGTTCGAGTACGCGCGGAACCACCCTGCCACCACGCCGAAGGATCGAGGTGTGGCCACGCAGCACCTGCGGGCCGTGCGGGGGCGATCTTGACGAGAGTGTCCCGAAACCCTCGGACGGCCCCGGCTGACGTGCTCAGCGGCCGACCCGACCTCACTGTAGGCCGTTTCTGGTAGAACACTGTGATGTCGTACCAGGTGGAATTGCTCGCCCGGACAGGTGGCTCCACGGTCTGGGTCGCCTCTTCGTTCGTTGTGATCGGAGGGCTGTGCGGCGCAATCGCCGCGTTCTTCTTCGCCCGGAAGCAAGAACAGCGATCACAGGACGAGTTCAGGCACGCGAAACGCGTCTTCGACCGATTGCCCGGTGCGGTGGACGACAACGTCGAACGTTTCAACGCCCGGCCGAGGCGCGTCTCGATCGAGGCCGATCCCGCGGCAGGCGGCCTGAGCGGACTCGCGCACACCGCACGGCAGGAGGCGGAGATCTACCTCGAGCACCACCGGCTCGCGCTGCGGCACCACTCCGCCTTCCAGCAGGCCTCGCTGTGGTCCGGTGTGCTCGGGTTCTCGGTCGTGCTCGTCGGCGCGGTGCTGACGTACTTCGCCGGGCTGGACGTCGGCGCGGTGACCGCGGCGGCCGGTTTCATCCCCACCGCGGCCAGCGGGCTGCTCTTCCGGCAGGCGAACCTCGTCGGTGAGCGCGCGGCGGAGAACCTACGCGGGCTGGAAGACAGCGTGCGGCGGTCCACCGCGGTGCGGAGCGCGTTGGCGGCCACCGCCGAGATCGGCGACAAGCAGGCTCGTAACCGCATGCACGAGGTCATCGCCCTGCACCTGCTTTTCCCCTCCGATGACCTGGACACGGTGACGCGCGGCCAACTGCCCGCTACCCCGGCCGACGAGCCGACCGCGGCTGCTCCTCGGCGATCGCGCGGTTCCTCAGGTGGCCAGTGAGGTCGTTCTTCGCGTCGAACACACCGCCGATGCCGAGCGTCGCGCACCGTCGTCACCGTCGTCGCCCTCGGCTCCGGACACGAAAAAGCCCAGGCCACGTGGCCTGGGCTTTCGTGAAGGAACTCTGTGCTCCCCCGCTTGGACTCGAACCAAGAACCCTCCGGTTAACAGCCGAATGCTCTGCCAGTTGAGCTACAGGGGATTGTGCTCCGTACCGGCCGGATCGCTCCGACCGATGAGAGAACTTTAGCCCATGCCCCTTGGCGGCCGCACACCCACCCCCCACTTTGGGGATCACCTCGTCAAGCTCGCGTTTTGAGGGACAATGACAGCTGGAGCAAGATCGAACGGAGGCGTGGACTCGGATGAAGATGTTCCTGCTGGGCGCGGCCGCGGGCTACGTACTGGGCGCGAAGGCCGGCCGGGGGCGGTACGAGCAGATCGTGCGGACCTACCGCAAGATCGCTGACCACCCCATGGTGCAGGGCGCCGCCGGGGTCGCTCGCGCCAAGGTCGGTGAGCGGTTCGGGCGGTCTCAGCGCTGACCGTTGCCCGAGACGAATCGAGGGGCCCTTCGCCGGCGGCGGAGGGCCCCTTTCACGGCACGACGGCGACCACGAAGACGCGCCGGAACTCGAACCAGGTGGTTCCATCGGGACGCGGCGGGTAGGCCGCGTCCAGTTTCCGGGCGATCTGAGCGCGAAAGTGGTCCCAGGCCTCCCCCGGCAAGGCGTCCTTGACCGGCCGCAGCGAGGTGCCGGTGATCCATTCGAGCACGGCGTCCTCTCCGGTCAGCCGCTGCAGATACGTCGTCTCCCAGGCGTCGACGGCGCAGCCTTCGTCGGCCAGCAGGTTTCCGTAGCCGAGCGGGCTGTCGACGGCCTCGTTCTCCCGCAGGACGACGTCGGCGAGCCGCGGGGCCCATTCCTCGGCGCGCGCGAGGGCGCGGACGAGGGCGTGCGACGGGGCATCGAAGTTACCGGGGACCTGGAACGCGAGCGTCGCCCCGGACGGCAGGAGGCCCACCCAGCGACGGAGCAGGTCGCGGTGCTCCGGAACCCACTGGAGCACCGCGTTCGAGATGACCACGTCGGTGTCCGGCTCGGGTGCCCAGTCGTTGACGTCGAGCACTCGTGCGTCGACGCCTCGTGAACGGGCGGCCTCGACCATTTCAGGTGAGCTGTCGCTCGCCTCGATGATCGCGCCGGGCCAGCGTTCCGCCAGGCCGGCGGTCAGGTTTCCGGGTCCGCAGCCGAGGTCGGCGACGCGGCGAGGCTTGGCGGCGGGGATCCGCGCCACGAGGTCGTGGAACGGCCTGGCGCGCAGGTCGGCGTAGTCGAGGTACTTGACCGGATCCCACATGGCACCTCCCAGCGATACAGTACGAGCGTACTGCTAGCCGCCGGGCTTCGCCAGCTTCCTGGCCGCTTCCTCGGCGATCGCCTTGACGACGTCGACGTCGGTGCCCGGATCGGGCCGCACCTGCAGCACCGTGCCGTCCTGACCGGGGACCTTGCGCTCGACGAACCACGCTCCCCCGGTTTCGAGGTCCTTGCGGTGCCGTCCCCGGACCGAGCCGTCGACCCGCTGCCGCACCAGGATCGGGACCTTGCCCGGCCTGGGCAGCCGGAACCGGACGGGGGTCTTGTCGGCCAGCAGCACGGCGTTCCCCGCCGTCCCGGCCTCCTCGGATTCGGTCAGGGTCAGCACCCCGTCGGACCACGCGGCCTTGCCGACCAGATGCCAGCCGACCCGCCGCGGCCCCGGGATCCACAGTCCCAGCGCCGTGACCAGCAGGTATCCGCCCCCCTCGACCGCCGCGCCGCCGACGACGTGTTCGCCGTCGTCGAGCGATCCGTCGAAATCCGCCGGGACACGGTCACCCAGCAGGTGACGCAGCCAGCCCATGCTCAGTCCAATCCGCCGATGGCCTGTTCCTTCAGCGCCTTCCGGTACTGCTCGAGCGCGACGAGGTCGCCGAACAGGGCGCGGTAGTCGTCCGGCGCCTCGACCGGGGAAAGCCGCTGGAGCTTCGACTTGATCTCGTTGATCTGGCGGCCGACGAGGCTTTCCTGCACCGCCGCGAGTTGCGCGGAGATGTAGCGCGAGTCGACTTCGCCCTTGGCGCGCAACGGTTCCACCGAAAGCTCGCTGAGCACTCGCCGCACCGTCCCCTGCGGGCAGTGCGGGGCGGCGGCGTCGAGCAGGGCGGGTCCGGTCAGCCCGGACCCCGCTCCCCCGGCGGACAGCAACGCCTTGTGGATGGCGACGTAAACCGGATGGGTGAAAGCGTCCTCGGGGAGCGCGTCGTACTCCGCCCCGGCGAGCATCGGCTGCTGCAACGCCGCCTTGAGCGCCTCACGCTGCGCGATGAACCGCGGGTCGCCGGGAGCGGGCCTGGGCAGGTCTTCCTCGGCGGCGGCCGCCGCCGAGGAGGGAGCGGGCCGACGGACCTCGACGGTGGCGGAACGTTTCGCCGCGGCGCCCGCGCTGCCGCGTACCCGGTTCACCACCTGGGCCGCGTCCTGCCAGCCGACCCACCACGCGAGTTTCGACGCGTAGCCGTCGCGGCTGGCGCGGTCCTTGATCCCCGCGACCATCGGGACGGTCTTCTGCAGCGCCGCCACCTGCCCGTCGACCGAGTCGAGGTCGAACGCCTTGAGCATGCTCTTGATCGCGAATTCGAACAGCGGGATCCGCCGCGCGACCAGGTCGCGCACCGCGGCGTCGCCCTTGGCGAGCCGCAGTTCGCAGGGGTCCATGCCGTCGGGGGCGACCGCGATGTAGGTCTGCCCGGCGAAGGTCTGGTCGCCCTCGAATGCCTTCAGCGCAGCCTTCTGGCCCGCTTCGTCACCGTCGAAGGTGAAGATCACTTCGCCGCGGAAGGCGTCGTCGTCCATCATCAGCCGCCGGAGGACCTTCATGTGGTCCTCGCCGAACGCCGTCCCCGACGACGCGACGGCCGTCGGGACACCGGCGGCGTGCATCGCCATCACGTCGGTGTAACCCTCGACGACGACGACCTGGTGCCGCTTCGCGATCTCGCGTTTGGCCAGGTCGAGGCCGAACATCACCTGCGACTTCTTGTAGATCGGCGATTCCGCCGTGTTCAGGTACTTCGCCGAGACGCGGTCGTCGTCGTACAGGCGCCGCGCGCCGAACCCGACCACCTCGTTGCCGACGTCGCGGATGGGCCAGAGCAGCCGCCGGTTGAACCGGTCCATCGGCCCGCGCTGCCCCTCCTTGGCCAGGCCGGCCGTGAGCAGTTCCTTGACCTCGAACCCGCGGTTGAGCAGATGCTTCGTGAGCTTGTCCCAGCCCGCCGGCGCGTACCCGCAGCCGAACGTCTGCGCGGCGGCCGCGTCGAAACCGCGTTCGGACAGGAAGTCCCGCGCCGCCCGCGCGTCCGGGGTGAGCAGCTGCTCGGCGTAGAACTCCTGCGCCGCGCGGTGCGCCTCGATCAGCCGGGCGCGGGTGCCGCGATCACGCTGGACGCTTCCGCCGCCGCCTTCGTAGGTCAGCCGGAACCCCACGCGATCCGCGAGGCGCTCGACGGCTTCCACGAACGAGATCAGGTCCATCTTCTGGATGAACTTGATCACGTCACCGCCTTCGCCACAGCCGAAGCAGTGGAACGTGCCGTGGGTGGGGCGCACATTGAACGACGGGGTCTTCTCGTTGTGGAACGGGCAAAGCCCTTTCAGGCTGCCGCCGCCGGCGTTGCGGAGGGCCACGTAGTCACCGATGACCTCGTCGATCCGGTTGCGCTCGCGCACCTCCGCGATGTCGCTCTCCCGAATCCGTCCTGCCACGCTCATCACTCTAGGCCGTCCTCTTCGGGCGCTGTGCGGCACACTCGGGGAATGAGCACCGCCCTGGACGAACTCGCCGGGAATTTCGCCGCGCTGCGCCCCCATCTGGTGTCGGTCGCCTACCGGCTGACCGGCACGCTGTCCGACGCCGAGGACGCGGTCCAAGAGTCGTGGCTGCGCCTGAGCGGCCTGGACGACCAGCGCCGCTCGGCCATCGAAGACCACAAGGGCTGGCTGACCACCGTCGTCAGCCGGATCTGCCTCGACCGGCTGCGGTCCGCGGTGGTGCGCCGCGAACGGTACGTCGGCGAATGGCTGCCCGAACCCGTCCTCGGCCCGCTGGGCACGCCGTCGTCGGAGGATCCGCTGAGCGTCGCCGTCCGCGACGACGGGATGCGCATGGCGGCGATGGTGGTCCTCGACCGGCTGACGCCGGAACAGCGCGTCGCGTTCGTCTTGCACGACGCGTTTTCGGTGCCGTTCGGGGAGATCGCCGAGATCCTGGGCTGCACGCCGGAAACCGCGCGCCAGCACGGTTCCCGCGGACGCCGCGCGGTCGCGGACGCCGATCCGCCGCCCCGGACGGCGCTCGCCGAGCAGCAGCAGATCATCGAGAAGTTCATGACCGCGATGCTCACCGGCGACATCCAGGCGGTGGCCGAGGTCCTGCATCCCGACGTCGTCCTCGTCGGCGACGGCGGCGGCAAGGCGCGCACGGCGGTGCACACGGTCGCCGGGTTCGACAAGGTCACCCGGCTGTTCCAGGGCCTCATGCGGATGTACGACCCGGCCGGCATCGAACAGGCGAGGCCCGCGCTGGTCAACGGCGACCTCGGGCTCTACATCCCGCCGCAGGCGGCCTCCGAGGGGTACCGGGCGCTCGACGAACACGTCGACGCGTTCGTCATCCGCGACGGGAAGATCGTCGCGATCTACGACATGGCGAACCCGGACAAGCTCACCACCGCGCGGACCCGCGTCGGCCCCTGACCGCATTCAGTCCTCTGAATGCGCCCCGGAGCGCATTCAGAGGACTGAACGCGGGAGTTTTTCAGGGAAGCGGGATCTTGCAGGCGTCGCCCGAGGTGAAGCCCTGCGCGGTGATGTCGAGCGCGCTGTTCATCCGGGCACGCATGTTCTCCAGGCCGATCTGGTACGTCAGCTCGATGACGCCCTTACGGCCGAACTCGCGTTCCAGCTCGGCGACCTGCTCGTCGGTGGCGGTCACCGGGCTCGCGGTCATCGCGTCGGCGTACGCGAGCGCGAGCCGTTCCTGGTGCGTGAAGGCGGGCGACTTCGCGTAGTCGTCGATGTTCTTCAGCCGTTCGATGTCGAGGCCTTCGTGCAGTTGCAGCATGGTCCCGAAGTCGATGCACCACGAGCAGCCGAGCTGGGTCGCGACGCGGTACACGGCCAGCTCGCGCACGTTCGGCGGCAGCGTCTTGCTGGCCTTCTCCGCCATCATTTCGTGCATGCCGTTCGCCCGGAGCAGCGCCGGGTGGTGCGCGTAGACGGCCATCGGCTCGGGCACGGCGCCGAAGCGCTTGCCGGCGAACTTGTAGAACAGCTTCAGCAGGAAGCCGGCCTCGGCGGTCTTCACGGCGGGAATACGCGGCATGGTGTCCTCCTCGTGCGGTTGCGATCACCGAAGGGACGAGACGGCCCGCGAGGACGTGACAGTGACTCCGGTGACGCGCGCCACGCGGCCGGTCGGGGCCTCGATTTCGCCTTTTCGCCGGAACCCCCAGTCGATCATCGACGGTAGACTGACGAGTCGGCCCCGAGGAGGATCGATGCTCGCCGTCGAGGACCCCGCCACCGGACTACGGATCACGGCCGTCCCCGACTGCGGGCCCGCCGAGGTCGACAAAGCGGTCCGCGCCGCCGCCAGGGCATGGCCCGCCTGGCACGTCTCGGACCGGCACGCGGCGCTGACATCGTGCGCGGTCGTCGTCGAGGAGGCCGCGCCCGTGCTGGCCCCCGTCCTCTCCGAAGAGCAGGGAAAACCGCTTCACGAGGCCGAAGCCGAGTTCGCCGAAGCGGCCTCGCGGTTCCGGTACTTCGCGGGGCTGAGGCCGGAACCGCGGGCCGACGGCGATGGACCGGTCGCCGCGATCACACCTTGGAACTTCCCCGTGCAGTCGGCCGTCGCGAAACTCGCGCCGGCGTTCACCGCCGGGAACACGGTGGTGCTCAAGCCGTCGCCGCGCACCCCGCTCACCACGTTGCACCTCGGCCGGATGCTGGCGCAGGTGCTGCCGCCGGGAGTGCTGACCGTGCTCACCGGACGGGACCCTCTCGGCGAGTGCCTGCTCGCCCATCCCGGGATCCGGCAGGTCGACTTCACCGGCTCTGCCGACACCGGGAAGCGGATGGCGGCCGCACCGGAATGGCGGCGGCTGACGCTGGAACTGGGCGGCAACGATCCCGCGATCGTCCTCCCCGGCACCGATCCGGCCGCGATCGCGGAACGGCTCTTCTGGAGCGCTTTCGCCAACTGCGGCCAGATCGGCGTGGCGGTCGAGCGGGTCTACGCCATCGGTCCCGTCTACGACGGCGTCGTAGAGGCACTGGCGGCCGTGGCTGCGCGGGTCGTGGTCGGCGACGGACGGACCCCCGGGACACAGCTCGGCCCGGTGAACAACCGGCCGCTGTTCGACCGCGTCACCGGTCTCACCGACGAGGCGCGGGCGGACGGCGCGCGGATCGTGACCGGCGGGCCGCTCGACGGGCCCGGCTACTTCTTCGCCCCGGCGATCCTCGCCGACGCGCACGACGGGATGCGAGTCGTGACCGAGGAACAGTTCGGCCCGGTACTGCCGGTCGTCCGATGCTCCACAGTGGACGAAGCGGTCGGGCTGGCGAACGCCACGCCGGGCGGCTTGTGCGGTTCGGTGTGGGGCGCGGACGAGGACTACGCCGCCGAAGTCGCGGCCCGGCTCGGCAGCCGGACGGTCCGGGTCAACGCGCACCTGGCGATGCCGGTGGGCTCGCGGTGGTCCGCGAGCCGCGCCGGCCTCAGGGAGTGATCGTCCGGACGTCCCACACCCAGACGCCGTCGACGAACTCGGCGGGCTTCCGCAGCAGCAGGTCCACTGTGGTCCGGAAGGCGTCCTGGTGTTCGCGCGGGATCAGCACGAGCACGTCGGCGTTCCAGTACCGCAGATCCTCCAGCGCCTGCACCCGCTGCGACTCGGTGATCGTCGCCGGCACCCCGGTCTGCTTGATCTGGTCGAAGATGATCGACGTCGGCCGCTGGATGGCGCCGTAGCGGCCGCGTTTGTCGTCGGGGCCGCTCGGCCCGACGAAGTATCCTTCCGGCATCGAATAGCCGAGTCCCGCGTCGATCTGCCAGTGCAGTGGTTCGGATTCGCCGGAGCTCGGCAACGGCACGGGCACCACGGTCCCGCCGGGCGCGACGTAGCTCCGCCAGGTGCCGTCGGCGAGGAACCTCGGTGTCGGCGGCCGGTCCTTCACGATCAGCTGTGTCGGCGCGATCGGCAGCAGGACCGCGATGACGACACCGATCCACAGCAGCCGCAACGGGAATCGCCGCTCTCCTGGCACTTCGGGGAGGTTCGAGGCGACCGCGTGGACGCGTTCGGTCGCCAGTGCCAGCAAGGCGCCGATCAGCGGGATGCAGCCCATCGCGAGCCGCGATTCCAGCAGCGACTCGAACAGCGGCAGTTCCGAGAACAGCTTCCACGGTCCCGGGATCCCGGTTTCCTCGTGCACCACGATGATCTGCACGCCGAGCGAAAGCCAGGCCATCACGAACATCGAGATCGCCAGCGCCCGCGCGAACGCCTCGCGCCACAGCCACACGGTGATGACCACCATCAGCACGATCAACGGCCAGCCGAAGAAGGCGTTCTCCTCGGTGCGGTTCATCGACACGTCCGCGGCGGCCTGCGGCTGCCCGGCGACCGACTGCGTCGCGAACCGGGTGAACGCGGCCGTGTCGTTCCCGACCGGGCCGTGTTCGATCGCCTGATAGCTCTGTGGGCCGAAGAACTGCCACCACAGCGGGAAAGCGCACAGCACGAGCGCCACGAGGACCCCGATGCCGACGCCGATCCCCAGCGGTTTAGCCATCGGCGGGAACTCGCGGTGGTTCGTCGCGAAGTAGGCGATGGCGAAGATCGCGAACGCCATCGCGAAGATCAGCAGCGGTTCCTCACCGAGGAAGATCTGGTACGCCGCCAGCAGGCCGAGGAAGATCCCGTTGCGGACGGGGCGTTCGCCGCGGGCGATCTTGAAGACCAGCAGCGCGATGAACGGCAGGACGAACCACGCGACGAAGTTCGGGTGTGCGTTGCCGTGCGAGATCATCGGCGGGGCGAAGCCGACGAACGCGCCGCCGATGGCCGCACCGACCCGGTGGGTGACCAGATGCCGCGAGAACACCCAGTACCAGGCGGCCGCGGTGCCGGCGAGCCCGCCGGTGAGCGCGATGGCCCAGGTGACCGTCGGGCCGAAGGTGAGCGTGACCGGCGAGAGCGGGATGCCGATGCCGAGCATGGCCGTGTTGGCCATCAGGTTCACGCCGAGCGGATGGTTCTGGAAATGCGTGCTGAGCGGATTCCTCAGGTGCAGCACGTTGTCCGCGGTGACGGAGAAGAACCACTCCCACAGGTTCTGGTCCGACGCGCTGTTCCAGAGATAGCCCTCCTTGAGGTCGAGCCAGAGCCCGTTGTAGAGCAGGAAGGCGAACAGCAGGAAGCCGCCCATGATGGCGGCGTCGGCGGCGGCGAACCGGCGGGGGCTCGTGGGAGTCTTCTCGGCTTCCACCTCCGCCTCAGCCTGGAAAAGACTCACGGACCGTCCTCACGGCTCGACAACGCGGGCGAGAAAGTAGATCACACCCGTCGAGGCATGCCTGACGAGCAGAAGGAAGGGCCGGTCGACGGCGACTTCCAGGGGTTCGTCGACGATGAGCGACGTCAGCCGCATCAGCACCGCCGTCGCGGCGGCACCTTCGAGGCCTTGCTCGTCGATGCGGAGCACGGACTGGTGGACGACCTCGGACACTTCGAGCCGGTCGTCGTCGGCGAGCCCGGTGAGGTCGGCGTCGGCGGTGAACATCGTCCGGACGCCGAGGTCCTGGAGTTTCGCCGTCAGCGGGCTGTCGACGTCGAGGTCGAGTTTCGGCAGCGACAGGGCGATGGTCTTGGACCGCGTGTTCTCCAGCAGCCGCGCCAGCTTGCCCGCGTCGAGCTCGGCGTCGTCGAGGTCACCGTCCGGCAGCAAGACGATCGCCTCCACTCCGCCCTCGGCACCGAGACGGACGGCCTGCCAGCCGTCCTCGTGGGTGTGGTCGAGCTGCTTTTCGAGCCACATCGTCGGCACCGTACGGGTGCCGGACGGCGCATGGAAGTCCGCGGGCGCGGTGTTGTCACTCGAGAACGGATTGGTCCAGGCGGTTTTGAGATACAGGGCATTGACGATCGCGGCGACGGTGTCGGGCGCGACGGTCCCCGGCTTCAGCAGTTCGGGGATCAGCTCGCGGGTGGCCTCGGCGACGTCGGCGTTGATCAGCCGTCGCGCGGCCTCCGGATCGTCACCGAACGGGGCGCTTTCGACCTTCCCGCCCGGCCAGGTGGCCAGTTCCGCGCGGAAGGAATCCTCGAGCGGCAGCCCGTCCCAGGCCCAGAGCGTGTTCGCGACCGCGAGTTCCGGGCCGTCGTCGAGCAGCGACGAGGCCTTGCCCAGCAGGTCGGCGAGCTCGTCCGGTTCGCCGAGCAGGGCGATCAGCTCTTCTCTGGTCTTCCCCTTGGCGGCCTGCGTCACCAGGCCGAGCGCGCTCGCGATCGAGTACGGCGAGAAGCACGCGTTCTCCGTGCGGCTCGCCAGCACCCGATAGAGGTCCAGACCAAACCGGAGGTGGCTTTCGACAGCGCCCATGCCGCAGACCGTACCGTGGACGGGCCCGCCCGTCTCCTGTCCGAAAGTTCCGCCTTGTCCGAGCGGCGGCGCCGGGGTGGCATGGCGCGAAAGCCACTTTCGGGACACCAGACGTCGCGAAAGTGGCTTTCGCGACATGCTCGGCGGCCCTGGGCCGATCACCGTTTCCCCGGCTCCGCCGACGTTGCGAAAGCCACTTTCGCAACCTTCAACGTTGCGAAAGTGGCTTTCGCAACCTTCGCCGGGGCACGGTGAGCCGGCGGTCCGGGCTTCTCAGCCGTGGCGGCCCGTATGCCAGGCGTGCCACGCGTACGCCTGCGCGTCCGTGAGCGACGCCACCTGGTCGACGACCACGCGCAGCCGGGCCGCGTCGTCCGAGGCGGCCTCCCACGCGGGCAGGAACAGGCCGTCCAGCGAATCGGGCGCGCGGCGGCACAGCGCGACGACCAGCTCGGCGAGCATCTGGCGCTGGCCGTCCTGCATCGCGAGACGCCGCTTGTCGCTCATCACGTACCGCAGCGCGAGCGCCTTGAGCAACGCGACCTCGGCCGCGACCTGCTCCGGAATGACCAGCTTCGCGGTGTAACGGCTCAGCGGCCCTTCGCCGTACACCTCCCGTGTCGCGCCGACGACCGCCGTCGCGAACCGGCCGACCAGCTCACTCGTCAGCCGTTTCAACGCGACCTGCGCCTTGAGCGATCCGTCGAGCCCCGGTTCGCTGAGCTCGGCGACCACCGGCAGGTCGAGCAGTTCCTTCGCCGCACCCTCCAAAGTGGACTGGGACCGGTTCGAAAACCTTCGCGCCGCCTCGGCCACCGCCGCGCGTTCCTCCGCGTCGGCCAGCACCCGCAACGAGATCCGGCCCGCCAGCACCCCGTCTTCGACGTCGTGCACGGAATAGGCGACGTCGTCGGACCAGTCCATGATCTGCGCTTCCAGGCAGGTGCGACGCTCCGGCGCTGCTTCCCGGACCCACGCGAACACCTCGGCGTCGTCGGCGTAGACGCCGTACTTCGGATTGCCTTCTTCCCGTCGCCACGGGTACTTCATCGAGGCGTCGAGACAGGCGCGGGTGAGGTTCAGCCCGCCGACGACCCCGCCTTCGAGCAGGACCTTGGGCTCCAGCCTGGTCAGGATCCGCAACGTCTGCGCGTTGCCCTCGAAACCACCGCACGGCTGGGCGACCTCGTTCAGCGCGCGCTCGCCGTTGTGCCCGAACGGCGGATGCCCGATGTCGTGCGCGAGGCCGGCGGTGTCCACCAGATCCGGGTCCGCGCCCAGCTCGTCCGCGATGCCCCTGCCGATCTGGGCGACCTCCAGCGAATGCGTCAGCCGCGTGCGGGGCACACCGCTGACCTCGGCACCTTCGCCCGGGCCGACCACCTGGGTCTTGCCCGCCAGCCGGCGCAGAGCGGCCGAGTGCAGCACTCGGGCGCGATCACGGGCGAAGGCACTCCGCCCGTCCGCGGCGCCTTCCAACGCCGCGGCCTTGGGCCGCTCGGGCAGCAGGCGCGCCCTGTCGGCCTCGGTGTAGGTGTCCACCCGACCAGACTAAACGTGCTCACCGACACTTATCGGGCGTCAGACCTCGCCGGTACCGAACAGACTGTCCGCCGGCGACTTCGTCAGGCGGTAGTACAGCAGCGCGCCGGTCTCGCGGACGATGTAGCGCGCCTGCGTCTCGCGGGTCTGCACGATCGGGCCCCGATGGGTGGGCGACGTCCAGGTCTCGAGCCCGAGGTCGTCGGCCATCACCCGCGCCCGGAACGAGTGCCACGGGTCGCTGACCAGCACAGCGGTCTTCCAGCCCCGTTTCTGCACCTGCTCGGCGACCGCGCGGAGGCTCCGCAGGGTGTCGCTGCCCTCGCCGACCGGCAGCGTCGCCGACGTGGGTACCCCGCGTTTGCGCAGCCACTGCGCGCCCGCGTGCGCCTCGGTGTAGTTGTCGTCCGCCTTCTTGCCGCCCGCGGTGACGATCACCTTCGCCACGCCCTGGTCGTACAGCGTCTTCGCCTTGGCCAGCCGGGCTTGGAAGATCTCCGACGGCCTGCCGTTGTACTGGGCCGCGCCGAGCACCACGATGACGTCGGCCCGGTCGCGCACGTCCTCGCGCGCGACCTGCCAGACCCGGAACGCCGTTCCGCCGATCACCGCGACGACGACCAGCAGGAACCCCGCCACGATCCGGCGCACCCAGTTCGCGCAAGTCGGCTTCGTCCGTTCGGCGGTACTCACACGGGTGATTCTCGCAGAGCGGGGAGTCGATCTCAGAGCCAGCCGTGCTCTTCCGCGAGCCGCACCGCTTCGGCCCGGGTCCTCGCCCCGGTCTTGCCCATCGCGGCCGAAAGATGGTTGCGCACGGTGCCTTCGGAAAGGTGCAGGGCACGGGCGATGTCGGCCACCGTGCTCCCGTCCTTGGCGGCCAGGAGGACGTCGTGTTCGCGCCCGGTGAGCGGGCTCGCGCCGGTGGCGAGCGATTCGGCGGCGAGCGCGGGATCGACCACCCGGAGCCCGCCGTGGACCCTGCGGACGGCGTCCACGAGCTGCTCCGGCGGAGCGTCCTTGACGACGAATCCCGCGGCACCCGCGGCCATCGCCCGCGAGAGATAACCGGGCCTGCCGAAGGTGGTGCAGATGATGATCCGGCACAGCGGAAGCGCGCCGTGCAGTTCGGCGGCGGCTTCGAGACCGTCCTTGCCCGGCATCTGGACGTCGATCAGCGCGACGTCCGGGGCGGTCTCCTTCGCCCGCTGGAGCACTTCGTCGCCCGAGCCGACCTGGGCGACCACCTCGATGTCGGTTTCGAGGCCGAGCACGGTGGCCAACGCCCCGCGCACCATCGCCTGGTCGTCGGCGAGCAGGACCCGGATCACGCGCGGCCTCCAGTGGGTTCGGAGAGTGGCGCGAGCACGCCGCTCCGCAAGGCGGACTCGGGTACCTCCGCCCGGACGAGCCATCCTCCCCCAGGTGGCGTGGTGGCGGTCAAGGTCCCGCCGACCGCGTCCAACCGTTCGGCGAGCCCGCGCAGGCCGTTCCCCGCCGTCGCGTCGCCGCCTTCACCGTCGTCCTCGACTTCCAGCCAGGTCTTGCCGAAGCGGACTTTCACCCGTTTCGCCCCGGAATGCCGGATCACGTTGGTGACCGCTTCCCGCAGCACGTAACCGAAAGTGCGCTGGAGGGCGGGATCGACGTTGTCCACCGCGTGCGGCAGATCCGCGTCGACCTCCGCCGCCCGCAACGCCGCCCGTGCCCCGGCGACCTCCGCCGACAGCGACACCTCGCGATATTCGGAGACCGTGGCCCGGATGTCCGAGAGCGCGCTGCGGGTCAGCCCCTCGACCTCGCGGATCTCCTGCAGCGCCCGGGAGTCGTCCTTGCCGCTCTCCAGGATCCGGCGGGCGAGCCCGGCCTTGACCGTGATCGTGGTGAGACTGTGGCCGAGGATGTCGTGCAGATCCCGCGCCAGGCGCTCGCGTTCGCCCGCCACCGCGAGCGTCGCGATCTCCTGGTTCGCCGCCTCCAGTTTCCGCACCGCGCGGACCAGGTTCGCCATGAAGAACATCGCCGCCGTGATCGACGCGACCGCCACCAGATCACCGAGGTCGTCCTTCCCGACGGCCAGGTGGACGGCCAGCACCAGCAGCAGGGCGCCGCCGTCCAGGATCACCGCCCACGCCGGCGGCAGTGTGAAGGCCAGCACCGCGGTGGCGTAGATCAGGATGTACGGGTTGTTGTCGTGCAGGAAGACCAGGATGAGGCCGATGAGCAGCATCACCCCCGAAAAGACGTAGGTCGTCTTCCGCCGGGAAGGCCGCAGAACGAGCGGGAACAGCAGATAACAGGCGCCGTAGGCGAGCAGGAAACCGGCGATCACCAGCTCTTCCGCGGTGATCCCGTCGGTGGTCAGCTCGATCACCGTGGGAATGAAACTCGGCAGGACGAAGGCGGTGCCGAGCACCGCCCACTTCGCCGGCTTCGGTCCGCCGCCGGTCCGCGGCGGCATGTCCGACCACCAGTTCTCCCGGTTGTCCAAACCCGTCTTCACCCTGCCCGGGTACTCGTTCACCGGTTCACCCTTCTCAGACCCGCGCACTGTCCTTACGGTAACGCCTGATCACGAGCGCCCCGAGGACCGCGGTCCACGCCGCCAGCACGCCCAGCGCGGCCGGGAGGCTCACCGTGAGCTGGTCGGTGACGACCGGGCGGACCAGCTGGATCAGCCAGTACGTCGGCGTCGCCTGGGCGATGTCGGCCATCCACGACGGCATCCCGTCGATCGGGATCCACAGGCCGCCGAGGAAACCCATGCCCATCATGACGATCATGTTCAGCGGCTGCATCGACTCCGGCGTGCCGAACTGGCCGAGCAGGAGGCCGAGCAGCACCAGCGGGATCGCCCCGAGCCAGATGCCCGCCACGAGCCGCAGCCAGCCGGTGGCGTCGAGGTGGACGCCTTGGAAGAGGACGCCGACCAGCGGGACGACGAGCAGCGACGGAAGGGCGACGAGCATCGCCGACAGCGCCTTGCCGCCGAGGTAACCGGCTCCGGTCAGCGGGGTCAGCCGCAGCTGGCGCTGCCAGCCGGTGGACCGCTCGATGGCGAGTTTCGCGCCGCTCGTCATCGCGGCGGAGAAGGCCCCGAAGGCCATCATGTTGACCATGATCACGCCGGCGAAGCTCGCATCACCGGCAACGAAAACGTTGGCCTGCAACAGGAACATCAGTACCGGGAAGGCGACGGCGAAGAGCACGAACCTGGTCGAGCGGAAGGTGCGGACGATCTCGGTCTTGAGGTAGGTCGGGTTCATCGGACGGCTTCCTCGCTGGTGGTCAGGGACAGGAACGCGCCTTCGAGGCCGATGGCGCTGATCTCGATGTCGCGCGTTTCGGGCACGTGGGCCAGCAGCGCCCGCAGCGTCGCGTCGGAATCGGAACTGGAGATCGCCACGCGGCCGGCGCGGAGTTCGCATCCGGTGACCGCGGGCAGCGCCGCGATCACCGGTTCCGCCGCCGCGGGCACGACCGCGCGGATCGTGCGTCCCCCGGCCAGCGCGCGGACCTGCGCGACCGAACCGTCCGCGACGATCCGCCCCGACCGCATCAGCACGACACGGTCGGCGAATTCTTCGGCCTCTTCGAGATAGTGGGTCGCGAACAGGACCGTGCGACCGGAGTTCGTGTACTCGTACATGGACTTCCAGAACTCGCGGCGCGTGCCTACGTCCATCGCGGCCGTCGGCTCGTCGAGGATCAGCAGATCGGGGTCGCTCACGAGCGCGACGGCGAACCGCACGCGCTGCTTCTGCCCACCGGAAAGCTTGGTGGAGCGCCGGTGCGCGATGTCCTCGATCCCGGCGCGGCGCAACGCCTCGCGCACGGGCATCGGCTCGCGGTGCAGCGCCGCGACCATGCCGACGGTTTCGGCGACCGTGAGATCCTCGACGAGCGCGCCGCCCTGCAGCATCGCGCCGATCATCCCGTCGCCGACCGCGTCGCCGGGCTCGCGCCCGAAGACGGTCACGGTGCCGGCATCGGGTTTCGAGAGCCCCAGGATCATGTCGACCGTGGTGGATTTGCCCGCGCCGTTGGGGCCGAGGAGGGCGACCACCTCGCCCGGCGCGATCGTCAGGTCCACGCCGTCGACGGCGTGGACGTCGCCGTAGTGCTTACGCAGCCCGGAAAGCCGGACCGCCGCCCCCGCGGTGATGTCTTGTTCTCGCATGTTCGAAGCTTGTCGCGCTCGGCCGTCCGAGGCGTGGGTCGAGCGTCACGACCTGGGGGTGACAGTTGTCAGGGGTGGGGGTCGCGGCGCCGGTGGCGGCGTTGCGAAAGCCACTTTCGCAACCTTCAACGTTGCGAAAGTGGCTTTCGCAACGCCGGCGAAGCCTGGGCAAGCGGTTCGGCATGCTTGAAGGGACGACACGCGTGTTTGAAGGGACGGCACGCGTGATTGGACGGACGGCACACGTGTCCAGACGGACGACTCGCGCCGGAGCCCGGTCGCGACCGTGTCGTCCGCCTGATCACGCGTGCCGTCCGCCTGATCACACGTGCCGTCCGCCTGATCACGCGTGTCGTCCATCCAGTCACGCGAAGGCAAGTACGTGAAGGCCCCCTTCACTGCGCCTAACGCAATGAAGGGGGCCTTCACGTACTTGCCAGCCGGAACTCAGGCGCCGATCAGGCGCCCCGCCAGGTAGGACTCCAGCTTGTCGATCGCGACCCGCTCCTGCGCCATGGTGTCGCGCTCCCGCACGGTCACCGCGTGGTCGTTGAGCGAATCGAAGTCGACGGTGACGCAGTACGGCGTCCCGATCTCGTCCTGGCGCCGGTAGCGGCGGCCGATCGCGCCGGCGTCGTCGAAGTCGACGTTCCAGTGCTTGCGCAGCGCCGCGGCGACGTCGCGCGCCTTCGGCGTGAGGTCGGCGTTGCGCGACAACGGGAGCACGGCGACCTTGAACGGCGCGAGCCGGTAGTCCAGCTTGAGCACCGCGCGGGTGTCGGTGCTGCCCTTGGCGTTCGGCACCTCTTCCTCGTGGTAGGCGTCGACGAGGAACGCCATCATCGATCGGCCGACACCGGCCGCGGGCTCGATGACGAACGGGCGGAACCGCTGCTTCGTGGCCTGGTCGAAGAACGACAGGTCGACGCCGGAGTGGTTCGAGTGCGTCGTGAGGTCGAAGTCGGTGCGGTTCGCGATACCTTCGAGCTCGCCCCATTCCTGGCCCGCGTTGAACGCGAAGCGGTACTCGATGTCGACGGTGCGCTTCGAGTAGTGGGAGAGCTTTTCCTTCGGGTGCTCGTAGAGGCGGAGGTTGTCCGCCTTGATCCCGAGGTCCTTGTACCACTCGGTGCGCGCGTCGATCCAGTACTGGTGCCAGGTCTCGTCCTCGCCCGGCTCGACGAAGAACTCCATCTCCATCTGCTCGAACTCGCGCGTGCGGAAGATGAAGTTGCCCGGCGTGATCTCGTTCCGGAACGACTTGCCGATCTGGCCGATGCCGAACGGCGGCTTCTTGCGCGCCGCGGTCTGCACGTTGAGGAAGTTGATGAAGATGCCCTGCGCGGTCTCCGGGCGGAGATAGTGCACGCCTTCCTCGGACTCGACCGGGCCGAGGTAGGTCTTGAGCATCATGTTGAAGTCACGCGGCGCGGTGTACTGCCCGCGGGTGCCGCAGTTCGGGCACGGCACCTCGGACAGGTCGTCCTCGGACACCTCCTTGCCCGAGCGGGCGGAGAAGTCCTCGGCCAGCTGGTCGGCGCGGAAACGCTTGTGGCAGGACAGACATTCGATCAGCGGGTCGGTGAAGACGTCGAGGTGACCCGACGCGACCCACACCTGGCGCGGCAGGATCACCGAGGAGTCGAGGCCGACGACGTCGTCGCGGCTCTGCACGACGGTCTTCCACCACTGGCGCTTGATGTTGTCCTTGAGTTCGACACCGAGGGGCCCGTAGTCCCACGCCGACTTGGTACCGCCGTAGATCTCTCCACACGGGAAAACGAAGCCTCGACGCTTGCACAGGCTGACGACGGTCTCAATGGTGTTGGCGGGCACTCCACGCTCCGAAGCATGCGGGGACGGGTATGGACTAGAAGGACCAGACTAACCGCCCGTCCCCGCACGACCTCCGGCGAGGTCGGACCGCTCAGGGCCTGCTGACCAACGAGGCGGTGACGATGCGGTTGTCCTCGTAACCGTCGGTCCCGCCGACGTACTCGCCGCCGCAGGTGACCAGCACCAGCCGGTGCGGCCCGTCCGGTCCGAACAGCTTCTCCGACTGTTCGGCGAGCTTCGTCTTGTGCACGGTGACGACTTCGCCGATCTTGTAGACCCACTTGCCGCCGTCGGTGTCGACGACGTCGACCTGCTGGCCGGTCTTGAGCCGCCACAGTTCGTCGAACGGGCCCTTCTCCCCCTTCCAGTTCACATGGCCGGAAAGCAGGGAAGCGCCCTGGTCGGCGCCCAGTTTCGCGCCCCACCAGGTGGCTTCGTCGAGACCCTCGGGGATGGGGAGGGTCCCGTCCGCGGTCAGTTCCTTGCGGATCAATTTCGCCGTGCCGCCGCCGGGGAGCCGGACCGTGCCGGGCGCCTGTCCCGTGTCGGCCGGGGCCTGCGCCTGCTGTCCCGTCGACGTGTCCGCCTGGCCGGGGGCGGCCGCGACGACCGGATCACTCGTCCCGGTGAAAATCAGCACCGCGACCACGGCCGCCACCACGAAGATCGCGGCGCCGATGAGGATCAACCCCAGGCTGGAGCGCTTTTTCGGCTGCTCCTCGCTCGCCGTTCTGTCGTCGAACTGTCCCACCATCGGGTATTACTCCTTGCTCGCGTCAAGCCGCCGGAGCGGCCGGTGTCGCTAGACACGCGACGCGAGCGGAAAGAGGTTGCACCGATTTCAGGCGGGCGGCCCGGAAACGGGAGTCGCGACGATCACCCGGTTGTCCCGGTAGCCGTCCGTACCCCCGAGGTAGTCGCCGCCGCAGGTGACCAGCACCAGCCGGTGCGGCCCGCTCTGCGCGAACAGCTTCGCCGCCTGCGCGGGCAGGTCGTTCTTGTGCACGGTGACGACCTCGCGCACGCGATAGACCCAGATGCCGCCCGCCGCGTCGCTGACGGCCACTTCCTGGCCTTCGCGCATCCGCCACAGCTCGTCGAACGGCCCTTTGACGCCGCCCCAGTTGACGTGCCCGGAGATCAGCGACGTTCCCGCTTCGGCGCCGAGCCGCGCACCCCACCACGCCGCGTCGCCGAGTCCGCGCGGGATCGGGAGGACGCCCTGGGAGGTGACCTCGGAGCGGACGAGTTTCGCCGACCCGCCTTCGGGCAAGCGGATGGTGCCGGGCCGCTGCCCCCGTTTCGCGCTGTCGGCGGGCAGTGCCAGTGGTGCGCCGTCCTCACCCGGCATGACCGCGGGTTCCACGACCGGGATCGCCGCCGGTTCCGGCGGGATCCAGGTCAGCACGATCACGCCCGCTGAGATGGCGAGCGCGGTGACGACGGCGGACAGTCCCGCCAGCCAGGACCGCACGGGGCCGCTACTTCTCCCGCACCGGCACGGGCTTGCGACGGCGGAGCAGCAGCATGGCCGCGGCGCCGATCACGATGCCACCGCCCAGCAGCCCGAGCCCGACCACGGTCCGCGTCGAGTCCGCGGTCTGCGGCGGGATACCGCCCGCGGGCACCGTCCCCGGCACCGCGGGCTGCGCGGGTGCCGCGCCCGGTCCCGTACCGCCGGCGGGCTTCGCCACGAAGTTCCTCGGGATCCCGCAGCTCACGCCGCCGAGCACGACCGTCGTGCGGGCCTCGCGCAGATCCTTGCCCTCCTCGTCACGCACGTGCGTGACGACGTCCACCTTCCAGCCCGCGACCGCGGTCACGTCACCGGCGCGCCAGCCGTCCTGCCGGATGAGCTGGTCGAAGGCGGTCACGCGGGAGACGGTCAGGTCGGAGGTGGTCTTGTCCTTGCTGAGGCTCTCGTTCTTGACCATCGACGGCGGGCCGAGCTTGAGTCCCTTGACGTCGATACCCGAAGCGCCGGACGGCTTGAGGTCGCCGTTCTGGTCCCGCACCCAGATCTTGCCCACGCTCGTCGACGACGTCGCCTTGCCCGGCGCGGCACAGTCGACCGAGCTCTTCGCGCCTTCGAGTACCAGCACGGTGTTGTCGATCGGCTTCGCGCCGCCGCGCCCGTTGTCGATCAGGGCGTAGTTGCTTTCCGCGACCGCCGTCGGGACCGTGGTCTGCTGCAGCGCGGCGACCACGTTGTGATCGCGGCTGGCGATCCCGGCCGGGAACGGGCTCGGCGCGCCGTAGCGGCCCAGGTTGATGGCCCATTTGTCACCGAGGGTGCTCTGCTCGCCGGCGTCACGCGGGACGACGGTGCGGTCCGGGGAGAGTTTCGACTGGCCGGGGGTCAACGGCGAACGCTGGGTCTCGGTGATCAGCGATCCCGGGTTCCCGATGCGTACCGACGCCACGTTCGCGAACGACACGGGGCCGGTCTTCTCATCGACGGCCTGCGTCGTCTGCGCCGAGGCGAGCCCCGGAACCGACACCAAAGCGAAGGCCGCCGTCGCGGCGGCCAGCTTCGTCACGAAACGAGTCATGTCTCCCCACTGCCTCTCGGGCTTTCAGAGCGCGGTCGTCAGCGTGAAGCGACGAAACGCTCCGCGACAACCTTGCACCGTTGGCGACGACATGCGAAGTGGAATGGTCATTTCTTCGCGAACTCACCCGAATGGCGCAGTAACGCCGCCCCCGAGTGGTCGCCCGGTCGGCGAACAGACCACCCGGGGGCGGGAACACTAAGATGGACAGGACTGTTACTGGCAATGACTTCGGAAATCATGATGGACATGGAGGCGGCGATGGCTACGGTGACCCCGGAGTCGGCCGCCCCGGGCCTCACGGAAGACCCCGGACCGCATTCGTCGGCCCGTCCCCCCGCCGAACCCGCCGTGTCGGCCTCGCCCGCCGTCCTCGCGGACGCCGGCGACCTGCTCCGGGCACTCGCCGCACCCGTGCGCATCGCGATCGTGCTGCAACTGCGTGACGCGGACCGGTGCGTCCACGAACTGGTGGACACGCTCGATGTCGCGCAGCCGCTGATCAGCCAGCATCTGCGGGTGCTGAAGACCGCGGGTGTCGTACAGGGTGAGCGACGCGGCCGTGAGGTGGTGTACCGGCTGGTCGACGATCACCTTGCGCATATCGTGGTGGACGCCGTAGCCCACGTTCAGGAGGGGAAGTGAGCATGAGTCCGACGACGGCCAACAGTTCCGCGCCGGTGCCGGGACGCCGGTCGACGAAACAGCGGGCCGCCGTGGTCGAGCTGCTCAAGGAGATCGACGACTTCCGTTCCGCCCAGGAACTGCACGACGAGCTGCGCAAACGCGGCGACGGGATCGGGCTCACCACGGTGTACCGGACGCTGCAGTCGCTCTCGGAGGCCGGCGAGATCGACGTCCTGCGCACCGACACCGGCGAGGCCATCTACCGGCGCTGCTCGTCGCATCACCACCATCACCTGGTGTGCCGGATCTGCGGCAGCACCGTCGAGGTCGAGGGGCCGGCCGTGGAGCGGTGGGCCGAGAAGATCGCCTCGGAGCACGGCTTCTCCGACATCAGCCACACCGTGGAGATCGTCGGGACCTGCTCCAACCACTGACGGGCTGTGCGTCTCCTCAGTACTCGTACGGGTCCTTCGGCGCCGGCACCTGCCGCACCGAGGTGAGCGTGAAGTCCGGCATGTAGCTGTTCTCCCGCACCGCGGTCCCCGGCACCACCGTCCCGGTGACCTCCAGCCAGGTGTCGTCCCCGAACCCCGACGCGCCCTCGCCCACCATCCGCACGGTGATCGGGTAGGCGTCGGCGGCACAGCAGCCGATCACCATCCTGGCCAGCATCGTGTTGCCCTCGTTGTGCACCACGAACCCGGACAGCCGCACCGTCCGCCCGTTCAGCGAGCCGCTGGAGTCCCAGCCCGCCCGGCTGACGAACTCGTTGACCTCCAACGGGACCACGTCCCCGGCGGGCAGCGGCGGGAAGGCGGCCGCGTTACTCGCCGAAGCGCTTTGCGGCGCCCTGGCCTCGGTGCGGTTCACCGAGTCGGCGCCGAGCGCGGGCGGCGCGACCAGGAACACGGCCAGCACCGGCACCATCAGCAGCCAGGCCGACCGGGTGTTGTGGTCGTGCGCGTGGACGTCCCCGGACACGACGGCGGCAGCGGCGGTCGCGCGGGCGGCCAGCAGGTCCCGGACGATCGCGACCGCGCCGAGCGCGACCATCACCGCGCCGCCGGCAATGATCCACGGCTGCTGCGCGGGTTTGACGTACCGCAGGTAGTCGCCGTTGATCGTGATCTTGAGCAGCGCCCCGCCGAGCAGGATCAGCAGGATGTTCTGGGTCTCGCGTTTCACACGCCACCTCCGAGGATCAGCGTGCCCGAAACGACCGCGCAGCTGAGCGCGACGACGAACGTCACGGGCGCGAACCGCAGGGCGAACGATTTGCCGAAGGTGCCGGTCTGCAGCGCGAACAGCTTCACGTCGATCGCGGGCCCGACCACCAGGAACACCAGTTTCGGCAGCAGCGGCATCGCGGTCAGCGACGCGGCGACGAAGGCGTCGGCCTCGCTGCACAGCGCCAGCACGACCGCGAGCACGGCCATCACCAGCACGCCGAGCACGATCTGCTCCCCCAGAACTCCGAACCACTTCGCGGGTACCAGGACGTTCATCGCGGCGGCGATCATCGCGCCGAGCACGAGGAAACCGCCCGCCTCGACCAGATCCGCCCGCGCGGTCTCGGCGAAGGTCTTCCAGCGCGAACCGTGCCGGACCTCGGGAAGACGCCGCAGAGCGCGCTCCGCGATCCAGTCGAGCTTGCCCCACTTCGCCCACAGCCAGCCCATCACCATCGCCGTGGCGAGCGAACCGGCGAACCGGGCGAACACCATCTCCGGGTTCCCGGGGAACGCCACCGCGGTGGCGACCAGCACCACCGGGTTCACCGCGGGTGCGGCCAGCAGGAACGTCAGCGCGGCCGCGGGCGCGACACCCTGGCCGATCAGCCGCCGGGCGACCGGCACCGACGCGCACTCACAACCCGGCAGCGCGACCCCGGCCAGCCCGGCGACACCGACGGCCGCACCGGCCCGGCGAGGGAGCACCTTCTCCAGTACCCGCGCGGGCACGAACGCCGCGATCGCGCCACTGATCAGCACCCCGAGCACCAGGAACGGCAACGCCTGCACACAGACCGCGACGAACACCGTCGAGCCGGTCCGCAGCGCGGGCACGTCGAACACCTGCTGGAGCCAGCTCTGCCCGAGGATCGCGATCAGCAGGATCGCGCAGAGCACCTCGATCGAGGTGATCTTGAACCGCCGGGCGGGCTTCCGCTCCGGGGCGCTCCTGGAAATGGTTTCCATGCGCGCGATGATGCCAGGTGACCCAGCGTTCCGGCGGTCACTCCCCGGGAGCGGTCCCCAGCAGGTCCGAACGCAGCTGCGACGCCGTCGAGACGACCAGCATGAGCAGCGTTCCGAGCGGCGAGGGTTCCATGCCCTCGGCCGGGAAGGCGTACCTCAGCGTGATGTCGATGCCCTTCTCCGAGCGCACGACACCGAGCGTCCCGAACAGGCCCTGACCGGCGCGTTCGGCCGCCGAGGCCGCGATCGCCGGGTCGTCCGGCAGGTCCCAGGCGACGACGCAGGTCAGACTCAGCACGGTCAGCCCTTCGGCCAGCCGGGTCGCCTGGATGACGCACGGGACGTCCGCGTGCGAGAAGGTCAGCGCGCCGTCGTCGTCGACGTGGACTTCGAGATAGCGCTCAAGGGCTTCCCGCGCGGAGGTGAGCAGGGCCGCCGTATCCGCCGCCTCGGTATTCATGCCGCCTCCGCGGGAAAAAGTACGTCGGCGGGAGTCATGAGGTTCCTTCCGAAGCCTTGTCGATGGCCCCGCCGAACCGGCGGTCCCGTTTCGCGAACTCGAGGCAGGCCCGCCACAGGTGGGTGCGGTCGAAGTCCGGGAAGAGCGTGTCCTGGTAGACCATCTCGGCGTAGGCCGACTGCCAGAGCAGGAAGTTCGACGTGCGCTGCTCCCCCGACGGCCGCAGGAACAGGTCCACGTCCGGCATGTCGGGCTGGTACAGGTACTTCCCGATGGTCTTCTCGGTGACCTTGTCCGGGTTCAGCTTCCCGTCGGCGACGTCCTGCGCGATCCGCCGCATGGCGTCGCCCAGCTCGGCGCGGCCGCCGTAGTTGACGCACATGGTCATGTTCAGCGCCGTGTTGTGCTTGGTCTTCTCCTCGGCGACCTGCAGTTCCTTGATGACGCTCGCCCACAGCTTGGGGCGGCGGCCCGCCCAGCGGATGCGGACGCCGATCGAACCGAGGTAGTCGACCTGGCGACGGATGGTGTCGCGGTTGAAGCCCATCAGGAAACGGACCTCCTCCGGGCTCCGCTTCCAGTTCTCGGTGGAGAACGCGTACACCGACAGCCATTTGACGCCCAGTTCCACGGCACCGCTGGCGACGTCGATCATCACCGCTTCGCCGCGTTTGTGGCCTTCGATCCGCGGCAGTCCCCGCTGGTTGGCCCAGCGGCCGTTGCCGTCCATCACCAGCGCCACATGCTTCGGGAGGAGTTCCTTGGGGATCTCCGGCGGCCGGGCACCGGACGGATGCGGCTCCGGCGCGCGAAGTTCGAATTGTGACGCCTTGTTCTCGCGTCCCCTGCGCAGCACCTTCGAGCCTCCCGATCGAGCGAACCTGTGCCTGCGACCCTACTGCGCCTGCGTGCTGGTCTCCCGCGCACGCCTCTCCACCAGCGGCAGCGACCGCAACTGACGCTCCAGATGCCACTGCAGATGGGCCGCGACCAGGCCGGACGCGTCCCGCCGCGGCACCGGCTGCGAAGCCTCGGCCACCGGCCACTCGCCGTGCAGCAGCGCCGCGAGCAGGGTCAGCACCTCCGGGGAGGGGTGGACACAGCCGGGAACTCGGCAATTCGGGCACATCGAGCCGCCGGCGGACACGCTGAACGCCTTGTGCGGCCCCGGCAGGCCGCAGCGGGCGCATTCGGTGATGGCGGGCGCCCAGCCGGCGTAGGCCATGGCCCGCAGGAAGAAGGCGTCGAGGATGAGGGAACTGTCCCGTTCCCCGCCCGCGAGCGCGCGAAGGGCTCCGACGACGAGCATGTAGAGCTTGAGCACCGGCTCGCCCTCTTCGGCGGACAACCGGTCCGCCGTCTCGGCGATGGCGCTCGCGGCGGTGTAGCGCTGGTAATCGGCCACCAGGGGCAGGGCGAAGGCGTCGACCGTCTCGACCTGGGTGATCACGTCGAGCGAGCGGCCGGTGTAGAACTGGACGTCGACGTGGCCGAACGGCTCCAGCCGCGCCCCGAAGCGCGATGACGTCCGACGCACGCCTTTCGCGACCGCACGGACCTTGCCGTGCCGCCGCGTGAGGAGGGTGACGATCCGGTCGGCCTCACCCAGCTTGTGCGTCCGCAACACCACTCCGGTGTCGCGATAGAGGTTCACCACCCCGACATCGTCCCACCCGGGACCGACATCGGGGTGGTGCGCCCCGGAATCGAAATCAGCAGTAGCTGCCGTAGCAGCTGTACGTGGCCGTCGAAGCCGCGACGATCGAGATGATGATCATCACGATGCCGAACAGGCAGCCGACGCCGCCGATGATCGACGCGATCATGCACATGGTCCGCGTCGACCGTGACGCGTCCGCGGCGGCGGCGTAGTTGCCCTGCATCTTGTACGTGTTGACCTCGTTGGACTTCATGATCGCGAAGATCGCGATGATCCAGCAGAGGAAGATGCAGCCGATCGCCCAGCCCTTGTAGTCCTTGATGGCGTTGATGTCGCCACCGCCACCCGGCATACCGCCCGGTGCGCCGTAAGGGGAAGGCTGGCCGTACGGAGCGGGCTGACCGTAGGGAGCGGGCATGCCACCGGAGGGCGGCCCATAGCCAGGCTGCTGTCCGTAGGGCTGCTGCTGGCCGTAGGGGTTGGTCATGAAAGTGGTCCTCGTTGTTCTTTCGGCTACGGGTCGGGCTAGATGCTCGCGGCGACCAGGACGATCCAGAGAATGGAGAACAGGCAGCCGACCCCGCCGATGATCGAGGCGATCATGCACATGGTCTTGGTCGACTTCGACGCGTCCATGGCGGCGGCGTAGTTGCCCTGCATCTTGTACGTGTTGACCTCATTGGACTTCATGATCGCGAAGATCGCGATGATCCAGCAGAGGAAGATGCACCCGATCGCCCAGCCCTTGTAGTCGGGGATCGAGTTGATGTCGCCGCCACCGGGCATGCCGCCCGGAGCGCCGTAGGGCGCGGGCTGACCGTACGGCGCGGGCTGACCATAAGGCGCCGGCTGGCCGTACGGCATCGGGTTCGCGCCGGAAGGCTGGCCGTACGGCGCGGGCGTGGCGCCGGACGGGGGTCCGTATCCGGGCTGAGGCTGCTGGCCATAGGGCTGCTGGCCGGGGCCGGGCTGCTGGCCGTACGGGTTCGTCATCGGGTTCCCCACTTGTGTCGTGCTTCCCGACGGGTGGATCCCGCCGGTCGTTCCTTACTGCTGCGGTGTTCCGGGCCCGTTCGGCCCATCCGCTCCGGGCAACTGCTGCCTCAGCTGCTCCGGGGTGATCTTCTGCGTCGGCTCGGCTTCGTCGAACCCGGACGGTGCCTGCTGAGGCTGTTGCCCCGGGCGAAGGACCTGCGTCGGCTCGGACTCGCCCAGGGCCGGTCCAGGCTGGGACTCCGAGGACGGCGCCGCGGTTCCCTGCGGCTGCTGCCCGAACGGCTGGGACGGCTGCTGCCCGAACGCCTGTGGCTGTTGTGACTGCTGGGGCGCGCCGAAGGGCTGCTGCTGTTGCGGTTGCTGCTGCTGCCCGAACGGCGAGGGCGGCGCGGGGAACGACGACGAAGCCGGCTGCGGCGGCTCGGGGAATCCCGGCGACTGACCGAAGGGTGCCGACGCGGGCGCGGCGGCGGCTTCGCCCGGCACGACGACGGTGCTGAGGATCTTGTCGGCGAACGTCTGCTTCTTCTCGTCCCACAGCGGCCAGAGGTAACCGAGACCGCAGACCCAGCCGTCGAGGTTGTGGCACAGGTCGCGGACGAAGGCCATCAGCGGGCCGATCGGCTGCCCGTCGCTCTCGCGGACGAGCTTGATCTTCAGGATCTTCTTGCCGAGCGACTGGCCGGTGGTGCCCATCTTGATCCACCGGTTGTAGACGGTCCAGGCGAAGCCCGCGAGATAACCGAGACCGGCGATGAACAGACCGAGTGTGTCAGGCCCCGTCGCCGAGATGATCATGCCGATGATCGGCAGCACGACGATCGGGCCGAAGTCGATGAGCGTCGCGCCCGCGCGCAGGCCCCAGTGGGCGTAGTCGGTCCGCGGGCCGAACTGGGTGGCCTGACCGAACGGCGAGGGCTGGCCCTGCTGACCGAACGGCGAAGCCTGACCCGGCTGCTGACCGAACGGCGACTGCGGCTGCGCGCCGAACGGCTGGTTCGACTGCTGGCCGAACGGCGACTGCGGCTGTTGCCCGAAGGGCGAAGCCTGGTCACCCTGCTGCGGCTGCTGCCCGAAAGGCGAAGCCTGATCGCTGGGCGTCTGCTGACCGAACGGCGAAGCCTGGCCACTCTGCTGCGGCTGCTGCCCGAAAGGCGAAGCCTGATCGCCCGCCGCCTGCTGCCCGAACGGCGAGGACTGTTCTCCCGACGGCTGTCCGAACGGCTGCTGCGCCTGCGGTGACTGCGGCTGCCCGTCCCCCTGCGGGGGCCCGGATCCGGGCGGCGGCTGCTGTCCCGGCGGCTGCTGGCCGTAGGGAGTGGTCATCGAAATCCCCTCGCTGGTTCCTCGCCCCTGGCGCACGGGCCTCGTGCGGCGACCCGGGCTGAATGTACGGCATGGGTACACGCCGAGCAGACCGGTGCGCGGGAGCGTACTCGGTACCACCGACGATCCGGGCCTCGGCCCGGCACTCACACGTAAAGCGAGGTGAACGGGGCGAAGGGCAGGTTACGGATGACGAACCAGACGACGAACACGACACCGAACGCGAGCGGCGTCCAGCGCCAGTGCAGCCAGCTGTTCACCGCACGGCCCCGAAGTCTTCCGACCGCCCAGGCGACGGTGCTCCAGACGAGCAGCAGAACGACCACAAAGGACACCGCGTTGTAGTGCAGCGCGGCCGGGATGTCCCCGTGCAGCGCGCTGTAGACCATGCGCATGCCGCCACAGCCCGGACAGGCGATGCCGAGCAAGGTCTTGGTGGGACAGACCGGAAGCGGCCCGCCCGGAGTGGTGGGATCACCCAGCCAGAGGACGACGCAGCCGAGCCCCGCGCCGGCGGCGATGGCCAGGGGTGGCCCCAGCGCGCGGGCCTTCGCTTTGAACCCGCGCGCTGGGAATCCCGTGTAGACGGACGACGTCACGGCGTGAAGCTTCCCGCCGACGCGCCGATGATGACCATCACCACGATGAAGATGATGTACAGCAGGAAGAGCACGCCAGTGGAGATCGCTCCCCACATGGCCCACTTCTTCGCGTCGTCGGCGGCTTTCTGGGCTTCGGCGTAGAAGCCCTGCGACCACAACGTCTGCACCTGGCTCGACTTCACGATCGCCACGATACCCAGCGGCAAGCAGCACAACACCGTGCAGAGAATGGCCCACACCAGGTTGTTGTCCGGCGGCGGGCCGTAGTTCGGCATGCCACCGTAGTACGGCTGCTGCGGCGGTGGCCCGCCCGGAGGCGGGTAGTTCGGGTACTGGTCGGTCATGAGGTCTCCCCCTCGATCGCCTCGATCAGCGGTAGGTGTTCGGGTCGACCGAGGTCGCGAAGACGCCGAGCACGACGAAGAAGACGACGTACAGGATGGCGAGCACGACACCGACGATCGCCGCGATGATCGACCACTTCTTGGCCGCGTCGGCCGCTTCCTGCGCGGCGGCGGGCTGGCCCTGCGCCCAGAGGGTGTTCACCTGGTTCGCCTTGACGATGGCGACGATACCGAAGGGCAGGCAGCACAGGATCGTGGTGAGGATGGCCCACACCAGGTTGTTGTTGGGCGGCGGGCCGGGGTTGTTGAAGCCTCCACCACCCTGAGGGTCGCCGGAGTAGTTGGGCAGGCCCTGGTTGTCGGTCATTTACCGCTTTCCCTTCACGAATGAGATGTGGAAATCGACCCGGACGCCGCCGCCCGATCAGCGATCACCGGAGTCAAGGGTTGAGACTCTAAGGTCACCCGTCCGGTTCCACATCATCAACCGGTCTCCGCGACCGAATCGAGACATTCCGTTCAGTCAGAAGCCCAGCCGTCGCAACTGACGGGGGTCGCGCTGCCACTCTTTGGCGACCTTGATGTGCAGGTCGAGGTAGACCTTCGAACCGAGGAGCCCCTCGATCTGCTGCCGGGCGCGGGCGCCGACGTCCTTGAGCCGCTCACCCTTGTGCCCGAGGATGATGCCCTTCTGGCTCGGTCGTTCCACATAGAGGAACGCGTGCACGTCGATCATGTCGTCCCTGCCCTCGTGGGGCAGCATTTCCTCGACGGTGACGGCGATCGAGTGCGGGAGTTCGTCCCGGACACCCTCCAGCGCGGCCTCGCGGATCAGTTCGGCGACGAGGGTCTGCTCGGGTTCGTCGGTGAGTTCGCCGCCCGGGTACAGCTGCGGGCCTTCGGGAAGGTGCCGCACCAGCAGGTCCGAGAGCGCGCCGACCTGGAAACCGTCCACAGCGGACACCGGGATCAGCTCGGCGAACTCCATGACCTCCTGCAGGGCGAGCAACTGCTCGGCGACCTGCTCGGGCTTCACGAGATCCGTTTTGGTGACGACGCCGATCACCGGGGTGCGCTTGGCGATCTTCTTGAGCTCGGCGGCGATGAACCGGTCACCGGGACCGACTTTCTCGTTGGCGGGCACGCAAAGCCCGACAACGTCCACTTCGGACCATGTCGAGTGGACGATGTCGTTGAGCCGCTCGCCGAGCAGGGTCCTCGGCCGGTGCAGCCCCGGCGTGTCGATGATCACCAGCTGGGCGTCGTCGCGGTGGACGATGCCGCGGATGGCGTGGCGGGTGGTCTGCGGTTTGCTGGAGGTGATCGCCACCTTGCTGCCGACGAGCGCGTTGGTCAGCGTCGATTTGCCCGCGTTGGGCCGTCCGACGAAGCAGGCGAATCCTGAACGATGCGGCTCGGCCATCAGCTCAGCACCTTGCCGCTGGGATCGGCCAGGTGGATCGGGGCCCTCTCGGCGATGTCCCGCACCGCCTGCACGGACGCCTCCTTGAGCAGGCCTTCGGCGGTCACCACGACGGCGGCCTCGATTCCTTCGGCTCCACTCGAAACGGCGGCGGCGACGGCGGCCTGCAGCGCGGTGAGCTTGAACGACGGCTGGTCGACCGTGCTCGCCGCGTAGGTGCGGCCGTCGGTGTCGCGGAGCGCGGCGCCCTCGGCGGCCTGGGTGCGGGCTCGCGCGGACCTGGCCAGGGTCACCAGCTTCTGGTCTTCGGCGTCCAGCTCAGGCATGTTCGACACTCCTGTCACTTTCATCGGGCTGCGGGACCCGGGTCCGGCGCCTGCCCTGGGCAGGGTCGGTCACCGCGTCCGCGTCGGCGGGGTGGACGACCACCGTGGTGATCCGCATCCGCCCGCGCCGGTCCTTACCGCCTTCGGCGAACAGCCGAAGTCCGGCGACCTCGGCTTCGGCCCCCGGCAGCGGGACCCTACCCAGTCGCTCGGCGAGCAGCCCGCCCACGGTCTCCACGTCGTGGTCTTCGAGGTCGATCCCGAACAGTTCGCCCAGGTCGTCGATCGAGAGCCGGGACGAGACGCGGACCGCGCCGTTTTCGAGTTCTTCGATCTCGGGACGTTCGTCGGTGTCGGATTCGTCGGTGATCTCGCCGACGATCTCTTCGAGGATGTCCTCGATGGTGAGCAGGCCGGCGGTGCCGCCGTACTCGTCGACGGCGATCGCCATGTGGTTGTGGGAGACCTGCATCTCCTTGAGCAGATCGTCGAGCCGCTTCGAGTCCGGCACGAAGCTGGCCGGGTTCATCAGCTCCTCGACTTGGCGCTGCGAGCCGCCCTCGGCCATGTACGCGGGCATGAGGTCCTTGATGTTGACCACGCCCACCACGTCGTCGACGGAGTCGCCGATCACCGGCAGCCGGGTGAACCCGGTCCGCAGGGCCAGCGCGAGGGCCTGGCGCACGGTCTTGTCGTGCTCGATCCAGACGATCTCCGTCCGCGGCACCATGACTTCGCGCGCGACGGTGTCGCCGAGCTCGAACACCGAGTGGATCATCTCGCGTTCGGATTCCTCGACGACGCCGCGTTCCTGGGCGAGGTCGACCAGCTCACGCAGTTCGACTTCGGAGGTGAACGGTCCTTCGCGGAAGCCGCGGCCGGGGGTGATGGCGTTACCGAGGACGATCAGCAGCCTGCTGAGCGGGCCGAGGATCGACCCGAGGACACGGACGGGTCCCGCGACGACCAGGCCGATCCGGTACGGGTGCTGGCGGCCGAGGGTGCGCGGGCCGACGCCGATGAGCACGTAGCTCACCACGACCATCACGCCGGCGGCGACGACCACGGCGAGCCACAGCGGCTGGATCCAGCCAAGGACGTCCACGGTGACCAGCACGGTCGCGGTCAGCTCGCAGGTCATCCGCAGCAGCAGGATCAGGTTGATGTGACGGCGGCGTTCGGCGATGACCAGCGAAAGCTGACGCGCGCCGGGACGCCCGAGCCGGACGAGACCGTCGGCGCGGGCCTTGGAGACCGTGCTGACCGCCGCGTCGGCGGCCGCGAACACCCCGGCGAGCAGGATCAGCGCGATGGCGATGACCAGCAGGGCCGCGGGACTACCCATTCCGGCGCCGCCTAGGCCGGAGGTTCGTCGGCGGGCACGGCGTCGAGACCGGCGGTCCCGAGGAGCCTGTCGTCCGCGGAACGCTGCGCGTCGCGCTTGTTGAGCGCGGCCACGGCCGCCTGGAACTCGCCGAGGATCCGCTTCTGCAGGCCGAACATCTCGCGTTCCTCGGCGGGCTCGGCGTGGTCGTAGCCGAGCAGGTGCAGCACGCCGTGCGTGGTGAGCAGGTGCAGCTCGTCGATCAGCGAATGCCCCGCCGTCTTGGCCTGGTCTTTCGCGAACGCCGGGCACAGCACGATGTCGCCGAGCAGCGCGGGCGAGGCGTCCGGCGCGTCGGGGCGGCGCGACGAGTCGAGCTCGTCCATCGGGAAGGCCATCACGTCGGTGGGACCGGGCAGGTCCATCCACCGCTCGTGCAGGTCCTCCATCACCTCGAGGGTGACGAGCAGGATGGACAGCTCGGCGAGCGGGCTGACCTCCATCTTGTCGAGCGCGAACCGGGCGGCCGACACTATGGAGGCCTCGTCGACGTTCACGCCCGATTCATTGGCGATCTCGATGCTCATGAACGGCGTTGCCCTTTCCAGCCGTTGCCCTTGTCCTGGCTGTCCTGCAGCGCCTGCCACTTCTCGTACGCGTCGACGATGTCGCCGACCAGCTTGTGCCGCACCACGTCCTGGCTGGTGAGCTGGGCGAAGTGCAGGTCCTCGACACCTTCGAGGATGTCGCGGACCACCCGCAGGCCGCTCTTCTGGCCGTTGGGGAGGTCGACCTGCGTGACGTCGCCGGTGACGACGATCTTGGCGCCGAACCCGAGCCGGGTGAGGAACATCTTCATCTGTTCCGGCGTGGTGTTCTGCGCTTCGTCGAGGATGATGAACGCGTCGTTGAGAGTGCGGCCGCGCATGTACGCCAGCGGCGCGATCTCGATGGTGCCCGCCTGCATCAGCCGCGGGATCGACTCGGGCTCGACCATGTCGTGCAGCGCGTCGTAGAGCGGGCGCAGGTACGGGTCGATCTTTTCGTTGAGCGTGCCCGGCAGGTAGCCGAGGCGCTCACCGGCTTCGACGGCCGGGCGGGTCAGCACGATGCGGGTGACCTGCTTCGCCTGCAGAGCCTGGACGGCCTTCGCCATGGCGAGGTACGTCTTGCCGGTACCGGCGGGGCCGATGCCGAAGACGATCGTGTGCTTGTCGATGGCGTCGACGTAGCGCTTCTGGTTGAGCGTCTTGGGCCGGATCGTCTTGCCGCGCCGGGAGATGATGTTCATGCTCAGCACTTCGGCCGGTGACTCGTGGTCACCGGTGGAGAGCATGCCTACGGTGCGGCGGACGGTGGCCGGGTCGACCTGCTGGCCGCGGCCGGCGAGTGTCACGAGCTCGGCGAAGACCCGCTCCGCGAAGGCGACGTCGGCGGGGGCGCCGGTCAGGGTGACCTCGTTGCCCCGGACGTGGACATCGGCGGCGAGGAGTTCCTCGGCGACGCGAAGGTTCTCATCCCTCGAGCCGAGCAGGCTGAGCGCGGCGGCGTCGGGGATGGGGAATCGGGACTGGGCCGCCTCGGTGATCGCGGCCTCGTCGGTCTTCGTCGGGATGACGTCCGCGGGAACGTCGGGTCGGGCGGCTTCACCCGGTACGGTTCCGGCCACGTGGCCTCGGGCCTACTTCCTGCGCTTACGCTGCGATTTTCAACGACAGTGACAAGTGCGATGTTACTGGTTGCGGGTGTCGGCACGCAGTCCGGTTTCCGCGGGGCGCGCGCTTCAGCGGCCGAAATGCCCCAGCTGCTCGCCGCCGAGCACGTGCGCGTGCACGTGGAAGACGGTCTGCCCGGCGTCACCGTCGGTGTTGAACACCACCCGGTACCCGGACTCGGCGATCCCCTCGATCTCCGCGACCTTACGGGCCGTCGAGGCCACGTCGGCGAGGAGTTGCGGGTCACCGGAAGCCAGCTCGGCCAAGTTCCTGTACCGCTTCTTCGGCACCACGAGCACATGCACCCGAGCCTGCGGCGCTATGTCCCGGAACGCATACGTCGTCTCGTCCTCATACACCTTCTCGGACGGGATCTCCCCCGCGATGATCCGCTCGAACAACGTCTCCGCGTCACTCATCCCCCCACCCTATCCCCACCCCCGCACCGCACTCGCGTGCGCGGATGGACGACACGCGTGATCAGGCGGACGACTCTCGCCACCGCACGCTTCGCGGAACCGCGCCGCGGCGCGAATTTCGGGGTGCGCCAAGGAGTGAAGGCCGGAAATGAAGATGCCGCGGCGCGGTGGGCCCTGGGGGTCGGCCCACCGCCGCCGCGGCTCCGCCGGACCGAGGGGGGAGGTGCCCGGCGGGGATTCACGCGCGCGACCGGGCTTCATCCCCAGTGGCGCGCCGAAACCGTGTGTTGCGCGTCAGTTAACGAGAGTAACGGCTGTTTGCGTGATCGCGCCATAACTCGCCGCAAATTAGTGGGGTGTTTTTTCACTTCCAGCGTTCTGTGAGAACCCCTAGCGCCCCGAGTGCCACGGCGGCGGCGGTGGAGGTGCGCAAAACGGTGGGGCCCAACCGAATGGCGGTCGCGCCGGCGTCGCTGAGGGTGCTCAGTTCTTCGTCGGTGATGCCGCCTTCAGGGCCGACGACGAGGAGGATGTCGCCTTGTGCCGGGAGTTCGATCTCGGTGAGGCGGGTGGTGATGCCGGATTCGAGGACCAGTGCCCGGGAAACGGTCTGGGCGAGCTCGGCGAGTTCACGAGTGGTGACGGGTTCGGCGACTTCGGGGACGTGGGCGCGGCGGGCTTGTTTGGCGGCGGCGCGGGCGGTGGTGCGCCAGCGGGTGAGGGCTTTGTCGCCGCGGGTTCCTTCTTCCCAGCGGGCGACGCTGCGCGCGGCGCGCCAGGGGACGATGGCGTCGGCGCCGGCCTCGGTGGCGAGTTCGACGGCGAGTTCGCCGCGGTCGCCCTTCGCGAGTGCCTGGGCGACGATGACGCGCAGGGCGGGTGGTTCCTCGGTCCAGTGTTCTTCGATGGCGAGGGTGAGCGCCGCGTCGCGGCCCGCCTGGACGGCCTCGACGACACAGCGCGCCATGCCGCCTTCGCCGTCGGAAAGCACGAGACGTTCGCCGACGCGCAGACGGCGGACGGTGGCGGCGTGCCGGGCTTCCTCACCGTCGAGCGTGGTGCGCCCGGAGCCGGGCAGCGCGGCGGTGAGGAAGACCGGCAGTGTCGTCTCGGGCACGGGTTACCGGTGGTTCTTGGTGCGCAGCTTGGAGAACAGCCCGCCGGGCTTGGAGCCGTTCGAGGCGAGCGAAGGCACGTCCTCGCCTCGCTGCTGGGCGAGTTCGACGAGGAGGTCGCGCTGGGCGTCGTCGAGTTTGGTCGGCACGACGACGTCGATGTGGACGTGCAGGTCGCCGCGGCCGTCGACGCGGCCGGAGGACCGCAGCCGCGGCATGCCCTTGGCGGTGAGCACGAGTTCGGTGGCGGGCTGGGTGCCGGGCTCGATGTCGAGTTCGTAGTCCCCGTCGATGAGCGTCTCGATGGGCACCGTGGCGCCGAGGGCGGCGGTGGTCATCGGGATGCGGAAGTTGCAGTGCAGGTCGTTGCCCTGCCGGACGAACACCTCGTGGGGTGCCTCGTCGATCTCGACGTACAGGTCGCCCGCGGGGCCGCCGCCGGGGCCGACCTCGCCCTGGCCGGAGAGGCGGATGCGCATGCCGTCACCGACGCCCGGCGGGATCTTGGCGGTGACGTTGCGGCGGGCGCGGACCCGGCCGTCGCCGCCGCACTGGCGGCAGGGGTCGGGGATGACCTCACCGAAGCCGCGGCAGACCGGGCAAGGACGGGCCGTGACGACCTGACCGAGGAAGGACCGCTGCACGGACTGGACCTCACCCGCACCGCCGCAGGTGTCGCAGGTCTTGGTGCCGGTGCCTTCGGCCGCGCCGGCGCCGCGGCACAGGTCGCAGACGATGGCGGTGTCGACGGTGATCTCGCGGTCGACGCCGGTGGCGCATTCCTCGAGGGTGAGGCCGAGGCGGATGAGCGCGTCGGAGCCAGGCTGCACGCGGCTGCGCGGGCCACGTCCGCGACCGCCACCACCACCGGCGGCGCCGAAGAAGGCGTCCATGATGTCGCCGAGGCCGCCGAAGCCCGAGAACGGGTCTCCGCCGCCGCCGCCGCCGCGGGCGCCGCCGTCCATCGGGTCGCCGCCGAGGTCGACGACCTTGCGCTTCTGCGGGTCGGACAGCACCTCGTACGCGGTGGTCACCTCGCCGAAGCGGTGCTGAGCGTCTTCCGACGGGTTGACGTCGGGGTGCAGTTCACGGGCCAGTTTGCGGTACGCGCGCTTGATCTCCTGATCCGTCGCGTTCTTCGCAACCCCGAGAATGCCGTAATAGTCCCTCGCCACCGTCTTCGCCTTCTCCTTCTGACTTCGACCTCACCGCCGCGTTCAGCGACCGGCGAGGATCTGCCCCACGTAGTTCGCCACCGCGCGCACCGCGGCGATGGTGTTCGGGTAGTCCATCCTGGTCGGCCCGACGACGCCCATCCCGCCCAGCAGCATGTCGTCCATCCCGTAGCCGATGGACACCACCGAGGTGCTGCGCATCTGCTCGTCCTCATTTTCCTCACCGATGCGCACGCTGATCGCACCGGGGTTGCGGGCGGCCGCCAGCAGCTTGAGCACGATGACCTGCTCCTCGAGCGCCTCCAGCACCTGCCGCAGCGATCCGGGGAAGTCCGAGACGTTGCGGGTGAGGTTGGCCGTGCCACCGAGCACCAGCCGCTCTTCGGGGTGCTCGACCAGCGATTCCACCAGCACGGTACAGACGCGGGTGAGGCTGTCGCGCAGTTCGCCCGGCGACTTCTCGGGCAGTTCGGCGACCGACGCCGCGGCGTCGGCGAGACGACGGCCCGCCAGTGCCCCGTTGAGCACCGTGCGCAGCCTGGCGACGTTCTCCTCGGTGATGACGTCCCCGAGGTCGACGGTGCGCTGGTCGACGCGGCCCGAATCGGTGATCAGCACCAGCATCAGCCGCGCGGGGGTGAGCGGCACCACTTCGAGGTGGCGGACGGTGGAGTTGGTCATCATCGGGTACTGGATGACCGCGACCTGCCTGGTCAGCTGCGCGAGCAGCCGGACTGAGCGGCGCAGGACGTCGTCGACGTCGGTGCCGCTGTCGAGGAAGGCCGTGATGGCCCGGCGTTCGGCCGCGCTGAGCGGTTTGACCTCGGCGATCCGGTCGACGAACAGGCGGTATCCCTTGTCGGTGGGGATCCGGCCCGCGCTGGTGTGGGGCTGTGTGATGTAGCCCTCTTCTTCGAGCGCCGCCATGTCGTTGCGCACCGTTGCGCTGGACACCCCGAGGTTGTGTCTGTCGACGATCGCCTTGGACCCGACGGGCTCCTGGTTGGAGACGTAATCGGCGACGATCGCGCGCAGCACTTCGAATCGGCGTTCTTCGGCGTTGGCCACCCGCACCTCCCTCGGCTCGTCCTCACAACGAGTTTACGGAAGGCGGAGTGCCCCGGGAGCCACCGGACGTCTTTGGGCCTCGTGAGTGGCCAGGACGGTCAGAGCCGACCGTGTCTCAGGCACCACTGAATGTGGCGGCCCCGGCAACACCACCAGTCCCAGCGGTCACAGCGGCGGAGCGTGGAAACCCCTTCCCCAGCTCAGCCGAGGAAACTCGACCTTCACACGTTGCGGAGTACATGAAGGCCGCCGGTGGAGCCGGTCCCCATGACGCTCGTCCAGAGGCCACCCGTGCCCGGGCTCCCGGGACAGGTCCCGCCGACCACGGGGACCACACCCGTCGTGGTGGTGGCACTGAAACCTTCGAGCGTGAATACGTCAGCCACGCCCGCGACCGGATCGCCGCCGCGACTCCAGCGGCTTCCGAATCACTTTCACCGACCCCCACCAGGCGAAACCGGTGACCCGGAGAACCGCCGCGCCCGTCGACGGCCGCCGTCGCCCCGTCCTGCGACCGGTGCCGAATCCGCCCATCAGTCCGATTCCCCGGACGTCGACGGCGAAGTCCTCGGGAACCACGATCTTGACGCCGCCCATGACCGCCACCGCCCTGATGGTGCAAGGTCCGGCGGTGATCCGGGCATGCCGCAGGTCGAGGCGCACACTTCCCCAGAACGCGCGGCTGACATGGTTCGACGGCAGCGGTCCGTCGAACCGCCGCGTGGTGGCGGACATGACGGCGAACGAGCGCCGTCCGCCTTGCCCGTCGTCTCCGGCGGGAGACAGGGCGAGCGTGCCTCCGGGGGACAGATCCGCGACGACGGGTTCGAATTCCGCGAAGGTCTTCGCCGCGTAGACGGCGTCCAGTCTCGTTTCCAGTTCACCGGCGGTGATCCGTCCCGCGCCCATGGCTTCGTACAGCAGTTGCGCGACGCTTTCGCGATCGGAATCGGCCACCCGCATCGCCGACCGCTTCGGTTCCGACATGACCGCGATGGTAACCGGAATCGGCGATCGATTACCCCGGAGAATCGTCAAGTGCGGAAAGCCATGACCGCCATGAGCGAATTCAGGCCGTCCACATCGACGGGAATGACAAAACTGTCTCCGGCGTACCCTTTCCGGCTTTCGCCGAGATGTGCCATCCACGGCCTGACAATCACGGACGCGAACAGTCGTCCCGCCGTGACAATTTGACGGCCGGTGAGTCATCGGCCATTGACTGGCCATGGCGGGCAGGTCTTCCATCTGTGTCAGGTGCGGGAATTCGTCCCGGCACTACCGCGACAGTTCCCGCGATCAAGGCATTTCGTCGACCGGCCCCGCTTTCCGACTCATCGTGGAGTGCAGTATGACCCTTTCCTTCCGACATGGCCTTGTCACCACCATGACCGCGGCGTTGGTCGCCGCGGGCACGGCGGCGACCTTGGCGGTCGGTGCCCCGCCAGCGAGCGCGGACACGAATTCGGTATACACCTTGTCTTCACCACTTCCCGCCGGCGAGAACGGTGACGTGGTCAAGTCACAGCCTTCGACCTACAACGGCGCGAAAGCGACCCGGATCCAATATCTGTCCCGGGACAACAAGGACAAGCAAGTCGCGGTGAGTGGCACGGTTCTCGTGCCGGACAACCCGTGGAGCGGTCCCGGCGAACGGCCGATCGTGGCCTACGCGCCCTTCACCTTCGGCATGGGACCGGATTGCGCTCCCTCCAAGACCCTCGCGGGTGAGGGGGCCTCGGATCTGGTCTCCGGTTTCCAAGGCGGTTTCGTCGACGCTCTGCTGGGTGCCGGGTTCGCCGTGGCGCAGACCGACTACATCGGACCGTGGGTGGAAGGCAGCGGCGATCACCCGTACGTCGTCCGGTTGTCCGAGGCGCACACCGTGCTCGACGTCATCCGCGCCGCGCAGCGGCTGCCCGGAACCGGCCTGCCCGCCCGTGGCCCGGTCGGCATCGCCGGCTACTCCGAGGGCGGCAGTGCCGCCGCGGCCGCCGCCGAACTCGCCGCCACCTACGCGCCCGAACTGAACGTCAAAGGCGTCTACTCCGGCGCGCCGCCCGCGGACAAGGCGGCGCTGTCGAAGTCGCTCGACGGCGGAATGTACTTCGGGTTCCTCGGTTACGCCCTGATCGGAATCAACCAGGCCTACCCCGAGGCCAAGCTGATGAACCTGGCCAACCCGACCGGTGCCGAACTGTTCCTGCAGGCCCGCCGGACCTGCACCATGAACGCGGTCCTCCAGTTCATGTACAAGCAGTCGAGCTCGCTGACGAAGGACGGCAAGCCCGTGTCCGCCTACCTGGCCCAGCCGCCCTTCGACGCGATCGTGGCGGAGAACCGGATCGGCACCATCAAGCCCGCCATGCCGGTCATGGTCGAACAGAGCACGATGGACGACGTCATCCCGGCCGCCGTCGGCAAGCGGATGGCGAAGGACTGGTGTGACAAGGGCGCCAACGTCCAGTGGAAGGATTTGCCGTCCTTGACGCCGTTCTTCTCCCACGCGCTGGGCATGACGGCAGCGCCCGGTGACGCGACCGCGTGGTTGAAGGGCGCGTTCAACGGGCAAGCCGGCACCGGCAACTGCGGCCGGTTCTGACTCTTCCGGTCCCACCGCGGCCGTCAAGGCCTCCTTCCCTACCTCAGGGTGGTGAAGGAGGCCTTCACCCGCGCGCTGCCGTCAGCTGTTGCGCGGGAACCCGAGGTTCACCCCGCCCTGCGAGGGGTCCGGCCACCGCGAGGTGACGACCTTCGTCCGCGTGAAGAAGTGGAACCCCTCCGGCCCGTACGCGTGGCTGTCGCCGAACAGCGAGTCCTTCCACCCGCCGAACGAGTAGTAGCCGACCGGCACCGGGATCGGCACGTTCACGCCGACCATCCCGACCTCGACCTCGTTCTGGAACCGCCGCGCAGCGCGTCCGTCGTTGGTGAAGATCGCGGTGCCGTTGCCGTAGGGGTTGCCGTTGATCAGCTCCAGCGCCGCGTCGTATCCGTCGGCCCGCGCGACCGCCAGCACCGGCCCGAAGATCTCGTCGGTGTAGATCGACATCTCGGGCGTGACGTGGTCGAACAGTGTCGGGCCGAGCCAGAACCCGCCGTCCTCGCCGTCGACCTCGACGCCGCGGCCGTCGACGACGAGCCGGGCGCCCGCGTCGACCCCCGCCCCGACGTAGGACTCGACGCGTTCGTGGTGGGCGGCGGTGACGAGCGGCCCCATCTCCGAAGTGGGCCGCATGCCGTCGCCGACGCGCAGCCGCTTGATCCGCTCGGCGATCTTCGCGACCAGTTCGTCGCCGACCGGATCGACCGCGACCACGACCGACACCGCCATGCACCGCTCCCCCGCCGAGCCGAAGCCCGCCGAGACGGCCGCGTCGGCGGCGAGGTCGAGGTCCGCGTCCGGGAGCACGACCATGTGGTTCTTCGCGCCGCCGAGCGCCTGCACGCGTTTCCCGTGCCTGGTCCCGGTTTCGTAGACGTACTTCGCGATCGGCGTCGAGCCGACGAACGAGATCGCCTTGACGTCGCGGTGCTCCAGCAGCCCGTCGACGGCCACCTTGTCGCCGTGCAGGACGTTGAGGACGCCGTCGGGCAGGCCTGCCTCGGCGAACAGTTCCGCGATGAACACGGCCGCGGACGGATCCTTCTCGCTCGGCTTGAGCACGACGGTGTTGCCGCAGGCGAGCGCGTTCGGGACGAACCACAGCGGGACCATCGCCGGGAAGTTGAACGGCGAGATCACGCCGACCACGCCCAGCGGCTGCGAGATCGAGTAGACGTCGACACCGGTGGAGGCGTTCTCGCTGAACCCGCCCTTGAGCAGCTGCGCGGCGCCGCAGGCGTACTCGACGTTCTCGATCGCGCGCGCGATCTCTCCCGCCGCGTCGGATTCGACCTTGCCGTGTTCGCTCGTGACGATCTTCGCCAGCTCGTGACGCCGCGCCGAAAGCAGCTCACGGAAGGCGAACAGCACCCGCGTCCGCCCGGCCAGCGACGTCCCGCGCCAGCCCGGCAGCGCCCGGGACGCGGCCGCGACGGCGGCGTCGACGTCGTCCTGCGCGGCGAAGGCGACCTTCGCCCGCACCCGGCCGGTGGCCGGATCGAACACGTCCCCGGATCGGTCGCTCACGCCTTCGCACGGTTTGCCGTCTATCCAATGGGTGATGCGGTCGGTCACGGGTTCCGCCCTCCTGATCGCCGGTGCTGCTCCCGGTCGAGTCTGGGCGCGTGCGCCACACCGACGCCATCGGCAACGTGTACGGACTCCCGGCCCCGGCCGTACAGTCTGTCTCCAGCGTTGCCGAACCGGGTGGGAGGCCGATGTACCCGACCGTCGCCGAAGTGCTCGCGCTGCCGGTGCTGCGTCAGGGCAGGCCCCATGTGGTGGCGGGGGCGGCGGGGCTGGACGCGCCGGTCCGCTGGGCGCACGTCGCCGAAGTCGCGGACATCGCCCCGTTGCTGCGGGGCGGGGAACTCGTGCTCACCACCGGGGTCGCGCTGCCCGACGACGGCGCCGCGCTCGCCAGGTACGTCGCCGATCTGGCCGGTGTCGGAGTCGCGGGGATCGTCGTCGAACTGGTCCGGCATTGGAGCGAGAAGCTGCCGCCCGCGCTGGTCGACGCCGCCGACCGGCACGGTGTCCCGCTGATCACCCTTTCCCGCGAGACGCGCTTCGTGTCGGTCACGGAGGCGGTGAACGGGCTGATCGTCGATGCCCAGGTCGACGAACTCCGCGCGGCGGAGCGGGTCCACGAGACCTTCACCGCGCTGACGGTCGCCGGCGCCGAACCCGGCGACATCCTGCGCGAGGTCGCGAGGCTCACCGAACATCCCGTCGTACTGGAGACGCTGTCGCACGAGGTCCTCGCCTACGACACGGCGGGGACCGACCCCGGCGAACTGCTGCCCGGCTGGCCGTCCCGGTCGCGGCCGGTACAGGTCGGCGAGCGGACCGGCTACCACCCGGGCGCGGGCTGGCTGATCACCGTGGTCGGCGCGCGCGGGCACGACTGGGGGCGGCTGGTCGTCGTCTGCGGGGATCCGCCGCCGCACCGGCACGTCGTGGTCGCCGAACGCGCGGCGTCCGCGCTCGCGGTGCACCGGCTGGTCGCCAAGGACACCGACTCCCTCGAACGCCAGGCACACCGCGCGATCCTGACCGAACTGCTGGCGAACCCGGTGCCGCCCGCCGAGCTGACCGCGCGGGCCTCGGCGCTGGGTGTCCCGCTGACGGGACGGCTGCTCGTCGGGGTCTCCGTGCGGCCACGGATCACCGTGACCGCCAAAACCGCGCAGTCGACTCCGGTGCTGCTGCGGGAACTCGCCGAGGCGACCGTGCTCGCCGCCCGGCACGCCAAGGTGTCCGCGCTGGTGGCCACCGACGACACCCAGGTGCGCGCGCTGATCGCGCTGTCGCCCGAGGCCGGGGTCGACGCGGTACTGAAGCGGCTGGCGAACGACGTCCACGAGGCCCGCGCCGGGGCGCCCGCCGTGGTCGCGGTCGGGACCACGGGCGGCGGGCCCGCCGACGCGCGCCGGACGCTCGTCGAAGCCGCGCAGGTCGCCGCCGCGGCGCTCACCGAGAACGTCGACCGGGTGGTCCACCGGCTCGACGACGTCCGGTTGCGCGGACTGCTGCATCTGCTGGCGGGCGACGAACGGATCACCGCGTTCGCCGCGCGGGAGCTCGGCCCGCTCCTGAACCGGGACGCCGCACAGGGCAGCAGACTCGTCCAGGCGTTGAGGCATTACTGCGAGCACGGTGGCAACAAGTCCGCGGCGGCCGCCGCCGCGCACACCTCCCGCACCGCCTACTACCAGCAGCTGGCCAGGATCGAGCAGGTCCTCGGGGTACGGCTCGAAGATCCGGAGTCGATGCTCTCGCTTTATGTCGCTTTGCTCGCGCACGACATTCGAAAAGCCGACGACCACACGTCCGAGTGAGCAAATATCACCCGAGCGTGGAACACAGTGACCGGGTCACGTCAGCCGATAGGGTTGATATGGCTTTCTTCGAACCGATCAGCGCCTGCGTACTCGCGCTGGCCTGTATGGCACCGGCGCACCCCGCCGAATCCACGTTGCAGCTGACCAGCCACGACACCAGGGGCCGGGTCGGCACCGTCTCGCTCACCTGCGGACCCACCGGGGGCTCCCACCCCGGGCGCGGGAACGCCTGCGCCAAACTGTCCGAAGTGGACGGAGAGTTCGACCGGCTCCGCCCGGAACCGCGGGCTTGCACCCTCGAGTACGCCCCGGTGGACGTCTCCGCGGTCGGCAAATGGCGCGGTGAACCGGTCACCTACCGCACCTCGTACGCCAACCGCTGCGTCGCCGACGCCGAGTCGGCAGGCGTCTTCACCTTCTGACCACGCCCAGCCGACACCGTCACGCGGTCGCCCCGAACCGTTGGCACGAAAGACTTCACCCTCTGCCCGCCGGGCCTCCCCCTCGGTGGCCCGGCGGCGCCGTTCACCGCGGCCTTGATCGCCCTCACCCCCACGAGGGCGATCAAGGCCGTGGTGTCACGACTCAAGAACGGGGCAGGTACCGGCACCCGATCCCGTCCTTCGCGGCAACGGGGGTCTGACGCGCGAGGGACCGGCTCAGGTTCCATTCGCGCCAATCATCTTCCGAAATTCCCGTCACGACCGGTCTGAGCACGCAGGACCGCAGCGGCTCCGGAAGCCGGTCGGCCGAGGGCACGACGTCGGCGGAAAACCTTGAGAGGTAACCGGTGTCGAGCGTCTTGCCGTGTGCGAGCCGGTCGATGTTGCGGTCGGCGATGAACCGTTCCGGATCGAGGACGGCCAGCCCGAGCAGCGCCGCGACGGCGGCTCCGATGGCCGCGCGCGGCAGCCAGGCCGACCGCAGCGGGATCAGGGATACCAGCACCAGCACGAAGATCAGGCCGATCCAGAGTTCGCAGACCTCGACCAGCAGCCGCAGCACGGTGAACCCGTACGCCTGCTGATATGTCCACATGCGACTCAACGCCGACGCGACCAGCACCAGGCTGAGCACGCTCAACGCGCCGAGCAGCCCGCGCTGCCAGGCGCGGTCGGCCGCCGACGACTTCGGTGCCCACCGCAGCGCGGCGGCGACCAGCAGCAGGGTCAGCACGGTGATGGCGGAGAGCTGCCAGAACCCGCTCCTGGCGTATTCGGCCGCGGTCAGGCCGCTCGTGGCCAGGACATATTCGGTGCCGCCGAACAACACGACCAGGCGGACCACGACGAAACTGGTGAACAGCGCCACCAGCACCCCCAGCGGCAACGTCCATTCGAGCCGGTGCGCCAGGCGTTTGCGCGGCGCGTCGTCGTCCGCCGGCAGCGGAGGCGCCGCCAGCAGGTAACACGCCCCGGTCACGGCGACCGCGGCCACGGCGAAGAAGAATCCCCAGCGCACGAACGTTCCCGGGCTCAATTCGGGGATCACCGCGTCGACGACGTTCGCGAACGCGGCGTCCGCGCCGCGCAGCAGCGGCACGAACACCAGCAGCAGCAAGGCGCTGGTCAGCACCGGCACCAGGAACCTCGGCTTCGCGCGGCCTTCCTGTTTCTTGCCGAGCTTCACGAGCCCGCGCCCGATCCACGGGAGCGAAAGCAGCGCTTCGATCGGGACCGCGAAGACGTCGTAGATGATCGTGTTCATCGTGCGTTTCCCGACCACGGCGAGGGATCCGGCGACGAGGGCGGCCAGCACGCACAACACGTTCAGCCACACCGACGCCCGGAACATGCCGACCGCGAGCAGCCCCAGCGCGGCCGCCGCCCAGACCGCGTTGACCAGACGGAAATGCGGTTCGGCGTCGCCGCGGGCGCGTTTGTCGGCGAAGTAGACGGCCACCGCGAAGGCGAGCCCGGCCACGAACCAGCCGGCTCCGGGCTCGTCCGGCATGGCGAAGGCGGCGATCAGCCCGGCCGCGACGGCCGCGGGCAAGACGGAGCCGGGCAACGGGACGATCGCCGACTTGGGCGGCACGCGGGGCCGCATCAGCACCGGGAGCGGGGGCGCGGCCGGCAACGTGGTGGTCGCCGACGGGGGCGACGCGTGCGCCTGCCGGTCTTCTCGGTCTTCGCTCATCTAATCCTCCAGTTTGCGAAAGCACATATCGAGGTGCGAGGAGGGCTGAAGGGCCCCTTCACCTCATCTCATGCGGTGAAGGACGCTTTCGCCCCATCACATGCGGGGAAAGTCCCCTTCAGCCATACGGAACGGGGATCACGACGCGGATGACACAGCCCGGCCGCTGGTCGGGGGTGACCACGGCGATGCTGCCGTCGTGGAGGTCGACCACCCACCGCGCGATCGCGAGACCGAGACCGGTGCCCCCGCCGCCCGCCCGCTCGCCGCGGGTGAACCGCTCGAACACGCTGTCCCGCTCACCCGGCGGGATCCCGGGGCCTTCGTCTTCGACCTCGATGACGACGTCGGCCTCGCGGGCCTCCGCCCGCACCCGGACCTCTCCCCCCGCCGGGCCGTGCCGGACGGCGTTGTCGAGCAGGTTGACCACGACCTGGTAGAGCCGCCCGCGGTCGGCGACGGCCGTCGCGCCGGGCGGTTGGACATCGACGGAGAAACGCACTCCGCGGCCGGTGGCCCCCGCTTCGGTGGCGACCTCCTCCAGCAGCAGTTCGAGATCGAACTCCTCCAGCTGCAACGGGAACGCGCCCGCGTCGATCCGCGAGAGATCCAGAAGTTCCGAAACAAGCCTGCCGAGCCGTTCGGTCTGCTGCAGCGCGGTCTTCAACGTCGCCGGATCGGGTTCGGCGACGCCGTCGACGAGGTTCTCCAGCACCCCGTTCAGCGCGGTGATCGGCGTGCGGAGTTCGTGGGAGACGTTCGCGATCAGCTCGCGGCGGCGCTGATCCGAGGCATCGAGGTCGGCGGCCATCTGGTTGAAGGCGTGCGAAAGCTCCCCGACCTCGTCGCGGGCGGTCGCCCGGACCCGCCGGGTGTAGTCGCCCTTGGCCATCGCGCGGGCGGCGGCGGTCATCTCGCGCAGCGGCCTGGTCATCCCGTGCGCCAGGATCTGCGAGGTGACCACGGCGAGCACCATCGCGGCGATCGTGGTCCGCGGCGGCAGCCAGCCGATCTGCCAGTTGAAGAAGGCGAACGCGATACCGCCCGAGGACACCAGGAGGATCGCGAGCTTGAGCTTGATGGAACGGACCGCGTCGAGCGGTCTCGGGAGCGCGTCGACGACGCGGCCGAGCAGCGGGCGCAGCTTCACGATCCCACCTCCAGGGCGTAGCCGACGCCGTGCACGGTGCGGATGAGGTCCGCGCCCAGTTTGCGGCGCAGCGCCTTGATGTGGCTGTCGACCGCGCGGGTGCCCGAGCCGGTGCCCGCGACGTCCCAGTCCCAGACCTCACTGAGCAGGCGTTCTCTCGGCTGCACCGCCCTCGGGCGCTTGGCGAAGTGGACGAGGAGGTCGAACTCGATCGGCGTCAGCTGGGCCTGGTTGCCCGCGCGCGTGACGCGCCGCTGGTCGACGTCGATTTCGAGGTCACCGAGGACGATCTTCGTGCCGGCGTCGCTCACGTCGGTCCTGGCCGCTCGTTCGACGCGGCGCAACAGCGCGTGCACCCGTGCCGAGAGCACCCGCATGGAGAACGGCTTGGTGAGGTAGTCGTCCGCGCCGACGCCGAGACCGATCAGCATGTCCGTCTCGTCCGACCGGGCGGTCAGCATCAGCACCGGGACCGGGCGGCGGGCCTGGATCCGGCGGCAGACCTCGAGCCCGTCGAACCCCGGCAGCATCACGTCGAGCACCACCAGATCCGGTTCGCGCTCGGCGTCGGTCTCGACGCCGGACGGGCCGTCGTGCGCCAGGTCCACGGTGAATCCCTCGGCCCGCAGCCGCGCGGCGATGCTTTCGGCGATGGTCGCGTCGTCCTCGACGACCAGCACCCGGCGTCCTCCCAGTTCCATGGGGATGACTGTAAGCACCGGCCGTGGAGACCATCCGGGTGCGCTGTGGAGATCCTGTGGAGATGTTTCGGCCGGTTTGCCGGATTACTACGTCCGTGTGTGTGACGCAGGTCATGCACCAGGAGCCCGCGAATGCAATCGACAGTCTGCGCTCCGACGCCCTCAACAGTGAACAGTCTGCCAGTCCCACCCGCGCGGCGCGGGCGAGCACGATTCCGCAATGGAGCCGACGGCACGCGGTACGCAGCACGTGCATCCTGATGGCCGGGTGGAACTCGGCGAGGTCGAGTCCTTGAAGGACAGCCGCTTCTACAACGAAGAACTCGCCCCGGTCCCGGTCGAAAAGCGGACCTGGACCACGTACACCTACTTCGCGCTGTGGATGGGCATGGCGCACAACATCCCCTCCTACGCGCTCGCGGCGTCACTGATCGCGCTCGGGATGAACTGGGTCCAGGCACTGCTCACGATCACCATCGGCAACCTGATCGTGCTGATCCCGATGCTGCTCAACAGCCACGCCGGGACGAAGTACGGAATCCCCTTCCCGGTGTTCGCCCGCGCCTTCTTCGGGATGCGCGGCGCGAACCTGGCGGCGCTGCTGCGGGCGTTCATCGCGTGCGGCTGGTTCGGCATCCAGACCTGGGTCGGCGGCGAGGCGATCTACATCATCGTCGGGCGGCTGGCCGGATCCGGCTGGAAGAACTCCACCGTCGTCCTCGGCCAGCACTGGACGCTGTGGTTGTCGTTCGGGGTGTTCTGGGTGATCCAGATGCTCATCATCTGGCGCGGGATGGAGGCGGTCCGGAAGTTCGAGAACTGGACGGCGCCGCTGGTCTCGGTCGGCTTCCTGATCCTGCTGGGCTACGTGCTGATCAAGGCGGGCGGCCTCGGCCCGATCTTGGCCGAACCCGGGAAACTCGGCTGGGGGCCGGACTTCTGGAAGGTGTTCGCCCCGGCGCTGATGGCGATGATCGCGTTCTGGTCGACGCTTTCGCTGAACATGCCGGACTTCACCCGGTTCGGCGGCAGCCAGGGCAAACAGGTCCGCGGCCAGATCCTCGGCCTGCCGACCACGATGACGTTCATCGCGATCGTGGCCATCCTGACCACCTCGGGCGGCAGTGTCCTCTACGGCGAGCAGATCTGGGACCCGGCGAAACTGGCCGACCGGTTCGACTCCCCGGTCGTCGTGGTGGTCGCGCTGATCGCGCTGGTGCTGGCGACCGTGTCGGCGAACCTCGCGGCGAACGTGGTCAGCCCGTCCTACGACTTCTCCAACGCGTTCCCGAAGAAGATCACCTTCGCCGTCGGCGGGCTGATCACCGGCATCATCGGCATCCTCATCCAGCCGTGGCGGCTCTACTCCGATCCGAACATCTACATCTTCGCGTGGCTCGGCTTCTACGGCGGCTTGCTCGGCGCGGTCGCCGGGGTGCTCGTCGCCGGCTACTGGGTGATCAACCGCACGCGCCTCAGCCTGCGGGATCTCTACACCGAACGCGGCATCTACTGGTTCAACGGCGGCTGGAACTGGCGGGCGCTGGTCGCGACGCTGGTCGGTGCCGTCCTCGCGGTCGGCGGCGCGTACGGCGGGCCGTTCCCCGCCGACGGGCTGATCCCGCTGCTGAAACCGCTCTACGACTACAACTGGGTCGTCGGCCTGGCGGGCGCTTTCGTCGTCTACCTGCTGCTGTCCCTGCCCGAACGCAAGCGCACCACCGAAATCGAGGAGGATGCAAGTGAGCGACGTGGTCCGAGCCGGATTGATCCAGCAGCGGTGGACGGGTGACAAGGAGTCCATGATCGCGAACGCGGTCGAAGCCATCGGCAAGGCCGCTTCGCAGGGCGCGCAGGTCGTCTGCCTGCAAGAGCTTTTCTACGGCCCGTACTTCTGCCAGGTGCAGGACACCGACTACTACTCCTACACCGAAGGCATCCCCGACGGGCCCACGACAAAGCTCATGCAGGAGGTTGCCGAACGCCACGGCGTCGTGCTGGTCGTCCCGATGTACGAGGTCGAGCAGCCCGGCGTCTACTACAACACCGCCGCGGTGATCGACGCCGACGGCACCTACCTCGGCAAGCACCGCAAGAACCACATCCCGCAGGTGAAGGGTTTCTGGGAGAAGTTCTACTTCCGGCCCGGGAACATGGGCTACCCGGTGTTCGACACCGCAGTCGGCCGCATCGGCGTCTACATCTGTTACGAGCGGCACTTCCCGGAAGGCTGGCGCGCGCTGGGCCTGGCGGGCGCGAAGATCGTGTTCAACCCCTCGGCGACCAGCCGGGGCCTTTCGGAGTACCTGTGGCGGCTGGAGCAGCCCGCGGCCGCCGTCGCGAACGAGTACTACGTCGGCACGATCAACCGCGTCGGCGTGGAACCCTTGGGGGACAACGACTTCTACGGTCAGTCGTATTTCGCGGACCCCCGCGGCCAGCTCGTCGGCGAAGCCGCGTCCGACACCGAGGAGGAGATCGTCGTCCGCGACCTCGACATGGCGAAACTCGCCGAAGTACGGGATCTGTGGGCCTTCTACCGAGACCGGCGTCCCGACAGCTACGGACCCCTCGCGGAGGCGTGATGACCACCCTCATCAGCGGCGGGCAGGTGCTGTCCACGGCGGGCGCTTCGGCGGCGGACGTCCTCGTCGACGGCGAGACGATCGCGGCCGTCGGTGCCCCCGGCACGCTCGGGCCCGCCGACTCGGTCATCGACGCCACCGGGAAATACGTCCTGCCCGGCGGTATCGACGCGCACACGCATATGGAGATGCCGTTCGGCGGGACGCATTCCGTCGACACCTTCGGCACCGGGACGACGGCGGCGGCGTGGGGCGGGACGACCACGATCATCGACTTCGCCGTCCAGGCAAAGGGCACCTCACTGCTGTCCACTATGGACAAATGGCACGAGAAGGCCGACGGCAACTGCGCCATCGACTACGGCTTCCACATGATCGTCTCCGACGTCAACGACTCTTCGTTGAAGGAGATGCAGGCCTGCGTCGACGGCGGGGTCGGCAGCTTCAAGATGTTCATGGCGTATCCGGGGGTGTTCTACTCCACGGACGGCGAGATCCTGCTGGCCATGCAGAAGGCGCGCGAGATCGGCGCGACGATCATGATGCACGCGGAGAACGGCATCGCGATCGACCAGCTGGCCGCGCAGGCGTTCGCCGCCGGGAAGGTCGACCCGGTGCAGCACGGCCTCACCCGGCCGCCGGAGCTGGAGGGCGAGGCGACGTCGCGCGCGATCCAGCTGGCCAAGGTGACCGGGGCGCCGCTGTACATCGTGCACCTGTCGGCGTCGCAGGCGCTGGCCGCCGTCGCGGAAGCGCGCGACACCGGGCAGAACGTCTTCGCGGAGACGTGTCCGCAGTATCTCTACCTGTCCATCGAAGATCTGGCGAAACCGGATTTCGAGGGTTCGAAGTACGTCGCCTCTCCCCCGCTGCGCGATAAGTCGCATCAGGCGGATCTGTGGCGAGGACTGCGCACCAACGATCTCTCGGTGGTGTCGACGGATCACTGTCCCTTCTGTTTCAAGGACCAGAAGGAACTCGGCCGCGGTGACTTCCGCGCGATCCCCAACGGGATCCCCGGCGTGGAACACCGGATGGACCTGCTGCACCAGGGTGTCGTGGCGGGTGAGCTCACCCTCGGCCGCTGGGTCGAGACCTGCTCGACCACCCCGGCGCGGATGTTCGGGCTGTACCCGCGCAAGGGGGTCATCGCGGCGGGTTCGGACGCGGACATCGTCGTCTACGACCCCGCGGCGAAGCAGACCTTGTCGGTCGAGACGCACCACATGAACGTCGACTACTCGGCCTACGAAGGGATGGAGATCACCGGCAAGGTCGAGACGGTGCTGTCCCGCGGCCGCGTGGTCGTGTCGCCGTCCGGCTTCTCGGGCAGTACGACGCACGGGAAATTCCTCTCGCGCGATCTGAACCAGTACCTGAACTGAGGCGGTGGCCGTGGACTTCGGAATTGTTCTCCAGACCGATCCGCCCGCACGCGACCTGGTGCGGCTGATGAAGGCCGCCGAGGACCAGGGTTTCCGCTACGGCTGGACATTCGACTCGTGCGTGCTGTGGCAGGAACCGTTCGTCATCTACTCGCAGATCCTGGCGGCGACGTCGTCGATGATCGTGGGCCCGATGGTGACCAGCCCGGCCACCCGGGACTGGTCGGTGATGGCGTCGACCTTCGCCACGCTCAACGACATGTACGGCAACCGGACGGTCTGCGGGATCGGCCGCGGCGACTCGGCGCACCGGGTGGTCGGCATGCCACCGTCCACTTTGGTCACCGTGCGCGACTGCATGCACGTGGTCAAGGAACTGGCGGAAGGACGCGAGGTCCTGTTGCGGGACAAGCCGGTGCAGATCCCGTGGATCCGCAACGGCAGGCTTGAGATGTGGATGGCGGGATACGGGCCGAAGGCGCTGAAGACGGTCGGCGAGCACGCCGACGGCTTCATCCTCCAGTGCGCCGATCCCGCGATCGCCCGGTGGACCATCGGCTCCGTCCGTGAGGCGGCGCGCGCGGCGGGACGGGATCCGGCCGGGATCACGATCTGTCTCGCGGCCCCGGCATACGTCGGCGACGATCTGGCGCATCAGCGGGAGCAGTTGCGCTGGTTCGGCGGGATGGTCGGCAACCACGTCGCGGATCTCGTGGCGCGGTACGGCGATTCCGGACCGGTGCCCCGCGAGCTGACCGACTACATCCGCGAGCGGCAGGGCTACGACTACTCGCACCACGGGCGGGCGGGCAATCCGTCGACCGAGTTCGTCCCGGACGAGATCGTGGACCGGTTCTGCCTGCTCGGGCCGTCTTCGGCGCACGTGGAACGCCTGGAGGAGCTGGCTTCGCTCGGTGTCGACCAGTTCTCGCTGTACCTGATGCACGACCAGCGCGAGGAGACCCTGAAGCGCTACGGCTCGGAGGTCATCAACCGCTGACGACTCGCAATCAGTCACCTACTTGCGCGCGAACCAACGCAAGTAGGTGACTGATTGCGTGGGGGGTCAGCCGAACCAGGTGGCGAGGGCCTCACGCAGTCCGTCCGCGTCGGTGTCGCCCGCCCAGGCGACGTAGCCGTCGGGGCGGATCAGGAGGACGTCGGCGGGCCGGTCCTCGGCCTTCGCGGTGTGGACGTCCACACGTCCCTGTGCGAGTTCGCGGAGTTCCGGCCGCCCGGCGAGGTCGAGCAGGACCGGCCGCGCCGTCCGCAGCAACTCGGCGACGCTGGTCGGGCCCTCGTCGGTCTCCAGCGCGAGATCCGGGACGAACATGCCGGCGAGCGGGTGCCCGGAGCCCGGCATCGGATAGCGCGTGTCCGTCCCGGCGACGTGGGCGGACAGCCGTCGCGCGGCCTGCTCGTCGTCCAGCAGTTCCTGGAAGACCGCGCGGAGCGCTTCGGCGGCTTCGTCGTGCCCGCGGCGCAACGCGACCTGCGCCCGGGACTGCAGGAGCGCTCGCGCACCGGCGGCGTGCCGTTCCGCGTGGTAGGTGTCCAGCAGTCCTTCCGGCGCCCGGCCCTGGATCTCCGCGGCCAGCTTCCACGCCAGGTTGACCGAGTCGGACATGCCGACGTTGATCGCCGTGCCGGTCGAGGGCAGCAGGTGGGCCGCGTCACCCGCCAGCAGGATCCGCCCTTCGCGGTAGCGCTCCGCCTGGCGTGCGGAGAACTGGTAGCGCGAGAGCCGGACCGGGTCACCCAGCGGTACGTCCCCGCCGAGTACCCGCCGGATGCTGTCCCCGAGTTCGGCCAGGGTCATCGGCACGTCGTCGTCGAGCTCGCCGGGATCGTCCTCCGTCGTCTGGATGAACACGATCCCCGGTGTCAGCGAACCGAGCGCGAACACGCCGGTGTCGGTGCGGGTGAAGCCCGCCTCGATCCGGCCCAGCTCCGGCGTCTCGATGTCGCCGTTGTCGTGGACGGTCAGCCCGTCGGGGATCTTGACCTGCCCGATCCGGTTGACCTCGGGGTAGGTGGTGCCGGGGAAGCCGATCCCTGCCATCGAGCGGACGGGGCTGCGCCCGCCGTCGCAGCCCACCAGGTACGGGGCGGTGACCTCGTACGATCCGTCCGGGCCGCGCACCTCGGCGGTCACCGACTCGTCGTCCTGGCGCAGCCCCACGACCTCGTGGCCGCGACGCACTTCCGTGCCGAGCTCGATGGCGTGCTCCTCGAGCAGCCGCTCCAACGACTGCTGCCGTACCGAAAGCGCCTTCAGCGGCGGCTCCTCGAACCGGGTGAGGTCGACGTGCACCCCACCGAACGGGAACCGGTGCGGCTGGACGGGGTCGGTGACGAGCCCCCGCACCCGGTCCAGCAGACCGCGATAGTGCAGCAGGTCCAGGATCTGCCCGCTGAGCCCGTGGGCCTTCGGAGTCGTCCCCTGTTCCGGCCGCCGTTCCAGGACCAGCGGGCGCGCACCGGCCAGCCGAAGTTCGGCGGCCAGCATCAGACCGGTCGGGCCGGCACCCACGATGATCACGTCGACGTCCGTCAAATCTTCACTCCTGTTCGGCCTGTTCTTGCTACGGCCGAGGATTCTGCGGCACCACCGGGGTCTTGCCGCAAGCCCCCCGGTGCGCTATATGTTGAACATGGAGGGGCGTACCCCACCATTCTTCCGGGTACGAGCACCAGGGATCGCGCGCCCGCGAGGCGGGACGCTGGCCGGGTGACCAGAATCCGCATCGCCACTGTGTTCACTCTCACCGCACTCGCCGCCGTCACGATCGCGCCCGCGGTCTCGGCCGCGCCGAAAGGTCTCGCCTGGGGCCCCTGCCCGTCCGGCTCGCCACCGGGCTACGACTGTGCCGAGATCGAGGTCCCGTTGTCCTATCAGGACCCGGGCGGACCTCGGATCAAGATCGCGCTCGGCCGTCTGCCGGCGACGGACCAGAAGCACAAACGCGGCACTCTCTTCACCAATCCCGGCGGCCCCGGCAACCACGGCCGCTTCAGCAAGTTCCAGACCCCCGCCCTGCACCGGCAGTTCGACATCGTCGGCTTCGACCCGCGCGGTATCGGCGCCAGCACACCGGTCCGGTGCTTCACTTCCGACGCGGAAACCGAGCCGCTCAAACGAATCCTGGGCAACTTCCCGATCACCGCGGAGCAGGAGACCCGGCATTTCGCCGACGCTCGCGAGGTCACCGCGTCCTGCGGCCGCAACGCCGGGCCGCTGCTCGGCCACCTGTCGACCGCGAACGTCGCCAGGGACCTCGACAGGATGCGCGAAGCCGTCGGTGAGCACCGCCTGCGCTATTACGGGCTTTCCTATGGCACCTATGTCGGCGAGGTGTACGCCAACCTGTTCCCGCATCGCGTCGGTGCCTTGGCGCTGGACGCCGTCAACGATCCGATCGCCTGGTCCACCGGGCACCGCCCGGAGGACGCGAACGTCCCGTTCAGCACCCGGCTAGGCGGATTCCGGGACGCGGACCGCGCGCTCCAGGCGTTCCTCGACGCGTGTGCGGCCGACACCCGGTGCGCGTTCCGCGAGCCGGGGAAGGACTTGCGAGCCAAGTACGACGCGCTCCTCGATCGGCTCGAAGCCACGCCGGGACCGGTCACCTATCAGGAGGTCATCCGGCGTACCCACAACGCGCTGATCGACGAGGCCCGCTCCCCCGCACTGGCGGAATTCCTTCAGTCCGCGGCGAAACCCGGTGCGGCGAAGGCCATCGCGACGCCTTTCGATTCCGCGATGGGCGGCGGCGGGACGATCTGCGCGGACACCGCGAACCCGCGTGACCCGGCCGCCTGGCCTCGCGCGGCCCGCACGGCCGACCGGGAAAGCCGCGGTTTCGGTTCGTACGACACGTATCTCTCCCTCCCGTGCGCCTCCTGGCCCGCCTCCGATCCGGCGCGGTACACGGGACCGTGGAACCGGCCGACCGCGCCGATCCTGTTGCTGGCCAACGGTAAGGGCGACCCCGAAACGCCGTATGCCGGGGCGAAGCGGACCGAACGCATCCTCGGCAACGCCCGGCTCCTGACGCTGGACGCCTGGGGACACGGCGCGTTGAACCGCAGCGCCTGTGTCGACGCGGCTGTCGACGCCTATCTGTCCCACGGACGCCTTCCGGCGCGCGGCACCGTGTGCGCCCCGGATCACGCGCCGTTCGACGCCAGGTAGGCCCGGGCGGTGTCCTCGTCGGTGAGCCAACGGGCGTAGTCGGCGGGGTCGGAGAAGATGTTCGCGAACCGGCGCGCCACCTCGGGCGCCGTCTGCGCGGCTTCCAGGGTGGCCAGCACGTGATCCGGCGGCGGACCGAGCAGATCATTGCTCAGCCGGGTCGCGTGCTGTGCCTTTTCCCAGTATTCGGCGAAGGTACCGCGCAAGAACGCTTCGTCGAACGGGCGGTCGCCGTGGTCGAGGATGCGCCGTTCGTAGACCGCGGCCGCGTGCGCCGCCATGTTCGCGCCCTGTCCGGCGATCGGGTCGTTCGTCACCGCGGCGTCACCCATCGCCAGGACCTTCGCCCCCGACGGCAGCGTCCCGACCGGGTCGCGCACGATCGGCAGGACCCGGCCGCGCAGGACGTCCAGCGGTCCGCTGGGGCGGGCGTCGGCGAGTGACTCCTCGACCCACGGGAACTGCCTGCGCAGCACCGTTTTCGCGATCTCGAAGTGTTCGCCGACGTCGGTGACGCCGTCCCAGACGTCCATGGGGCCGCCGGGCACCCCGAAGAACCCGAGACCGAACACGGGTCCGCGCACGGACTGGATCGGCAGCCCGAACAGCTCACCGGCCGGGGAGAGCCCGAATGTCAGGCCCGGATACACCGGAAGCGGTTCGTCCCGGCCGGACACGAGGTACAGGATCCCGATGGTGCGCTGCGGCTCGCGGTGCGGGGAACGTGCGTCGTCACGCGAGAAGAGCGCGTCGAACTGCGGTCCCCGTCCGGCCGCGACCAGCACGAGGTCGAATTCGCGGGCGTACTCCTCCAGCCCGTCCGGGGTCACCTTGCCGATCCGCACCTCGCCGCCGCGTTCGGTGAAGGCGGTCAGCCAGGCGGACACCTTCACCCGCTGGTCGACCGACTGCGCGGGATGGTCGAACCGGGCCTGCCACGAGACGGCGGGCTCCGGGGTGTCCCCGGCGAGCCCGAACGACGCGCCGAGGATCTCCGGGGCCTGTCCGTCCCAGAAGTTGATGCCCAGCGCGCGTTCCCGGGTCAACGCGGGATGGAACACGCACTGATTCGAGATCAGCCTGCCCGCGCGGATCGTTTCGGCGTCGCGGTCGGTGACCACCGTGACGGCGTATCCGTGCCGCTGCAGGCCCAAGGCCAGGACCAGGCCGGCTTGACCGGCCCCGACCACCACGATCCGGCGCATGGCTCCCCCTCAGTCGACCAAGGCTTGGTACACCAGGTTCCTCAATTCGACGCGGATCGGGTAGGTGGAAGAGGGCAGCAACTGGGTGAAGAACAGGACCGTGATGTCCTCGTCCGGATCGACCCAGAACGCGGTGCTCGCCGCGCCGCCCCAGGCGAATTCCCCGGCGCTGGCCAGGGTCTTGGCCTTCACCGGGTCGTCGAGCACGGAAAAGCCCAGCCCGAAGCCGAAACCGTCGTACGGCGCCTCGGAGAACCCGGTCCGGCCGCAGGTCTCCAGGTCGGCGCCGCCGGGCAGGTGGTTGGTCGCCATGAGCCGCACCGTGCGCGGGCCGAGCAGCCGGACGCCGTCGAGTTCGCCACCGCGCACCAGCATCTGGGCGAACCGGTGGAAGTCACCCGCCGTGGAGACCAGTCCGCCACCGCCCGAGAAGCACGAGGGCGCGACGCGGCCGACGTTGCCCAGCTCGTCGTGGCGGAACGGCTCCTTGGTGACCGGATGCGGCACGTAGAGCGCGGCCAGCCGGTCGAGATCGCCGGCGGCGGCCTGGAACCCCGTCTCGTGCATGCCGAGCGGGGCGAAGATCCGCTCGGCGAAGAAGACGTCGAGCGGCTGACCGGAGACGACCTCGATGAGCCTGCCGAGGATGTCCGTCGCGACCGAATAGTTCCACTCCGAGCCCGGCTGGAACAGCAACGGCAGCCGCGCGATCGCCTCGGAAACCCCCGCCAGATCGAGCCCCGGCGCGGTGCCGAGGTCGAACCCCGCCTCACGGTAGAGCGCGTCGACCGGATGCGTGCGGTGGAATCCGTAGGTCAGGCCCGCGGTGTGGGTGAGCAGATGCCAGAGGCGGATCGGTTCGGCGGCGGGCACGGTCGCCTGCTTCACCGACGAGCCCCCGGCGAAGACCCGCGGTTCCGAGAACTCCGGCAGCCAGCGCGAGATCGGGTCCTTGAGGTCGATGAGCCCCGCTTCGACCAGCATCATCGCGGCGACCGAGGTGACCGGCTTGGTCATCGAGTAGACGCGCCAGATCGTGTCGGTCTCGACCGGCAGCCCGGCCTCGATGTCACGCTGCCCGTTCGACGCGAGATGCGCGACCTTCCCGTTCCTGGTCACCACGGCCAGATACCCGGGGAGCCGCTTGCGCTCCAGATACCCGTCGAAGTGCTGGTCGATCCGGCGCAGCCGCTCCGCGTCGAAACCCACCTCGGCCGGGTCGACGTCCACCTTCAGCTCGATCATGCGACCGAGGCTACGCGTTCCGCTCGGCCTGTTTCTCCAGTCGCCACGCCTCGTCGGTCTTCCCGATCCGCCAGTATCCGGAGATCGACAGCAGGTCGCGCCGCATGCCCCGGTCCTCCAGCAGATGACGCCGCAGGTCCCGGACGAACCCGGCCTCGCCGTGGACGAACGCCTGCACGACACCTTCACGCCAGTCGAGCGCGCGGACGGCGGCCGCGAGGTCGTCGCCCCGGCTCCGGTGCAACCAGGTGATCCGCGCGTCGCCCTTGGTGGTCAGCGACTGCTCTTCGGCGGCGTCCTCCACGAGGATGAACGCGTGCACGGGCACACCGGCCGGCATCGCCTCGAGGGAAGCGGCGATCGCGGGCAGGGCGCTCTCGTCCCCGGCGAGCAGATGCCAGTCGGCCTCCTCGCCCGGCGCGTACGCCCCGCCGGGTCCGGAGATGAGCAGTTCGTCGCCCGGTTTCGCGGCGGCGGCCCACGGCCCGGCGACGCCCTCGTCACCGTGGTGGACGAAGTCGAGCACCAGCTCGCCGAGGTTCGGGTCGAAGGCGCGGACGGTGTACGAGCGCATCCGCGGCCACTGCTCGCGCGGCAGCTCTTCGCGGACGCGGGCCAGGTCGAACGGTTCGGGATAGGTGACGCCGGGCACGCGGAAGTGCACCTTGACGTAGGCGTCGGTGAATTCGTTGGGCCGGAACGAGGCGATCTCTTCGCCCCCGGCGACGATCCGGACCATATGCGGGGTGATCCGCTCGGTGCGCAGCACCCGCAGCCGGGTCGCCGACACCGCTCTCCGCGCCTCGGCCATGCACACTTCCTTTCCTGGGTTAGGCGAACCTAACCGAGCGTACGCCTCTCGCCGTCGGGCCGGGCCAGGTCTCCCAGCATCCGATCGAACCCGTCGCCGACCTGGTCGGCGAAGCCGACGAAGAACCGGTTCGCCAGGGGAACCGCCCAGCGGCTCCAGGTGGCGACGTTGTACACCCGGTGGGTCACCCGGGCGCCGACGGGATCCTCCTCGACGGTGTACTCGCCGCGATACCACCAGCCACCCTGCTGGGCGAGGAAACGACGCTCGGCGTCCAGCTCGAAGCCGGGGTTGTACGGCTGGGCCCGCAACGTCGCCGCGAGCCGGGTGAAGACCTCGGTTACCGGCGCCGGGACCACACCGGACACCTCGACCATGAGCTTCACGAAGCCCTCGCGGCCGGATCGCTCACCCGGGTGTTCTGGAAGGACGCGACGCGCCAGCCATCGGGCTCCTCCACGAAGACGTACGTCAGCGTCGACTCGCGGCCCGGCTCCGGCTTGTGGTCCGACAGCGACGATCCGCCGCCGGACACGACGATCGCGACGTCCGGCCGGACGAACCGCACCTTGAACTCGCCGCCGCCCGCCACCAGTTTCGATCCCTTGAGCGGCCCCTCGAACAGCGACCGGTGCGCGCTTTCGATCACCGCCCGCCCGGGCATGTTCATCCCGAAGAAGGTCACGTAGTCGGCGTCTTCGGTGAAGAGCGACGCATACGCGGCCGCGTCGCCGTCGTTCCACGCGTCGGCGAGTTTGCCCAGCACGGCGAGGACTTCGGCCTGTCGATCGGTCATGATTCCTCCAGTTAGACGAACACCGTTCGCTTGACGAACACCGTTCTACAGGCGAACAGTGTTCGCGTCAAGTAGAGTTCCGGCGAACCCCGGACCAGGAGGCGAACGAAGTGAGCAGGCCCCGGCGTCGCGCCGAGAAACCCGTGCTGTCCCAGGAGCTCGTGGTGAAGACGGCACTGGACCTCCTCGCCACCGAGGGATTGGAGGCGGTGAGCATGCGGCGCGTGGCCCAGGCGCTGGAGACCGGCCCGGCGTCGCTCTATGCCCACGTGGCGAACAAGGAAGAGCTCCACGAGCTGATGGTCGACCATGTCCTCGCCTTCGGCCCGTTCCCGGAGCCCGATCCGCAGCGATGGGTCGAACAGGCGAAGGAACTGCTGCGCGACAACGTGCGCGCGCTCACGTCGGTACCGGGGATCGCCAAGATCGCGTGGGCCATCCCCGTCCCGGTCGGCGCGAACGCCCTGCAGCAGGCCGAAGCGATGCTCGCGGTGCTGCGCGCGGGCGGCCTCGACCTCAAGCGTGCCTTGTTCGCCGCGGACGCGTTATGGCTCTACGCCAAGGCTTTCGCGTACGAAGGCGCGGGCTGGCAACACGGCGACATCGACCTGGCCGAACAGGAGGAACGCGGCAAGCGGATGGTCGAGTACATGACGTCGTTCCCGCCCGGCGCCTTCCCGAACCTGCTGGCTTCGGGTGAGTACTTCACCGCGGAGACGGCTCAGGAACGCTTCGAGTTCGCGATCGATCTTTTCTTGCGTGGCTTGGCCTCCACCGCCCCGTGAATGTCCCTGCGTGTCGTCCGTCTGATCACGCGTGTCGTCCATCCAGTCACGCGTGTCGTCCGTCTGATCACGCGTGACGGTCGGGCCAGCTCAGAGCAGCGCGACCGCCGCCGCGTACTGCGGCACCAGCTGCGCCCCCAGCGAAGCCTTCATCTCCGACATCTTCTTCCCGAACACCACCCGCGGCCGCCCGGTCTCCACCGCCCACCGCACCGTTTCGCCGTAGAAGTGGAAGTACAGATTGGGCCGTCCGCCGAGTTCCGGTGGCAGCGCCGCCCAGTGGCGGGCGATCGGCAGCGTCGGGTGGTCGAGAAGGGTCGCGACGGCGATCGCCCGGCCCGTGGCCGTCTCGCGGTACTCGATGACGTGTACATCCGGCTGCCGCAGGAGGACGCCCACGTAGCCCACGAACGCCGGGAGCGGCACGATCGGCACGTCGTGGTGTTTGGATTCGTTGTACCGCAGCAGTTCCGCGATCTCGACCGGATCTGCCTCGGCACCCGGCCGCACGCGAACCTCGATCGACGGGTCGGCATCGAAGGTCCGGAAGATCTTGCGCAGGTTCTGTTTGCGTTTCCTCGCCAGCGAGTTCATCCAGTCGTCCCGGCTCGAGAACGGCGAGACGTCGAGGACCGCGACGTCCTCGGTCCGGCGCACCATCTTCAGCCCGCCGCGGACACTGTCCACTCCGGACTCGCCGACCTGGCGCACCAACAGTGCGCGCAGCCCGAAGCCGAGTTCCGCGCGCATGGCCGGGACGAACGAATCCAGCAGCATGCCGACGCCGCCGTCCTCGTCCGTGCCGTCGAACCACCAGCCCGGCATCGCCCCTGAACCGGGGGCACGGACGTCGAGCCCGCCGATGCGGCCGCGTCCCGTCGGTCGGGCGAACCGGTGCCGCCTGGTGAGTCCGGTGACCCAAGCGGAGCTGACCACGCCACGCGGTTCCCCGTCTTCGAGCAGGACCGTGACCGGCTGTTCGGTGCGCGCCGCCCACGCCTGGGTGGTGAGCACCTCCCAGCTCCAATCCGCGCGCAGGCCTGCCTTGGCCCGCAACGGCTTCCAATAGGCGGGCTCCGGATCACGGCGGGGGTCCAGCACCTCGATCACCATCGCGTCACCGGTCTCGGCACGATGACCCCGAGCAGCGGGACCGGCTGGAAACCGAGGGTCGCCTTGAGGTCGGTCAGCCCCCGCCCCATCGACAGGGACTTCCGGTTGCCTTCGATCATGTAGCGCACATTCCGGACGACAGCCTCGAAGTAAAGATGCTTCGGCCGTCCCTCTTCGGGGGCCAGCGCGGCCCAGTGCTGGTGCAGCGGCGCGACGGGATGGTCGAGCACGTTGGTGAACGCCAGCAGCCTGCCGTCGCCGTCGTGGTAGGTCGAGGTGATCACGTCGGGTCTGCGCACGAGTTCGCCGAGGTATTCGGCGGTGACCGGACCGCGCCGGTCGAACTTCACCGGTCCCATCCGCGCACGGTGCTCCCGCAGCAGGGTCGCCAGTTCCCGGGCGTCGAGGTCGGTGCGGGCGGCCTGGGTGCGGATGATCACGTCCGGGTCGGCGGCGATCTTCTTCGACTGGCTGCGCAGGCTCAGCCGCCTGCTCCGGCGCAGGGACGCCAGCCACCCGTCGACGTCGACGAACCTGTTCTCCAGTACCGACGTCGGCATCGTGTCGCGCACGGGCCTGCCCCGTCCGGCCAGCATGCCGAGCGATTCCGGCTCGACGGTCCGGTAAAGGACGCCGAGACAACCGGGTCCGGTGTAGCGGCAGACGGCGCGCTCGAACCGGCGCATGATCTCCCTCCGGTCGGCGGCGTCGACACCGTCCGCGAACAGCCACGGCGGATATCCGGAAAGCCACGCGTGCTGCACCTCGACCCAGCGCGGTCCGAGCCGCGCCACGCCGCGCACCGCACCGGGACGGTCCGGGGAGACCGGGGCGCACAGCATCGCCAGCACCGCGGCGACGATCTCGCCTCCAGCACTGATCACGGTGAGCACGGTGGGGCTGCGGGAAAAGCGCGACTCCACCCGCAGCAACCCGTAGTCCCAGGGAACCGGGGCCTGCTGGGCGACGAGGAATCCCGCCCAGCCGTCGGGTTCCGGATCGGTCCGCGGGTCGAGCACCCGCACGTCCCAGGTCATCGGCCCAGCACCGGTCTCGGCACGGCGACCGACACCAGGGACCTGGTGCCGAAGCCGAGCGGCGTCTTGTTCTCGAGCATCGCCCGGCCGGCGGTCAGTTCGGGGCGCCGGTGCGTGATCATGTGCTCCACTCCCCTGGCGTAGAAGTCGACATAGAGCCCTTTCCGTCCGCCGGCCACGCTCGGCAGCGCGGCCCACTGGTGCAGCGCGCAGCCGTCTTCGGCGTCGAACACCGTGCCGAATCCCAGCAACCGCCCGGATCCGTCACGGTAGGTACGGGTGACGACGTCCGGACGGCGGACGAGTGCGTCCAGATAGGACGGTGCGATCGGGCTGCGCGTGTCCATGTGCAGCCCGCCGAACCGCGACCGCTGCCCCCCGGCCCAGGCGCGGTCGTCCTGCCTGGACCGGTGGGCGTTGAGCATCACGGCCAGTTCGTGGCAGTCCAGATCCCGGCGGGAAGGCGCCGCCTCGGTACGCAGCTCCCCGTCTTCACGCAGGTCGCGCAGGGTCTTCCGGATCCCGTCGCCGAGCGACCGTTCCCATTCGTCCACAGTGCAGTACTCGTTGACCAGCACGGCGGCCGGGTCGATCTCGCGGGACATCCGGCCGCGGCCGTCCAGCGCCGGGAGGAGCTCCGGGTTCATCGCGCGGTAGATCACGCCCAGCAGGCCGGGACCGAGGTGGGCGCACAGCGCGCGCTCGAACCGGCGGACCACTTCCCGCCGTTCGGTCTCGTCCAGCCGCTCGTCGAGCACTCCGGCGGGATACCCGCTGAGCTGCCAGAGGTAGGCCTCCGCCCAGCGCGGGCGGAACCGTCCACCGAGGACGGACAGCGGCGCGAAGTCACCCGCCCGCCAGCTCCGGCACACCATCACGGTGAACGCGCCGACGATCGTCCGGTTCCGGCGGAGCACCGCGAGCACCGCGGGGTTCTTCGCCATCCAGGCTTCCCGGCGCAAGACGTCGAACTCCCACACCGGCCACAACCGCGCCCGCCGCAGGAAACCACCCCAGCCCTCGGGTTCGGCCGCGCTCCGCGGATCGAGCACCTCGACCTCGAACGCGGTGCTCCGGGCCGCCACCTTCATCGTCGCCATCACGTGAGCACGACCGGTGTCCCGTGTCGCGGGCACGACGCGATCTCACCACGGACGCCGCCCGCCGGGAGCACGTCCACGAACCGCGGGGAGTCCTGCCGCAGCAGCGTGAACGCGAGACCGCCCGTCGTCGGGCGCGCGTAGACGCGAGGCCAGTCGAGATGCCACCGGCCGCAATCCTCGATCGCGCCAAGGTAACCCAGTGCCGGATCGTGGAGCACCCCGTACGGACCGGAGTCCATTGTGTCCAGTTCTCGTCGCGGTACGGATTCGACCCGATACGCACGGTCTTCGGGCAGCGCCGCCGCGAAGACGGTGAGCTGTTTGTCGTCGCCGATCGCGAGCACGCGACGACCGCGGCGGAGCTCGGCCGACACTTCCGCCAGCGCACTCGACGCCGGCACGTCGGGATCCACCACGCAGCAACGAACCCCGCGCGGCAGGTCCACCGGAGCCCGCACCTCGTCCCCGCCGAGCACGACGACCAGTGCGTCCCCGGTCACCGAACGTGCCTTGCGCAGCACCGGCCCCAGCCCACGGCTCGACTCGATTCGTTGTGAGCCACCGGCGAGCGGCACGAGGTCGACGATCTTGTGCACCGCCTCGGCCAGCGGCACCGCGCCACCGTCCGTCCCGGTGCGACCCGGCACCAGCACGGGATCCGTTCTGCCGTCCAGTGCCCAGCGCTCCCGGTAGAACGGCACCGTCGCGAAGGCCGACCGCACGGACCGCCGGTAGGCGGCACGCCAGGCAGCACTCACCCCCACTGTCCACATGGCGCGCAAGCTTGCGTCATCGACGCCGGTTTGGGAATACCCCGCGCCAGGTTCACCCGGTTTCCGCCCGACTTCCCATCTTTTCGACTGAGCTGAAAGGACGAACTTTCGGTATGTGCTGGCGGGAACAAAGCGAGTCTGCCTATAACACGGGAACTTTCGAGCCGGCACGACCTGCCGGTGCCTGGGGCAAGGGGACTCATGAACCGTGAAATCACGACGAGTGACGCTACGAACACGATAGCGCGCTCACCGCAGGGATTCGACAGATGAGCTGGTCGATACCCGGACCCACTCGGAGTGGACTCACCGTAGTCGTCCCGTGCTTCAACGAAGTCGACAACGTCGAGCCCTCCTATCGAGAGATCGTCGCCGAGTTGGGAAATCTCCCCCTCGAACTGCTCTATGTGGACGATGGGAGTACCGACGGGACGCTGGACGTCATCCGGGCGCTCGCGCACGCCGACCCCCGGGTGCGGTACGTGTCCTTCACCCGGAACTTCGGTTTCGAAGCGGCCTTTTCCGCCGGCTATCGGTACGCGGGGAAACCGTGGCTCCTGCACATCGACGCCGACCAGCAGTTCCCGGCCGCCGAAGCGGGGAAATTGATCACCGCGGCCGAGGCTGGCAACGACGCCGTTTTCGGCGTCCGCACCAATAGGCAAGATCCCTTACCAAGACGGTGGGGCACCGCCGCCTTCCATTTCCTCGGCCGCCGCGTACTGCGCATCGAGATCCCGCCCGGCGCGACGGCGTTCCGTCTGGTGCGCACGGAACTCGCGCGCAAGATCGTCGACCTCCGGCTGGGCACCCCGTACTTCCTGGCCACCGTGCCGAGGCTGACCAGCCGCTACACCACCGTCCAGGTGGCACACCGGGCCCGTGAACGCGGTGAGTCCAAGGTGGGCTTCGGTTTCCTTTCCTCTCATGCCATCGAGTTGTTCGTCGGCTTCACCCGGCGGCTGACGACGGTGGCTTCGACCACGGCGATGCTGACCGCCGGGATCTCGATACTCGCCGGGATCGCGGCCGCCACCGGCCTGCTCGGGCTGACCGCCGCGTCGGCGCTGACGTTCGTCCTGTTCTCCGTGTTGCTCACGGTGCTCGCGTTGACCGTCCGCTACCTGGTCGTGGTCGGTGCGGGACAGCCGCGGCCACGGCAGTTCTACATCAGGGAAGCCAACTTCCCGGTCGACGAGGACGACCGGCTCTACGCCTCGGCCATGGCCGAGATCCATCCTGGGGAAAGGCAAGCGGGAGTGAAGAAAACCGAAGACACGGCGGCCGCGCGGAGCCTGGTGATCCTGGGCGGCGCCGACGGTTCGGTCAGCACGTATCACCGGGCGCGGGAACTCGGCTTCCGCACCATCTGCGTGGACGTCCGCGCGAGCGCGCCCGCCGTGGCGCTGGCCGACGAGTTCGTCCAGGTCAGTGTCCGCGCACCGGAGCAGATCGCGGCGGCCCTCGAAGGACGCGACGACATCGCCGGGGTGCTCTGTCCCGCCAGCGACGTCGGGCTGCCCGCGCTCGCCTGGCTCACCCGGCACTGGAACCTGCCGGACCCGCTGCCCGAGGCCGCCGTCGCCGCCTCGGTCGACAAATCCGTCTTCCGCGAACTCTGTGACCGGCTGCGCCTGCCGACCTACCGCAGTGTCGGCGGGAAGCCGGGCCCGGATCTCGCGCTCGCCGCGCAGCAGCTGCGGTTCCCCACGCTGGTGAAACCGGTCGACTCCTCCGGGAGCCGCGGTGTCATCTCGTGCGCCAGTCCCGGCGGCCTGACCAGTGCTTTCTCCGACTCGCTCGCGTTCTCGCCGTCCGGCAAGCTGGTCGTCGAGGAACACCTCGACGGCTCGCACTACACGATCGAAGCGCTCGTGGTCGACGGCCGGATCGTGTTCCACGCGGTCACCCGCCGGACGTTGACCCCGCCGCCGTTCTTCGTGACGGCGTCGCACCTGTTGCCCGCGGGGTTGCCGCCGGTGGTCGACCGCGCGCTGCCGGTGATGCTGGCCGCGTTGTGCGGGGAACTCGGTTACCGCACCGGGCCGCTCACCCTCGACGCGGTCTTGGGCCGTGACGGGAAGTTCTACCTGATCGAGATGGGTGCCCGGATGGGCGGGAACGGCCTCGCCGAGGCGATCGAGCACAGCACCGGCGTCGACCTGATCGCCGCGGGGATCGCCGCCGCGACCGGTGACGAGGTCGTGCTCTCGCCGCGCGACCCACGGCCGACGCTCATCCACATCCTCGCCTCCGACCGCGGCGGCCGGATCGTGCGCATCGAAGGCGCCGACGAGGTCCGGGCCATGCCCGCGGTGCACAACCTGGAACTGTTCGCGGAGCAGGACTCCTACGTCAAACCGTACGAGCAGGCGGGCTACAAGATGGGGTACGCCGTGCTTTCGGCGCCGACCGTGCCCGAGGTGCTCGCGGCGGAGGACGAGTTGCGCGGCACACTGAAGTTCCTGCTCGACGAGCAGGGGATGGCGGTACCGCTCCCTTGACCGGAACCTCGCTCACCGGTGCCGGCACCGCGTCGATCGCGGCGCCGAAGCCGTCGATGGTGCTCCGGTTGCTCGCCGGGCGTGGCGCCTTCCGGCTGGCGATCCAGGCGATGGGCCTGGTGCTGATCACCGCTTGGGGTGCGCACGACTACGGCCGGTTCGCCACCGCGCTCGGGCTGATGACCTGGCTCAACTTCGTGCCGTCCGCGGCGGAGAAGTCGGCGTTGAAATGCCTGCCCCGGTTGCGGATGACGCGGGACGCGGTCGCGGCGCTGGCCGTCCGTGTCGCCGTCGTCCCGGTGCTGGTGGTCCTGGCGGCGATGACGGTCGCGCTGATCGTCGCGCCGGGCTCGGACGCCGCGCTGTACCTGACGGCCGCGGGCTGGTCGATCTGCGGTGGCCTGCTGATGACGGTCTCCGGCCTGCACCGCTTCGCCGGAAAGTCCACTTTGGACGCTCTCGCGTTCACGGCGGGCGCGCTGGTGGTCGGCGCCGTGACGGTGGGCACGTGGTTCGTCCGCTGGTCGCCGTTGACGCACCTCGGCCTGCTGCTCGCCGGGATCCTGCTCATCCTCGGCTTCTCCGCCGCTCTGCTGCCGAGGAAGTGGCTGCGGGTGGAAAGGATCGACGGGCACCGGCTCCTGCCCGCGTTCGGCCGGACCACGGTGCTGCTCGGGATGACCGAGGTGCTGGACGTCCTCGCGACGTCGACGGTGTTCGGCGTGCTGGCGCTGGCCGGGCGGACCGTCGACAGTGGACCGTTCTATGTCGCCTTGCTGGCCGGCAGCGCGTTCTGTTCGCTGCTGTTCTATCAGCTCCGGGTGCACCAGCCGTCGATCTCGGCGCGGCTGCGCGGAAGCGGTGCGGCGGCCGGCCGGGCCCGCGCGGTCGCACTGCTGAAGCTGGTCGAACGGGGATCGCTCGCGTTCCTCGTCCTGGTGGGCATCGCACTCGTGATCCCGGCGGCCCGCGCGGTGCTGACCGCCGAAGGCACCGTCGGCGCGTACGTGGTCCTCGGTGTCTTCGTCCTGGTCGAAACGGTGCTGTTCGCCGTCCGGCTCTACGCGGGCTTCCTGATCGAGAACACCAACAGCAAGGTTCTCACGCTCACCGCGTCGGCGTCGATCGCCGGTCTGGTCGCCACCCCGTTGGCCGCCGCCGCGCTCGTCCCGGCGATGGGACCGGTCGGCGGGTTCGCCGCCCTCGTCTTCGCGATCGGCGCGCAGGCGACCGTCCTCCGGCGGTTGCTGCGCCGCCACCACCCCGAACTCTGAACGTCGCACTGGAGAAGGAAATGTACGTACTGGGAATCAGCAGGGTCCACGACTCGGCGGCCGCGCTCGTGCGCGACGGCGAGATCATCGCGTTCGCCGAAGAAGAACGCTTCACCCGGAAGAAGCACGACGGGGACTTCCCCGCGGAGGCGATCAAGTTCTGCCTGGAGCGCGGCGGGATCACCCTCGCCGACGTCGACCACGTCGCCTACTACTGGCAGCGCTGGCGCGAAGGCATCCACGCGGCGAAGGTGTTCGCGAAGTACTTCCCGGCGACGCTGGAGGTCTTCCGCAACCAGAACGGCGACGAGGGGGGCTCCTCGGCGGGAATGGTGGAGACGTTCAAGACCGGTGGCGGCAAAGGCGTCGACGACTACCACGTCGGCGGCGCGGTGCTCGCGCACATCAAGCGTTCCTTCACCCTCGAGCGCGACGTGAAGGAGGCCGTGGGCTGGACCGGCCCGACGAAGTTCAAAACGCATCTGGTCGACCACCACAAGGCGCACGCCGCCAGCGGCTACTTCATCTCGCCGTGGGAAGAGTCGGCGGTGCTCACCTTCGACGGAATCGGCAGCGACGGCACCGCGACCTACCTGGGCCACGGCAAGGGAAACCGGATCATCGACATCCGGCGGATCAAGTTCCCGCACTCGCTCGGCGCGATGTACGCCGGCGTCACCGGCTACCTCGGCTTCTACCCCACCCGTGACGAAGGCAAGATCATGGGGCTGGCACCGCTCGGCAACGACACCTACGTCGACGCGTTCAAGCAGCTGATCCACCTCGACGACGACGGCGGCTATGAGCTCGACCTGAGCTTTTTCGGCCACCACCGCACCGGCAAGCACGTGATGTCGAAGAAGTTCACCGACCTGTTCGGCCCGGCCCGGCCCAAGACCCGGGTCACCGCGGAGAACCCGGTGCCCCAGCACTACTGCGACGTCGCCTACGCGTTGCAGGTCACCCTGGAAGAAGCCGGACTGCACATCGCGCGCTGGCTGCAGCGGGAAACCGGATCGCGGCGGCTGTGCGTCGCGGGCGGCGTCGCGCTGAACAGCGTGATGAACGGGCGGATCCTGCTGGAGACCCCGTTCGAGGACTTCTTCGCCCAGCCCGCGGCCGCCGACGACGGCTGCGCGCTCGGCTCGGCACTGGAGGTGTCGGTCGGCGAATACGGCAAGCCGCGTCCCCGTGACGGCTACACCTACACCGGCCCCGACTACTCCGAGGCGGAGATGGAACTGGCGCTGCAGGACGCCGGGGTCCGCTACACCAAGGTCGAGGACATCGCCGCGCACACGGCGAAGAAGATCTCCGAGGGCAAGATCATCGGCTGGGTGCAGGGGCGGATGGAATGCGGGCCGCGTGCGCTCGGCAACCGTTCGCTGGTCGCCGACCCGCGCGACCCCGACTCCAAGACGCGGATGAACGAGAAGGTCAAGCACCGCGAGGCCTTCCGGCCGTTCGCGCCGTCGTGCCTGGCGGAACGCGCGGGCGACTGGTTCGTCAGCGACTACCCGTCGCCGGTCATGCTGCTGGTGTTCGACGTCCTGCCGGACAAACGCGACGAGGTCCCGGCCATCACCCACGTCGACGGCACCGCCCGCGTGCAGACGGTGACCGAATCCGACAACCCGTTGTACTACCGGATGATCAGCGAGTTCGAGAAGCTCACCGGCGTGCCGATGGTGGTCAACACCTCGTTCAACGACAACAACGAACCGATCGTCGCCAGCCCGGCCGACGCGGTCGCCTGCTACCTGAAGACCGACGTCGACGCCCTCGCCCTCGGGCCGTTCTGGGCAGAGAAGGACGACCTGTGACCGCGACCTTGCCCGACACCGACGGCTGGATTCCCGCGCTCTACCGGCGGCGGAAGTGGCTGTGGCTGGTGCCCGCCGTCCCGGCCGTGGTGACCACGCTGCTGATCATGGTGATCCTGCCGCCGGACCAGACGCTGGACAACGTCGTCGACTGGGCCTTCAAGCTGTGCCCGTTCGTGTTCGCGGTCGCCACGGTGGCGCTCTTCCCGCGTACCAAATGGGGTCCCGCGCTGATCGTGCTCGCGGTGTTCGTCTACATGTCCTATTTGGACACCGAACTGATCATGCGGATCCAGGCGTTCGCCAGGAACGCCGCCACCGACGAGAACGCCTTCCAACCGGTGTACCAGTTCGAACTGTTCATCGTGACGTTCATCGTCCTGTTCGGGCTGATGGCGTACCGCCTGGGCGGCGGCCGGACGGCGAACGTGCTCAAGACCGGGATCGCGGCGATCCTCGTGGTGATCTCGGGTGCGAACGATCTGACGTTCTGGGCACTCAACGACGTCTGGGCCGCGGGGACGAAACCGACCGAGCTCAAATGGGCGTCGCATATGATCGTGTTCCTCGGCGGACCGCCGAGCGTTCCGGTCGCGGTGATGTTCATGCTGGTCCACCTGGTGCTGGCGGCGATCGTGGTGGCGCTGCCGGTCGGCCGGTGGGTCGACCGGGCGCTGGGACTCAGGTGAGCCGGCGCACCAGGCCGTCGGCCAGCAACCGTCCCCGGTCGGTCAGCACGGCACGGCCCTGACCGTCCAAAGCGGACTGATCCAGCAGTCCTTCGGCGGCGGCGGCGCGGGCTTCGGCCCGGCCGTCGTCGTCGAGGGCGTCGAGCGGAAGCCCTTCGGAAAGCCGGAGTTCCAGCATCACGCGTTCCAGGTGCCGGTCCTCGTCGGTCAGCAGTTCTCGGCCTGCGGCGGGCGACTCACCGGCCGCGAGGGACGCGGCGTAACGGGCCGGGTGCTTGACGTTCCACCACCGGACGCCGCCGACGTGGCTGTGTGCGCCCGGCCCGGCGCCCCACCAGTCGCCGCCGCGCCAGTAGCCGATGTTGTGCCGGCAGCGGGCTTCCTCCGAGGTCGCCCAGTTGGACACCTCGTACCAGCGCAATCCCGCCGAGGCGAGGACGCGATCGATCATCTCGTAGTCGGTGGCCAGCACGTCGTCGTCGGGCGCGGGCAGTTCGCCGCGGCGGATGCGGCGGGCGAGCGCGGTGCCCTCTTCGACGATCAGCGCGTACGCCGAGACGTGGTCGACCCCGGCGGCCAGCACCGCGTCCAGCGAAGCCTGGAGATCTTCGGTCCGCTCCCCCGGCGTGCCGTAGATGACGTCGAGGTTGACGTGCTCGAACCCCGCGGCGCGGGCCTCTTCGGCGGCCGCGACCGGACGGCCCGCGGTGTGCACGCGGTCGAGGATCTTCAGCACGTGCTGTGCGGCCGACTGCATCCCGAGCGAGATCCGGTTGTACCCGGCGTCACGGATCCCCGCGAAGAACTCGGGCGAGGTGGACTCGGGATTGGACTCCGTCGTCACTTCGGCGTCCGGCGCGAGCCCGAAGGTGCCGCGAACGGCGTCGAGAACGCTTCGGAGCCCGTCGGCACCGAGCAGGGACGGGGTGCCGCCGCCGACGAAAACGGTGTCGACCGCGGGCGCCTTCCCCAGCACGCGCGCGGCCAGGTCGAACTCGCGCTTGAGGCCTTCGAGCCAGGACTGCGGCGACGAATCGCTGTCCAGCTCGCCGGCGGTGTAGGTGTTGAAGTCGCAGTAGCCGCAACGGGTCGCGCAGAAGGGGACGTGCACGTAGACACCGAACGGTCGCGTGCCGAGCCCTTCCAGCGCGCTCTCGGGGAGCGCGGACTCGACGGGCGTGGTGGTTTCGGGCAGCAACGCGGGCACACCCCAGTGTCCCCCACGCCGTGAAGGCCTCCTTCCCCGGGGAAAGAGGCCTTCACGGAACGCGTCATCTGTCGGCGATGCGGACCTTGACCGACGTGGAGTGGGTGCCGTCCTCGAAGCGCACCCAAACGAGGGTCTCCATGGTCAGCGAGTAGTCGTCGACCACGTGGTCGACCGATCAGTCGCCCTGCTCGTCCGTGCCGACGTCCCGGCTCATGGCGACCTCGACCAGCACCGTGTGGGACAGGCGTCCCCGGACGTTCGGCGAGCAGCCGACCGCCTCGAACCGGTACGAGTCACCCTTGTGCGGCACCGCCCCTTCCTCGGGTGAGATCAGCCTGCAACCCTGCTCCATCGCGGCGACCACCCATCGGCGCATGCGCAACTCCTCCGTCCTCTGTGGATCGGAGATCGAAGCTAGCGGCGCGGCCTCACTCACCCGAAGCGGTACTAGGCCAACCCGTTCGCGGCCAGCCATTCCGGCGACGGCGGGATCACCTCGATGATGTCGATCAGGAAGCCGTTCAGGTCCTCGATGTAGAAGTGCCGCTGGCCGAACTCCTCGTCCACGAGTTCGGTGACGATCTTGACCCCCTCCTCGCGCAGCCGCTCGTATTCGGCCGCCGCGTCGGCGACCATGAAGCCGACCATGGAGCCGGCCGCTTCCTGCGCCCGCCATGGCTCCGGCGTGGCCTTGTGACCACGCTTGGCGAAGCTCATCTCGTAGCCGGGGACGCCGACGTTGAGGCTGGAGAACCAGTCGAGCTCGATCGTCACCGTCAACTGCATGTGCCGCTTCCACCAGGCGGTGGTCTCGGCGATGTTGTCGACGAGCACACAGGCACCGAAACCGCTGAGTTGCATCTGGTGTTTCCTCCCAGTTTCAAACCACTTGATGCGTAGTACTATAGACATAGTGGTTTGACTGAGGCAAGGAGAATGTTCCGATGCGACAGAACCCGGAGCGCCGGACCGCGCTCACCGACGCCGCGATCACCGTCCTCGCCCGCGAAGGCGCACGCGGCCTCACCTACCGCGCCGTGGACGTCGAAGCGGACGTCCCACCGGGAACGACGTCCAACTACTTCCGCAACCGGGACCAATTGCTCGGCGAGGTGGGCGTCCGCGTGCACGAGCGGCTGTCGGCACCGGCGGACGTGATGGCGAACCCGCAGGCGGAGTCGCCCTCCCACAACCGGGTCGGCGTCCTGCTCGGCGAGCTCATGGGACGGCTGACCGCCCACCGCGAGCCCTATCTCGCCCTCCTCGAACTCCGGCTCGAAGCCACCCGCCGTCCGGATCTCTCGGCCGAGCTGACCAAGACCATCCGCGAGGGCATCGACATGAGCGTCGACTGGCACATCGCGGCGGGGATGCCGGGCGGGCGCCCCGAAGTCCTGCTGATGTACCTCGCGCTGACCGGGCTCACCGTCGAACGGCTGACCCTGCCGGAGGTGCTCGCGGACGTCACCGACGAAGAGGTCATCCGGATCATCGTGGACCGCGTTCTCCCGTCGTGAGGAACGCGCGTTCTGCGTCACAATGCCCGGCCGCGAACCCGGACTTGACCTTCAGCGCAAGCCTTCGACCAGCAAAAACAGCTGAATCCGGACGGTGTTCCCAGCATTCGGACCGGCCTGGACCACATAGTGGGCGCGTGGCACGCTGAATCAATGACCCGCGCCGGAATCACCCTCGTGGCACGCCGCCACGTGGATCTCCGTCGTGTGGCGAGCGCGCTCTGTGCGACGAACCGCTGACTCCCCGCCACCACCACGATCTGCCGGAGGACTCCCATGTCGTCGCCCACGCGCGAGACCCCTGCCCGTACGCCCCGGGTGAAACAGAAACGGGGCGAGGGACAGTGGGCACTGGGGTATCGCGAACCCCTGAACCCCAACGAGCGGTCCAAAAAGGACGACAACCCGCTCAACGTCCGTGCCCGGATCGAGAACATCTACGCCCGCGGCGGCTTCGATTCGATCGACCCCGGTGACCTCCGCGGCCGGTTCCGCTGGTTCGGTCTCTACACCCAGCGCAAGCCGGGGATCGACGGCGGACGCACCGCGACGCTGGAACCCGAAGAGCTCGACGACCGCTACTTCATGCTGCGGGTGCGGCTCGACGGCGGCGCGCTGACCACCGGCCAGCTCGCCGTGCTCGCCGAGATCTCGCAGACCCACGCGCGCGACACCGCCGACATCACCGACCGCCAGAACATCCAGTACCACTGGATCCAGATCGAGGACGTCCCGACGATCTGGGACAAGCTCGAAAAGGCCGGGATGACCACGCTGGAGGCGTGCGGCGACAGCCCGCGCGTCATCCTCGGCTCCCCCGTCGCGGGTATCGCCGCCGACGAGATCATCGACGGCACCCCCGCGATCGACGAGATCAAACGCCGCTACATCGGCGACCCGCGCTACTCGAACCTGCCGCGCAAGTTCAAGACCGCGGTCTCCGGGCAGCAGGACGTCGCGCACGAGATCAACGACGTCGCCTTCGTCGGCGTGAACCACCCCGAACACGGCCCCGGCTTCGACGTCTGGGTCGGTGGCGGGCTGTCCACCAACCCGATGATCGGGCAGCGGCTGGGCGCCTGGGTCTCCCTCGACGAGGTCCCCGACGTGTGGGAAGGCGTCATCAGTGTCTTCCGCGACTACGGCTATCGACGGCTCCGCGCCCGCGCCCGGATCAAGTTCCTGGTGAAGGACTGGGGTGCCGCGAAGTTCCGGCAGGTACTGGAAGACGAGTACCTCAAGCGCAAGCTGATCGACGGCCCGGCGCCTGAGGTGCCCGCCGGCCAGATCGACCACGTCGGCGTGCACCCGCAGATCGACGGGAAGTTCTACGTCGGTGCCGCGCCGGTCGCGGGCCGGGTCTCCGGGTCCACCCTGCTGGCGGTCGCCAAGGCCGCCGAGCGGGCCGGGTCGAACCGCGTCCGCCTGACCCCGCACCAGAAGCTCGTGGTCCTCGACGTCCCCGAGGCCGAGGTGAACGGGCTGAAGAGCGAGCTGTCCGAGCTCGGCCTGGAGACCGAACCTTCGCCGTGGCGCCGCGGGATCATGGCCTGCACCGGCCTGGAGTTCTGCAAACTCGCCATCGTCGAGACCAAGGCCCGCGCGATCGAACTGGTCACCGAACTGGAAAAGCGTCTCGCCGACATCCAGGCCGAGATCGAGAACCCGGTGACCGTGCACCTCAACGGCTGCCCTAACTCCTGCGCCCGCGTCCAGACCGCCGACATCGGGCTCAAGGGCCAGATCGTCACCGACGAGGACGGCAAGCAGGTCGAGGGCTTCCAGGTGCACCTCGGCGGCGGGCTCGGCCTGGACGCCGGGTTCGGCCGGAAACTGCGTGGGCACAAGGTGACCGCGTCCGAGCTGACCGCGTACGTCGAACGGGTCGTGCGGGCGTACATCGCCGGCCGCGAACCTGGCGAGCGGTTCGCCCAGTGGGTCCTGCGGGCCGACGAGAGCGTCTTGCAATGACCGAGCGCGCGACCCCGTACTACTGCCCTTTCTGTGGCGATGAAGACCTGCGGCCCGAAGAGGGCGGCTCGTGGCTGTGCTCGGGCTGCCGCCGGGTCTTCACCGTGAAGTTCCTCGGACTGTCCTTTCCGGAGGTGTCGCAAGGATGACCGCCACTGCCGACTACAAGACGCTCGCCGAACGGGCTTCGAAGGAGCTCGCGGAGGCGACCGCGACCGAAGCCCTGCGCTGGACCGCGGAGACCTTCGGCGACGACTTCATCGTCGCGTCGAACATGCAGGACGCCGTCCTCATCGATCTGGCCACCCAGGTCAAACCCGACGTCGACGTGCTGTTCCTGCAGACCGGCTACCACTTCCCGGAGACCATCGGCACCCGTGACGCGGTGCAGGCGGTGTATCCGGGCGTGCGGATCGTCAACGCCGAGGCCGCACAGAGCGTCGCCGAGCAGGACGCCGAGTACGGCCCGAAGCTGCACGAGCGCGACCCGAACCAGTGCTGCCACCTGCGCAAGGTCGTGCCGCTGCGGAACACGCTCGCGAAGTACTCGGCGTGGGTGACCGGCGTCCGCCGCGTCGACGCGCCGACCCGCGCGAACACCCCCATCGTCACCTGGGACGACCGTAACGGGCTGGTGAAGATCAACCCGATCGCGCCGTGGTCCGACGACGAGTTCAGGGACTACATCGGCGAGCACGGGATCCTCGAGAACCCGTTGGTGTCCATCGGTTATCTGTCGATCGGCTGTGCGCCGTGCACCGCGAAGGTCGCTCCGGGCCAGGACCCGCGCAGCGGCCGGTGGGCCGGGCAGGGCAAGACCGAGTGCGGTTTGCACGGGTGAGAAGGGACGACATGACCACGCTCGAACCAGTCGCCGCCGCGGCACAGGACAACCTGGCGGCCTTGGAATCCGAGGCCATCCACATCTTCCGCGAGGTGGCGGGCGAGTTCGACCGGCCGGTGATCCTGTTCTCCGGCGGCAAGGACTCGACACTGCTGCTCCACCTGGCGATCAAGGCTTTCTGGCCCGCTCCGGTGCCCTTCCCGTTGCTGCACGTGGACACCGGGCACAACTTCGACGAGGTCATCGACTTCCGCGATCGCGTCGTCGAGCAGCACGGGCTGCGACTGGTGGTGGCGAAGGTCCAGGACTGGATCGACGACGGCAGGCTCGAAGAGCGGGCCGACGGGATGCGCAACCCGCTGCAGACCACTCCGCTGCTCGACACGATCGCCGAGAACAAGTTCGACGCGGTCTTCGGCGGCGGGCGCCGCGACGAGGAGCGCGCTCGCGCCAAGGAGCGGATCTTCAGCCTGCGCAACGCTTTCGGCCAGTGGGAGCCGCGACGGCAGCGCCCCGAACTGTGGAACCTCTACAACGGCCGTCACCGCCCCGGCGAGCAGGTCCGCGTCTTCCCGCTGTCCAACTGGACCGAGGCGGACGTCTGGAACTACATCGCGCGGGAGAAGGTCGAGCTGCCGTCGATCTACTACGCGCACCGGCGCGAGGTCTACCAGCGCGATGGCATGTGGCTGGCCGAAGGGCCGTGGGGCGGCCCGAGGCCGGACGAGGTCGTCAAGGAACTGACCGTGCGCTACCGGACCGTCGGCGACGGTTCGTGCACGGGCGCCATCGAATCGACCGCCGCCACGGTGGACGAGGTCATCGCCGAGGTCTCGGCCTCCCGGCTCACCGAACGCGGCGCCACCCGCGCCGACGACCGGATGTCGGAGGCGGCGATGGAAGACCGCAAGCGGGAAGGGTACTTCTGATGTCCAGCCTCCTCAGGCTCGCGACCGCGGGCAGCGTGGACGACGGGAAGTCGACCCTGGTCGGGCGGCTCCTGTACGACACCAAATCCGTCCTCGCGGACCAGCTGGACGCGGTCACCCGTGCCAGTGTCGACAAAGGACTGTCCACTCCGGACTTGTCCCTGCTCGTGGACGGCCTGCGCTCGGAACGCGAGCAGGGCATCACGATCGACGTGGCGTACCGGTACTTCGCCACTCCGAAGCGTAGTTTCGTGCTCGCCGACACGCCGGGCCACGTGCAGTACACGCGGAACACGGTGACCGGGGCGTCCACCGCGCAGCTGGCCGTGCTGCTGGTCGACGCGCGCAAGGGCGTCATCGAGCAGACGCGCCGTCACGCCGCGGTGCTCGCGCTGCTGGGCGTCCCGAACCTGGTGCTGGCGGTGAACAAGATCGACCTCGTCGGCTACGACGAAGCGACGTTCACCGTCATCGCCGAGGAGTTCGCCGAGCACGCCGCGTCCCTGGGCTACGAACGGGGTTCCGTGCTCGCGGTGCCGGTTTCGGCGCTGGTGGGCGACAACGTGGCGGAGAAGTCGGACAAGACCCCCTGGTACTCCGGTCCGACGCTGCTGGAGCACCTGGAAACCGTGCCGGTGGCGCCGGATCCGCACGATTCGGCGTTCCGCTTCCCGGTGCAGTACGTGATCCGGCCGCGCACGGCCGACCACCCCGACTACCGCGGGTACGCGGGGCAGATCGCGGCGGGAACCGTCCGGCCGGGCGACGAGATCGTCGTGCTGCCGCAGGGAATCCGCAGCCGGGTGGAAGCCATCGACACCGCCGACGGGCCGCTCGCCGAAGCCGGCGCCGGCACCTCGGTGACCCTGTTGCTCACCGACGACGTCGACATCTCGCGGGGCGACCTGATCGCCGCCGCGGACCGGCAGCCGACGGTGACCGACGAGATCACCGCGACCCTGTGCTGGCTCTCGGGCAAGCCCCTCAAACCGGGCGCGCGAGTGCTGGTGAAGCACGGGACGCGGACGGTGCAGGCTCTCGTCGGTGAACTCCACGCACGGTTCGACGAGCAGACTTTGTCCAGTGTGGACGATCCGGGCACGTTGGAGCTCAATGACATCGGCCGGGTCACGCTCCGGCTGGCCGAGGAGATCGGTGTCGACGACTACGGCGTCAGCCCGCGGACGGGCGCCTTCCTGGTCATCGACCCGAAGGACGGCGATACACTGGCTGCCGGACTCGTCGGCGAAAGGTTCGCATGACCCCACCGCTCCTCGCCGTCGCCCACGGCAGCCGCGATCCCCGGTCGGCCGCGACCATCCGCGCCCTGCTCGACGTCTCCCGTGGGCTGGCGCCGGATCTCGACGTTCGCGAGTCCTTTTTGGATCTCTCGGAGCCGCTGCTCACCGACGCCCTGCGCGGTCTCTACGCCGAGGGACATCGCGAGGTCGTCGTGGTGCCCCTGCTGCTCGGCGTGGCCTATCACGCCAGGGTCGACCTGCCCGCGCTCGTCGCCGAGGCGACCGCGGACTGCCCGGGTCTCGACGTGCGGGTTTCCGGGGTGCTGGGCATCGACCCGCTCATCGAGACGGTCGCGCTGGACCGGCTCGCCGAGGCGGGCGCCGACCTGGACGATCCCGGGCTGGGAGTCCTGCTGGCCGGCGTCGGTTCGTCGAACGTCGCGGCGAACGACGCGGTCGCCGGGATCACCACCCGCTGGCACCTGCGTCGCGGGCTGCTCGCGACCCCGGCCTTCGCCAGCGCCGCGCAGCCGGACGTGCCCGCCGCCATCGCGCGGCTGCGGCTCAACGGCGCACAGCGGCTCGCGGTCGCGGGCTGGTTCCTCGCGCCGGGGCTGCTGCCCGACCGGATCGCGCGACTGGCCAGGGAAGCCGACCCGTCGGTGATCGTCGCCGGGGCGCTGGGGCCGGATCCGCGGATCGCCGGGCTCGTCCTGGACCGCTACGACGTCGCGGCCGCCCGGCTCGCCGCTTGATCGTTCATCGGCAGAGTAGAACGTTTCGTCCCGTTCGGACCCATGATGCCGATCTTCGGTGGGTCTCATTCCCATTTCCGTCACACCCCGCGTATGGCAACGGAGATTTCTTGACGAGTTACTTAACTTGCCGGTAACTCTCTAAACGCTGCGCAGCTCCCTCTCTCCCCATCGAACCCCCAGGTAGGTGGAACATGAAGGCTGCCATCCGTGCTCTCGTCTGCGCCTCGGCCGTGCTCGTCCCGCTCGCCGGTCTCGCCGCACCGGCTTCCGCGGCGACCACCGTCGTCTTCGACTGCGAGGCGAAACCGCCGCTCGTCGGCAACAAGTACCTCAAGCTGAACCAGGACGCCGACGTCACCGCTCCGGCCACGGTCGCTCCAGGCGCCGCGCTCGACGTCGTCATCGACCCGGCGCCGAACACCGTCCCGGCCGAGGTCAGCGGCTACCAGGTCAAGAACATCAAGGACTTCTCCCTGAAGATCCCGATCCCGGCGAACTCGACCTGGGTGGGCGCCGACCTCGCGGGCGGCTCCGGCATCGGCTCGACCCCGCCGAAGATCACCGTCTCCGGCAGCGTCGCGACGCTGAGCTTCCCGGGCCCGATCGCGGGCGGCTCGACGTTCGAACTGCCGACCGTGACCGCGCACCTGACCGCGGGTTCGTCCGGCACCATCGAGACGAAACTGGGCGGGACCAGCTACAGCGATCCTGGCCTGACGTTCACCGCCGTGGTCAGCGCCGGTTTCGACGTCTCCGCCCCGACCGCCTGTTTCCCGAACCCGAGCCCGACCTTCACCACGACGACGATCGGCTGACCTGTGCCTGCGCCACCGTCTCCGATGGTGGCGCAGGCCACTGCCCGGCCCGACTTCGCCCGTGCGAAGGTGGGGCATGGCTGACGAACTGGTGCACTACGACGTGGTGGGCGGCACCGCCACGATCACCTTGGACTCCCCGCACAACCGCAACGCGCTCTCCGCCCAGCTGCGGCGTGAACTGAGCGAATCGCTGGACAAGGCGCGGGCGGACGACGCCGTGCGGGTCATCGTGCTCACCCACACCGGGCCGGTGTTCTGCGCGGGCATGGATCTCAAGGAGGCCCGCGGCGCCGGTGCGGGCGCCCAGGGCGTCAACGAGTTCCCGAAGATCCTCGAGCAGCTGTGGACCAGCCCCAAACCTGTCGTGGCCAAGCTGGCGGGCCCCGCGCGGGCGGGCGGTATCGGCATGGTGGCCGCGACCGACATCGCCGTGGCCGTCCACGAAGCGACCTTCGCCTTCTCCGAGGTGCGGATCGGCGTCATTCCCGCCGTCATCTCGCTCACCGTGCTGCCGCGGCTCAACGCCCGCGCCGCGCACGAGCTCTTCCTGACCGGTGACACCTTCGACGCGAAACGCGCCGTCGAGATCGGCCTGCTGAACTCCGCGGTCCCTGCCGACGCACTCGACGACGAGGTCGCCCGCTACGTCAAGGCGCTCGCCCTCGGCGGACCGAAGGCGCTCGCGGCGACGAAGGAACTGCTCAGCAAGCCTCGCCCGGCGACACCGTCCGAAGGCTTCGAGGCCATGAACAAGCTGTCCGCCGGGTTCTTCGCGAGCGAAGAAGGCCAGGAGGGCATCACGGCCTTCGCGCAGAAGCGCAAGCCGAACTGGGTCCCGGAGGCCTAATCCGGCAGGACGACAGTGAGGCGCCGGGAGTCCTTCCGGTCACCGGAGGGCCCCAGCGCCCGCTGCGCGTCGGAAAGCACGCTGCGGACGGCCAGGTACGCCTTGGGATCGCGCTCTCGGAGACCGGAGGAGCCGGACCAGATCAACACGTGCTCGCCTGCCGGGAGCCACGACAGGTCGGTGAGGCAGTCGTAGAGCGCGTCGAGGTTCTTCCCGAAGTAATCGGGGAACGACAACGCCTCCGCGATCGCATCGAGCGTCGTGTCCTTGTCGACCGTCCGCGTGCCGTCGAGCAGATGCGGATACGCGCCACGGGCGAACGCCTTGTCCGCCGCTTCCTTGCCCGCGCTCATCGGCTGGGATCCACAACGACGAAGGACTTGTAGTGGTCCTCGGTGTAGTACAGCTCCTTGCCGCTACCGGTCACCAGCCGCCTGGCCCCGCGATCAGGGCTGCCCGGCGTCTTGACCGTGTATTCCCGGTAGTAGCCGGAACCCTTGGCGGGCAAGACCTTCTCCCGGTTCTGGAAGGTGACGTCGTCGTTGCGCGGATACGGGTACGGCCCGCCGGCCTGGATGAGTTTCCAGGTGTCGGACGCCTGCTGGGGAAGTCCGGTGAGCGGTTTGACCGGGAGGCCGGACTCCGCACCCGCGACCTTCCCCTTCGCTTGGCCCGCCGCGCCCTCACCCGACGGCGCGGCCGAAGCGGACGAACTCGCCGGAGCGCTCTTCGTGTCGTCACCGCTGATGCCGTCCTTGACGAACCAGCCTGCGAGCACCAGCACGATCAGGCCGATCAGGGCGGCGGTGATCCGCCTACGGTTGAACATGGTGTGCCAGCTTAGGACGGCCGGTCGGAGTCGTTCGCATCGCGGGCCGCGCCGAAGAGTCGGGCGACCTTGCCGAACACCGAGTCGAGCACCCAGGCCGCGACCAGGCACAGCGGCACGACGACCGCCATGACCAGCACGAACTGCACGGGAAACGGAGCCTGCGCGAGCCACAGTTCGACGCCGTCCCACCAGTCCGCAAGCCCGTTGAACACGACTGTGAGCCTACGCTCGCACCCACTGCCACCGCCGGTCAGGCCATGTAAGTTGCTGACATGTTCGCCGTTTACGCATCCGAACCCAACGCCGAAAAGCCGCTGGACTCGCTCGTGATCGGCGAGCGACCCGAGCCCGACGTGCCCGAAGGCTGGGTGCGGGTCAACGTCAAGGCCGCCAGCCTCAACATGCACGACCTGTGGACGTTGCGCGGCGTCGGCATCAAACCCGAGCAGTTCCCGATGATCCTGGGCTGCGACGGGGCGGGGACCCTCGACGACGGCACCGAGGTCGTCGTTCATTCGGTGATCAACGCCCCGGGCTGGCAGGGCGACGACACTCTCGACCCGAAGCGCACTCTGCTCACGGAGAAGCACCAAGGCACCTTCGCCGAGCAGGTCGTGGTTCCGGCGCGCAACGTCGTGCCGAAGCCGTCGAGCCTGACCTTCGCGGAAGCCGCGACCATGGGCACGGCGTGGCTGACGGCGTACCGGATGCTGTTCGTGAAGTCCGGGCTGCGACCGGGGCAGACGATGCTCGTGCAGGGCGCCTCCGGCGGCGTCTCGACCGCTCTCGTCCAACTGGGGCGCGCGGCCGGGTTCCGAGTCTGGGTGACCGGGCGTAGCGAGGAAAAGCGTGCGCTGGCCGAGAGTCTGGGCGCACATCAGACCTTTGAGTCCGGCGCGCGGCTGCCGGAGCGGGTCGACGCCGTCTTCGAAACCGTCGGGAAGGCGACCTGGTCGCACTCGGTGAAGTCGCTCAAACCGGGCGGGATCATCGTCGTTTCGGGCTCGACCAGCGGACCGGACGCTCACGCGGAGTTGCAGCGCGTGTTCTTTCTGCAACTGCGTATCGCGGGTTCGACCATGGGGACCAGGGACGAACTGAACGATCTCCTCGCCTACCTGGAACTCACGGGGGTCCGTCCGCAGATCGGCGCCGAACTGCCTTTCGCCGAAGCCCGGACAGGGTTTGAGAACATGCTCCAGGGGGAAACTTCCGGCAAGGTGGTCTTCACTCATTCATCGGAGGGGTAAGCCCTCCCTCTCGTCGGCACGACGCGCGCACACAGGCGCACGCCCGCGCGTTCCGCCCAGGTCAAGCAGTCATTTCGCAGTCTTGTCAAGTGTCAAGAACGTTATGACTCAGGGAGCTTTTCACGACCAAAGTTCGACCAAAATCCGACCTCTCGCGGTTAGCCTGGAGAGATGACCGCATCGCAGCGGCCCGAACCGGCGGACCCCGGGGGCCGGACCAGCACCGAAGCCGACCCGATCCGCGTCTCGTTCCGGCGCTACGCCGGTGTTCGCACCAGAGTGCTCGAGGTCGGGCCGCAGCCGATGGAGTCCATCGACCGCGCACCCCGCCGGGTACTCGGCAAGCGGGCCACCGCGCGCGGACAGGTCAAGCCCACGGCGCCGAGGCTGGTGCTGCTGCACGGCTATTGCGACAGCGCCGACACCTGGCGGCCGGTGCTGGAGCTGCTCGCGGCCGCCGGCGTTCCGGCGGTCGCGGTCGATCTGCCCGGATTCGGTGACGCTCAGCCACTGCGGCCGGGCCCGATGCTCCCGCAGCTGGACGCGTTCACCGCGGCCGTGGTCAAGGAGCAGGCCGTACTCGGCACCGTCGTGCTCGCCGGCAACTCGCTCGGCGGCACGATGAGCCTCCGCGCCGCGGAGAACCAGCGGCTGCCGGTCGCGGGCGTGGTGTCGATCGCCGCGCCCGGTTTCGTGGACAGCTGGCTCATCCGCACCGTGGCCCGGTACCCGCTGCCGCTCCGGATGTACTCCACCCTGCCGCTGCCGATCCCCGGTTTTCTCGTGCGCGCCGTCGCCGAGCAGGTCGTCCCCCGGCTGCTGTACGCCGACTCCTCCGCCGCGGACGCCGACCAGGTCCGCCGGTTCACCTCGCTCTTCCCGGACTACCGGTCCACGACCACCCGGCTCGAACAGGCGAGGCAACTCGTCGAAGAGCTGGCGACCGCGTACCGGCTCGAGGAGATCCGGGTCCCGCTCCTGGTGGTCGTCTGCGGCAAGGACAAGCTGGTCAGCGCCGCCTCCGGGCGCCAGCTGCACGCGCTGGTCCCGCACAGCAGGCTGATGGTGCGGGAGGACTGGGGCCACTGCCCGCAGCTGGATGACCCGGTCGAGATCTCCGAGCTGCTGACCTACTTCTCCGCCGGCGCGTCCAGGCCGTCGAAGATCGCCGCTCGCGTGGCCGCCGAAGTGAGCGAGGACACCGTCGCCGGATAGGTGCGATGTCCGGTCTCCCGCTACGGTGCCCTTCGGACTGTGACCCAGTTCGAAAGTCACAACCTGTTGGGAGACGACGATGTCCGCACCGCGCAGCCTGGGCTCGGGAACCGGGATTTTCCGCCGTAAACCGATCGACCAGATCCAAGAACTCAGTGGGGGCGGAGGTCTCCAACGCACGCTCGGCCTGCGGCAGCTGACCGCGATCGGCGTCGGGGGCATCATCGGCGCGGGGATCTTCTCCCTGGCCGGCGCGGTCGCGAACAAAACGGCCGGACCCGCCGTGCTCATCTCGTTCCTCATCGCGGGTATCGCCAGCGCCGCCGCCGCGTTCTCCTACGCCGAGTTCGCCGGGCTGATCCCCCGCGCCGGATCGGCCTACACCTACGGCTACACCGTGCTGGGCGAGATCGTCGGCTGGTTCATCGGCTGGGACCTGCTGCTGGAGTACACCGCGATCGTGGCGGTGGTCGCGATCGGCATCTCCGGCTACTTCAATGAACTGCTGGGCTATCTCAACATCGAGCTCCCGACCTGGATGCTGGGCGCTCCGGGCACCGAAACGGGGGATGTCGCGCCGGGGTCCTACAAGATCAACCTGTTCGCCGTGCTGCTGTGCCTGTTGATCGCCTTCATCCTGAACCAGGGCATGAAGAACGCGGCCCGGTTCGAAACGCTGCTGGTCTACCTGAAGGTCGGCCTGGTCCTGCTGGTCATCGTCGTCGGCGTCTTCCACATCAACACCGACAACTACTCGAACTTCTTCCCCTTCGGCCTCAGCGGCGCCTTCACCGGCGCGGCGACCGTGTTCTTCGCGGTCTTCGGTTACGACGCCATGTCCACCGCGGCCGAGGAATCGACCGACTCCCAGAAGCACATGCCGAAGGCGATCCTCTACTCGCTCGCCATCTCGATGGTGCTCTACGTGCTGGCCTGCCTGGTCTTGACCGGGATGGTCAACTACAAGGACATCGACAGCGAGGCCGCCTTCTCCAGTGCCTTCGCCGGCCTCGGCATGAAGTGGCTCGGCCTGATCATCGCCGTCGGCGCGATCATCGGTATCACCACGGTGCTGTTCACCTTCCTCATGGGAGCGAGCCGGGTCGGCTACTCGATGAGCCGCGACGGCCTGCTGCCCAAGTGGTTCAGCAAGACCCATCCGGTGCGGAAGGTGCCGAGCCGGATGACCTGGGTGCTCGGTATCGCGTCGGCGGTCATCGCCGGGCTGCTGCCCATCGGCGAGGCCGCGGAACTGACGAACATCGGCATCCTGCTCGCGTTCGTCGTCGTCTGCATCGCGGTGATCGTGCTCCGCTACAAGCAGCCCGACCTGCCCCGCACGTTCAAGACGCCGGGCATGCCGGTCGTGCCGATCATCGGCGTCGTCTTCTCGATCTGGCTGATCACGTTCCTGAACCCGGAGACCTGGCTGCGGTTCGCGGCCTGGTTCGTCGTCGGCCTCATCATCTACTTCGCCTACAGCCGCCGTCACTCCGCGATGAACGCGGACAACGGCGACGCGAAGCAGGTCAGCGGAGACGACTCAAACGCGTAGCGGCTTCGCGGGCTTCGGCCTCGAGGCGTTCGACGATCGACGCCGCCGGGCCGGAGCCCGCGAGTTCATAGGTCTGCCCCGCGTAGAGGGACATGATCTCGGGGTCGCCCGCCTTGCCCGCCGCCGCACGGATCGGTTTGGTCAGGTTGTTGACCTCCGGATACGCCGACGGCGCCGTCGCCGTGAAATCCGCGACCACGCGGTTGACCAGCGACCGGGCGGGACGCCCGCTGAACGCCCTGGTGAACGCCGTCGGCCTGCCTCCGTCCGCGAGCGCCCGCCGGTGCGCGGGCTGCGTCCCCGCCTCGTCCGCCCGCAGGAAAGCGGTGCCCAGCTGTGCCGCGACGGCCCCCGCCGCCAGCACCGCCGCGACATCGGCGCCGTGCACGAGGCCACCCGTCGCGACGAGCGGCAAAGCCGTCCGCGCCGAGACCAGGCGAAGCAGGCTGAGGACGCCGTACTGCGCACCCCCGCCTTCGGATCCGGGCTCGTCAGCGAAGATCCCTCGATGCGCTCCGGCCTCGAAACCCTGGACCACGAGAGCGTCCGCGCCGACGGCCACGGCCTGATCGGCTTCCCCCGGGTCGGTGACGGTGACGGCCACCTTGCTCCCGTTGGCGTGCAAGCGTTCGACGTCCTCGGGCGAAGGTGTGCCGAAGGTGAACGAAACGACCGGCACCTTCCGCTCCAGGACGACCTCGAGCTTCGCGGCATAGGCGTCGTCGTCCCAGCGCGGCTCACCGGGCTCGACACCGTGACGTTCGGCCTCGGCGCGCCAGCGCTCGATGTGCGCGCCGAGATCCGCTCCGGCGGCCCCGCCCGGGACGAAGAGGTTCACGCCGAACGGCTCGCCGGTCAGCTCGGCCGTCTTCACGATCCGGTCCGAGAGGGCGTCGGCGCTCAGATAGCCCCCGGCCAGGAAACCGAATCCCCCCGCCGCGGTCACCGCGGCCACGAGCTCGGGAGTGGTCGGCCCGCCCGCCATCGGGGCCGCGATCACGGGGAAACGCAGATCTTCGAACACGTTTCCGACGATAGCCCCCTTGCGGTGACACGGAATGTGACGTTCGAGTCACTCCAAGGTTTCACCTTGGTGGTCTAGACCTTTAACGCGGAAAATGCGACGATCGGACAGCCGTGACGCGCGTCACGTTCCTCTCTGTCCCCAGGAGGCACCCGGTGAAGACCTTGAAAGCGCGGCTGGGCCGCGCCTTCGTCGGGGTGGCGCTGCTCGCCGGCGCCACCACCGCAGCCGCCCCCGTCGCCGACGCGGCCACCCCGCCACTGCAGGCGATCGTCCCGGTCCCGGTCTCGGTGCGAGCGGTCACCGGTTCCGACCACACCCTGACCGCGAACACCAAGATCCACACCCAGGCCGGTTCGGCACCGGCCAAGGCCGTCGGTGACTATCTCGCCGGAATCCTCCGTGCCTCCACCGGCTTTCCCCTGCCCGTCTCCGACGCACCGTCGGGCACACCGGCCGACGGAATCTCACTCCTGCTGTCCGGCGCCGACTCTCGCGTCGGCGACCAGGGCTACCAGCTCAACTCGACATCCGCTTCGGTCGTCCTGCGCGCGACGACGGCGCAAGGTCTCTTCGGCGGCGTGCAGACGCTGCGGCAGCTGCTGCCGGGCAAGATCGAAAGCTCCACGGTCCAGCAAGGCCCCTGGACCATCCCGGGTGCCGACATCCTGGACTACCCGCGATTCGGCTACCGCGGCGCGATGCTCGACGTCGCCCGGCACTTCCATCCGGTCGCCACGGTCAAGCGGTACATCGACCAGCTGGCGCAGTACAAGATCAACAATCTGCACCTGCACCTCGCCGACGACCAGGGCTGGCGCATCCAGATCGACAGCTGGCCGCGACTGACCACCTACGGCGGCAGCACCCAGGTCGGCGGTGGCGCCGGCGGCTACTACACCAAGGCCCAGTACACGGAGATCGTGAACTACGCGGCCTCGCGGTTCATCACGGTCATCCCGGAGATCGACATGCCCGGGCACACCAATGCCGCCCTGGCCTCCTATGCCGAGCTGAACTGCGACAACACCGCTCCCCCGCTGCGCACCGACACCGCCGTCGGCTACAGCTCGCTCTGCATCTCGAAGGAGATCACCTACACCTTCGTCAACGACGTCATCCGCGAGGTCGCCGCGCTGACGCCCGGGCCGTACTTCCACCTTGGCGGTGACGAGGCCCAGGCCACCAGCGACGCGGACTACCGCACGTTCATGAACCGGGTGCTGCCGATGGTGGCCGCCGCCGGCAAGCAGGTCGTCGGCTGGCACGAGATCGGCAAGGCCACCTTGCCCGCCACTGCCACCCCGCAGTTCTGGGGCACGACCACGTCCAGCACAGAGGTCTCGAACGCCGTCGCCCGCGGCAGCAAGGTGATCCTGTCGCCGGCGAACAAGGCCTACCTGGACATGAAGTACAACTCCAGTACCCCGATCGGGCTCTCGTGGGCCGGCTACATCGAGGTCCAGGACGCCTACAATTGGAACCCGGGCGCCTACCTGTCCGGCGTGCCCGAAACCGCCGTCCGCGGCGTCGAATCGCCGCTGTGGACGGAAACCGTGGTCACCCCGGCGAACATCGACTACCTCGCCTTCCCCCGGCTCCCCGCGCACGCCGAGCTCGGCTGGTCGCCGTGGTCGACCCACGATTGGAACACCTTCCGAGTGCGCCTCGGCGCTCAAGCCCCGCGGTGGCAGGCACAGGGCCTCGGCTACTACAAGTCGAGTCAGGTGCCCTGGGAAACCGGATCCGGAAACCCGGGTACCTGCTCGCTCCCCGCCTGGGACCGCGCTTCGGTCTACACCGGCGGAGCGACCGTCTCCCACAACGGGCGCAAGTGGACGGCGCAGTGGTGGACGCAAGGCGAGGAACCCGGCGCAGGCGGCCAATGGGGTGTCTGGCGCGACAACGGCACCTGCTGACCCTTCCGGCGGCCCGCTCGGCCCTCGTCCCGGGCCGGGCGGGCTACGGTGGTCCCATGGCCGCAGACCTCGAACTCGTCCGCACACTTTCCTTACGCGAAAACGGACTCGCGACCGTCTCGACGGTCCGCGCGGACGGCACCGTCCACTCCTCGGTGGTCAACGCCGGCGTCTTCGAAGACCCGGTCACCAAGGCGCCGGGAGTCGCCTTCGTGGCGATGGGCGGAGTGAAGAAACTCGACCTGTTCCGCCGGGCGGGCCACGCCACGGTCACCTTCCGGCGCGGGTGGGAATGGGCGGCGGTCCAGGGAAGCACGCACCTGATCGGACCGGACGACCCGGACCCGGACTTCGACGCGGACGGCCTTCCCCGGTTGCTGCGCGAGGTCTTCATCGCGGCGACGGGAACCCACGACGACTGGGACGAGTACGACCGCGTGATGGCCGCCGAACGCCGGGTCGCCGTCTTCGTCACGGCGAACCGCGTCAGCGGGAATCGCTGACGCGAAAAGGCCGCCCGGATCGTGATCCGGGCGGCCTTTGCCTGCCGTTACTGCTTCTTCTTGCCTGAGTCCTCTGTGGACAGCGCGGCGACGAAGGCTTCCTGCGGGACCTCGACCCGGCCGACGGTCTTCATCCGCTTCTTGCCTTCCTTCTGCTTTTCCAGCAGCTTGCGCTTACGCGAGATGTCACCGCCGTAACACTTCGCGAGCACGTCCTTGCGGATCGCGCGAATGGTCTCGCGGGCGATGATGCGGGCGCCGATGGCGGCCTGGATCGGCACCTCGAAGTTCTGCCGCGGGATCAGCTCGCGAAGCCGGTTCACCATGCGGTTGCCGTAGTTGTAGGCGTCGTCCTTGTGCACGATCGCGGAGAACGCGTCGACGCCCTCGCCCTGGAGCAGGATGTCGACCTTGACCAGGTCCGCCGCCTGCGCGCCGGCCTCTTCGTAGTCCAGCGACGCGTAACCGCGCGTCCGCGACTTCAGCGTGTCGAAGAAGTCGAAGATGATCTCGCCCAGCGGCAGGTTGTACCGCAGTTCGACCCGGTCCTCGGACAGGTAATCCATGCCGAGCAGCGTGCCGCGCTTGTTCTGGCACAACTCCATGATCGTGCCGATGAACTCCGACGGCGCCAGGATGCTCACCTTGCTGACCGGTTCGAGCACCTTGTCGATCTTGTTCCCGGTCGGCCAGTCCGACGGGTTGGTGACGTGGATCTCCTTGCCGTCGTCCAGCACCACGTCGTAGACGACGTTCGGCGCGGTGGAGATCAGGTCGAGGCCGAACTCGCGCTCCAGCCGGTCGCGGGTGATCTCCAGGTGCAGCAGGCCGAGGAAGCCGCAGCGGAAGCCGAAGCCGAGCGCCACCGACGTCTCGGGCTCGTAGTCCAGCGCGGCGTCGTTGAGCTGGAGCTTGTCCAAGGCCTCGCGCAGGTCCGGATAGTCCGAACCGTCCACCGGGTACAGGCCGGAGTAGACCATCGGCTTCGGCTCGCGGTAACCGGCGAGCGGCTCCTTCGCGCCCTGGCGTTCGGAGGTGACGGTGTCACCGACCTTCGACTGCCGGACGTCCTTCACCCCGGTGATGAGGTAGCCCACCTCACCGACGCCCAGCCCCTTGCTGGCCTTGGGCTCCGGCGAGATGATCCCGACCTCGAGGAGTTCATGGGTGGCGCCGGTGGACATCATCTTGATCCGCTCGCGCGGCGTGATCTTGCCGTCGACGACCCTGATGTAGGTCACGACGCCCCGGTAGGTGTCGTACACCGAGTCGAAGATCATCGCCCGTGCCGGGGCGTCGGCGTCGCCCTGCGGCGCGGGCACCTGCTTCACCACCGCGTCGAGCAGGTCACCGACACCGACACCGGTCTTGGCGGACACGCGCAGCACGTCCGAGGGCTCGCAGCCGATGATGTGCGCGATCTCGGCGGCGTACTTGTCCGGATCCGCCGACGGCAGGTCGATCTTGTTGAGCACCGGGATGATCTGGAGGTTGTTCTCGAGCGCGAGGTACAGGTTGGCGAGCGTCTGCGCCTCGATCCCCTGCGCGGCGTCGACCAGCAGGACGGCGCCTTCACACGCCTCGAGCGCGCGAGAGACCTCGTAGGTGAAGTCGACGTGGCCCGGGGTGTCGATCATGTGCAGGACGTGGTCCTGCCCGTCGACCTTCCAGGGCAGGCGCACGTTCTGCGCCTTGATGGTGATGCCGCGTTCCCGCTCGATGTCCATTCGATCGAGGTACTGAGCCCGCATGGCCCGTTCCTCGACCACGCCGGTGAGCTGCAGCATCCGGTCGGCCAGGGTCGACTTGCCGTGGTCGATGTGCGCGATGATGCAGAAGTTCCGGATGAGCTCCGGGGGCGTGAAGGTCGTGTCGGCGAACGTCGTCAACGGGTTTCCTCGCGAAGGTCGGGGTGTGCCACCTCTATGGTCCCATGCCGCTCCGGGTGCGAGTGGGGGTCATCCCCGATGCGGCCCGTGATGAGCTGTGGTGCCCTCGAAGCATGAGTACTTCACTCTCCCAGATACTCGACCGAACGTTCGGCCATCCTCGGGGACTGCTCGGCCGGTTCGGCGGCCGGGCGATGGCGCACGGCAACGCCGCCACCGAACTTCGCGTCGTCGAGCTGGCGTCGATCGATTCCGGCGAAACCGCCCTGGTCGTGGGTCCTGGCCCGGGCATCGGTCTCCAGGCGACGGCCGATCGCGCGGGCCGCGCGATCGGCGTCGACCCCTCCCCGGAGATGCTCGCCCGCTCGCGCCGCCGCTGCGGCGACGAGGTGGAGCTGCGGCACGGCACCGCGGACTCCACCGGCCAGCCGGACGAGAGCGTCGACGTGGTCCTGAGCGTCAACAACGTGCAGTTGTGGGAGGACCGGGCGGCCGGGTTCGCCGAATTGTTCCGCGTGTTGCGGCCCGGCGGGCGGCTGCTGCTGTCGTCGCACGAGAAGTGGCTGCCGGTGACCCGGCACGAGCTGGCCGACGAGGTGGCCGCCGCCGGCTTCACCGATCTGCAGACCTGGACCTGGGACCCGCCGGGTTTCGGCGCCTCGCTCGCCGCTCAGCTGCGCGCGATCAAGCCTTCGGCCTAGCGCGGATCAGTGCGCAACGGGTGCTCACGCGGCACCTCGACCAGCACGATCCTGGTGCCGTCCGGGTCGGCGATCCACGCTTCGTCCAGACCCCAAGGTTCACGTCGTGCCCCACGGACGGGCTCCAGCCCTTTCTCCTCGAGCTCCCGGAGCGCGGCGGGCAGATCCCGGACCTGGAGCCACAAGGCGACGTCCGGGGTCGGGCCGGTCTTCCCGGTACCGACGATCTCGATCGACCCGTTCCCGGCGAAGAACACCGTCCCGCCGGGGAACTCCTTGTCGATGGCCAGGCCCAGGGTGTCCCGATAGAACGCCGTCGACACGTCGAGGTCCTTCGGGTGGATCAGCACCCTGCTGCTCAGCACGTCCATGGCTCAATCCCTACCGGATGGGTTCAGGCCATCGCAATCGCGGTGATCCCCGCCAGCACCACCAGCGAGCCGGCCAGTCTGCGCACGGCGTTCGCCTCCCCCAGGACCAGCCAGGCGGCGAGGCCACCCAAGACGATGCTCAGCTCCCTCGCGGGTGCGACGAGGCTCACCGGAGCGATCTGGAGGGCGTAGAGCACCAGCAAGTAGGCGACCGGAGAGAGCGCGCCCACGACGAGGACCTCACGTTTGTGTTCACGCCAGAGCCACGACACTTCATCGCGGTCCTTCAGCGCATACGGAGTCATGAGGAGGCTCTGCACGATCGCGCCGGTTCCGAAGTAGACGATCGGCGGGACCCCGAGGTCCGTGACCGAATGCGCGTCCCACAGTGTGTAGGCGGCGATCGTGAGACCGGTCAGCAGTCCGTAGACCAGGCCTTTGCGGCGAGCGACCCGATCGGCGGCGTCGGCGTGCGCCGGTGCCCGCCCGGTGCCGATCACCAGCACCCCGGCGACCACGAGGAACGCGCCCAGCAGACCGAGCACTCCTGGCCGCTCGCCGAGCAGGACGACGGCCGCCAGCACCGAGATCAGCGGCCCCGTACCGCGGGCGACGGGATAGACGACGGAAAGATCCCCCACGGCGTATCCCCGCTGGAGGACGACCCCGTAAGTGACGTGGAACACCGCGGTGACCACCGCGGCGAACAACCAGGTCCACTGTGGACGTTGCGGCTCCACGGCCAGCGAAACGGCCATGACGGGGACGAGCAGGATCGCGGAGAGGCTGTAGTACGCCCAGACGAAACGTGCTCCGCCACGACGGATCCGCTTGGCCGCGAGGTTCCAGCCCGCGTGGATGACGGCGGCGATGACGACGAAGGACAGGGCAGTGGCGTTCACGGCGGACCTTTCACGTTTTCCGCGCACGCGGAAAACACCGGTCCTCCAGGCTTTTGTCCCGTCAGATGAACGGCGGCGCTTCCGGCCCCGCCGATGGTGCCGCTCGGACCTGTCCCGTCTGCCCTGATTGTGTGTTTCGCTGAGCGGGCAGGCGGCGGAACCCTAGGCACTACGCTCCGCACCGTACCTCAAGCACCCGTCCCCAGGTGGCCGCGAGCCATCCCTGGACGGCTGTTAAGCTTGCCTTTCACCGTCGTGTGGCATTCCGTCATGGAGGAAACCCGCGCGCTCTCACGAGCAGCAGGGCCGGTCACAGCGCGGCGGTGAAACCACCGAGAGATTCAAGAGGAGCGCCCCCGTGGCCAACATCAAGTCGCAGATCAAGCGCATCACCACCAACGAGAAGGCGCGTCAGCGCAACCAGGCGATCCGGTCCTCGGTGAAGACCGCGATCCGCAAGTTCCGTGAGGCCGCCGACGCCGGTGACAAGGCCAAGGCCCTGGAACTGCAGAAGGACGCGGCCAAGAAGCTGGACAAGGCCGTGACCAAGGGCGTTCTCCACGCCAACCAGGCCGCCAACAAGAAGTCCGCGCTGGCGAAGCGCGCGAACTCTCTCTGATCGGCTTGCGAAGGGCCCCGGCGACGCGAGTCGCCGGGGCCCTTCGCCGTTTCAGCGGCTCGTGCCGTGGGCGTCTACGACCTCCAGGACGGCGCGCTCCAGCGCGTACTCCGGGTTGGCCGCGACTCCCTTGACCTCGGCGTTGAGCCGGGCGACCACCCGCATCGCGGTGGCGAGCCCGTCCTGGCCCCAGCCGCGGGCCTGCCCTTGCGCCTTGCGCACCTTCCACGGCGGCATCCCCAGCTCACCCGCCATCTGGTTCGGGTTCCCGCGACCGGCACCGGACACCCGCGCGATCGTCCGGACGGCGTCGGCGAGGGCGTCCGCGACCAGCACGTGCGGTACGCCAAGCTGCATCGCCCAGCGCAACGACTCCAGCGCGGCGGCCTTGTCACCGGCGACGGCCTTCTCCGCGACGGCGAACCCGTTCACGTCGGCGCGGCCCCGGTGGTAGCGCCGGACCGCCTGCTCGTCGACCGTTCCGCCGGCGTCCGCGACCAGCTGGGTCGCGGCCGACGACAGTTCACGCAGGTCCGAGCCGACCGCGTCGATCAGCGCGAGCACGGCCGCACCGTCGATCTTCCCGCCGACGCGGCGGACCTCGTTGCGGACAAAGGATTCCCGCTCAGCGGCTTTGGTCAGCTTCGGGCATTCGACAACCTCCGCACCGGCCTTCTTCAAGGCGGCGGGGAGCCCCTTCGCGGCCTTGCTCCGGCCACCCCCGCTGTGCACGACGACGAGCACGATGCCGTCGGCGGGCGCCTTGACGTAGGCCATCACCCCGTCCGCGAGCTCCTGCGAGATGTCGTGCGCGGATTCGAGGACGATCACCCTGCCCTCGGCGAACAGCGAGGGGCTGACCATTTCCGCGAGCGCCGGGACTGTGAGGTCCGACACCCGGATCCGGGTGAGATCCGCCGTCGGATCGGCCGCCTTGGCCGCGTCCGAGGCGCTGCGGACCGCCCGTTCGATCAGCAGCTCTTCCTCACCGAGAACCAGGACCAGCGGCGATGGGGCGGAACCTTGCGTCGTCACGGTGACGATCCTGCCACTCCTCCTCTCGTGTGCTTTGTCCGGTGATGTGTAGCGGGCACGGTGGCCCCACCTGAGCCTCATGTCGTACGGTGTTGGCGAGGCGACGCGAGCACACGCGTGCCGACAATCGAATACCGCTCATCCAGAGGGGCAGAGGGAACGGCCCGATGAAGCCCCGGCAACCGGCGTCAGCCTGTCATTCCGCGATCGCGGGATAGCTGACGAACACGGTGCCAATTCCGGCCCGCCATGGCGGGGCAGATGAGGAAGGAACCTCGCGATGACCGCAACCCTCGGCACGACCTCCACCACCAAGACCCCGGATCTCGGACCGGCCGTCGAACTGGTGTCGAAGGAAGAGGGACACCGGCAGCCGCTCGCCCCCGAATTCGTTTCCGCCGAGGACTTCTCGCCGCTCGAAGTCGCCTACGACTTCGGCCGCGTGCGCCGCGAGGACATCGAAGCCGGACCGAAGAACATCTGGCGCTACAAGAAACTCCTTCCCGTTCCCTCGAACGTCGAAGAGATCCCCAACACCGAACCCGGCGCCACCCGGCTCATCCAGGCCGACAGGCTCGCCAAAGCCTTGGGCGTCAAGAAGGTCTGGGTCAAGGACGACACCGGCAACCCCACTCATTCGTTCAAGGACCGCGTGGTCGCCGTCGCTTTGGCCGCCGCACGCGAGTTCGGGTTCGACGTGCTCGCCTGTCCCTCGACCGGCAACCTGGCCAACGCCGTCGCCGCCGCGGCGGCCCGTGCGGGCTGGCGGTCGGTCGTGCTGATCCCGAAGACCCTGGAACGCGCCAAGATCCTGACCACCGCCGTGTACGACGGTGACCTGATCGCGGTCGACGGCAACTACGACGACGTGAACCGGCTCGCCACCCAGCTCGCCGCCGAGCAGGAGAGCTGGGCGTTCGTCAACGTGAACGTCCGGCCCTACTACTCGGAAGGCTCCAAGACGCTGGCCTTCGAGGTCGCCGAGCAGCTCGGCTGGCGGCTTCCCTCCCAGATCGTGGTGCCGATCGCCTCCGGCTCACAGCTCACCAAGGTGGACAAGGGTTTCCGTGAGTTCGGGCAACTCGGCCTCGTCGACGAGACGCCGTACAAGGTGTTCGGCGCGCAGGCCACCGGCTGCTCCCCCGTCTCGGCGGCCTTCCGCGCGGGGCACGACGTCGTCCAGCCGGTCAAGCCGGACACGATCGCCCGGTCGCTGGCGATCGGGAACCCGGCCGACGGCCCCTACGTCCTCGACGTCGTCAACCGCACCGGTGGCGCGATCGAAGACGTCACCGACGAAGAGGTCGTCGAAGGCATCCGGCTGCTCGCCCGTACCGAGGGGATCTTCACCGAGACCGCCGGTGGTGTCACCGTCGCGACGGCCAAGAAGCTCATCGAGACCGGCAAGCTCAACCCGGACGAGGAGATCGTCCTGCTGATCACCGGTGACGGCCTCAAGACCCTCGACGCCGTCGAGGACAAGATCGGCCCCAAGGCCACCGTCAGCGCCTCGGCCGACGCGGTCCGCGAGGCTCTGGGCATCTGAGTTCCCGGCGGCCCGCCTCAGGAACGAGGCGGGCCGCGGGGCTCACCCCGGCGTACCAGGGCGAGGCCTCGCGCGTCAGCGAGGACGGCGGTGTCGCCGTCCGTGTCCGTCCTCGCGACCGACGCGCCGACGGCCACCAGATTGTCCAAAGTGGACTTGTTCGGATGGCCGTAGGTGTTTCCGGCGCCGACGCTCACCAATGCCGCGCGCGGCGCGACGGCGTTGAGAAAATCCGGTGCAGTGTAACGGCTTCCGTGGTGCGGGACCTTCAGGATCTCGGCACGCAGATCGGCCCCTTCGGCCATCAGGTCGGCCTGCGCGGCAAGCTCGATGTCGCCCGTCAGCAGCACCCGACCCGCCGGGGTTCCGGCGCGCAGGACGACGGAACCGTTGTTGATCACCGTGCCGTCCTGTTCGCGGACCGATCGGCTGGTGACGTACCGCGGCCCCAGTACGTCCAGCGACAACCCCGGCCAGTCCAGCCGTTGCCCGATCGCCAGCTCCAGCAAGGGAATCCCGCGGCGCGCGGTCTCGTCCGCGACCTGCTGCCACGCCCAGGCGGGAGCCCGGCCGGGACCCACCGCGACCGCCCCGACCGACCTGCCCTCGAAGACGGATTCGAGGCCGCCGATGTGGTCGGCGTGCAGATGACTCAGCACGATCATCGGCACCCTGTCGACGCCGAGCCTGCTCAGGCATTCGTCGACCGGCCCCGGTTCCGGCCCGGTGTCGACCAGGATCGCCCGTCCTTGCTCGCCCGTGGCGAGGACGACGGCATCACCCTGCCCGACGTCGCAGGCGACAGCACTCCACGACGCCGGCGGCCACGCCGGGGCCAGGACCCGCACCGGTACGAAGACGAGCAGCCCGGCGGCCAGCGCGACCGCCAAAAGGATCCTGGCGTGCCGCAGCCGGATGGCGACGAGCAGTACGACAAGCAGTCCGGCCGCCAGAAGCCCGCCCCACCAGCCAGCCGGCCAGTCCATCACCGCTCCCGGTGCACGGGCGCCGTGACGGGCCACGGTGATGAGCCAGCTCGCCTCGGGTTCGGTCAGGCGGACCAGCAGCCTTCCCGCCGACGGCCACCAAGGGCCGACGACGGTGGCGAGCACGCCGAACACGGTGGCGGGGGCGACCACCGGCGCGGCGAGCACGTTGGTCACCACCGAGACGAGACTGACCGATCCCGCCATGCCCGCGATGACCGGCGTCGTCACCACGAACGCGGCCAGCGGGATGGTCAGCCCCTCGGCGTAGCCGGCCGGGACACCGCGTCCGACCAGCCATTCCGCCCACCTCGGCGCCAGCAGTACCAGCCCGGCCGTGGCCAGCACCGAAAGCGCGAACCCGAAGTCGGCGGCCATCGCGGGGTCGGCCACGACGAGCCCCGCCACCGCGAACGCCAGCGCGGGCAGCGCCGAACCGCGGCGCCCCAGCGCCAGCGCCAGCAGCCCGACCGCCCCCATCACCCCGGCGCGGAGCACGCTGGGCGCGGGCCCGGCGAGGACCACGAACCCGGCGAGCCCCGCGGCGGCCGCGGCGGCGGAGGTCCGCGGCCCGACCCGGAGCACCCTCAGCAGGAGCAGGATCGAGCCGCAGACGATCGCCACGTTCCCACCGCTCACGGCCATCAGGTGGGACATGCCGGAGTCCGTGAACTCGCGTTCGACCCTCGGGGACAGTGTGCTCGTGTCCCCCACCACCAGTCCGGGCACGAGACCGGCCTGCTCCTCCGGGAGGACGGCGCACAGCTCCCGGAGCCCGGCACGCAGCGATTCCGCGGCTCGCTGCCACCAAGGCGCCGGCCCGAGGGCCGACGGCGGGCCTCGCACCGAGAGAACCGCGACCGTCAGTTCGGCTCCCTTCGGCGGCGCGAGCCGCCCTGAGGCGGTGACCTGCTGCCCGGGCAACAGGTCCGTCCACCCCTCGGCGGGAGCGAGCAGGAGGATCCGGCCGGACGAATCCACCACCCGCTCACCCGTCACCGCGGTGTCCACCGCCGCGGCGATGACCACCAGGCGGGTGCCTGCCCGGCGATCGGCATATCCGGCACCGCGGACCGGACGTGGCCGCTCGGTGATCACCACCCTCGCGGTGACATCACTCCCCCGTGCGGCGGCGGCACGGAGGTCGTCGTGCTCGGCGGCTCGGATCCGCAGCGCCACCGGACCGGCGGTGAGCACGCCGAGGACCGCCAGAGCACCCAGGCCCGCCACCCACCGGGACGCCGTCCGGTGGGCACGGACACCGGCGGCGATCGCGAGCACCACGGCGGCCGCACCGCAGAGCATCGTGATCCACCAGCCGCCCAACAGCCCGGAAAGAGTGCCGAGCCAGACAGTCACCGCGGCCGGTATCAGCCGTAGGTCCTGCCCTCGCCACGACGCGGTGTCCACTTCGGACGGATCGGCGGACGGGTTCATCCGACGGACACCACTTCCCTGAGCTTTCGATATTTGGATTCGCCGATCCCTTCTACGTCACGGAGTTGCTCGACACTGGTGAACCCGCCGTGCCCGGACCGCCAGTCGACGATGCGTTTCGCCATCACTTCGCCGACCCCGGGCAGGGTGTCGAGTTGTTCGGCCGTGGCCGAGTTCAGGTCGAGCTTCCCCGGCGGTGCCGCCGTTCCCGCCGCGGCGGGAACGGGGACACCGACGGCCACCTGCTCACCGTCGGTGAGCCGACGGGCCAGATTCACTCCGGCCAGATCCGTTCCGGGCTGTGCCCCACCGGCCGCCGAGAGGGCATCGGCGACCCGTGCGCCCGGAGGGAGTGTGACCAGGCCGGGTTTGAGGACCCGGCCGACGACGCTGACCACCAGAGGCGCCTTGCCCGCCGCGGCGGGGACGTCTCCGGCGGCCTTCGCCGACGGCAGGGGCGGCGGGGTCTCCGCCCCTGGCCGGTGTCCGAACAAGGCGATCGCGCCGGTCACGATCACGGCCACCGCGATCAGCACGGCCGCCACGGCGAGCCACCGACGGTTCACCGGGATCCCGTCCGCCGTGAACCGGGCGGGCACCCAGCGGCGTACGAGCCTGCCCGCGGGCGGGCCCTGGGTGGGCGACGACAGCTGCGCTGCCAGCCACGCCAGCCTGGCGTTGACGGAGGGTCCCGATGGACGGGCGGTTTGGTCGAACACGTGAACGACGCTACGGAGCGGGAGGGGCGGGCGGCAGTGGTGAATCCCGAAGCTGTGGACAAGTGGGGTGTTGTGGACAACCCGGCCCCGGGTGAGACCGGATCACCGGTTTCCGTCGGCGTCGCATGGGACGCTGGACGGTTTCCTCAACCCGCTCGCTGGATCACGACACCGAGCACGCCGGGGCCGGTATGGGCCCCGATGACGGCGCCTATCTCCGAGACCACGCACCCGTCCGGGCAGTTGATGGCCTCCTCGAGCCGGTTGGCCAGTTCGACGGCGCGCTCGGGCGAAGCGAGATGGTGGACGGCGATTTCGGCGAGCCCGCCTTCGGCCGCTTTCACGGCGAGTTCGACCAGCCGGCCCACCGCGCGATTCATCGTCCGCACCTTCTCCAACGGCTGGATCCGGCCTTCGGACATGTGAAGCACCGGTTTCACCGCGAGCGCCGTGCCGAGCAAGGCCGCCGCCGGGCCGATCCGCCCGCCGCGGCGCAGGTATTCGAGGGTTTCGACGGCGAACAGGGTCTCCGAGCGGCCCACCGCTTCGACCGCGGCGGCCTCCACCTCGGCGGGTTCCGCCCCGGCCGCGGCGGCACTCGCCGCGCGCAGAGTGGCGAAGCCGAGCCCCATCGCGGTGCTGCGCGAATCGACCACGCGCACCCTGTCCGGTCCGACCTCCTGAGCCGCGAGCACCGCGGCCTCCCAGGTCCCGGACAACTCCCGGGACAGGTGCACCGACACGACGGCGTCCGCGCCCTCGGCCAGCGCCGCCCGGAACTCCTTGACGAATTCGGCGGGTGTCGGCCGGGACGTCGTCACCAGCCTGCGTTTGCCGAGTGCCTCGGCCAGGGCGGCGGGGCCCATTTCGACGCCGTCGAGGAAAACGACACCGTCCACGAGGACGTGCAGCGGGACCACCCGGATCCCGTTCCGTTCGGCGAAGCCTTCCGGCAGGTGGGCGGTGGAATCCGTGACTACGGCGACCGACACGGCAGTCAGCCTACGTTGCCGCGGGGCGGAGCACCGGGGCCATCAGGCGGGCCATTTCCGCGCCGACGGCGGCATGTCCCTCCCACCCCCAGTGCATCCCGTCCAGATTGCCCCGCCCGCTCAGCACATGGTCACCGACGACGGCTTCGAGATCCAGCAGCGGCACGTCCGCGCGCCGCCCCCAGGCGGCGAGGGCCGCGGCGGCACCGGCGCGGGCGGTGTGGACGCGGCCGTACGAGTCGGATCGATGCACGGAGGGCAGCATGCCGAAGATCGGCAGCTCCGGTCGCAGCGTGCGCAAGGCTCCGACTGCGGTGTCGAGATAGTGGACGGTGAGCTTCGACGGCAAGACCACCGGACGTCCGCGGAGGGCGATCGCGAGCCGCGGCTGAGCGGCCAGATACGCCTTGCGCACCACGCGCCGCAGCGGGTCGGGCCGCAGATAGCGGAGACCGGTGCGCAGGTAGGTGGGCAGCGGCGAGGGTAGGGTGTCCATGCTGCCGACGGCCAGCACGACGGCGTCGACGTGATGGAGGTCGGCCCAGACACGCGGATCACCGATCAACGACCACCAGGCGTCACGGGCGGTCCAGCCGAACCCGGCGACGAGGTCCGCGGTGCCGCCGAGTGCTTCGGCGGCGATGTTGGGCCACAGACGCGCGTCGTCGGCGGCGTGTGGGCCGTCCGGGCCGTGGAAGCTGAGGGAATCGCCGAACACCAGCAGGCGCGGGGCCATGGATCAGCCGGTGATGCCCGCGTTGTAGGCGGCCAGGCGCCAGTCGCCGTCGCGCCTGGTCAGCTCGACCCAATGACAGTTCGCGATCCCGCCCAGCGAAGGCCAGGACGGGACCGGCAGGCCGAGCAGTTTCGCGGTCAGCGCGATGATCAGGCCGCCGTGCGTGGCCAGCAGTACCGCGTCACCGGCGTCGGAATTGGGCTGGTCCAGGTCCGCGACGACCTCCATCGCGCGTTCGGCGACGTCGACCCGCGACTCACCGCCGGGCGGTGCCCAGGTCGCGTCGACGCGCCAGCGTGCGCGTTCCCCGGGGTACGTCTCGTCGACCTGCTGACCGGTGAAGCCCTGCCATTCACCCAGATGGGTTTCCCGAAGACGCTTGTCGATCCGCAGCGGGACGCCGATGGCCTCGGTGAGCACCGTGGCCGTGTCGGTCGCGCGGCGCAGATCCGAGGCGATCACCAGATCCGGTGAGAACCGGGCGAGCGCGGGTACGGCGAACCTGGCCTGGTTCCAGCCGACCGGTGTCAACGCGGAGTCCAGATGTCCCTGCATCCGGCCTGCCGCGTTGTAGTCGGTCTCGCCGTGGCGCCAGAGCACCAGCCGCCGCGGACTCACGAGGCGCCTTGCGCGTCGGCGGGGTCCTCCTCGGCGGGTGTCTCCAGACCGGCGACCTCGATCCGCGGGCAGTCCTTCCAGAGCCGCTCGAGACCGTAGAAGGAGCGTTCCTCTTGGTGCTGGACGTGGATGACGACGTCGACGTAATCCAGCAGGACCCAGCGGCCCTCGCGGGCGCCCTCACGGCGGACGGGCTTGTGCCCCCCGAGCCGGAGCTGCTCCTCGACGTTGTCGACGATGGCGCCGACCTGGCGTTCGTTGGGCGCGGACGCGATGACGAAGGCGTCGGTGATCACCAGCTGGTCGGACACGTCCAGCACGACCACGTCGCTCGCCTTCTTGTCCGCCGCCGCATGGGCGGCCGCTACGGCCAGCTCTCGTGCCTCGGACGTGGCTGTCACAATTCTCCTCAAACAGATGGTCTTACTCTCGGGTGCGCCCGACGAGAGTACCCGGTCAGGCACCCCGGTCTTTCCGATAGAGGTCCTTTTTGGCGATGTAGCGCACCACACCGTCGGGGACGAGGTACCAGACCGGTTCCCCGCCTTCGACGCGCTCGCGGCACGCGGTGGACGAGATCGCCATCGCGGTCACTTCGACCAGGCTCACCTTCCCGCTCGGCAGATGCTGCGAATTGAGGCGGTAGCCGGGCCTGGTGACGCCGATGAAATGCGCCAGGTCGAACAGCTCGTCGGCGTTGCGCCAGGTGAGGATCTGTTCGAGCGCGTCGGCGCCGGTGATGAAGAACAGCTGGTCGTCCGGGTACTCGGCACGCAGGTCGCGCAAGGTGTCGACGGTGTAGGTCTGCCCGACGCGGTCGATGTCGACGCGGCTGACCGAGAACACGGGGTTGGACGCCGTCGCGATCACCGTCATCAGGTAGCGGTCCTCGGCGCGGGTGACCACCCTGTCGGACTTCTGCCACGGCTGACCGGTGGGCACGAAGATGACCTCGTCGAGCGCGAACCGTGCCTGGACCTCACTGGCCGCGACGAGGTGCCCGTGGTGAATGGGGTCGAACGTGCCGCCCATGACCCCGATCCTGCGTGGTGACATGGGTCGTGAGCCTATACAGCGCTCGCGGCTCCACGCTCGGGTCGCCGGACCCACCGACCGACGGTGATCTGGATCACATTACCGTCCGTTCCATGGATGAACGGTCCGTTCACGACATGCCGCTCGCGACTTCGTCGGTGGCATGGGGTAGAGGTGGGGACGTGGACACATCGACTCTCCGGGATCGCGCCGAGACCCTCCTCCAGTCGTTGGCGGGCGAAGACGCCCGCCTGCGTGACGACCAGTGGACGGCCATCGAGGCGCTGGTCGCGCACAGCCGTCGCGCGCTCGTCGTGCAGCGCACCGGCTGGGGGAAGTCCGCGGTGTACTTCTTGGCCACCGCGTTGCTGCGGGAGCGGGGCAACGGGCCGACGGTGATCATCTCGCCGCTGCTCGCGCTGATGCGCAACCAGATCTCCGCGGCGGCGCGGGCGGGTATCCACGCGGCGACGATGAACTCCGCGAACCCGCAGGAGTGGGAGCAGGTCCAGGCGGCGATCGCGGCAGGCGAGGTCGACGTCCTCCTGGTCAGCCCGGAGCGGCTCAACAACCCGGACTTCCGCGACACCGTCCTTCCGAAGCTGACCGCGACCGCCGGCCTGCTCGTGGTCGACGAGGCGCACTGCATCTCGGACTGGGGCCATGACTTCCGTCCGGACTACCGTCGGCTGCGCACACTGCTGAAGGACCTGCCCGAAGGTGTCCCGGTGCTCGCCACCACCGCGACCGCGAACGACCGCGTGGCGACCGACGTCGCCGAGCAGCTCGGCATCGGCAACGGGGGCGACACCCTCGTCCTGCGCGGCAGCCTGGACCGCGAAAGCCTGCATCTGTCGGTGGCCAAGCTGCCGACGTCGCAGGCTCGGCTCGCCTGGCTGGCCGAACACCTGGCGGAGTTGCCGGGCTCCGGGATCATCTACACGCTCACCGTCGCCGCAGCGCACGACGTCGCGGGGCTGCTGACCGAGCGCGGTTACCCGGTCGCCGCCTACACCGGGAAGACCGACCCGGCGGACCGGCAGGCGGCCGAAGACGACCTGCTCAACAACAACGTCAAGGCGCTGGTGGCCACTTCGGCACTGGGCATGGGCTTCGACAAACCGGACCTGGGCTTCGTGGTCCATCTCGGCGCCCCGTCCTCCCCGATCGCCTACTACCAGCAGGTCGGCCGTGCCGGGCGTGGTGTCGACCGCGCCGAAGTGATCCTGTTGCCGGGCCACGAGGACAAGGACATCTGGGCGTACTTCGGGTCGCTGGCGTTCCCGGACGAACTCCGGGTGACCCAGGTGCTCAACGCGCTGGCGTACGCGGACCGTCCATTGTCGACACCGGCGCTCGAACCGTTCGTCGAGCTCTCGCGGTCCCGGCTGGAGATGGTCTTGAAGGTGCTGGACGTCGACGGTGCCGTCCGCCGGGTGAAGGGCGGCTGGGAAGGCACCGGGGAAGAGTGGCGCTACGACAAGGAACGCTACGCGCGAGTAAGCGCGGCGCGGACCAACGAACAGAACGCCATGCTGGCATACCTGGAGACCACCGGCTGCCGCATGGAGTTCCTGCGGAAACAGCTCGACGATCCCGAAGCCACCCCTTGCGGACGTTGTGACAACTGCACCGGAAAGCATTGGGACACCACGATTTCCGACGACGTCGTCGACGCCACCCGGCAACGACTGCGCCGTCCTGGGGTCGAGGTCGCGCCACGGAAGATGTGGCCGACCGGGATGGCCGGGCTGGACGTCCCGCTCTCCGGGCGGCTGCCGGCGGGCGAGCAGGCCGAAACCGGCCAGGTCGTCGGCCGGGTGACCGACGTGGGATGGGGCACACGGCTGCGTGAACTCGTCGGCCCGTCCGCGGCGGACGCCGAACTTCCCGACGCCGTCTTCCAAGCCTGTATCGAAGTGCTCAAGGGCTGGCAGTGGGCGGAGCGCCCCGTGGCAGTGGTGGAAGTGCCCTCCGCCACGCGACCTCAGCTGGTCCACAGCGTGGCGACGAAGCTGGCCTCGATCGGACGCCTGGAGTACCTGGGCGCCGTCGCCTCGGCGGGGCCGCCCCCTCGTCAGGCGAACAGCGCGCAACGGCTGGCCGATCTGTGGAAACGTCTCAGCCTCCCCGAGGACCTGTCAGCGCGAGTAGCCACGGCCGAAGGCCCGATCCTGCTGGTCGACGACCTCATCGACACCGGATGGACGATGACACTGTCCGCGCGTCTGCTCCGCCAGGCCGGAGCCCGTGCGGTGCTGCCGTTCGCTCTCGCCAGCACCTCGTAACCGAGAGCCCGATCCCGACATTCGACAGGTTCTTTCCCGCGCGGGGACTTTCTGGCAAGGTTCCGTCCACGCGCGAGTACGGAGGTGCCGATGGCGGACTCAACGACGGAGCGGCTGGGGCATCGGCTCCCGGTGAAGAAGTTGTTCGCCGCCAGCGTCGGCAACGCGCTGGAATGGTTCGACTGGACCATCTACGCGACCTTCAGCATCTACTTCGCCAGCGAGTTCTTCCCGAAGGGCAACGAAGCCCTGGCGTTGATCAACACCTTCGCCACCTACGCGTTGGCATTCTTCTTCCGGCCGCTCGGCGGGATGTTGCTCGGCCGGTTCGCCGACGTCAGGGGCCGGAAACCGGCGATGATCCTGACCATCGTGCTGATGGCGGGCGGATCGGTGGCCATCGGCCTCCTGCCGACGTTCGATCAGGTCGGCTGGCTGGCCCCGATCCTGTTGCTGCTGGCCAGGGTGGCGCAAGGACTCTCGCTCGGCGGCGAGGTCTCCAACGCTTCGGCGTACCTTGGCGAGATCGCGCCGCCCACCCGCCGCGGCCGGTACTCCGCCTTCTTCTACATCTCGACCGGTTCCGCCGTCCTGCTCGCTTCGATCCTCGGATTCGTGCTCACGCGGACGATGTCCAAGGCGGATCTGACCGCGTACGGCTGGCGGATCCCGTTCCTGCTCGGCGGTGTTCTCGGCATCATCGGCCTGTGGCTCCGGCGCAGCCTCGCCGAGACCGAGATCTTCGAGGAGAAGAAGTCGACGGCGCGCCGGGTCGAACGTCCGCTGCGCACCACCCTTCGCGAGCACCCGCGGGCCGTCGTGCAGCTCGTGGGCTTCTCGATGCTGTCGACCCTTTGCTACTACACGTTCTTCAGCGCCCTGACCTCCTTCGCGGTCAAGACCCGCAAGGCCGACGACGTCGACGTGTTCCTCGCGTTGTCGATCGCGACGGCGCTGTTCGTCGCACTTCAATACCCGATGGGTGCCTTGTCGGATCGCTTCGGCCGCAAGCCACAGCTGCTCGTCTGGGCGGCGGCGACCGCGATCCTCATCGTCCCGCTGTCCACTTTGGTCAGGCCGGGGCTGCCGGGCCTGATGGTCGTATTCTGCGTCGGGCTCTGCCTGTACACGGCGATGACGTCGATCGCGCCCGCGATCATGAGCGAGCTGTTCCCCACCGAACTGCGCGGTCTGGGCATCGGCGCCTGGTACAACCTGACCGTCGCGCTGTTCGGCGGGACTGCTCCCCTGGTGCTCACGGCGCTGTCCGACGCAGGGTTGTCGACGCTGTTCTTCTGGTACGTGGCCGCCGGGGCGGTGATCGCGTTCTTCGTCATCCGCACCTTGCCGGAGACCAAGGGCAGCGACCTGCGCTGAAAACTCCGTCGCCCATGACGGGGTGAGGTGGCTACCCTCGCGCTCTTACGACGAGCGCGAAGGAGGGGCACCGTGTTGTTCGGCGATGTAAGCGAGGAATTGGCGCGACGCGTGGTGGCCGCCCTTCGCCACGTCACCGACATCGAACCTCCGTCCGCGCTGGTGCGGGTCTCCGCGCAGGACGGGGTCGACTATCAGTGCGATCTCGCGATGAGTCTCGGCAAGCGGCTCGGCAAGGCGCCGAGGGAGATCGCCGCTGACATCGTGGCGGGGCTCGACGTCGCCGACCTCGCCGAGCCTCCCGAGGTCGCGGGGCCGGGCTTCCTGAACTTCACGCTGCGCTCGTCCTGGCTGGAAGAGCGGACGACGGCGCTCAACGGTGACCCACGCCTGGGTGTCGCGGTGACGCCGCGGCCGCGGCGGATCGCCATCGACTACAGCAGTCCGAACGTGGCGAAGGAGATGCACGCCGGACACCTCCGGTCGACCGTCATCGGCGACGCGATCACCCGGCTGGCCCGGTTCGCCGGACATGAGGTCATCCCGCACAACCACCTCGGGGACTGGGGTACACCGTTCGGCATGCTGATCGAGCACCTGCTCGACGAGCGTCCGTCGGGCCCGTACAAGATCGGCGATCTCAACGGCTTTTACCGGGCCGCCCGGTCGAAGTTCGAAAACAACGACGACTTCGCGGCCCGGTCACGGAATCGTGTGGTGCTCCTGCAAAGCGGTGACGATGAGACATCGTCGCTGTGGCGGCGTCTGGTCGACGAGTCGACACGGCATTTCACTCAGGTCTACGAACTCCTCGGCATCGACCTGACCGGCGAGGACATCTACGGCGAGAGCTTCTACAACCCGTTTCTCGCCGCCGTCGTGGACGATCTGGCCGCCGCCGGACTGACCGAGATCAGCGATGGCGCGGTCTGCGTGTTTCCCGATGGTTTCCGTAACCGGGAAGGCGATCCGCTACCGCTCATCGTGCGGAAGCGGGACGGCGGATACGGCTACGCGGCCACCGATCTCGCGACCCTGCGGTACTGGACGGAACAACGTGGGGTGACCGACCTGCTCTACGTCGTCGGTGCGCCGCAAGCGCAGCACTTCGCGATGGTGTTCGCCGTGTGCCGGGCCGCCGGTTGGCTCCGCGACGAGCATCAGGCGGAGCACATCGGGTTCGGTTCGGTGCTCGGTGAAGACGGCCGTGCCATGAAGACCCGGGCAGGCGAGTCGGTCCGTCTTTCCGACCTGCTCGCCGAAGCGGTCTCCCACGCCGCCGAAGTGATCGACGGCCGCGGCGACCTCTCCACAGGTGTGCGGGAAGAGGTCGCCAAGGCGATCGGGATCGGCGCGCTCAAGTACGCCGATCTTTCCGGCGATCGCGAGCGTGACTACGTCTTCTCCTGGGACCGGATGCTCTCCAAGAACGGGAACACGTCGGTCTACCTGCAGTACGCCAACGCGCGGATCCGCTCTGTGCTGGCCAAGGCGGACCAGGACCTCACCGGCGTGCGGATCCTGCTCGGCCATCCCGCGGAGCGAACGCTGGCACTCGCGCTGGCCCGCTTCCCCGAAGCGGTGGGTGCGGCGACCGCCGGGCATCGCCCACACAAGCTGTGCACCTACCTGTACGAAACCGCGGTCGTGTTCTCGCGGTTCTACGAAGAGTGCCCGGTGCTGGGCGCGGAAGTTCCCGGAGCCCGCGACTCGCGACTGCTGCTGGCCGAGCTCACCTCGAAGACGCTGGCGCTGGGTTTGTCCCTGCTCGGCATCTCCACCCCTGCCCGGCTATGAGTCGCCGTGGTCGCTGAAGACCTTGCGCTTCAACGGAGGGACCGCCTGGAAGAAGCGGAACATCCCTCGTGCCATCGTGCGGCCAGCCCGGTTCTCCGACACGAACTGCCGGGCGCTGCGTTCCGAGTCACGCACCGCCGCGAAACCGTAGTCCCGCATCCGCTGCTCGTAGTCGGCGACCGCGGACCGCACCGCGCCGGTCTTCCGTGCTTCGACGAGGTTGCGGCACAACAGTTGCGCGTCCCGGAGGGCGGTGTTCGCCCCGATGCCGCGGAACGGGGTCATGCTGTGGATCGCGTCGCCGATCAGGGTGACGTTGCTCGTCGGCCAGGGAGCGACGGGCTTCGACGTGAAGATCGGCAACCGCGACACCGACCCTTCAGGTGAGCCGGCGACCAGTTCCTTGAACGCGGGAGCCCAGCCGTCGATCAGGTCCAGCACCAGGGAGCGCAGCGCGGACCCGGTCAACGACGACAGGTCGTCCGGATAGCGCCGGCCGTCCGCCGCGAACGCCCACATGACATAACTCGAGGTGTTGTCGAACAGGACAGGGTCGTATTCGGCGGTCTCGTCGTTGACCGACGAGGCGCCGCTCAGCTCGTGCGGCGCGCTGAACAGCCCCGCGCCGGTACGCGGCATCACCATGCTCGGGCCTTCGGTGAGCCGGGACGGCAAACGCTTGCGGGTCTTGTCCGTCAGGGGGTGTTTACCCGCGATCGCGACGATCCCGGTGTCCACCCGGCCGGCTTCGGGCAGGAACTGTTTGCGCACCCGGGAATTGGCCCCGTCGGCGCCGATGACCAGATCGGCCTCGACGGTGCTGCCGTCGGCGAACTCGCAGACGACCACCTCGCCTTCACGGCGGTAGCCGACGAACTCCTTGCCGTGATGCAGAACTCCGTCGAGCCCGTCGGACAGCACCTGATGGAGGCTGATCCGGCTGACCGAGTGGTGGTTCGAAGCGGGATCAGGGCTCGACGTGAGCTCGCTGTCGATCACCATCAGGTCCCGCAGCTGCTCGGTGACGAAGGTGAACGGTCCGCTCGTGGTTCCCGTGGTGTCCAGGAAGCGTTGCCAGAGCTCAGGCGGCAGGCATTCGTGCAGGGCGGCCGAACCGTGCGGATTGATGTGCACGCGATAGCCCTGCAGGCGTTCGGTCCGGGTGCGGCTGCGCTCGTGGACGGACACGTCGATCCCCGCCTTGCGCAACCCCTGCGCAAGGCAGAGCCCGCCCGTTCCGCCGCCGATGATCGCGATTCTCGTGGTCACGGGTTTCTCCTCTCTTCGCCGACAACTATCATCCAGTCAGATGACAAAGTCAACCATACGTTTGAAAGAGTCAGCGACTAAGCTGAACCCCATGTCCGAAGCCGCCTCACGCAGCCCTCGCCGCGCCCCCGTCGAACGCCAGCGCGATCCCGAGCGCACGAAGAAACAACTCTTGGAGGCGGCGAAGGACGAGTTCGGCGCGAAGGGGTACGCCGCGGCACGCGTCAGTGAGATCGCCGCGAAAGCGGGCGTGAACAAGCAGCTGATCTCGTACTACTTCGGCGGCAAGGAAGGGCTGTACAACGCGCTGACCGCGACGATGTACGACGACTACGTCGCGGCCACCGATCCTGACAAACCGTTCGCGGAGGTGGTCCGGTACTTCGTCCGATCGGGGATCCGGGATCACGCTCTCGCCAAGCTGTTCCTCTGGGAGAACCTGACCGACGGCGCTCCCGACGCGGTGGGCGTCGAGGGCCAGCGCGAGTTCCTCCAGCGGCAGGTGGAGTACGTCCGGGCCCGGCAGGCCGCGGGTGATTTCCCCGCCGACCTCGACCCGGCCTTCCTGCTGGTGATCTTCATGGCCGCGTCCAGTGCCGCGCTGGCGCTGCCTCGCGTCGTACGAGCCGTCTCGGGCCAAGATCCCGCGTCGGCCGAGTTCGCCGAGGCCTACGGCGAACAACTGGCGCGGCTCGTCGGTCATCTCGCCGATCCGGGGAAGCGGTAGCAAAGGTCCCCCGCTGTCGCTTGAACCTTTCGGGCCCCCGCCGGACTAGAGAGGGCATGAGGAAGAGGGGGTAGGCGGTGGGACAAGCGAGAGACGCCGACTTCAGCGAGTACTTCGCGGCCCGCGTACAGCGGTTCCGGCGGCTGGCGTTCGGCATGTGCGGCGACTGGCACGGCGCCGAGGATCTGGTGCAGGCCACGTTCGTCCAGTTGTACCGGCGCTGGCGGCGGGTGCGGCCGGACACCGTCGACGCCTACGCGCGCCGAATCCTGCTCAACCTCTTCCTCGGCCGGAAGCGGAAACACCGCCGGGAACTGGTGACCTCGACGCCTCCGGACCGGGCCGCGCCCCCGGGCCACGACAGCCACGATCGGATCGATCTCGAGCGGGTGCTCAGCGACCTGACGCCGCGCCAACGCGCGATGGTCGTACTTCGCTTCCTCGAAGACCTCTCGGTCGCCGAAGTCGCTTCGCTGCTCGGCGTCGCTGAAGGCACCGTCAAGAGTCAGACCGCCCGCGGGATCGAAGCACTGCGCGCCGTCCTGCCCTCCCCGACGAGCAAGGAATAGTCATGGAAGACCAGGACGTCCGCTCCGCGCTGAAGGAATACGTGACCGAAGCCGAACCGCCCGTCGGGCTCACCGGCGACGGCGTGCTCGCCGCGGGCCGCCGGTCACGACGGCGCCGCCTGACGACGGTGGTCGCGGCGGTCGCCTTGGCCGCGGCGGGTTTTCCGGCGGGAACCGCGATCATCGCGCTTCCCGAGCGGAACGAGCCGGCCGCGGCTTCACCCTGCGGCGCGAAATCGCCTGAGGAAACGACCGAAGCGGCCAAGGCCCGGCTTTCCTGCGTGCTCGAGGCAACGGTTCGGGCCAGGGTCACGCTCGGCTCGGACACCCCGTTCGACCTGAAGGCCATCCCGATCGGCCAGGGGAACGGCTACCACCTGGTGTATCCGGTTCGCGACGGATCGCTGTCCGTGACCGTGCTACCCAATAACGGAACGCTGCTCTCCACGGGGACAGCCTGCCGCCGGCTGAATCCTGCCCCGGCCACCTGCTCGGCGAGCCTGATCGACGGGGGGACCTTGGTCGAGACGACGACCAAAGAGAACGACGGTCACGTCACCTACGGGGCGGCCTATCAAACCGGGACGGCGATCGTGGAGGTCTCCGCTGACGGCGGCGACAACGCGCGGCCGCCGCTGAGCGAGGCCCAGGTCCGCGAGATCGCCCTGACCCCGGGACTGGTCCCCTAGCGGCGCAGCGGGACGAGGTCGTCCGCGTGGACGACCTCACGGCGCTGTTCCGCGGGGAGGTCGTGGCTGGAGCGGCCGATGAGGTCGGGCAGTTCACCCGCGTCGAACGCCACGACCCCGCGCGCCACGGTCCGCTGCCGAAGATCGACCAGGTCGACGACGTCACCCGCCTGGAAGTCCCCGTCGACGCCGGTGATCCCGGCGGCCAGCAACGAGCGGCGGCGGCGGACGACGGCCGCGACCGCGCCGTCGTCGAGGTGCAGTTTCCCGGACGCGCCCGCGGCGTAGCCCAGCCAGAACCGGCGGGCCGACAGCCGGGAGTCGGCGGCGGCGAAAGCCGTGCCGACCTCGGCGGCGGTGAGGGCGCGCGAGGCTTCGGAAGCGGCGGCGAGCAGGACCGGGATCCCGGCGCCGGCGGCGGTGCGGGCGGCGGCGAGCTTCGAGACCATGCCGCCGGTGCCGAGGCCGGAGCTCGACATGCCTACGGTGATTCCGTCCACATCGGACTCTCCGGCGACCTCGGCGATCTTGCGGGTCGCTCCGTCACGGGGATCCCCGTCGTAGAGACCGTCCACATCGGACAGCAGGACGAGCGCGTCGGCGCCGATCAGGTGAGCCACCAGGGCGGCCAGCCGGTCGTTGTCGCCGAAGCGGATCTCTTCGGTGGCCACGGTGTCGTTCTCGTTGACCACGGGAACCGCACCGAGGGCCAGCAGCCGGGTGAACGTGTTCTGCGCGTTGCGATAGTGCGCGCGTCGGACGACGTCGTCCGACGTCAGCAGAACCTGGCCCACGGTCAGGGAAAACCGGCCGAACGACTCGGCATAGGCGTGCGCCAGCGCGAGCTGGCCGACGCTCGCCGCTGCCTGCTGGGTGGCGAGGTCGCGCGGCCGTTTGCCGAGCGAGAGCGGCGCGAGCCCCGCACCGATCGCGCCCGAGGACACCAGCACGATCTGTGTGCCGCGGGCCACCCGGTCGGCGATCGCGTCCACCAGAGCGTCCAGCCTGGTCACGTCGAGGCCGTCGCCGGCGGTGGTCAGCGCTGAGGAACCGACCTTGACGACCACCCGCTTCGCGTCGGCGATCGCCACCCGGGTTGAGCTCACTCGTCGTCCATCTCGTCTTCGTCTTCGATGCCGTCCGGACCGTCACGACGGATCCGGCGGGCTTCCTTGCGCTCGGCGGCACCGATCCGGCTGGTGTTCTCCAGCCGCACGTCCGTGCCCCGGCCCGACAGGTGCACCGCGACCCCGGCGGGGGTCGACGGCTCCCACTCGAACTGGACGTCGCCGATGGTGACGGGGCTGCCGGGTACGGCGCCCTTGCGTGCCAGTACTTCCTCGACACCCAGCCGGTTGAGCCGGTCCGCGAGGTAACCCACGGCTTCGTCGTTGCCGAAGTTGGTCTGCCGGATCCACCGTTCCGGGCGGGAGCCGCGGATGATGAACGCGCCTTCCTCCTCCGGGTCGTGCTCGACGGTGAAGCCGGCGTCATCGACGGCCATCGGCCGGAGCACGACCTTCGCCGGCTCGGGGGCGGGCTGGTCCGCGCGGTACTTCTCGACGACGGCGGCGAGCGCGTAGGTCAGTTCCTTCAGCCCCTGGCGCGACGCCGTGGAGATCTCGAACACGCTGAGCCCGCGGGCTTCCAGTTCCGGGCGCACGAACTCGGCGAGTTCGGCGGCGTCCGGGATGTCGATCTTGTTCAGCACCACCACGCGCGGCCGGTCGGCGAGGTCGCCGCCGAGGCTCGGGGTGTAGCGGGCGAGCTCTTCTTCGAGGGCGTCGATGTCGGACAGCGGGTCGCGCCCAGGCTCGAAGGTGGCGCAGTCGACGACGTGCACCAGCACCGCGCAGCGTTCGATGTGGCGCAGGAAGTCGAGGCCGAGGCCCTTGCCCTCGCTCGCGCCGGGGATCAGTCCCGGGACGTCGGCCATGGTGAACACGGTCGAGCCGGCGGTGATCACGCCCAGGTTCGGCACCAGCGTGGTGAACGGGTAGTCGGCGATCTTCGGCTTCGCGGCCGACAGCACCGAGATCAGCGACGATTTGCCCGCGGACGGGAAGCCCAGCAGCCCGACGTCGGCGACCGAGCGCAGCTCCAGAACGAGGTCGCGGGACTCCCCCGGCTCTCCCAGCAGCGCGAATCCGGGCGCCCGGCGTGCCTTGGACGCCAGCGCGGCGTTGCCGAGACCACCGCGGCCGCCCTGCGCGGCGACGAAGGTGGTGCCGGGACCGACCAGATCCGCCAGGATCTCGCCGTCCTCGGTCATCACGACGGTGCCGGACGGGACGCGCATCACCAGCGTCTCCCCTGCCGCGCCGGCGCGGTTGCCGCCCTGGCCCATCTTGCCGTTGCCGGCGCGGGCGTGCGGGCGGAAGTGGAAGTCGAGCAGCGTGTGGACGCCTCCGTCGACGACCAGCAGCACGTCGCCGCCGTTGCCGCCGTTGCCGCCGTCTGGACCACCGAGGGGCTTGAACTTCTCGCGGTGCACCGAGGCGCAGCCGTTCCCACCGTCACCGGCGGCCAGATGGATCACCGCTCGGTCCACGAACCGGGACGCCATGACTTGCCTCTATTCACTCGCGAAAGAAAAGGGGATACATAAAACAAACGAGGGGTGGGCCCGGATATTCCGGCCCCACCCCTCGTCAGAGGTTCTAACTCGAAGCCGAAATTCAGGCTTCGGACGGCACGATGTTGACCGTCTTGCGGCCACGCTTCTCGCCGAACTGGACCGCACCGGCGGCCAGCGCGAACAGCGTGTCGTCGCCGCCACGGCCGACGTTCACGCCGGGGTGGAATTTGGTGCCGCGCTGGCGGATCAAGATCTCGCCCGCGTTGACTTCCTGGCCGCCGTAGCGCTTGACGCCCAGTCGCTGCGCGTTCGAATCGCGACCGTTGCGGGAGCTGGACGCACCCTTCTTGTGAGCCATGGCTCAATCCTCTTTCTGACGAAGATCCGGAGAAGTCCTACTTGGAGATGCCGGTGACCTCGACGCGGGTCAGCTTCTGCCGGTGACCCTGGCGCTTGTGGTAGCCGGTCTTGTTCTTGAACTTGTGGATCCGGATCTTCGGACCCTTGGTCTGCTCGACGACCTTGCCGGTGACCGAGACCTTCGCCAGCGCGTCGGCGTCCGTGGTGACGTCGCCACCGTCCACAAAAAGGACTGCGGGGAAGGTGTGCTCGGTACCCGGCTCGCCTTCGAGCTTCTCGACCTCGACGACGTCGCCGACGGCCACCTTGTACTGCTTGCCGCCAGTCTTGACGATCGCGTACGCCGACACGGAAGTCTCCTGCTTACTCGACAACGGGTGGGGGCTTGCGTGACCCGGCCCATCGAGAAGTTCTCGGTGGGCAGATTCTGCGCAAGGTGCCCGCCGCTAAGTGGCGGGCCGCTCTATAGGTTACGTGGGGCTCCCCGGTGCGATCACACCGGGGTGCCTCACGGTGTTCACTAGCTCTTTTCCGACGCCTTGACCGGCGGACCGGCCGGCCGCGAGGCCGTCCGCCGCGGACGACGGCGGGTGGTGGACCGCACGGCCGGGGCCGGGACGTCCACCTCGGGTTCGGAAACCTCTTCCGTCACAACAGTCTCAGAAGTCACCGGAACCTCGGGTGCTTCGGGCTCGGGGCCCGATTCCGCGACCACGGCGATCTCTTCCTCGCGCACCGCCGGAGCCTCGTCGTCCGAAGTCGTCACCGGCTCACCGGCGAGTTCGGTCGCGGGTGCCGAGGCGACCACCTCCGGAACCGGCTCAGCGGCCGCCTGTTCGACGGTCGCTTCGGCAACAGGCTCCGAGACCGGCTCAGCGGGCTGCTCGGCCGCCTGCGGGGTGTGACCGTTGAGCGCCGCGCCCTCGACATTCTCGGTGGCCTCCTGCGAGTGCTCGCCCTTGGCCGCCTTGGTGGCCATCGCCACGGCCTGGACCGCCGAAACCACCGACTCGCGCTGAGCGGGCGCCGGGGGCGCCTCGGTCTTGGGCGCGGCCGGCTCGTTCTGACCCTGGTCCTCGCCCTTGCCGCGGCCGCGAGACCGGCGGGAGCCCTGCTCCTTGCCGCCACCGCCGCCGCTGCCGCCGCCGCCGTGGTTGTGCCCGTTGCCGCCGCCACCGGTGCGCTGCGGCTCGGTCGAGACGACCACGCCGCGGCCCTTGCAGTGCTCACACGGCGTCGAGAACGCCTCGAGCAGCCCGGTGCCGATCTTCTTGCGGGTCATCTGCACCAGGCCGAGCGAAGTGACCTCGGCGACCTGGTGACGCGTGCGGTCGCGGCCGAGGCATTCGGTCAACCGGCGCAGCACGAGCTCACGGTTCGATTCGAGCACCATGTCGATGAAGTCGATGACGATGATGCCGCCGATGTCCCGGAGCCGGAGCTGGCGGACGATCTCCTCCGCCGACTCCAGGTTGTTCCTGGTCACCGTCTCTTCGAGGTTGCCACCCGATCCGGTGAACTTGCCGGTGTTGACGTCGATGACCGTCATCGCTTCGGTGCGGTCGATGACGAGGTAGCCACCCGAGGGCAGCCAGACCTTGCGGTCCAGCGCCTTGGTGATCTGCTCGTCGATCCGGTGGTCGGCGAAGGCCGAACCGGTGCCCGTGTACCGCTTGACGCGATCCGCCAGGTCCGGCGCCACGTGCTGCACGTAGTTGTAGATGGTGTCCCAGGCCTTGTCGCCCTGGATCTCCAGCTTGGCGAAGTCCTCGGTGAACAGGTCACGCACGACCTTGACCAGCAGGTCCGGCTCTTCGTAGAGCATGACCGGGGCGCTGTTCTTCTTGCCGCCGTTGCCTGCTTCGGCCTTCTCCTTGATGACGTCCCACTGCGCCTTGAGGCGGCGGACGTCGCGGTCCAGTTCCTCCTCGCTGATGCCTTCGGACGCGGTGCGGATGATCACACCTGCGTCCTCGGGGACGATGCGCTTGAGGATGTCCTTCAGGCGGCGGCGCTCGTTCTCCGGGAGCTTCCGGGAGATGCCGGTGGCGCCGCCCGCGGGCACGTAGACCAGGAAGCGGCCCGGCAGCGAGATCTGCGTGGTCAGCCGGGCGCCCTTGTGCCCGACCGGGTCCTTGGTGACCTGGACCAGCACGGAGTCGCCGGTGGAGAGCGCCTGCTCGATCTTGCGGGCCTTGCCCTCGAGACCGGCGGCGTCCCAATCGACCTCGCCGGCGTACAGCACGGCGTTGCGGCCGCGGCCGATGTCGATGAAGGCGGCCTCCATCGACGGCAGGACGTTCTGCACGCGGCCGAGGTACACGTTGCCGACGATCGAACCGGTGCCCGACGAGGTCACGAAGTGCTCGCACAGGACGCCGTCCTCGAGCACGCCGATCTGCGTGGAGTCGCCCTTCTCGGCGACGACCATGGTGCGCTCGACCGACTCGCGGCGGGCGAGGAACTCGGCCTCGGACAGGATCGGCGCACGACGACGGCCCGCCTCGCGGCCGTCCCGGCGGCGCTGGCGCTTGGCCTCGAGCCGGGTCGAGCCGCGCACACTGCGGACCTCGTCCCTCGCGGGACGCTCGGTCTCGGCGGCCTTGGCCTGGCGCACGTGGACGACCGTGTTGGGCGGGTCGTCGCTGGTGGTCTCGGCGTTGTCGTCGTCTCCGCCCTTGCGACGGCGGCGGCGACGGCGGCGCTTGCTGCCACCGTCCGAATCGCCGTCGTTGTCCGAATCGGCCTCGGCGGACGCCTCTTCGGCGGTCTCGGCCCCGGCCTCTTCGGTCTCGGCGGCCTTGTCCTTCGCGCGCTGCTGACGGTTACGCGGGGCTTCGGGCTGCTCGTCTTCGTTCTCGTTGTCGGACTCGGCCGAGTTCTCGTCGCCGCCCTTGCCCCTGCCGCGGCCACGACGTCCACGACGACGGCGGCGACGGCCGTTGGCGTCGTCACCGTCCTCGTCGGTGCCGTGCCCTTCGGCCTGCTCGGTCTGCGTCTCGTCCTCGTCGGAGGCGGTTTCCTCGGTCGGGGTGAAGGCAGGCTCCGGCTTGCGGGCCGGCTTCGCCACGACGGGCTCCGGCGGCAGGAACACCGGCGACGGCGCGGCGAACACCGGCAGGTGCGCGGCGACCTTCGACGGCCTCGTCGTCCGCTCCGGCGGCTCCGGCGTCACCGGGGCGGCGAGCGCGGGCGGAACACGCCGCGAAGACGCCTCCACCTGCGGAGCGGGCCCCGGCTCGGCCTCGGGCTTCACCTCGGCCTTGGCCTCGGGCTCGGGAGCCGGGGTCTCGGCGACGGGAGTCGTTTCGGGCTCGTCCCCGCCGGCGAGGGCTTCGGCGAGCTTGTGCGCCACCTCACGGGTGACGCTGGACTGCGCGCTCCGGACGGTTTCGCCGAGCTCACCGAGCTTGGCCATCAGTTCACGGCTGTTGGATCCCAGCAGCTTCGCCAGCGCGTGCACCCGGATCCGGGGAGGCAGTTCGCCCAGCTGGCCTGCGGCGGGTGTGGCGGTATTCCCGCCGGTGACGGCGGGTGTGTCCGCGTTCGACATATATCTCCTCCGCCCCCGGGCGCGTCGGCTGGCTCACACCGGCTCGACGCGGCCGCGCAGGGGCCCCTTTCTGTTCGTTCCGCCGTGGTGGTCACCAGCAGCGGGAATCCTTGCCCGGCACCGCGACGGCGCCGGGGTTGTCCGGGCGCCGCGTACGGCTGAAGGTCTGCTCGGCGGAGCGCTGGCCACGTTCGCGACATCGGGCCGCCCGCCACGTCGTCGAGCCGCATACAGCGGCGACGCGTGTGGAGGATGTGCAGCACACCACCGGGCCACGAGACCGCGAGCGCCACCTCTCACGTGTGCCCGTCGGCCAGCGGCCACCGCGAGTATCCCACACCCCGGCCCCACTCCGGTGTACTCGGTGCCACAGAGCTGGCTCCCGGGCGCGCCGCGGCCACCGGCCGAGCGAACTTCGCGGGAGAGCTTGTCGACCCGGCCGAGGGTGGCTAGCGTGCCGCTCGAGGGGTGCCGATGCCCAGGCAGCGGGACCCCCGTGGTCCTCATGTTCTCCGGTGGGAGGTGCGGTGTCCCTGCTGGGGCGGTCCCTGCGAGCGGCCGTGTGCGCCTTCGTGGTGCTCTGCGGCTCTGTCGCCGCTGTCACGACGGCCGAGGCGGAACCCTCGTGTCATCCCCAGGGACGGGCGCTGCGTTACGTCGTCGCCTTCGACAAGGGCACTTCCGAGGCCGAAGCCAGGGAGGCCGTCACCCGCGGCTGCGGCAGCACGACGATCTACTACCCGCAGATCGCGGTGGCCGTGGCGACCTCGGCCGACCGGGACTTCGCCGAACTCGTCCGGCCCGCCGCCGCGTTCAGCGCGCAGGCGGAACGGCTGGCGGTGCAGCGGGCCAACGGCACGTCACCGTCCAAGTCCGCGCCCGCGCGCGCCGAACTCGAACCGACGGATCCGGCGAAGGTGCCCTCGGCCGACCGCACCGGCGAGCAGTGGGACATGCGCGCGATCGGCGCCGACAAGGCCCGCGTGATCGAGCCGGGTGACCGGGACGTCGTCGTCGGCGTCCTCGACTCCGGCGTCGACCCCGCCCATCCCGAACTGACGAGCGCCCTGGACCCCGCCAAGTCCGCGGGCTGCCTGACCGGTGTGCCCGATCGCAACTGGGCCGCGACGACGTCGGTGCACGGCACCCACGTCGCCGGGATCATCGCCGCGGCCGACGACGGCAAAGGTGTCACCGGGGTGGCACCCGGCGTCCGGATCGCCTCGGTGAAGGTGATCGACGACCGCGGGTACGCCGACCCCGAAGCCGCCGTCTGCGGGCTGATGTGGGCCGCCTCCCAAGGCATGGCCGTGACCAATAGCAGCTACTTCGTCGATCCGTGGTCGCTCTCGTGCGCCCACAACGACGACCGGGGCGTGGTGAACGAGGTCATGGCCCGCGCCGTCGAGTACGCGACCTCCGCGGGGACCCTCAGTATCGCGGCGGCGACCAACGAGGCCGCCGAGCTGGTGCCGTCACCTCGCTCGGGTGCCCGGTCCGGGCCCGACGGCTGCCAGGCGCTGCCCGCGGGGCTGCGTGACGTGGTCGCGGTGTCGTCCGTGAGCGAGGAGCGGGTCAAGGCCGGGTACAGCTCGTACGGGCTGGGCGTGATCGACGTGGCCGCTCCCGGCGGCGAGGCCGGGCAATGCGTGCTCTCGACCGTTCCCGGCGGGTACGCGCCGCTGTGCGGGACGTCGATGGCGGCGCCGCATGTCGCCGGTGTCGCGGCGTTGCTCGCTTCGAAGCACCCCGGTTACAGCGCTCGTCAGCTGAGGCGGACGCTGGACGCCCAAGCCACCCCGATCGCGTGTCCTGCCGACTACGACCTGACCGGTGACGGCGCGCAGGACGCGTATTGCACCGGATACGCCGGGTTCAACGGCTTCTACGGGCACGGGATGGTCGACGCGCTGGCCGCGGTGGCGCCCCGGCGGACCGGAGCGAACCCGGCCCGCTGACCGCTCAGCGCAGCAGGAGCTTGCCGAACCGCTTCGAGGACGCGTAGATCCCGACCGCCGCCAGCGCTACCAGGTACGCCACGTTGCCGGCCATGCCCCACGACAGGACGCCCGCCGAGAGGCCGCGCATCAGCTCGATGCCGTGGTACAGCGGGAAGACCTGCACGATCCACTGGATCCCCGCCGGGTACACCGACAGCGGGTAGAACGTCGTGGAGAACAGGAACAGCGGCATCAGCACGAGGTTGATGTAGTCGAACTGCGACACCGACCGCAGGAAGGTCACCAGCACGATGCCGATGGCCGAGAACGCCATCGCGATCAGCAGCGCCGCCGGGATCATCAGCAGGGCCCACCACGACTCGGGCAACCCCATCACGGTCATCACGCCGAGGAAGGTCGCCGAGTAGATCCCGCCGCGCAGCACCGACCAGCCGACCTCGCCGAGCGCGATGTCCAGCGGCCCGATCGGGGTGGCGAGCATGGCGTCGTACAGCTTGGCGTACTTCAGCTTGAAGAACAGGTTGTACGTCGAGTCGAGGATCGCGCCGTTCATCGCCGACGCCGCGAGCAGGCCGGGCGCGACGAAGGCGACGTAGCTCATCGCCTGACCGCCGGGCCCGACGACCTCACCGACGAGCTTGCCGAAGCCGAGCTGGAAGGCCATCAGGTAGAACAGCGGCTCGAAGACGCCGGACACGAACAGCATCCAGGCGTGCGAGTACGTCAGGAAGGTGCGCTCCAGCACCGCCGTCGACCGGCCGCTGTACAGCGCGGACGGCAGGATGCGCAGCAGCACCCCGCGCCGCGGCGCTTCGGTGAGGACCGCCATTTCAGACCACCAGCCGTCGGTAGAAGTACTTGTGCGCCAGCGCCCAGCCCACCCCGGCCAGCACGACCAGGAAGGCGAGATGGCCCAGCGTGGCGAGCGGGCCGACGGTGCCGAGGCTGACCGCCCTGGCCGCCTCGTTGCCGTGCCACAGCGGGGAGATCCAGGCGATCCACATCAGCGGGGCGGGCAGCTCGGTGATCGGGAAGAACGTGCCGGAGAACAACGTCATCGGGATCAGGACGAACCGGAACACCAGGCCGAACCGGGTGCCCTCGTCGTAGGTGGTCGCGGCGAGCGCCATCACCGGGGTGCCGCACGCGATCCCGGTGAGCGTCCCGATCAGGATGACGGCCAGCACGCCGAAGCTCGTCCAGGATCCGAAGAGCGCCGCGATGACGGCGTAGATCACGCCCGCCAGGGTCAGCCGCAGGCTCACCCACATGATCTGGCTGCCGAGCACCTGCCCCGGCGTGATCGGGGTGGCGGTGACGGCGATGTAGTCCTGCTGCCACTTGAACCCCGAAAGCACCGGGTAACTCGACTCCCCCACGGCCAGCTGCGCGGCGCCCGCCACGAGCAGCGCGGGGGCGACGTACTCCAGGTACGAGAACCCGCCCGTCGCCGCACCGGCCTGGACCTGTGAACCGAACCCGAGCCCCATCGCGGCCAGGAAGAGCACCGGCTGCAGGCCCGTCGAGTACAAAGTGGACACCCAGTACCGGCGGTACCACATCCAATGGCCCTCGACCCGCAGCCAGGCTCCCGCCCAGCGCGAGACCACGCGGCCCGTCGACGCCTTCGTCTGCGCAGTGGTCATCAGTCCACCAGCGTCCGGCCGGTGAGGCGGAGGAAGACGTCCTCCAGGGAACTGCGGCGGACCAGGCTCGACAGGGGACGCAGCCCGCGCGCGTGCGCCTGTTCGAGGGTGGCCTCACCGGTCATCGTGTAGAGCAGGACACGGTCCGGCAGCACCTCGACGCGTTCGGCGAGGCCTTCGAGCCGCTTCGCGGCCGACTCCTGCTCGCCGTTCGGGAAGCGCAGCTCCACGACCTCGCGGGTGGAGTACCGGCTGATGAGGTCCGCGGGCGAGCCTTCCGCGGCGATCCGGCCATTGTCCATCACGACCAGCCTGTCGCAGAGCTGCTCCGCCTCGTCCATGTAGTGCGTCGTGATGATGAGCGTGGTCCCGCCGGCCTTGAGCCGGAACAGCCTGTCCCACAACAGGTGGCGGGCCTGCGGATCGAGCCCCGTCGTCGGCTCGTCGAGCAGGAGCAGCTCCGGGTCGTTGACCAGCGACCGCGCGATGGTCAGCCGACGCTTCATCCCGCCGGAGAGCGAATCGACCTCCGCGTTCGCCCGGTCGGTGAGCTGGGCGAACTCCATCAGCTCTTCGGCCTTGCTCCGCACGTGCGACCGGGAAAGCCCGAAGTAGCGGCCGTAGATCTGCAGGTTCTGCCGGACGGTGAGCTCGGTGTCCAGGTTGTCCTGCTGCGGCACCACCCCGAGCCGGGCGCGGATCTTCGGCCCCTCGACGTCCGGATCCATCCCGAGGACCCGCAGGTCGCCGTCGGTGCGCGGGGAGACGCTCGCGATCATGCGCATGGTGGAGGACTTGCCCGCGCCGTTGGGCCCGAGGAAGCCGAACGCCTCCCCCGGGCGGACCTCGACGTCGATCCCGCGTACGGCCTCGAAATCGCCGAACCGCTTGACCAACGCCTTCGCCTGCACCATCGCCGGTTCGTGCTCTGAGTCACCCACGGTAGGCACCCTAGGACCTGCCACCGACAAAATTCGACCGGTTTATCCGGCCCCTTGTCGGCCGTTGCCCGCTCGTCGATACTCACCGTCCATGAGTCTCAAGCCCAGAATCGCCTTGTTGTCCGTTTTTGTCAGCGCCGGGCTCTTGGTGGCGCCCACCGCCCAAGCGACCGAGACCCGTGCGACCACTGTGGACCCGCGGCCGTCCACCGCCAAGCTGGCCTTCGAGCTGCACAAGCTGGCGGCGCTCAGCCACGGCAAGATCCGGGTGGACAGGATCGGCCGCAGCAACGAGGGCCGACCGGTGTGGGCGGCCAGGGTCGGCCACGGCAAGACGCGGATCCAGTACGTCACCCAGCAGCACGGCGACGAGCCGCTCGGCACCCCCGCCGCGCTCGAATTCCTGCGCAAGGTCGGCGTCGGGCACAGCCCGTGGGCACAGAAGCTGCTGGCGAAGGTGACCGTGGACATCGTCGTGCGCGCCAACCCCGACGGGCACGAGCGCGACTGGCGCTACAACTACGACCCGGACGCCACTCCCGAATACGGTGAGAAGGGCAAGGGGTACGACATCAACCGCTACCACGACCCGGCCGTGGCGCCGAAGGACAACCCGGCCACCGAAGCAGGCCTGATCCAGCGGCGGAACGCGTCGTTCAAGCCGGACATCATGGTCGACTACCACATGCAGGGCCGCTACCAGGACGCGAAGGGCAAGGAGATCACGGCTTCCACGATGTGGCCGACACATCCGGGCGTGAAACCGTCCGATGTGGACTTCGCGAAGCAGATCGCGGTCGTGGTGCAGCGGTCGATCGACGGCAACGGAGGCTATGTCTCGCAGTACCCCGGCGGTGACTACCAGGGCATCGCGCGCAACGGGTACGGGCTGCTCGGCAACGGCAGCGTGCTGATCGAGCTGAGCCTCATCCCGGAGCGGGAGCAGCAGCAGATCCAGGACGCGCTGGCCTCGATGCTCGCGATCGCGCAGTCCGCGGCCGACGGTTCGGTGCGGAAGGTGGACCCGGCCGACGCCGAAGCGATCCCGCCGCGGGGTCCGGCGCTGCCGGGGACGGTCGAAGAGGCGCACGAAGCCGCCTGAGCCTCGTGAGTGGTAAGGACGGTTCTAACCGTCCTTACCACTCACGAGGTCGTTCAGCGGACGGTGACCGAAAGGCTCCGCGTCACCCCGTTGACGGTGACCGAAAGGCTCGCCGTCCCCGGCCGCAGCGCGGTCAGCACCCCGGTCGCCGGGTCGAACGACGCGACGTCCCACGGCATCGCGGGCAGGGACCCGCCGGCGACATGCGTACCCCAGCCGCCCTTCCAGTCCGCGCTGACCGGGTAGGAAACCGGCACCTGACGCGCTCCCTGCGTCACCACGGCCCGGACGTCCGCCTTCTCCCCGCGTGCCAGCGACGAGGGTCCGGACACCGTCAGCGCGTCGACGTTCGGCCGCGTCTCGAACCGCACCGGCTGCGCCTTGTCCCCCGGTTCGAACCGGACCATCGTCCAGCCGACGAACCCGCCGTCACCCGGCGCCGCCGCGGGCGACTTCCCGGAGTTGCCGTTCACCAGATACGGCACGCCGTCGACCCGCGAGAGATTGAAAACGCCCGCGTGCGAAGCGATCGCGGCCGTCTGCTTGCCCGACTCGCGTTCGAAGGCGGTCAGCCAGCCGGTCAGCATGGCGGCTTCCTTGCGGTCGGCCAGCTGCGAATTCCCGGTGGGGCTGGGGTCCTTCACCGGATGGTGCATCGCGACGACCACGCCGCGGATCCGCCTGTCCGCCTTCGCCCCGTCGAGCGCCTCGCGCAGCATCCGGATCTGGTCGAACCCGCCCGCGCGCAGCGAACCCCGCGAGGAATCCATCAGCACCAGCCGGATCCCGGCGACGTCGGCGACGCGATGGGTCTCCCCGAACGCCGCCTGGAACTCCGCGAGCCCATGCCCGCCATCGGCCTCGTGGTTGCCCGGCACGTAGTACCACGGCGCCTTGCCGACCAGTTCCTCATCGATGATCGAGCGAGCCAGCACGAAATCGGCGGCCGTACCGCGGTCGACGAAGTCGCCGTTGATCAGCACGAGATCCGGTTTCGCCGCCACCGCCTCGCGCAACGCGCGCCTAGCCTGGGCGACCAGCGGGCCGTCCGGCTGGTCGGCGGTGAACTGCGCGTCGCTCACCACGGCGATCCGCAGGCCGCCGGTCGCGGCGCCGTCAGTGATCAGCGCCGGGTCACGCGGCGCCGGATCGGCGGGGACGGCGGCCGCGGGCGCGACCTCGAAGGTGAGGTCGTCGAAGACCAGCCGTCCTTCGTACTGCTGGGCCGGGACGTTCTCGACGGCGTAGAACTTCGTCAGCCGCTGTCCGTCGGGCAGCCCGGCGGGGACGGCCGCACGCACGTAGCGCCAGCCCGTCCAGTCGACGCTCAGCGACAGATCCACGACGGACGGCACGTTGGCGGCGTCACGAAGTTCCGCCCGCAGCCAGGCGCCCTTCGCGTCGCCGTTGACCCACAGGCCGACACGCTGGGTGCCGGACGGCAGCGCGATCGGTGCCGCCGAGTTCACGTAGGCCGCGCGCGTGGCGTTGGTCCCGTTCAGCCGGTAGTCCAGCGCGAGACCGCGTCCGCCGTCCCGGCCTGGTGCCTCGGAAAGCGCGGCGCCGACGACGGCCGGGAAGACGCTGGCCGTCCAGCCCGACGGGCCGTCCAAGTACGCCGCCACGCGGGATTCCGTGCCGACGGAAGCCGCCAGATGCGTCACCTTCCCGCCGGCGGTGGCGGTGATCGCCGAAGCGCCCGACGCCTTGAGCGCCGTGACCGCGAAGCCGTCGCCGGACGGTTCGATCTTCACCACCGCGGGGTCGTAGTCGAGTTTGACGTCGTCGGGCTCGATCCACGTGCCATAGCCGTCCGCGTCGTAGCCGAACACCTTGAACGTGCTCTTCGCGCCTTCGCCGGACAACGCGACCTGTTCGGTGCTCGTGCCCAGCCGGACCGGTGAGCCGAGGACGTTCAGCGTCGTCTTGCCCCTGACGCCGCCGTGTTTCGCGTAGACGTCGACGTTCGCGGGCGCGTCCGGCCGGAACCGGTCGGCGTGCGCGGTGAACAGGCCGTCGGTCACGGTGCCGCGCGACGGATTCGTGCTGAGCCACTGGACGTGGGCGTCGACCGCGGCACCGGTCTCGTCGTGACCGCCCGCGGCGAGTTTCCGCGTCAGCCCGGAAAGCACGCGCGTCGCGTCGGCGGTGTCCTGCACGGGACGGGGCGCGAATCCGGTCAGGCGTCCGCTTCCCGGCGTGGTCGCGACACCGATCCCGTTGGGCACCAAGCGTTCCCCGCCGTCCGACGGCGAGTTGCGGACCAGCGGCGCCTTCTCGCCCTCTTCGCGGGCGAGCATGGTCGACGAGCCACCGCCGTCGAGGTTGAGGGCGTCGTCCGCGCCGAGCGACTTCATGTGCCGGGCGAGTTCGAGTTCCGTCATGCCGCGGCTGTCGGCCTGGCGGCCGTCGACCGTCGCCAGCCACATCTTCGTGCCGTCGGCCGAGAACCCGACCGCGGTCCGCGGGTGCATCGCGACGTTGTCGACCGGCTGCACCGCGCCGTCGCGCAGCAGGACCTTGTTGCCGCCGATCGAGACGGACAGCTTGCCCGCGTCGCTCTTCGGCGCGTACGTGACCCCCACGCGGTCGCCGGTCTTCAAGCCGGACAACGTGTCCACGCCGCCGTCACGGGCGAGCAGGATCGTCGCACCGGCCGCGATCGGGCCGTCCGCGGGCTGCGGCCGCACCTGCGTGACGACGCCGCCGGAGACCTCGACCTCGACGACGCGCTGGGCGCCCGCGACCGAGGTCCGCCGCGAGGACGCGCCCCACAACGGGGTGTAGACGCCGACCGCGTCACCGCTCAGCACGGGGCTGTTGAAGTTCGTCGCGGGCACGGCCCGGCCGTCGGGCAGGGTCACCGACGCGTCGAGGAACACCTCCGCGAGCCGCGCCTTGCCTTCTTCGGTGATCGACGCGGTCAGGTTGTGGCCGCGCGCGGGCGCCGTCTGGAGTTTCCCGGCGTCGATACCGACGCCGATCGGCGCGCCGCTGGCGTTGATGTCGAAGAAGTCCCCGTTGACCCCGGCGACCGCACCGGACCTGGCCACCTGCTGCGAAAGCGGTGTCCGCGCGGAAACCGTGCCGGGGCTGAGGTACGTCGGTTTGAGGGTCTTGCTGGTGAGGTCGACGGCGAGGGTGTCGCCGCGGATCCAGCCCGCCGGGTCGTAGCGGTCGAACTCGGTGAGGCTCAGACCGGGTGCCACGCGCGAAGTCGCGCTGGTGGTGACGAGGCCGTCGTCGGGCGCGGCCACGGCGTACGCGGACGGCCCCTCCTTCGCCGAGGACGCCGCGGGGGCGGCTTCGATGGGCGCCGGACCGAGCGGAGCGGCCAAGGGATCGGCGTGCGCCGGTGCGGCGACGAACAATCCGGGCAGCAGGGCAGCGAGCAGCAATAAGCGTGAATTTCTCACGAAGTACCCCACGATCGAGTGATAGGCAGCTCAGCTCAGCACAGCGGACGCGAGCCGCCAGGAGAAGACCCCGGGGTGAACGTGAACCGAACGGCGTAGGGCGCCGAAGGTCAGGGCGTCACGGGCCCGGCGAGAAAGGTCTCGGCCGCCTCGACGTCACCGGTGATCTTGATACCCGAAGCGGCGAGCTCGATCCGTTGCCATAGCAGCAGATCCAGCCCTTCCGCGGGCCCTTCGACGACGGCATCCGCCGCTTCGGCGGGGTTCGCCTGCCGCGAGCCGGGGACGTCGGTCTCACCCGGCGGTGTGATCAACCAGGCGTGTCCGGTGTCGGATGTCTTCAGCAGCAACGGAACGTTGACCACCGGCGGGGTGTGCCAGCGCTTCACCTTAGGCAGCATGCCGAGGAGGACCTCGTCCACGCCGTCGGCGGCGAGGGACGGGTCCAGGGTGTATTCGGTACCTGCCGCGCGATGTGCGTCGAGCAGGTGCACCGCGGTCTCGTGAACCTGGCGGCGGAACCAGAAGGACTTGGTCTTGGCGGCGGCGGTGAAGTTCCAGGCGCCGTCCTGAGGAGCCGCCTCGCTCAGCGCCTCGATGAGTTCGTCCGCGCTTTCGCGGTACCAGGGGGCGAGATCCACGCCCGGTTCGGCGTCGAGGTCCTGCGGGGCAGGCTCGCCTGTGCGCACGATCCCGGCCGCCCAGCGGTGGACGTTGCCGAGGTGGACGACCAGGTCACGCAGGCGCCACTCGCCGCAGCACGGCACGGGCGCGGCGTGGTCCCCGGTGCTCGCGACCCGGGCGAAACCGGTGGTGAGCTCCCGCAAGCGCTCCAGGTACTCGTCCGGTGTCATCGTGCTCCCCAGGTTCGTGGACGGCGCGGAGCTCCCGCGCCGTCCACGATTCTGTCAGACCTCGGGGAACCAGAGCTTGAGCTCGCGCTCGGCCGACTCCGGCGAGTCCGAACCGTGCACCAGGTTGTACTGGGTCTCCAGCGCGAAGTCGCCGCGCAGGGTGCCCGGGGTGGCCTTCTCGACCGGGTCGGTGCCGCCGGCGAGCTGACGGAACGCGGCGATGGCGCGCGGGCCCTCGACGGCGATCGCGACCAGCGGGCCCGAGGTGATGAACTCGAGGAGGTCGCCGAAGAACGGACGCTCCTTGTGCTCGGCGTAGTGCTCCTCGGCGACCGAGCGCTCGACGGTGCGCAGTTCGAGGGCGGCGAGCTTCAGGCCCTTGCGCTCGATGCGAGCGATGACCTCGCCGACGAGGCCGCGCGCGACGCCATCGGGCTTGACGAGGACCAGCGTGCGTTCAGTCACGGCGGTATTTCTCCTTGGGTGGGTTTCGTGCTATTCGCCCGGAGCCTACTGGGTGCTTCGCAGCTCACTTCACTTCGGACCAGGGAATGGCCTCGATGCGTTCGAGGTGCTCTTCGCCCCACTCCCCGAGGGCGGCCATCGCGGTGTTCAGGGAATCCCCGAATCCGGTCAGCGAGTACTCCACCTTCGGCGGAACCTGGTGGTACACCTCGCGATGCAGCAGTCCGGTGGTCTCCATCTCGCGCAGTTGCAGGATCAGCACCCGCTCGCTGATGCCCGGCACCGCGCGTCGCAGCTCCCCGAAACGCAGCGGCCCGTCCTGGAGCGCGAACAGGATGAGCCCTTTCCATTTGCCGCCCATGACGGCGATCGCGGCGTCGAGGCCGCAGGTGAACGTCCGGTTCTTGGTCATCGCTTCACATACCTTTTTGTCGGTACCCGGCAAAATTGTAGGTACTTGATCGAATGTACGCGACCGCCCAGCATGGAGTCATCCCGAAGATTCCTTTGACTGGAGCGAAAAATGCCGAAGACGCCGGTGACCGTCGTGGGCCTCGGTTCGATGGGTTCGGCCCTGGCGGACGCCTTCCTGGCGGCCGGGCATCCGACCACCGTGTGGAACAGGACGGCCTCGAAGGCCGAGCCGCTGGTCGCGCGTGGAGCGATCCTGGCCGCGACGGCCGGGGACGCGGTGCGGGCGAGCCCGTTGACCATCACCTGCCTGACCACCTACGAAGACACGCGCGCGGCCTTGGAAGCGGCCTCACTGACCGGCCACGCTTTGGTGACCTTGAACAGCGGCTCACCGGCGGAGGCGCGCCGGATGGCTGAATGGGCGAAGGAGCACGGCGCGCGATACCTCGACGGGGCGATCAAGAACGTGCCGTCGGCCGTGGGAGCGCCGGACACGCTGCTGTACTACGGCGGCGACAAGACCGTTTTCGACGAGCACCTGGAGACGTTGCGGGTACTCGGCGGCGACACCGTCCATCTCGGCGAGGAGACCGATCTGGCGGCGCTGTACGAAACTGCCGTCGGCGGCACCCTGTTGCCCGCGCTGGTCGGGTTCTTCCAGGGTGCCGCCGCGCTGCGGTCGCGGGGGCTCGCGGCCGAGTCGCTCTTGCCCTACGCCACCAAGTGGTTCGAGATGATCATCTCGGTGCTTCCGGTGTTCACCAAGGAAATCGACAGCGGCGACTACTCGGATCCCGCGTCCTCGGTGGACATCTTCCACGCCGGCGCCGCCGCCGACCTCGGGCTGGCCGAGGAAGGCGTCGACGTCGCGTGGCAGCGGCCGATGCACGACCTCGTCCGGCGGGCCGTCGAGGCCGGGTACGGCGATCGCAGCATCTCGGTCCTGACCGAACTGCTCAGCGTTGGGGCGGCAGGATCTTCGACCACAGCGAAGCGCCCGTAGCGTCCCTCAGGTCGACTGTGAGGACGCCGCTCCGCCCGTCGATGTTCACCTCGCCGAAGTGCTGGAAACCGTCGGCGGGCGAGGTGTTCGCGGCGGGCGGGGCGTGCACGAACACCGCCTCCGGCCCGAAGGTCGGGTCGAGGGTGTTCGGGCCGAACGCGCCGGCGTTGAGCGGGCCGGAGACGAACTCCCAGAACGGGTCGAAATCGGGGAACGACGCACGATCCGGCGAGTAGTGGTGCGCCGCGGTGTAGTGCACGTCGGCGGTCAGCCAGACGACGTTGCGCACCCGGCGCCGCGAGATCTCCCGCAGCACCCAGGCGAGCTCGGTCTCGCGGCCGCCGGGCGCGCCGGGCAGGCCGTTGGCGACGCCCTCGATGGCCTTGCCGTCCGGGACGGTGAGCCCGATCGGGAGGTCGGCCTGGATGATCTTCCAGGTGGCGGTGCTGCGGTCGAGCGCGTCGACGAGCCAGCGGGCCTGACGGTCGCCGAGGACGCGGCCCGGCTTGGTCTGGTCCGAGGTGTTGGCGTCCTTGTAGGTCCGCATGTCCAGCACGAAGATCTCGGCGCGGGAACCGTGCCGGAAGTTGCGGTACACGCGGCCGTCGACGGCCTGGCGGCGGTCGATCGGGTGCCATTCGTGGAACGCCTGGAACGCGCGGGCGGCGAGCACGTCGACCCGTTTCTCGGTGTATTCGGGGCGGTCGTTGAGGATCTCCCCGGGGTACCAGTTGTTCACGACTTCGTGGTCGTCCCACTGGACGTAGGCGGGCACGTTCGCGGTGAAGCGCTTGAGGTTGTCGTCGAGGAGGTTGTAGGCGAACTGGCCGCGGTACTCGTCGAGTGTCTCGGCGACCTTCGCCTTCTCCGGGGTGACGATGTTGCGCCACACCCGCCCGCCGGGCAGCGCGACGGTCTCGGTGAGCGGCCCGTCGGCGTAGACCGTGTCTCCACAGTGGAGGAACAGATCGGGACGGCGGTCGGCCATCGCGCGGTAGATCGTCATCCCGCCGCGTTCGGGGTTGATGCCCCAGTTCTGCCCGGCGACGTCGCCGGACCACAGCAGCCGGACGTCCGACCGGCCGACCGGGGCGGTGGTGAAGCGGCCGGTGACGGCCTCGCTGCGAGCGCGGCCGTCGAGGTCTTCGGCGGTGACGCGGTAGTGCACCTCGGTCCCCGGCAGGAGGCCGGCGACGCGGACCTTGCCGGTACCGCCGGTCTCCGGGCTCATCACCGGACCGCGCACGCGTCGCGCGTGGCGGAACGACGGATCCCTGGAGACCTCCACGATCAGGCGCGAAGGCCGGTCGGCGCGCGACCAGACGATGCCGGAACCGGTGGTGACGTCGCCGGACTGGACACCGTGGGTGAGCACCGGGCGGTCGCGGCGGAGGAGCGGGACGGCGTTCGCGGTCGCGGTTCCGGGGAGGAGCAGGCCGCCCGCGACCGCTCCGGCGCCGGTGAGACCGGCTTTGAGCAGCGTGCGGCGGTTGTGGTGGGTTGCGGTCATGGCGCGGTTCTATCCCGTGGTCACGGCCGGTGGGCCAACGGCGGTTGACCCGGTGATGAACGAACGGGCGGTAGCCGGCTCAACCGTTCGGTCGATGTCTCCCCGTGTCGGCGCCGGTACTTTCGATCACGGGGATTGGTCGATCCGGATGGGGGAACGATGCGAAGATTCCAGCGCGGTCTCGTGCTGCTCACGGCGGCTTTGGCGGTGTCGAGCCTGACGACGGGGGTCTCGTCGGCGGACGAGCTCGGCCGGTCGCGGGCGGTGATCCGGTACACCGAGTACGGCATCCCGCATATCGCGGCGAAGGATTTCGACGGTCTCGGCTACGGTTACGGGTTCGCCGCGGCCAAGGACAACATCTGCGAACTCGCGAACACCTATCTGACGGTGTCCGCGCGGCGCTCCGCGTACCTCGGCGCGGGCGGCCAGGGCAATCCGGCGATGAGCGAGGCGGAGAACAACCTCGACAGCGATCTGCACTTCCAGCGGATCAACGACTCGGGCGTGATCGAGCGGCTTCTCGCCCGGCCCGCGCCGCACGGCCCTCGGACAGAGGTGCGGGAGCTGGCGGCCGGCTACGTCGCGGGTTACAACGCGTACCTGAAACAGACCGGCGTCCAGCGGATCACCGATCCGGTGTGCCGCGGCGCGGACTGGGTCCGGCCGATCACCGAACTCGACTTCTACCGGCACTTCTACGCCGTCACGTCGGTCGCCGGGCAGGGCTTGCTCGCAGACGACCTCGCCCGCACGCAGCCTCCGTCCACAAAGGACACCCCGGCCACGGGGCCGGAGTCGGCGCCGCGAATCGCCGATGGGCTCCGAAAGACCATGAAGACCGGCGAACTCGGCAGCAACGGCATCGCCGTCGGCGGCGACGGAACGAAGTCCGGCGGTGGCCTGCTGCTCGGGAACCCGCACTATCCGTGGCAGGGCGGGCGCCGGTTCTGGCAGTCGCAGCTGACCATTCCCGGCCGGTTCGACGCCGCGGGCGGAAGCCTGCTGGGGCTCCCGATCCCGCAGATCGGCCACAACGCCGACGTCGCCTGGACGCATACGGTGTCGACGGCGATCACGTTCGGCCTCTTCGAAGTACCGCTGGCACCCGGCGACCCGACGACGTACCTGGTCGACGGGAAACCGGAGAAGATGACCGCGCAGGAGGTGAAGGTCGAGGTCCGCGAGCCGAACGGCGAGCGTCGGCAGGTCGCCCGCACCTTCTACGGAACACGGTACGGCCAGGTCCTCGGTTCGGCGTTCGGCGTGCCCACGCCGTGGACGGCGAAGTCCGCGCACGCGCTGCGAGACGGGAACGCCGGTAACCTGCGCGGCCTCAACACCTGGTTCGAACTGGCCGGAGCACGCGGCACCACGGACGTCGCCAACGCGCTCGCGCGCACCCAAGGCGTCCCGTGGGTCAACACCATCGCCACGGACAGGGCCGGAAACGCGCTCTACAGCGACATCCAGGTCGTCCCGCACGTCACCGACGAGCGGGCCGCGGACTGCGGGACCCCGCTGGGCCGGGCACTCTTCCCCGGCACCGGGCTCTCCATTTTGGACGGTTCGAAGTCGTCGTGCGACTGGGGTTCCGACCCGGGTTCCCTGGAACCGGGCCTGTTCGCGCCGTCCCGGCTGCCGCTGCAGCAGCGGCGCGACTACGAACTCAACGCCAACGACAGCGCCTGGCTCTCCAACGCCCGCGCACCGATCGCGCCGCTCCCCCGCATCGTCGGGACGACCGGCACCCAGCGGTCGGACCGGACACGGGAAGCGTTGATCGCCACCGAAGAAGGATTGGTGGGCAAGGGATTCACGCCGTCGTCGATGAAGGACATGCTGTACCGCGACCGAAGCCGCACCGCGGAACTCGCCGCCGCCGACACGGCCAAGATGTGCGCGGCCTTCCCCGGCGGGCAGGCTCCGTCCTCGTCGGGGCCCGTGCCCGTCGGCAACGCCTGCGCGACATTGGCCTCCTGGGACCGCACGTTCCGGCTCGAAAGCCGCGGCGCGCTCTTCTTCGAGCGGTTCGTGGACCGGATCGGCGGACTGCGGGGCATCTGGCAGGTCCCGTTCGACCCGAACCGGCCGGTCACCACGCCGAACACCCTCGCGACTGAAAACCCGGACGTGCAGAAGGCCTTCGGTGACACGCTCGCGGAATTCCGTGCCAACGGCATCCCGGTCGACGGCAGGCTCGCCGATCACCAGACGGTGACCAGGGCCGGAAAACGGATCCCGATCCACGGCGGACCGGGCGACCTCGGGGTGCTGAACGTGATCACGGCACTGTGGGATCCGGCCAGGGGCAACCACGAGGTCGGCCACGGATCCAGCTACGTGCAGGTGGTCGGATTCGATGGCAAGGCCTGCCCGGACGTCTCGACGATCATGACGTACTCGCAGTCGACCGACGTCACGTCACCGCATTTCGCCGACCAAACGCGGTTGTACTCGCGGGGCGGCTGGGTGACGGGACGGTTCTGCGCCGCGGACATCGCGAGGTCACCGGAGCTACGGGTGGTGAGGCTGCGCTGACAAAAGCTCGTGAGTGGTAAGGACGGTTAGAACCGTCTTTACCACTCACGAGGCCTACTGAGGTTGCTGTTGCTGGCTGGGCAGTGTCCCGGCCGCCATCCGCCGCGCCACATCGCGGCGCAGCCACAGCAGCCACAGCCAGATCCCGAGGAAGATCACCCCGAGGATCGCCACGGCGGGCAGCGCGACGAAGAAGGCGATCAGCGCGACCTGCAGCACCAGCACCGCGGGTACCGCCCACGGCTTCTTCAGGAAACCGCAGAGCACGATCAGCGCGACCGCGATGACGATCACCGACCAGCCGGTGAGCGAGCCGACGCCGCCGCCGAGTTTCGCCACCACCGGCAGCGCGAGCGCGACGGTGATGCCCTCCATGATCAGGGATCCGGCCATCACACCGCGGAAGGACTTCATCGGATCCTTGGCCGGCGGCTTCGGGGTTTCGTCGGTCACGCCGGCTCCTTACCGAACAGGGTCCTGGCCTCACCCGCGGTGACGACCGAGCCGGTGACCAGCACGCCGCCGCCCGCCAGGGGCTCTTCGGGGTCGTCGCTCTGCTCGACGAGGCCGATGGCGGTCTCGATCGCGGCGTCCAGGCTGGGCTCGGCCACGACCCGGTCTTCGCCGAAGATCGAGATGGCGATGTCGTTGAGCTCGTCGAGCGGCATCGCGCGCGGGGACGAGTTCTTGGTGACGACGATCTCGGAGACGACCGGTTCGAGAGCGTCCAGGATGCCGCGAGCGTCCTTCTCCGCCATCACGCCGACTACGGCGGCGAGACGACGGAAGGCGAACTCTTCGGCGACGGTGGTCGCGAGCGCCTTGGCGCCGTGCGGGTTGTGGGCGGCGTCGAGCAGCACCGTCGGTGCGGCGCGGACGCGTTCCAGCCTGCCGGGCGTCTCGACCTCGGCGAAGGCCTCGCGGACGGCTTCGATGACCAGTTGCTTGTCCTTGCCCGCGCCGAAGAACGCCTCGACGGCGGCCAGCGCGAGCGCGGCGTTGGCCGCCTGGTGCGCGCCGTGCAGCGGCAGGAAGACCTCGTCGTAGACCCCGCCGAGGCCCTGCAGTTTCAGCATCTGCCCGCCGACGGCGATCTCGCGTTCCAGCACACCGAACTCGCTGCCCGCGCGGGCGACGCTCGCGTCCACCTCGACGGCGCGTTCCAGCAGGATCTTCTGCACTTCGGGGTCCTGCTCGGCGATGACCGCGACACTGCCGGGCTTGATGATCCCGGCCTTCTCCACCGCGGCCTTGGCCGGTGACCCGCCGAAGTACTCGACGTGGTCGACACCGATCGGGGTGATGACGGCGACGTCACCGTCCACGACGTTGGTGGCGTCCCAGGAGCCGCCGAGCCCGGTTTCGACGACCGCGGCCTCGACGGGCGCGTCGGCGAAGGCCGCGAACGCCATGCCGGTGAGCACCTCGAACTTGCTCATCGCCACCGCGTCGGGCCCGCCCGCGTTGTCCACCATGGTCACGTACGGCGCGACGTCGCGATACAGATCGACGTACGCGGCGGCGGAGATGGGGGCGCCGTCCAGCGCGATCCGCTCGGTGACCAGCTGCAGGTGCGGGCTCGTGTACCGGCCGACGCGCAGGCCCATCCGGGTCAGCAGCGCGTCGATCATCCGGACGGTCGAGCCCTTGCCGTTGGTCCCGGCGACGTGCAGCACCGGGTAGCCGCGGTGCGGTTCACCCATGAGGTTGACCAGGGCCGCGATCCGGGCGAGGGACGGCTCGATCTTGGTCTCGGGCCAGCGCTGGTTCAGCTCGGCCTCGACGGCGAGCAGTTCACGGCGCGCCTGCTGCCCGTTGGGGTCGGCCGGGGCGAACTCGTCACCCTGGTCGTCCAGTTCGTGCAGTTCCACGTCCTCCGGGGCGACGAGGTCCGGCACGGGGCCGAGCGCGAGGTTGTCCCCCAGCTGCCCGATTCCGCCGATCCCGCCGCCGGCGCCACCGCCCGCCTGGTACGCGGCGTCGGGTGCGTCCAGATCCGGGTCGGTGTCGTCGGACGGATCGTGGGCACGTACCCCCAATTCGTCGACACCGGCGAAACTGTCCAGATCTGCCAGGTCCGGGGATTCCCTGAAATCTTCGGAATCCCGGCCGTCACCTCGCGGCACGAACTCTCCTCTTACCCTTGCTACCTGTCGGACCGAGTCTACGTGCGGCTTTCCTGGCACTCTCGACGCATGGGGTTCAACCACAACGACCACTACCACCCGCTCCTGCTCGACCAGCTGCCTCCCGGCCCCGGCGTGGCGCTGGACGTGGGCTGCGGCGGCGGACGGTTCGCGCGGCGACTCGCGGCGACCGGGATGCACGTCGAGGCGATCGACCGGTCCGGCCCGATGATCGAGCTCGCCGGTGCCGCCGGTTCGCCGGGGCCCGGCACGATCTCGTACCGGCAGGCCGACGTCGTCACCGAAAAGCTGCCGGAGGAGGCGTACGACTTCATCTCCTGCCTCGCGTCGCTCCACCATGTGCCGTTCGACACGGTCACGAAGCTGCGTGACGCGCTGGTCCCGGGCGGTGTGCTGGCCGTGCTCGGCCTCGGCAGGCCCAGCACGTTCGCCGACTACGCGCGGGCCCTCGTGGCCTCACCGGTCAACGCCGTGGCCAGAGTGGTCGTGTACGCGGGCGAGCGGCTCAACGGCGGGGCCGATCCGCTGCCGACGGCGCCGATCGTGGAGACCTACCCGCCGATGAACCGGATCCGGCGCGACGCGGCCAGGCTGTTGCCGGGGAGCAAGGTCCGGACCCTGCTCTTCTACCGTTATCTCCTCGTCTACCGGAGGCCGGAAGACGACCACCCGATTTGACACCCCAAGCGGGTGAAACCGGCGCTCGACCACCCGATCGGCGGCGCCGACAGGAGCGGATCCGGTTCATTTTTGAGAGGCCATCCAGTCCGGAGATCGGGGTCCTCATGCGCTACAGACGCGTCCTGTTCGCGGCCGTCTCGACCGTCGTCCTGCTGATCGCCTCCGCCACGGCGGCCACCGCCGCCACGCGGTCCTACCGGAATTACGTCGCGCTGGGTGATTCCTACACCTCCGGGCCGCTCATCCCGCTCCCCCGCCTCGACCCGCTCTTCTGCGGCAAGTCGACGCAGAACTATCCGTCGATCCTCGCCGCGGCGCTGCGGGTCCGTTCCTTCACCGACATCAGCTGCGGTGGCGCCGACACCACCAACATGACGCAGCGGCAGAACGTGACCCTCGGCAGCAACCCGCCCCAGTTCAGCGCCCTGCGCTCGAACACCGACCTGGTCACGGTCGGGATCGGCGGCAACGATTACGGCGTCTTCGGCACGCTGGTCGGCACCTGCCCGTCACTGCGCGCGAGCGATCCCACCGGGAACCCGTGCCAGGACCGGTTCACCGTGGACGGCGTCGACACCATCAAGGCCAAGATCGCCGACACCGGCAAGAACGTCGAGAAGGTGCTGGCCGGGATCCACGCCCGCTCGCCGCGCGCCGACGTGCTCGTCGTCGGCTACCCGCGGATCGCGCCGGAATCCGGCTACTGCCCCAAGATCCTGCCCTTCGCCGAGGGCGACTACGCGTGGCTCAACGACGTCGAGAAGGCGCTGAACTCGGCGATCGAGAAAGCCGTCGCCGCCGATGGCAAATCGACCTTCGTGGACACCTTCGGACCGTCGGCCGGGCACGACGCCTGCGCGAAGAACGGTGCCGCCTGGATCAACGGGCAGCACACGAAACTGCTCGCCGCCGCGGCGTACCACCCCTACCGCACCGGGATGGCAGGCGTGGCCGGAGTGGTCCTCCGTCACCTCCGTTGAAAGCCTCGTGAGTGGTAAGGACGGTTCTAACCGTCCTTACCACTCACGAGCTCAGGAGGCGGGAAGCGTCGCCAACCGGGCGTTGATGCGCTCGATATCCGCGACCGCGGTCTCCTTGCGGGCCCGGATCTTGCCGATCACCGGCTCCGGCGCCTTGTCGATGAAGGCCTGGTTGCCGAGCTTGGCCTCGGCCTGCGCCAGTTCCTTCTCCGCCGCGCCGAGGTCCTTCTGCAGGCGCTTGCGCTCGGCGGCGACGTCGATCGTGCCGGACAGGTCCAGCTCGACGGTGACGACACCGGCCGACAGGCCGACTTCGAGCGACGCGCTCGGCGCGAAGCCGTCTTCAGGCTGGGTGAGCCGGACCAGCGCGCGAATCGGCTCGTCGTGCCCGGTGATCTCGGCGAATCCGTCACCGGACAGCCGCGCGGCCACCTTCTGGCTGGGCTTGAGGCCCTGGTCCGCGCGGAACCGGCGGACCTCGGTCACCAGCTTCTGCACGTCCGCGATCCGCTTGTCCGCCACGGCGTCGGCGTACGACGCGTCGGCCACCGGCCACGGGGCGACGACCAGCGAGTCGCGGCCGGTCAGCGCCGTCCACAGCTTCTCGGTGATGAACGGGATGAACGGGTGCAGCAGCTTCAGCACCGTGTCGAACACGTGCCCCAGCACCGCGCGCGTCGCCGTCACGCGGGCCTCGTCGCCCTGGAAGACCTGGACCTTCGACAGCTCCAAGTACCAGTCGCACAGCTCGGTCCAGGTGAACTGGTAGAGCGTGTCGGTGGCCTTCGCGAACTGGTAGTCCGCCAGGTAGCCGGTGACCTCGTCGACGACGTTGCCGAGCCTGCCGAGGATCCAGCGGTCGGCCTCGGTGAGCTCGGCCGCGGGGGGCAACGGGGCGTTCGCGTCCGCGCCGTTCATCATCGCGAACTTGGTGGCGTTCCAGAGCTTCGTGGTGAAGTTCCGGGAGCCCGCGACCCACTCCTCGCCGATCGGCACGTCCGTGCCCGGGTTGGCGCCCCGCGTGAGGGTGAACCGCAGCGCGTCGGTGCCGTACTTGTCCATCCATTCGATGGGGTCGACGCCGTTGCCCGCGGTCTTCGACATCTTCTTGCCGAACTGGTCGCGGACCATGCCGTGCAGCGCGATGGTCTTGAACGGCGCCTCGCCGGTGGCGTAGAGACCGAACATCATCATCCGGACGACCCAGAAGAACAGGATGTCGTAGCCGGTGACCAGCACCGACGTCGGATAGAACTTGTTCAGGTCCGGGGTCTTCTCCGGCCACCCGAGGGTGGAGAACGGCCACAGGCCCGACGAGAACCAGGTGTCGAGGACGTCCGGGTCCTGGGTCCAGCCCTCACCCGAAGGCGGCTCCTCGTCCGGTCCGACGCAGACAACCTCGTCGTTCGGGCCGTACCAGACCGGGATGCGGTGGCCCCACCACAGCTGGCGCGAGATGCACCAGTCGTGCAGGTTGTCGACCCAGTCGAAGTAGCGCTTCTCCATCTCCGGCGGGTGGACGTTCACCCGGCCGTCGCGCACCGCGTCGCCGGCGGCCTTCGCGAGCGGGCCGACCTTGACGAACCACTGCAGCGAAAGCCGCGGCTCGATCGGCTCCTTGGACCGCTCGGAGTGCCCGACGCTGTGCAGGTACGGACGCTTCTCCGCGATGATGCGGCCCTGCTCGCGCAGCTTCTCCCGCACCGCGACACGGGCCTCGAAGCGGTCCATGCCGTCGAACTCGGTGCCGGTGCCGTCGATGCGGCCCTGCTCGTCCATGATCGTGATCATCGGCAGGTCGTGCCGCTGGCCGATCTCGAAGTCGTTCGGGTCGTGCGCGGGGGTCACCTTGACCGCACCGGTGCCGAACTCCGGGTCGACGTGCTTGTCCGCGACGATCGGGATCTTGCGCCCGGTCAGCGGAAGCTCGACCTCGGTGCCGATGAGGTGCGTGTAGCGCTCGTCGTCCGGGTGGACCGCGACGGCGGTGTCGCCGAGCATCGTCTCCATCCGGGTGGTGGCCACGACGATCGCGTTCTCGCCGTCGCCGTAGCGCATCGAGACGAGCTCGCCCTCGACCTCTTCGTGCTTCACCTCGGCGTCGGACAGCACTGACCGCAGCTCCGGCGACCAGTTGACCAGCCGTTCGGCGCGGTAGATCAGGCCGTCGTCGTAGAGCTTCTTGAAGATCGTGTTGACGGCCTTGGACAGGCCGTCGTCCATGGTGAACCGCTCCCGGGTCCAGTCCACGCCCTCGCCGAGGCGCTTCATCTGGGCGAGGATCTTGCCGCCGTGCTCGTTCTTCCACTGCCAGACGCGCTCCACGAAGGCCTCGCGGCCGAGCTCGCGGCGGCTGGTGCCCTCGGCGCGGAGCTGCTTCTCGACCAGCGCGTGGACCGCGATGCTCGCGTGGTCCATGCCCGGCAGGTACAGCGTCTCGTCGCCGAGCATGCGGTGGTAGCGGGTGATGGCGTCGATCAGGGTGTGCTCGAACGCGTGCCCGATGTGCAGCGAACCGGTCACGTTCGGGGGCGGGATGACTACCGTGAACGGCGGCTTGTCCGACGTGGGGTCGGCCGTGAAGTAGCCGGCGTCTACCCAACGCTGGTAGAGCGAGGCTTCTTCGTCGGCCGGGTTCCAGGTACCCGGAAGGTCGGTCTGCTGCTGCTGGGCGTTCTCGGTCACAGTTGACAAGTCTACGAACCCCCTCTAACGAGTTCCTCACCGGCCGTAACGCCGCGGCGGTCCGGGTAAGGTGGCCGGTGGAATTCGGCGGCGAAACACGACCACCCGGGGGACACGAGCCAGATGGACGAAGAAGACCGGCGGATCGAGACCCACCCGGACCTGGTGGACCCGAACTGGCAGAAGCACGCGGAGCTGGACGCCTGGCTGGGCGCGAAGAAGGAACTCAAGAAGAAGCGCCGCAAGGAGCGCAAGGCGGCCTCCGGTGGTGGCTACTCCGCGCCCGGGTCGAGCCGGTGGCCGGGCGTCGCCGCGATCGTCGGCCTGATCGTGCTGGTCGTGGCCGCGGTGACGGTGAACGCGGTGCAGGAACGCGGCGTCAACGAGACACCCTGGTTCCCGCTGGACGAAACGCAGATCGGCCGGCTCGTCTCCGGCGCCTGACCCCTCGGTCGCGCGCGGGAGCGGTAAGGCGCACGATGGGGTCATGACCCGCGACGCACCCGCGAACGACGTTGACGAGACACAGCTCGAGGTCGGGAAACCGAAGAGCTGGGCGGCCGGGATCCCCGGGGTCGCCGTCTCCCTGATGCGCGGCATGGAACAGATGGGCGCCGCACGCACGGTGAAGACGCTGCGCCTGCTGAACCAGCGCGACGGCTTCGACTGTCCCGGGTGCGCCTGGCCCGAGCCGCGCGAGGTCGACGGCGAGCACCGCAAACTCGCCGAGTTCTGTGAGAACGGTGCGAAGGCCGTCGCCGAGGAGGCGACGAAGCGCCGCGTCGGCCGCGAGTTCTTCGCCGCGCATTCGCTTCAAGAGCTGGCGGAGAAGACGGACTTCTGGCTCGGCCAGCAGGGCCGCATCACCGAGCCGTTCGTACTGCGCGAAGGCGCGACGCATTACGAGCCGATCTCCTGGGACGACGCGTTCACGCTGGTGGCGGACGAGCTTCGCGCGCTGCAGGACCCGAACGAGGCGATCTTCTACACCTCCGGCCGCACCAGCAACGAGGCCGCGTTCCTCTACCAGCTGCTCGTGCGCTCCTTCGGCACCAACAACCTCCCCGACTGCTCCAACATGTGCCACGAATCGTCCGGCGCGGCGCTCGCGGCCACGACCGGCATCGGCAAGGGTTCGGTGTCGCTCGCCGACATCCACAAGGCGGACCTGATCGTGGTGGTCGGCCAGAACCCCGGCACCAACCATCCGCGCATGCTGTCCGCGCTGGAGGAGGCCAAGGGCAACGGCGCGAAGATCATGGCCGTCAACCCGCTGCCCGAAGCCGGTCTGATGCGGTTCAAGAACCCGCAGAACGTCCGCGGCGTGGTCGGCAAGGGCACCCCGCTGGCCGACGAGTTCGCGCAGATCCGGCTCGGTGGCGACCTCGCGCTGTTCCAGGCGATCGGTCATCTGCTGCTGAAGTGGGAAGAGGAGACGCCCGGCACGATCGTCGACCGCGCGTTCGTCGAGTCGTCCACCGAGGGGTTCGAGGATTACGCGAAGCATCTGCGGGAGATCAACTGGACCGAGGTCGGCGCCGCGACCGGGCTGCAGCGCGAGCAGATCGAGCGGCTGGCGCGGATGATCGCGACGTCGAAGCGGACCATCTACTGCTGGGCGATGGGGCTGACCCAGCACAAGCACGCCGTGCAGACGATCTCCGAGATCGCGAACCTGGCGCTGGTGCGCGGCATGATCGGCGAACCGGGCGCGGGTCTGTGCCCGGTTCGCGGGCACTCCAACGTCCAGGGCGACCGGACGATGGGCATCTGGGAGAAGATGCCGGAGTCCTTTATGGACAGTCTCGACGCCGAGTTCGGCATCAAGGTCCCGCGAGACCACGGGTATGACACCGTCGCCGCGATCCGCGCGATGCGGGACGGCAAGGGCAAGGTCTTCTTCGCCGTCGGCGGCAACTTCGCTTCCGCCACCCCGGACACGGAGCTGACCGAGAAGGCGCTCAAGTCCTGCTCGCTGACCGCGCACGTGTCGACGAAGCTCAACCGCTCGCACGTCGTCCCCGGCAGGACCGCGCTGATCCTGCCCACCCTCGGCCGCACGGAACGCGACGTCCAGGCGGGCGGCGAACAGTTCGTCACCGTCGAGGACTCGATGTCGCAGGTGCACACCTCACGCGGCAGGCTGGCCCCGGCCAGTGAGCACCTGCTCTCCGAGGTCGCCATCGTCTGCCATCTCGCGGAGGCCCTGCTCGGTGCCGGGCACGCCGTGCCGTGGCGGGACTTCCACGCCGACTACGACCTCATCCGCGACCGGATCGCCCGCGTCGTCCCCGGCTGCCACGACTACAACGCCCGGGTGCGCGAGCCCGACGGTTTCGTCCTGCCGCACGCGCCGCGCGATTCCCGGCAGTTCAACGGGACCGCCAACGGCAAGGCGAACTTCACCGTCTCCGAACTCGAGTATCCCGAGGTGCCCGAAGGCAGGCTGCTGCTGCAGACGATGCGCAGCCACGACCAGTACAACACCACGATCTACGGCCTTTCCGACCGTTATCGCGGCATCGAGGACGCGCGGCGCGTCGTGCTGGTGAACCCCGAGGACCTGGTCTCGCTCGGGCTCGCCGACGGCGCGATGGTCGACCTGGTCTCGGAATGGCGGGACGGCGACCGCCGGGCTCCGCGGTTCCGGGTGGTCTCCTACCCGACGGCGAAGGGCTGCGCCGCGGCGTACTTCCCCGAAGCGAACGCGTTGGTGCCGCTGGATTCGGTGGCGGACAAGTCGAACACGCCGGTGTCGAAGGCGATCGTGGTACGGCTGGAGCCGCTGGGCTGACCCTCAGTTGATACACCCGGTGTCGGCGGAGGTGATGGGCTGGTCGGTCCGGGCGACGGCCGCCCCGCCACCCGAGGACACGCCCGGTCCCTTGTAGACCTGGCCGAGGACGACCTGTACATGTCCCGCCACGACGGAATCGGCCTTCTGGGTTTCCAGCCCGCCGAGCAGCTTCGCGATCTCCGTGGCGGGCCCGGACGCGTCGCTGTACCGGACGACGGAGGTCCGCCGTCCGGTCTCGGCCGTCGTCTCGCCCTTGCCGAATCCCTTCTCCGCCAACAGATCCGAAACGCGAGCGGCAAGACCGTCCTTGCCGCTCGCGTTGACGACGTCGACCTTGGGCCCGGCGGGCGCCTGCGGCGTCGCGGGCTGGGCGCCGATCAGGGACGCGGCGAAAGCGCGAACCTGGGCGGGGTCCACCTGCACGGCGGTCCAGCTCGGCTGCTTGGGGTTGTAGCGATAATCGGGGTTGACGATGGGGATCGTGTCGAAGGCGATACCGCCGCCCGTGACGCCCTGCATCTGCCGGACGAAGTCGAGCAGGTTCCACGAGCCGTCGAGCACGACCGAACGTTTCACCGCGTCGATCAGTTCGGAGACACGGGCCGGGTTGGCGAGCGTCCCGGCGGAGAGCACCTGCTTCGCGAGCCCGGCGAGGAACACCTGCTGACGACGTACGCGGTCGAGGTCGCTGCGAGGCAGATCCTCCCGCTGGCGGACGAAGGCCAGCGCGTCGGCGCCCTGGATCGTCTGCTTCCCCGCCGGGAAGTCCGCCCCGGACTTGCGATCCTTGGTCGCCCTGTTCAAGCACACCTCGACCCCGCCGACGGCCTTGCTGATGTCGTAGAAACTCTGCAAGTTGACCTCGGCGAAGTGATCGATCTTGACGCCGGTGAGGTCCTCGACCGCCTTCAAGGTCGCCTTCCGCGCGGCCGTGATCGCCACCTTGTCGATCTCAGCCTTGTCGGTCTTGCCCGCCGCGCGCTGCGCGTTCGCCGAAGCGAACTTGGCGTGACCGAAGATTCCGTTGATCTTGGTCTTGTCCTTCGTCCCCGGCTCCGTGACCCAGGAGTCGCGCGGGATCGAAAAGGCCTTCACGGCCTTCTGGCCGTTGGGGATACGGAGCACGATGAGCGTGTCGGTCAGGTCGTCGCCGTTCGCGCCCACCCGCAGCTCACGCAGCATCTCCGGGGGCAGCGGCTTGCCGTTCTCGTCGGTCCGCGAATCGCGGCCGACCAGGAGGATGTCGAGCGAGCCGTCGGCGGGCTGCTCTCCCGGGTCCGGCATCTCGATCACGTCTTCTCGGGCGATGCCGTCGAGCGACTCCAGCGTCGTGTATCCGTACGCGGTCCCGCCGAACACCGCCACCGCCAGCGCGGCGACCAGGACCTTCCCCAGCTTGTGCACGTTCCTAAGACGCACGGGGGGCCATCAGTGCTGCATTCGTGATCCAGTTCACATCCGCAGGTACGAGGCACCGTTCAGGTCGAGGATCGCGCCGGACGCCCACGCGGCGTCGCCGGAAGCGAGGTAGAGCACCGCCGCCGCGACCTCCTCCGGCGTGCCGACCCGGCCGAACGGGCTCTCGCCGCGCGCGCCTTCGACCTTCGCCGCGACGCGGTCCGTCGCGGTGAAGCCGGGCGCGACGGTGGTCACGGCGATCCCGTGCGGAGCGAGAGCGACGGCGAGCGACTGCCCCAGCGAGTGCAGCGCGGCCTTGCTCGCGCCGTACGCCGGAAACTCGGGCTCACCCTTGAAGGCACCTCGCGAGCCGATGTTGACCACCCGGCCCGCCGCGCCGCGCTCGATCATGTGCCGGGTCACGCAGTAGGTCACGTTGGCGGTGCCGAGCACGTTGACGTCGAGCATCCGCCGCCAGACCCGCTGCCAGTCCTCATAGGACACTTCGGCGACGGGATGGGCCGACGACGCGGACGGCGCGAAGGCGGCGTTGTTCACCAGGACGTCGATGCCGTCCACCAGCGCTTCGGCCTCGTCGGCGACCCGCTGCGCCACCTCGGGATCCGACAGGTCGCCCTGGATCAGCCCGTGGCCGGAACCGGGCAAGTCACCGAGCGTCCGCTCGGCGTCCTCCCGCTTCGAGGCGTAGTGGACGGCGACTCGGTCACCCTTTTCCGCGAAGGCGCGGGCGATCGCACGGCCGATACCGCGCGACGCCCCGGTGATCAGAACTCCCACGCCCCGACCTTACTCAGCCGCCGAAGAGCTGGACGACCTTCCGGAACAGTTCGTAGACGCCGTAGGCGAACGGAAGCGCGACCCACAGCCAGGCGAGGACCATCAGCCCGGTGCGGCGGCGTACGGGTGCCTGGTCGGTCATCGGGCCTCACTCCTCGCGGGCTCACCGGACGACGCCGGCTCGTGGTACTTCGGGTCGACCGGGCGCACCAGTTCGTTGGCGACGAAACCGACCACCAGGAGGCCGATCATGATGAACAGCGACGTCGTGTAGAGGTCGGGGCCGACCTTGCCCGCCGCCTTCTGGCTGTCGGAGATGGCGTTGACGATGAGCGGCCCGAGCACCCCGGCCATCGACCACGCGGTCAGCAGCCTGCCGTGGATCGCGCCCACCTGGTAGGTGCCGAAGAGGTCCTTCAGATACGCGGGCACGGTCGCGAAGCCGCCGCCATAGAACGACAGGATCAGCATGGCGCACAGGACGAACACGAGCTTCGACGCGTTGGTGGTCAGCGCGATCACCAGGTACAGCAGTGCGCCGGCGCCGAGGTAGAGCCGGTAGATGTTCTTGCGCCCCACCAGGTCCGAAGTGGACGACCAGACGAACCGGCCGAGCATGTTGGTCAGCGAGAGCAACGCGACGAACCCGGCCGCGGCGGCGGTGCCGACCGGGGTCGAGGTCTCGCGGAAGAAGTCCGCGATCATCGGCGACGCCTTCTCCAGGATGCCGATGCCCGCGGTCACGTTGAAGCACAGGACCACCCAGAGCAGCCAGAACTGCGGCGTCCGGAGGGCGTTGCGCGCCGACACGTTCGCGGTGGTGATCATCGCGTTGCCGTGGTCGGGCTTCGGTTCCCAGCCCGCGGGCTTCCAGCCGTCGGCGGGCACCCGCACCAGCAGGATGCCGAGGGTCATGAAGACCGCGTAGACCAGGCCGTGCACGAGGAAGGCCGTCGCGACGGTCCCGATGGACCACGGCGCCGCGCCCAGCATCTGCGAAGACCACGGGGAGGCGATCAGCGCGCCGCCGCCGAAGCCCATGATCGCGATCCCGGTGGCCATCCCCGGCCGGTCCGGGAACCATTTGATCAGCGTCGACACCGGTGAGATGTAGCCGATCCCGAGCCCGATGCCGCCGATCCCGCCCCAGCCGAGGACGACGAGCCAGTACTGCGACGTCGCCACGCCGAGCGCGGACAGCAGGAAGCCCGAACTGAAACAGACCATCGAGACGAACATCGCCCAGCGCGGCCCGTTGCGTTCGACCAGCGTCCCGCCGAACGCCGCCGACAGCCCGAGCATCACGATGCCGAGCTGGAACGGCAGAGCGCTCTCCGTGCCGCTGAGCCCGAGGGTCTTCTCCAGCGGCGGTTTGAAGACGCTCCACGCGTACGCCTGACCGATCGACAGGTGGACGGCCAGCGCGGCGGGTGGCACCAGCCAGCGGCTCCAGCCCGGTGCTGCGACGATGCGGGAACGGTCCAGGAAGCCGACAGCCATCCGGCGCCTCCGTACTCTGAGGATGTGCACTGGGAATGTATTACTTAATTCCCGACGTTGCAGTACTCGAGTGTCGAATAACCGGCCAGAAGGGTGGACAAGTGGGCAGGGTGACGGTGCGGCGTCCGGTGCGGAAGATCTCCGCGACGAAGGACGTGCGGCGGCCCGACGTGCTCGCGGCCGAAGAACCGCTGGAGATCCGGGTCGGCGGCAAGGCACTCGCGGTCACCATGCGGACACCCGGCAACGACGTGGAACTGGCGCACGGGTTCCTGCTGTCGGAGGGTGTGCTCGCCTCGCGCGAGGACATCGCGGTCGCGCGCTACTGCGACGGCGTCGACGACCAGGGCCGCAACACCTACAACGTCCTGGACATCGCGCTGGCCGAAGGGGTCGCTCCGCCGGATACCGGTGTCGAGCGGAACTTCTACACCACGTCCTCGTGCGGCGTCTGCGGCAAGGCCGCACTCGACGCGGTGAAGCTGAAAAGCCGGTTTTCGCCGGAGAAGTCCGAGTTCGCGGTGAGCACCGACGTGCTGTCGAAGCTCCCGGACACGCTTCGCGCGCACCAGAAGGTGTTCTCCAGCACTGGCGGGCTGCACGCGGCCGCCCTGTTCGACGGTGATGGGAACCTCGCCGTCGTCCGCGAGGACGTCGGCAGGCACAACGCCGTCGACAAGGTCCTCGGCTGGGCGCTGCAGGAAGGCCGGATCCCCGCGTCGGACGTCGGGCTGCTGGTGTCCGGCCGCGCCTCGTTCGAACTGGTGCAGAAGGCCGCCATGGCCGGGATCGGCCTGCTGGCGGCGGTTTCCGCGCCGTCGTCGCTGGCCGCGGAACTGGCCGACGAGAACGGCATGACCCTCATCGGCTTCCTCCGCGGCGACAGCATGAACCTGTACAGCGGGGAACAGCGGGTGCTCGACCTCGGGGGCTGAAGGACGCTTTCCCCGCGTCTCATGAGACGAAAGCGTCCTTCACCGCGTGGCATGCGGTGAAGGACGCTTTCAGCCCTCCGCGCCCACCCAGTTGCCGTGGAAACCGTTCGGTACCCGGTCCGGCAGGTGCACGGCTCCGACGGTCTCCAGCGTCCCCGCGTCCAAAATGGTCAGATCGCTCTTCTGCGTCGCGGCGTCGTAGACGAAGCCCATCAGCACCCCCTCGTCCTCCCCCGCGTCCACAGAGGACGGAACGAAGACGAACTCCCCCACCTGGCTGCCCGCACCGAATTCCCGTGAAGCCACCGACCGGTTCCACAGATCGTGCTTCAGCAGCGCGCCCGAGGACGCGGATCCGTCCCTTGTGGACACCGAGTAGCCGAAGCGGTGCCGCCGTCCGACCAGGCGCTCGTCGACGCGCGGGAACTCCTGCCCCTGGTCGTCGAGACGTTCTTCGACGACCTTGCCGACGGTCAGGTCGATGGTCCAGCGGTCCAGGGTCGGCGGCCCCTCGGCGGGTCCGAGCAGCTCCGTGTCGAACATCTTCGGGTGCCGGACGACGTCCAGCACGATGTCGTCGCCGTCGTCGTAGGCGTTCATCGGGTGGAAGACGTAGCACGGCTCGATCTCGAACCAGCGGACGTCACCGTTGCCGCCCTCCCGCGGCATGACCCCGATCCGCGCCGGGTACTTCGGGTTCCACCGGTACGGCAGGCCCGCGTTGCCCGAGATCCGCTGGCGCAGCTTCGCCCCGAAGGGATCCGGCACCTTCACCTTCCCCACCAGCGCGGACATCACGAGCCGCGCGGGCGTGCGCAGAACCGACGGGACCGACGCGGCGACGGCCCGGTCGTTGTCGAAGGTGACCGGGAGGTCGTAGAACACGACGTGCTTCTCGGTCAGGGAGAAGTCGTGCATCATCGGCGAGCCGGTGACCTCGACGTCGACCGTGCGGCGCGCCCGGCCACGCGCGTCGATCACCGAGTACTGGACCTTGTTGCCCGAGCCGAAGAAGTACGACACGGCGTGCAGCTCACCGGTCTCCGGATCGCGCTTCGGGTGGGCGGTGTAGCCGCCCGGAAGCGTGCCGTCGAAGTCGCAGGCGCCGACGGTGTCGAGTTCGTCGGTCAACTCGAAGCTCGTGGCGCCGCCCTCGATCAGCGCGAGGGTCTTGCCCGCGTGGCCGATCACGTTCGTGTTGGCCCCCAAAGACGCGGCCGTCCCGCCGTCCCACCTCTCGCCCAGCTCCGCGGACAGCCGCGGGTTGCGCACCCAGCGGTTGCGGTACCACTCGGCGCGGCCGTCCCGCAGCCGGACGCCGTGCACCATGCCGTCGCCCATGAACCAGTGGTAGGTCGCCGGGTCCACTTCGGACAGCGGGTTCGGCCCGTTCCGCAGGTAGCGCCCGTCCAGGTACTCCGGGATGCGCCCGGTGACGGACAGTTCGGTGATCGTGTGCTCACGGCTGACCGGGGCGAAGTTGCCCTCGAGGAACTTGTTGCCCATCACTGGCCCCCTACCGGCGGAATAACGATGTTATGCACTCATTTATAACAGGGTTATGGGACACTGGCAAGCATGGCATCGAAACCCTCCGCCGCCGAGGTCAAGGCCAAGCTGATCGAGGCGGCGATCCGGCTGCTCTCCGACGGCGGTCCCGAGGCGCTCCAGGCCCGCAAGCTGGCGGCCGAAATCGGCGCGTCGACCATGGCCGTGTACACCCACTTCGGCGGGATGGGCGCCTTGGTGAACGAGGTCGCCCGCGAGGGCTTCCGGCGGCTGTCGGCGAATTTGGGCGAAGTCGAGGAGACCGACGACCCGGTCGCCGACATCCTCACCCTGGCGCTGGCCTACCGGCGGACGGTGCTGGACAACCCGCAGCTCTACGCGGTGACCTTCGGACAGAGCCAGCCCAGCGGGCAGAAGGCCACCCTCGGCGACATGACCAAAGAGGAGACCCGGCAGAACGCCAGCGAAGAAGGCATCGAGGCGTTCGGCTTCCTCGTCCGCGCGGCGAAGCGGGTGATCGACACGGGCCGGTTCCGTCCGGCCCCGGAGTTCGAAGTCGCCGCCCAGCTCTGGAGCGCCGTGCACGGCTACATCACGCTGGAGGTCGCCGGCCATTTCGGCGAGGGCGAGAATGGTGTGGACCACATCCTGATTCCCCTGGCCACCGCCCTCGGCGTGGGTCTCGGCGACACTTACGAGGCCGCGACGCGGTCCGCGCGGATCTCGATCGAGACCTGGCGCGCGAAAGAGGGAAACATCGGCACCTGATCCGGCGATACCCCGGTCACAGGTCGGTGAATCGTGCAACCTTCGAGCGGGAACGCTCGTCTGACCTGGTGGAAGCTCGACGGGGGAACGGGGATCGGTGAACGAGGACGACCAGGGGCACACGACACTGCCGGGGGTGGACGGCGCCCGCCGGTGGCTGAGCCGTCGGTCCGTGCTGATCGCCGGCGCCTCGGGTCTCGGAGTCGCCGGGCTCGCGGCCGGAACGGCCACCGGAGCGCTGCCGTTCAGCGAAGCGCTCCAGCGGGCACTCGGTGTCGCGTCGCCGACGCCGGCCACACAGCTGGGCAGCCCCCGCGTCGAACGCGTCTACTCCGAGGCCCGCGGCCGCGAGGTCGATCTCGTGCTCATGCTGCCGACCAAGGCCCCGCCCAACGGCCTGCCGATGTCGCTGATGCTGCACGGCCTCCACGGCACGGCACGCCACGCGGCTCCGACCGGGCTGCTCAAGCAGCTGAGCAGCGACGTCGCCCGCAAGGCGGTGCCGCCGTTCGGGTTCGTCGCCGTCGACGGCGGTGACCACTACTGGCACGAGAACCAGCCCGGCGACAACCCGATGGCGATGCTGCTCGAAGAGGTCCCCCGCTTACTGGCCGCCCGCGGCCTCGGCGGCCGGGACGGGCAGCCGTTCGCCGCCACGGGGCTTTCGATGGGTGGTTTCGGCGCACTGCTGTACACCCGGCGCCGCCTGGAACGCCGTCGTCCGCCCGCCGCGGTCGCGGCGCTCGCGCCCGCGCTGATCACGTCGTGGGCCGAGATGAGCAAACGGCGCGCGTTCCGTGACGCCGCCGACTGGGGCTCGCTGGATCCGTTGCGCCACATCGATGTCACCAAGAGCGTGCCGACCGGGATCTGGTGCGGGACCGAAGACCCGTTCATCGGCGGGGTGCGGAAGTTCATCTCCGAAGCGCGGCCCCTGGTCGCGCACACCGCACGCGGCAAGCACGGCGACACCTTCAACCGCACTGTCGTCCCGAGCCTGATCGCGTTCCTCGGCAAGCACGTCCCGAAGCACGCCTGAATTCAGACGCGGAAGTAGATCCTGGTCACGGTCGAGCCCGGTCTGAGGTACTGCCGGACCAGATCGGCGACCTGGTTCACCAGCACCAGGCCACGTCCGCCAAGTTGCCCCGGCAACGCGGGACGGCGGCCCGCCAGCGGATCGCTCAAGGTGCCTTCGTCGACGACCTCGCAGAGCACGTGGCCCTCTTCCCGCCACACACGGACGACACCGTTGCCCGAACCGTGCAGCACGCTGTTGGCGGACAGTTCCGCCACGGCGAGCACGAGATCCTCCACCCGGTCGTGGGCGAGCCCGCTCTCTTCGGCCCGCATCTGCGCGAACCGGCGCACCGCGGCGAGCCTGCCGAGGTCGAAACGGAACGCGTCGGCCGACCGCGGCTCCGGCAGCGGCAGGTTGTACTTCTCGACGACCGCGTCGGGCGCGTAGCCCGGGCTCGGGCGATCCCCTTCGGCGCCGGAAAGGATCGGGTGGGTCCGCTCCGCGTCGGCGAGGACGTCGTCTTCGAGCCGGGTGCGGTCGTACGGACACAGGATGCTGAGGTCGCGGTCCGTGAAGGCGAAGTTGATCAGTGCCTCGTGCTGCGCGCACGCCGGGTACTCGACGGCCGAGCGGCCCGCCCAGATCGGCTCGCCGATGATCCGGACCGGCCCCGGCCGGTTGTTCGCGAACGCGAGCAGCACACCGGGAAGGATGCGGCCCGGATTCCGGCCCGCTTCGCTCATGTCGATGAGTTCGACCTCGGCGGCGGCATCCCCCAAGGCCGCTTCGATCAGGCCCAGGTTCCGGCCGGGCACGGCCACCGCGACGGGCTGGTCGTGCTTCAAGCCCTCCAGGATGTACGGGATCGTACCGTCCAGGTACTCGGAGTCACCGGAGTAGAGCAGGCCCACATGGGAGAAGGGCCCAGCGGTGACTGTCACGGACTCGTCTTACCCCGTCTACGGGATTTTGAAACCCTTCGAACGGAGGGAAATCCGGAAACAGCGCCGGGCCGATCAGCCGAGCCAGCGTCCCGCCATCGAGATCAACCAGAATCCGGCGAGCGTCGCACCGGTGAACAGCCCGGTCCAGGCGACGAGCGACTGGTTCGCCTCCGCGCTGCGCGCCGCCTTGATCCGGATGAGCGCGTACGCCGAAACGGCGAAGAACGGCAGCGGGATCAGCGGCAGCGGCGACAGGCGGACGACCCCGGCCACCAGGCAGGTCCCCACCAGCACGCCCAGCGCGATCGTCAGCGCGCGCGGGATCCAGGAATGCCCGCGGTAGGCCCCGACGACGATGCGTTCGGTGAGTTCGACGAGTCCCCTGACCTCGCGTGGACTCGCGGCTGCCAGTTCGGGAGCCTCGTTCTCGTCCTTCGTGGAAGTCAGCGGCACCTTCTCATCCTATCCCGGTCCGGTCACCGGCCGGACCGGGCCGGAGAAACCGACGCCCCGGCCGGAAGGATCCGGCCGGGGCGTCGGCGACGAAAGTGCGTTCCCTAGGCGGACTTCTCGCCGCGCTCGCTGCTGCGACGGCGTGACGGCTGACGCGCCACGATCGTCGGGTTCACGTTCTCGCGGACGGTCTGCTCGGTGATGACGACCTTCGCGACGTCGTCGCGGCTGGGGATGTCGTACATGACCGGCTGCAGGACCTCTTCCATGATCGCGCGCAGGCCACGGGCGCCGGTGCCGCGGAGCACGGCCTGGTCGGCGATGGCCTCGAGCGCGGTCTTGGTGAACTCCAGCTCGACGTTGTCCATCTCGAAGAGCTTCTTGTACTGCTTCACCAGCGCGTTGCGCGGCGTGGTCAGGATACTGACCAGCGAGTCCTTGTCGAGGTGGGTCACCGTCGCGACGACCGGGAGACGCCCGATGAACTCGGGGATCAGCCCGAACTTGATCAGGTCCTCCGGCATGGTGTCGGAGAAGATGTCGCTCTCGTCGATCTCGGCCTTGGTGCGGATCTCCGCGCCGAAACCGAGGCCGCGCTTGCCGACCCGCTCGTTGATGATCTTCTCCAGCCCGGCGAACGCGCCGGCCACGATGAACAGCACGTTCGTCGTGTCGATCTGGATGAACTCCTGGTGCGGGTGCTTGCGGCCGCCCTGCGGCGGCACCGACGCGGTGGTGCCCTCGAGGATCTTCAGCAGCGCCTGCTGCACGCCCTCACCGGACACGTCGCGGGTGATCGACGGGTTCTCCGACTTCCGGGCGATCTTGTCGACCTCGTCGATGTAGATGATGCCCGTCTCGGCCCGCTTGACGTCGTAATCCGCCGCCTGGATCAGCTTGAGCAGGATGTTCTCGACGTCCTCGCCCACGTACCCGGCTTCGGTGAGCGCCGTGGCGTCCGCGATCGCGAACGGGACGTTCAGCATCTTCGCCAGGGTCTGGGCCAGATAGGTCTTGCCACAGCCCGTCGGCCCCAGCATCAGGATGTTGGACTTCGCCAATTCGACGGTCTCGTCCTTGGAATCCTTCGGCCCGGACTTGTCGTCGGACTGCACACGCTTGTAGTGGTTGTACACCGCCACGGCCAGCGATCGCTTCGCGTCGTCCTGGCCGATGATGTACTGCTCGAGGAACTCGTGGATCTCGGCGGGTTTGGGCAGCTCGTCGAGCTTGACCTCACCGGCCTCGGCCAGTTCCTCTTCGATGATCTCGTTGCAGAGATCGATGCACTCATCGCAGATGTAGACCCCGGGGCCGGCAATGAGCTTCTTCACCTGCTTTTGGCTCTTGCCGCAGAAAGAACATTTCAGCAGGTCGCCGCCGTCACCGATCCGTGCCATGGCCGTTGACCTCGTCCCCTCCGGCGCGATGTGCGCCTGACTGTCTTACCGCCCCGGTCACGGATGACCGCTCGGAGCCTCACACACTGCCACTGACGGTACCCGCCCGATGCCGTCGGCGGGAGAACCAACGCCACATCTGAGCACGCCAGAAGCTGACCATAGACCAGGGATCCGGTGCGTGTCGTCTCCCGACACGCACCGGTCCCCTCCCGCGATCAGCTGCTCGAAGCCTTGCGGTACTCGAGCACCTCGTCGACGATCCCGTACGCCTTGGCCTCGTCGGCCGTCAGGATCTTGTCGCGCTCGATGTCCTTCTTGACCTCGTCGGCGTCCTTGTTCGTGTGCTTCGCCAGGATGACCTCCATCTGGCGCCGCACCCGCTGGATCTCGTTGGCCTGGATCTCCAGGTCCGAGACCTGGCCGTAGGTGCCCTCGGTGGCGGGCTGGTGGATCAGCACGCGCGAGTTCGGCAGGGTGAACCGCTTGCCGGGGGTACCGGCGGCCAGCAGCACCGCGGCGGCCGAGGCGGCCTGGCCGATGCACATGGTGACGATGTCGGGGCGGACGTACTGCATCGTGTCGTAGATCGCCATCAGCGCGGTGAACGAGCCACCGGGCGAGTTGATCAGGATCATGATGTCGCGGTCCGGGTCCTCGTGCTCGAGGTGCAGCAGCTGGACCATGACGTCGTTCGCCGACGCGTCGTCGATCTGCACGCCGAGCATGATCTGACGCTCTTCGTACAGCTTGTTGTACGGGTTCGATTCCTTGATGCCGTAGCTCGTGCGCTCGACGTACGAGGGCAGGACGTACCGCGACTGCGGCAGCTGGAGCCGCGACTGCATCCCGGGCGCCTGCGACCCGATCGGAAGCTGGAAGTTGCTCATTGAATTCTCCTGATGTGCCGGGCGCGGATCAGCTGTTGGGAAGCGGGTTCTCACGAGTGAGGACCTGGTCCACGAAGCCGTAGTCCTTCGCCTCCTGCGCGGTGAACCAGCGGTCGCGGTCACCGTCCTTGACGATCTGCTCGACCGTCTGGCCGGTCTGCTCGGCGGTGATCCGGGCCAGCTCCTGCTTCCACTTGCCGAACACCTCGGCCTGGATGGCGATGTCGGAGGCCGTGCCGCCGACACCCGCCGAGGGCTGGTGCATGAGGATGCGCGCGTGCTGCAGCGCGTACCGCTTGCCGGGCGTGCCGGAGGAGAGCAGGAACTGCCCCATCGACGCGGCCAGGCCCATCGCGTAGGTCGCGACGTCCGGGCGGATCAGCTGCATGGTGTCGTAGATCGCGAAACCCGCGGTGACCGAGCCACCGGGCGAGTTGATGTAGAAGCGGATGTCCGACTCGGAGTCGTCTGCGTCGAGCAGCAACAACTGGGCGGTGATCCGGTTGGCGACCTCGTCGTTGACCTCGGAGCCGAGGACGACGATGCGCTCCTGGAGCAACCGCTCGAAGACCGAGTCGGTGAGGTTGAGCCCTGCGGTACCGGTCCGCGCCTGGGGCGTGTGCTGCGTCACGTCATGCCTGCCTTTTCGCCGACGGCGGCGGGTGGAACGTTCGCCGCCGCGTATGTCCAGATGCTTGAGGATCTTGCAACCGACCCTAACGAACTTGGGCGGTGCAGAATGCCTGACACCGCCCAAGTTCGCTTACAGCTTTACGGTCCGTTTCGAGCGGACCGGATATTCCCTACTCGGCCGCAGTCTTCGCGGGTTCCTCGGTGACCTGCGTCTCCTCGGCTGCGGGGCCGAAGAGCTCTTCGAGGTCGACCGTGGCGCCGGAGGCGTCGGTCACGGTGGTCTTGCGGACCACCGAGGCCAGCGCCTTGCCGCGGCGGACGTCGGCGTAGATCGCGGTCAGCTGACCGGACTGCTGCGCCCGCTGGACGTACTCGTCCGGGCTGACGCCGAAGCGCTGCGCCTGGTAGATGATGCGCTCGGTGAGCTCGCCGTCGTTGACCGACGTCTGCTCGGCGTCGGCGATGCTGTCCAGCAGCAGCTGCGTGCGGACCGCCTTCTCCGACTCCTCGCGGACCTCGGTGTCGAACTCCTCGATCGTGCGGCCTTCGGCCTCGAGCGCCTTCGCGAACTGCGCCTCGTCGTGGTCGAAGGGGTGGATCGCGTCGTGCTTGCGGTTCTCGATCTCGGCCTCGAGGACCTTCTCCGGGATCGCGACCTCGGTGCGCTCGATCAGCTCCTCGAGGACCTTGTCGCGGGCCTGGACGCCCTGCTGCATCTTCTTGACGCGGCCGAGGCGCTCGCGAAGGTCGGCCTTCAGCTCGTCGATCGTGTCGAACTCGCTCGCCATCTGGGCGAACTCGTCGTCCGCCTCGGGCAGCTCGCGCTGCTTGATGGTCTGCACGGTGACGGTGACGTCGGCGTCCTTGCCGGTGTGCTCGCCGGCGACCAGCTTCGTGGTGAAGGTCTTGGTCTCGCCGGCGTTCGCGCCGATGATCGCCTCGTCGATACCGTCGACGAGCTGGCCGGAGCCGATCTCGTAGGACAGGCCGGTGGTCGAGGCCTCCTCGACCTCCTGACCGTCGACGGTGGCCGCGAGGTCGATCGAGACGAAGTCGCCGTTCTCGGCCGGGCGGTCGACACCGGTGAGCGTGCCGAACCGGGCGCGCAGCTCGTCGAGCTGCTCGTCGACCTCGGCGTCGGTCAGTTCGACGTCGTCGACGCTGACCGAGAAGCCTTCGAGGTCGGGCAGCGAGATCTCCGGGCGGATGTCGACTTCGGCGGTGAACTCGAGGACCTCACGGTCCTCCAGCTTGGTCACCTCGAACTCGGGCTGGCCCAGCGTGCGGACCTCGCCCGCGCGCACGGCTTCCATGTACTTGGCCGGAATGACCTCGTTGACGACCTCGTCGAGCACCGGGGCTCGCCCGATCCGGCTTTCCAGCACGCGAGCCGGCGCCTTGCCCGGGCGAAAGCCGGGGATGCGCACCTGCTGGGCGATCTTGCGGTAGGCGCGGTCGAAGTTCGGCTTGAGCTCGTCGAACGGCACCTCGACATTGATCTTGACTCGCGTCGGGCTGAGCTGCTCGACGGTGCTCTTCAACGTATTCTCCTCGAGCGGTAAACGATGTGTTGGGGCATCCGCACGTCGTCGACGGCGGATGTGCCCTGGTCACCTTGCAGACCGGGCCGTCCGAGTCTAGGCCGTGTCCTGTGGCTCTGTTCGATGGGGTTCGTGATCCAGGTGGTTCCCGGCGGTGCGGACGGGTCGGCCTCGTACCGGGTCGCGCTCGGCCGCGTCCGCCCGTGCCGCCTGGGCGCGGAGACCACGAGCAGGCCCACAGGAGTACGGGCTGGGCCGTGTCGCTCGCCGGTCCGGTCCCGGGGGCCACCAGCCCGCCTCTCCCGCCGATCGCGGGTTTCGAACAACGTCGGACCAACCGGCCTCCGACCACCCGATCGGACCAGTTTTCGGTTCTTCTCTGTTACGAACCGGCCCTTTCCTGGACACGGATGCGTGCCACGATTCACCATCGGGCGCCGTGACGAGGCGTTTCGGCGATCGGATGAAGTTTACAAACCAATACTAATTGTCTACGGTGTGACAGCTTGTCCCGGTAGCATCGACCGAGGGGAACGATCGATGACCGTCGCCGTAACCCGGTCCGAGGACACGGGGGAATCACCCGAGAGAAGGCCGAGACGCGGTGTGCCCAACCCGCGGCTGCCGCTGCCGGTGGTCTCGGTGCCGACAGTGTTGTTGTTCGCCGGTGGCGTCATGGTCTGGACGGGCGCCACCTGGCTGGTCGTCAACGAGGCCGCGCCGCTCTGGGTGACCATTCCCCTGCACGCGCTCGTCACCTTCACCATGTTCACCGTGCTGCACGAGTCGACGCACCACGCGGCCGGGCAGCTCACCTGGGTCAACGAACTGCTCGGCAGGATCGCGATGCCGTTCGTGGCGGCCTACGGATCCTTCCCCCTGGTGCGCTACATCCATCTGGAGCACCACCGCAACACCAACGAGGACGCCCACACCGATCCCGACGCCTGGACCGCCCACGGCCCCTGGTGGCAGCTGCCGCTGCGCTGGCTGACCATCGACTTCTGGTACGCCCGCTTCTACGTGGCCCGGCAGCGCACGCGGCCGCCGTCGGAACGGGCCGAGACCGCGGCCGTCGTCACGCTGAGCCTCGCCGCGTTCGCCTGGCTGACCGTGAGCGGCCACGGCTGGGAACTGCTGATGGTCTACCTGATCCCGCAGCGCGTCGGGCTGGCCGTGCTGGCCTGGTGGTTCGACTGGCTGCCGCATCACGACCTCGGCGCGCAGCGGCAGAACCGGTTCGGCGCCACGCGCGTCCGTGTCGGGCTCGAATGGCTGATGACGCCGATCATGCTGTGCCAGAACTACCACCTGGTGCACCATCTCCACCCGGCGATCCCGTTCTACCGGTACCTGCGCACGTGGAAGGACAACCGCGACGCGTACCTCGCCAGGGACGTCCCGATCGCGACGCCGTGGGGCCGCGAGCTGACGTCGTCGGAGTACCGCGAATGGCGCCAGCTCACCGGCTCGTTCGACGAAGAACCGCCCGCACCACAGCCCCGGCGGCCGAGCCGGTTCCATGCGCTGCGGGTCGCCGAGGTCCGGCCGCTGTGCGAGGGCGCCGTCACCGTGACGTTCGACGTGCCGGAACGGCTGCGGGAGACCTTCCGGTTCAGCCCCGGCCAGCACCTCGTCATCCGCGCGGAGGTCGACGGGGAAGAGGTGCGGCGCGCCTACTCGATCTGCTCGACGCCGGACTCGGGTGTGCTGCGGATCGCGATCAAGCACCAGCTCGGCGGCGCGTTCTCGACGTTCGCCACCACGGAACTCGCGGCGGGGGACACGCTGGACGTCCTGCCCCCGGACGGGGAGTTCACCCTGGCCCCGGCGCGGGGCCGTGCCGGGCGGTACGTCGCGCTCGCCGCGGGCAGCGGGATCACGCCGATCCTCTCGATCCTGACCGCGGCCTTGCAGGACGAGCCGAACAGCAAGGCGACCCTGCTCTACATCAACACCTCCGGGGCCAGCACGATGTTCGCCGACGAACTGGGCGCCCTCGCCGCGCGGCTGGGCGGGCGGCTGCACGTCGTGCATTACCGCACCGACGAACGCGACCCCGATCTGCGCACACAACGACTCGAAAGGCCGTTCGACATCGTCGGCGAGGCGCTCGCCATCTCGCACGAGCGCTACCAGCGCGGCCGCCTCGACGACACCCGGCTCCGCGCGCTGCTGCAGGCGCGGCTGCATCCGGCGAAGGTGGACGAGTGGTTCCTGTGCGGCCCGCGCGACCTCGTCGACATGGCCCGCCGGACCCTCGCGGACCGGGACGTCCCCGACGAGAACGTCCACTTCGAACTGTTCCAGGGCGCGCTGCCCGTCCGGCCCTCGCGGCGGCGGGGCCCGACGCTGACGGTGACCGTGGGCGGGAAGACCGCCGAAATCCCCGCGACGGTGGGCGAAACCGTGCTCAGCGCCGTGCTCCGGCACGGCGTCGACGCGCCGTACGCGTGTGTCGGCGGGGCCTGCGGCACCTGCCGGGCGACGGTGGTGCGGGGCAGCGCGCGGATGGACGTGCACTACGCGCTCGGGGACGACGAGGTCGCGGCGGGACGGATCCTCACCTGCCGGGCGGTGGCCACCTCGCCCGAGCTGGGCGTGGACTACGACCGCTGAGGCGCGTGGCCCGTCGGGCGATCGCGCGTGCCTGGATGGACGACACGCGTGATCAGACGGACGACACACGTGTCCAGGCGGACGGCTCGCGGCGGCACACGCGTGTCGTCCATCCAGTCACGCGTGCCGTCCGTCTGATCACCACGCGGTCGCGGCACACAGCGGGCTCACAGGCGGGACACAAGGCGCGCATACGAGCGCGGCGCACGCTCGGCTCATGGCAACCGGCTCGGCCCCGTCCACCGGCCCGCGCCGGTGGCCCCGGCCAGGGCGGCTTTCCCTGCGCGCCAAGCTGACCGGCTCGATGGTGCTGCTGCTCACCTTCGTCTGCCTGGTGACCGGGGTCGCCAGCGAGATCGCCCTGCGGTCGTTCCTCACCCGCCAGATCGACGACCAGCTCTCGGCCGCCTCGGCCCGCGCCCACGACTTCGCGAGCCGTCCACCGGAGGACGGCCTCGGCCCCGACCCCCTCAACGCGCCGGGCCAGGCCTCCGGCACGCTCAGCGTGCGCCTCTCCGGTGACCGGGTGTTGTACGCGGGAGTCCTTACCGTGCAAGGACTTCCCCAAGGCCTGTCGGCCGAGCAGGAGTCCGGCCTGTTCCTGATCCCGGCGGACCGGCCGCCGCTGACGCTGGCGCTCGGCGGTCTTGGCGACTACCGCGTGCAGGCCGTCTCGATCCCGGGTGGCGTGGTCGTCACCGGGCTCCCGCTCGCGCCGATGCAGGACACCTTGGCCACCGTCCGGTGGATCCTGTTCGGGGTCGCGGCGGCGGGGGTCGCCGGCGCCGGGTTCCTCGGCGCGTTCGCGGTCCGGCGCACACTCCGGCCACTCGACCGGGTCGCCGCGACCGCCGGCCGGGTGTCGGCCATACGGCTCGACCGCGGTCAGGTCGCGCTTTCCGTGCGGGTGCCCGAGCTCGACACCGACCCGCGGACCGAGGTCGGCCAGGTCGGTTCGGCGCTGAACCTGATGCTCGGGCATATCGCGCGGGCGCTGGAAGCACGGCATGCCAGCGAGACCCGGGTCCGCCGGTTCGTCGCCGACGCGAGCCACGAGCTCCGCACCCCGCTCGCGGCGATCCGCGGGTACGCCGAACTCGCCGGGCGCGGCAGCGCACTGGCGCCCGCGGAGGTCGCCCACTCGATGTCCCGGATCCAGTCCGAGGCCGCGCGGATGACCACCTTGGTCGAGGACCTTCTCCTGCTGGCGAGACTCGACGCGGGGCGGCCACTCGAAGCGGGCGAGGTCGACCTGACCCGGCTGGCCGCGGACGCGGTCGGCGACGCGTATGCCGCCGGTCCGGAGCACCGCTGGGAACTGCGGCTGCCGCCGGTCCCCGTGCTCGTCCGCGGAGACGTCCAGCGCCTGCACCAGGTACTGGCGAACCTGCTGTCCAACGCGCGCACGCACACCCCGCCGGGCACCACGGTGATCACCGCGCTGACCCCCTCGCCCAGCGGGGCCGCGGTGCTCACCGTCACCGACGACGGACCCGGTATCGCCCCCGAACTCCTGCCGAGCGTGTTCGAACGGTTCGCCCGCGGCGACTCCTCGCGGTCCCGGACCGCGGGCAGCACCGGGCTCGGGATGGCGATCGCGTCGGCCATCGTCGTGGCCCATCACGGCTCGATCGAGGTGCACAGCCGCCCTGGCCGCACGGAGTTCGCCGTCCGCCTGCCGGTGATCGGATCCTCACAGCGGGTGCACAGCTTCGGCACAACCACGCCCCAGGTCGGCCCCCGACGCTGACGCCATGACCCTCCTCGCCTCTCGCGACGAAGCCGATCGAACCGCTCCTCCCGCCCGGGACAAACCGGCCGATCCGCGCTGGGTCCGGCCGTCCGTGGCCGCGCTTCTGCTCGCGACCGCCGTCCTGTATCTCTGGGGCCTCGGGGAATCCGGCTGGGCCAACGCTTTCTACTCCGCGGCCGCGCAGGCCGGATCGGTGAGCTGGAAGGCGTTGTTCTTCGGTTCCAGCGACGCGGCGAACGCGATCACGGTCGACAAGACACCGGCCGCGTTGTGGGTGATGAGCCTTTCCGCGCGCCTGTTCGGCGTCGACGCCTGGAGTGTCCTCGTGCCACAGGCGCTGATGGGCGTCGGTTCGGTGGCGTTGCTGTTCGCCGCGGTGCGCCGGACTTCCGGTCCGGCCGCGGGTCTGCTGGCGGGTACGGTCCTCGCGCTCACCCCGGCCGCCGCGCTGATGTTCCGGTTCAACAATCCCGACGCGCTGCTCGTCCTGCTCCTGACCGCGGGCGCCTATTGTGTCGTCCGCGCGCTGGAGAAGGCGAGCCCGCGCTGGCTGGCGCTGGCCGGGGTCGCCGTCGGTTTCGGTTTCCTCGCCAAGATGCTGCAGGCGTTCCTGGTGCTGCCCGCGTTCGGGCTCGCCTACCTGATCGCCGCGCCGGCGCCGGTGGGCCGCCGCCTTCGGCACCTGCTCGGCGCTGTGATCTCCACCCTCCTGTCCACCGGCTGGTATCTCGCCGTCGTCGCGTGGTGGCCCGCCGCCGACCGGCCCTATATCGGCGGCTCGCAGGAGAACAGCCTGTGGGAACTGGCTTTCGGCTACAACGGGCTCGGTCGCATCACCGGTGACGAGGTCGGCAGTGTCGGTGGCAACCCCAACGGCGGCTGGGGCGGCACGGGCTGGGACCGGTTGTTCGGCAGCGAGATGGCGGGCGGGATCGCGTGGCTGCTCCCGGCCGCCGTCGTCGCGCTGGCCGCCGGGCTGTGGTTCACCCGCCGCGCGCCGCGCACCGATCTCGGGCGCGCGGCGCTGATCGTCTGGGGTGGCTGGTTCCTGGTGACCGCACTGGTGTTCAGCTACATGGGCGGAATCATCCACGCGTACTACACGATCGCGCTCGCCCCGGCGGTCGCCGCGCTCGTCGGCATCGCGAGCACGCAGCTTTGGCGCGCCCGGGGGAATCCGGCCGCCGCGGGCACCTTGAGCGCCGGGATCGGCTTGACCGCGCTGACGGCGTACCTCCTGCTGTCGCGGCAACCCGAATGGCTTCCCGGACTGTCGCTCGCGATCCTCGTGGCCGGTCTCCTGTGCGCGTTCCTGGCGTTCTTCGTCTCGCGTTTACCCGACGTGGCAAGACGCCTGGTCGCCGTCGGCGCACTGGTCACCGTTCTCGCGGGCACCGGCGCGTACACGGTCGCGACGGCCGCGACCCCGCATTCCGGCGCACTTCCTTCCGCCGGGCCGGAAACGGGCCGCGGTCTGCGGATGGGCGGGCCCGGCGGACTGCTCGGGGCGAGCCTGCCCGGTGACGACCTCGCCGCCCTGATCCGCCAGGACAGTGCGAAGTACACCTGGGCGGCGGCGACCGTGGGCTCCAACAACGCGGCGGGCTATCAGCTCGGCAGCGGCGCCCCGGTGATGGCCGTCGGCGGCTTCAACGGCACGGACCCGGCACCCACGCTGGAGCGATTCCAGGAATACGTCCGAAAGGGACAGATCCACTACTTTCTCGGCGAAGGCATGATGATGCGCGGCGAGACCGGCAGTGACGCCGCCGAGCGGATCGCCGCCTGGGTCGCGGACACCTACCGTCCGACCACTGTGGACGGTGTCACCGTTTACGACCTGAGCCGGTGAATCCCGTGACAGGACACAGCGACAGCACAGCTCGGGCACAAGGCGACCTCAGCGCGATGACCGAGATTGACACCATGACCACCGCGACCCTCTCCGGCGCCGACAGCGGCCGCCGCCCCGCCATCGCCCCGGACGGCTCCCCCGTTCTCGACGTCGTCATCCCCGTCCACAACGAGGAAACCGACCTCGAACCGTGTGTCCGGCGGCTGCACGCGCACCTCGTGGAGCAGTTCCCGTACCCGTTCCGGATCACCGTCGCCGACAACGCCAGCACCGACGGCACCCTGCGGGTCGCCGAACGGCTGAGCCGCGAATTCGACGACGTCGAAGTCCGCCACCTCGAAGAAAAAGGCCGCGGGCGCGCCCTGCGCTCGGTTTGGTCCACTTCGGACGCTCCGGTGCTGGCCTACATGGACGTCGACCTCTCGACCGATCTCGCCGCGCTCGGGCCGCTCATCGCGCCGCTGCTGTCCGGTCACTCCGACCTCGCCATCGGCAGCAGGCTCGCCCGCGGCGCTCGGGTGGTGCGCGGGCCGAAGCGGGAGTTCATTTCCCGTTGCTACAACCTGATCCTGCGCGGCACGCTGGCGGCGAGGTTCAGCGACGCGCAGTGCGGCTTCAAGGCCATCCGCGCCGACGTCGCCGAACGGCTGCTCCCCCACATCCAGGACACCGGCTGGTTCTTCGACACCGAACTGCTCGTGCTGGCGCAGAAGACCGGGCTGCGGATCCACGAGGTGCCGGTCGACTGGGTGGACGACCCGGACTCGTCGGTGAACATCATCGCCACCGCGACCGCCGACCTCAAAGGCATCGCCCGGCTGGCCAAGGCGACGCTGACCGGGCAGATCCCGATCAGCGGCCTTCGCGAGCAGCTGGGCCGCGCGCCGATCCAGGTGCGGGCGCCGGGCGTGGCACCGAGCCTGGTGCGGCAGCTGGTGCGGTTCGCCGCCGTCGGCGTCGCCAGCACAGTCGCCTATCTCGTGCTTTTCCTGCTGCTGCGGACGTTCACCGGTGCGCAGGCGGCGAACCTCGTCGCGCTGCTGGTGACGGCGATCGGCAACACGGCGCTCAACCGGCGCCTCACCTTCGGCATCCGCGGCCGGGAGGGCGCCGGACTGCACCAGTTCCAAGGCCTCATCGTGTTCGGTCTCGGGCTCGCGCTCACCAGTGGGGCGCTGGCGCTGCTGCACACGATGACCGCCCCCGGCCTGCCGCTGGAGATCACCGCGCTCGTGCTCGCGAACCTCGCGGCCACCGTCCTGCGTTTCCTGCTGCTGCGCGGCTGGGTGTTCCGCCGCCGCCCCGCCACCGAGATGGAGAACTGACCCCATGACCACCACACTCGTTTCCCGCGTGGAACCCGGCCGCGCCGGGGAAAACGCCACGAAACCATCCGGCCGGTGGGTCCGTCCCGCCGTCTTCGGCCTGCTCGCCGCCACCGCGCTGCTGTACTTCTGGAATCTGACCGCCTCCGGCTACGGCAACTCGTTCTACGCCGCGGCGGTACAGTCCGGCACGCAGGACTGGAAGGCGTGGCTGTTCGGCTCACTCGACGCCGGGAACGTGCTGACCGTCGACAAACCCCCGGCCGCGCTCTGGGCCACGACGGCGTTCGCCCGGGTCTTCGGTTTCTCCAGTTTCACCGTGCTGGCCCCGCAAGCGCTGATGGGAGTCGCCTCCGTCGGCCTCCTGTACCTGACGGTGAAGCGGACCTCCGGCCCCGTCGCCGGCCTGTTCGCCGGGGCGGCGTTCGCCGTCACTCCGGTCGCCGCGCTCATGTTCAAGTTCAACAACCCCGACGCGCTGCTGACGCTGCTGCTGGTCGCCGGCGGGTACTGCACGATCCGCGCGATCGAAAAGGCGAGCCCGCGCTGGCTGGCCCTCGCCGGCGTCGCCGTCGGGTTCGGCTTCCTGACCAAGATGATGCAGGCGTTCGTGGTCCTGCCCGCGTTCGGCCTCGCCTACCTGATCGCGGCGCCGACCTCGCTGGGCAAACGCTTGCTTCACCTGACCGGGGCCTTGAGCGCGACCGTCGTGTCAGCCGGCTGGTTCATCGCGCTGGTCGATCTGTGGCCGACCGAGTCCCGGCCGTACATCGGGGGTTCGGAGGGCGACAGCCTGCTCGAACTGGCGCTGGGCTACAACGGCCTCGGCCGGATCTTCGGCATGGGCGGCGGCGTGATGGTCGGCGGTCCGAGCGGGGTCGTGAGCGGCTCGGCCGGCGGGAACGTCGGCTTCGGCGGTGAGAGCGGCGTGACCCGGATGTTCGGCGCGAGCTTCGGCGGCGAGGTGTCGTGGCTGCTGCCCGCCGCGCTGATCGGGCTGGTCGCCGGACTGTGGTTCACCAGGCGGGCCGCCGGTACCGACCGGACGAGGGCCGCCCTGATCCTGTGGGGCGGCTGGATGCTCGTCACCTCGCTGGTGTTCAGCTTCATGAGCGGGATCGTGCACCCGTACTACGCCGTCGCGCTGGCGCCGTCGATCGCCGCCGTCGTGGCGATCTCCGGGACCTCGCTGTGGCGCGGCCGGGCGCATCTCGCGCCGCGGGTGTTCCTGTCGCTGATGATCGCGGCCAGCGCCGTCTGGGCGTACATCCTCCTGGACCGCAACGCGGACTGGCTGCCCGCGCTGCGCTGGATCATCGCCGGGCTCGGCCTGGCGACCGCGACCCTCGTGCTGGTGGGTGTCCCGCCGACGCGGAAACTCGTCACCGTCGTCGCGACGGCCGCCGTACTGACCGTCGGCCTCGGCGCCACCGCGTTCGGCGTCGAAACCGCTTCGCAGGCGCACTCCGGGTCCATTCCGATCTCCGGTCCGGCAGCGGACGACACCCGGGGAATGGAAGAGGTCTCCTCCGCGGAGATCGGGGCCCTGCTCGCCGCGACCACGACGAAATGGGCGGCCGCGACGTCGAGTTCACAAGGGGCGGCGAGCCTGGAGCTCGCCAGCGGGAAGTCGGTGATCGGCATCGGCGGCTGGAGCGGCAGGGACCCCGCACCGACACTGGCGGAATTCCAGCGGTACGTGGCGAACGGGGAAATCACCTACTACCTCGAAGGCGGCCGGGGCGGCGGTCCCGGTGGCGGCTCGAACGAGATCGCCGAATGGGTCGCCGAGAACTTCACCGCCACCACCGTCGGCGAGCAGACGGTGTACCGCCTGCTCGCCTGAAAATACGTCGACAAACGTTGGGGCGCGCGGGAACCCTGGACGGCGTGCATCGGCCGTACCGCTGGGATCTCGTGCGCCCCGACCAGCTCGGGACGCTACTGGAGCGCGCCGGAAAACCGTCGCTGTGGTTTCTGGACGAACTGATCGAATGCGCCGCGAAGGTGATCGCCCGCGCCGGTGACGCGGAGCTGTACTTCGTCGGGCGTTCCGCGGACAGCGTGCACGACCTGCTGAGCGGAACCCCTTGGCGGGAAAGGATCCACCAGTTGCCGCTGTCGTTCGCGGGCACCTGGGACGGCCTGACCGAGTCCGATGTGGACACTCTTCGCGGGTATCTCGCCTCGGCGGGCCTCGGCCCGCACGACCTGGCGCGCGGACGGCCGAAGGTGTTCGTCGACCTCGTCTACACAGGACAGACGTTCACCGGCCTCTACGGACTGTTGCGGGCCTGGGTCGACGACGAGCGCGAGGCCTGGAGCATCATCCGCGGGCGGCTCCGGTTCCTCGGGATCACCATCCGCGAGGACACGAGCCCGTCGGCGTTCCGCTGGCAGCAGCAGCTCGACTGGCCCGCCGAACTGCCCGCGAACGGCGTCCGGAACATCTCGCTCGCTTGGCCGGTCTGGCACTACTTCGGCGACGTGCAGGAGAAACTCACCGCTTCCTTCCCGCGGCCACGCTGGTCGGACGAGAACGGCCGAGCGCCGGAGCATTCGGAACAGCGGCTGCGGGGGCTGGCCGAGGCGGTCGCGATCGTCGAGGCGGGGCGCTCGAAGGCGGGCCGGGACCTGCTGGTGCGGCATCTGCGTAAGGAACCGGCGATGGCGGAGAGCTGGCTGCGGACGCTGATCACGCGACTGCGCTGACCGGCCTCGTGAGTGGTAAGGACGGTTAGAACCGTCCTTACCACTCACGAGACGGGACCGACAGCTGCCTGTCACCCGCCCCTCAGCCGCCCCACAGGTTCACGGCGCACCCTGGAAGCAGGGAATCACCCAGGGGTGAGGAGAAGACCATGAGGGAGCTTCCGCACTGGCACACGGCGAGCGCGCAGGGGCCGCGCGAGCACAACGCGGACGCCGTCGCGGCGTACGCGGCCCCGGACGGCCGGGGGATCGTGTTCGCGCTGGCCGATGGAGTCGGAGATCACCCGAACGCGGCACGCGCGGCGCGGACGGCGGCTTCGGCGGCGGTCAGGACACCGGTCGAGCAGGGGGCAATCGGGGCCGTTCTCGCTGCTCAGCGGGCCGTGCTCGCCCTCGGCGAGGCCGGTGACTGCGTCCTCGTCGTGGCCGTGCGGACCGGCGAGGGGTATGGCATCGCGTGGGCCGGGGACGCACGGGCGTACGCTTGGGACGGTTACACCGTGCGGCAGGTGACGAAGGACCATACGCTCGCGCAGTACTTCCGCGACCACGGACAACCCGTGACACCGCGGATGGAACACGTCGTCACCACCAGCGTCCGCACGGCCGGTGCGCACGAGATCGGCACGGCCACCGTCACGGCCGGCGGGCTGCTGCTCACCAGCGACGGTGTGCACAAGACGCTCAGCGGTCCGACCATGCTCGACATCCTCGGGATGCCGGACAGGGCGGCCACCGAGCTGGTGCGGACGGCGATTTCGCTCGGTGGCTCCGACAACGCCACCGCGCTCGTGGTGGATCCGCCCGGCGCGGAGGTCACCACGGAAAAGTTTCGCGTCGCGGCCTGAACCGGGCGGTCAGGCCGCGACGCGATCCCTCTTCAACTGACGGTATTCACGCAGCACCAGCACGACGATCACCACGTCGAGGGCGGCGAAGAACGGAAGCGCGAGAGAGTGCGTGTGGATCGCGCGGAAGATCTCGTAGACCACGAACGCCGAAAGCACCACGGCGGCGACGGGGTACGCCCGCATCACCTTCTTCGCCAGCGCCCAGACCAGGCCGAGTTTGATGATCCCGTGCGCGACGAGGTACACGACGGCGAACGTCCGGCCCTCGGCGAAGTGCCCAGCAGCGAGTTCGAGGTGCCGGGCCAGCGTTCCTTCGGGGTCACCGAGCAGGTCACGCGTGACGACGGCGTGCGCGAAACCGGAGATGAGCGACGCCGGCACGATCAGCAGGACGAGCCCGCCCAGCAGCTGCAAAGCGCCGTCCAGCCCCTTCAGGGTGATGGCGATCCGGAACAGCTTCTCGGTGCTCATGTCACCTCACCCTGCCGCAGCCCGCCGCCGCGCGCAGCCGCCGTCACCGGAACAGGCGGCCCCGGCAGGTCGGGCACCGCTCGTGCCGCGCGGTCCGCCCGGAGAGGTCCCTGCCGTAGAAGGGAAAGCACGGCGCACCGCAGACGGCGAGGTAGATCCGCCCGCAGCGCAGCGGCCGTTCGCCGACGTGGTGGGCCACGGCCAGCGCCCGGTGGTGCGCGCCCGCTTCGGGCAGCCAGCCGTTGCCGGGCAGCTTCGCGAGCACGTCGGCGTTGACGTCGTCCGAGCGACGCAGCAGGGCCGCACCCAGGTCGGTGAGCCGTTCCCCGAGATCACGGAGGACGTCGGCGCGCGGCACGTCGTCTTCGACCATTCGGGTGACGAAGCTGATGTCGGTGCTCAGGGAGCCGTGAAGGTCCCGGAGCCGGTCGAGCAGACGGTGATCCATGCCCTTCCATTAAGGCGTTGCGCCCGGGCAAGGAAAGGCTCAAGACGCGTAGGTGACCCGGCCGTCCATGATCGTGGCGGTGACGGGGATGTCGCGCAGCCCGGCCGGGGACAGCCGCGCCGGATCCACCGCGGTGACGACCAGATCCGCGACGTCCCCGACGGCCACCCCGGTCCGGCCACCGGACGACGCCGCGAGCGCGGCCTCCAGCGGCATGGCCTGCTCGGGATGCCACGGCGGACGCTCGTCGTCGGTGCGGCTGACCGCCGACGCGATCGCGTCCCACGGGTCCAGCGGCGCGACCGGCGCGTCCGAGCCGAACTCCAGCGTCACCCCGGAGCGGTGCAAGGCGCCGTACGGGAAAGCCCGATCGGTCCAGCCGTGCCAGTGCCGGTCGGCGACGTCGCGGTCGTCCGGCTGATGGGCGGGCTGCACGCTCGCCACGACCCCCAGCTCGGCGAACCGCTCGACGTCCTCGGCGCACAGCAGCTGTGCGTGCTCGATGCGGCCGGCGCAGCCGACCTTCGCGAAGGCGTCGAGCGCGATCTTGTTGGCGTGGTCGCCGATCGCGTGCACCGCGGGCGTGAGGCCATGCTCGGACGCCTTGCGCATCAACGGTTCCAGCTCCTCGGGCGGCAGTTCGAGCAGCCCGTGGGAGTCGGTTCCGGCATAGTGACCCACGCAGTAGGCGGTGCGCGTGTTCAGCGAACCGTCGACGAACAGCTTGAACGGGCCGACCGTGAGCAGCCCGCCGCTGCCCTCCAGCACGTCTCCGGACCGGTGGCCGCGTTCGATGGCCGTGTCGAGCAGGTACTTCGCGATCACGCAGGAAACCCGGACCGGCAGGGGTTTCCGCGCCAACCGTCGCCGCCAGTCGGTGACCGTGTCGGCGTATTCGTAGTCGACGATCCTGGTGACGCCGCGGGCGGCCGCCGCGTCGAGGGCGTCGGCCACCCAGCCGTCGACGACGTCCTCGGGAGCGATCGGGAGTTCGGCCGTCGCGCTCATGCAGTCGTTCTCCAGGAGCACCCCGGTCGGATGCTCGCGGCCGATGAGTTTCAGCGCGGCCGGGCTGAGCCACAACGTGTGGAGGTCGGCGCTGAACAGCGCGACCGGATGCCCTGGCAAAGCCTTCTGCAGCAGATCCTTGTGCGGGGCGTCGGGCCAGAGTCCGTCGCGGAACCCGGCGCCGAGCACGAGTTCACCGGGCGGCACGGGATGCACCAGCAGGTGTGCCAGCACCAGTTCGACCGTGTGCGCGGCGGACGTCGCCTCCCCCAACGGAATGCGGCGGCGCGCCGCCGACCACTGGGCGGTGTGCACGTGCGCGTCGATCAGGCCGGGCAGCAGGGTGCCGCCGTGCCCGTCCAGGATCTCCGACGCCTCACCCGCCTGCCCCGGCCCCGCGATGGCCGCGATCCGGCCGCCCTCGATCCGCACGTCCGATAGGGAACCCGCCAAGCCGACCCGGACCCGGCGCAACAGAAGATCGTCCACGCCCTCACCTTGCCAGCCCGCCTCGCGAGTAGTCACCTACTTGCGATGGTCAGGAGCGGGCGAAGGTGAGCTTTCCGAGCGCGGCGACCAAAGGCGCGAGTTCGGGGAGTTCTTCGGCGGCGGCGAGCGCCTCGGTGAGGACGGTGTCGTGCGTCGGCCGCGCGGCCGCGAGCAGTTCCTGCCCCGCAGGCGTGACCTCCGTGTAGATCCCCCGCCGGTCGTCCGGGCACAGGTACCGCTGCAGCAGTCCCCGGTCTTCCAGCCGCGACACCAGCCGGGTCGTCGCCGACTGGCTGAGCACGACGGCGTTCGACAACTGGTTCATCCGCAGGTGGAAACCGTCCTGACGGGCGAGCACGTCCAGCACGGTGTACTCGCTGACGGACAGCGAGTGCTCCTGTGCCAGCGCGCGCTCCAGCGCGTCCTCGATCCGCGCGTGCAGTGCGGCCAGGGTCCGCCAGCCCTGCGCGCGTGCCTCCACGGCGTCGTCGGCCAGTGACACGGTTCACCTCTTCCCCGGTTGCCCGAGCTTCGTTGCGTCATGCATCATCAAGCGTGTGCAATATACGGCGCGTGCAACTATTTCGGACGCCCGTAGTTGTCAACGCCAGACAACACCACTCTACGGGAAGAAGTGAGCCTTCAATGCCTGCCGCTCTGCTCGCACTGGCGATCAGTGCCTTCGGTATCGGCACCACCGAGTTCGTGATCATGGGCCTGCTGCCCGAGGTCGCGGGCGACTTCGGCGTCTCGATCCCCTCCGCCGGGCTGCTGATCTCCGGATACGCGCTGGGCGTCGTGGTCGGTGCCCCGCTGCTGACCGCGCTCGCGTCGCGGGTGCCGCGCAAGACGGTCCTGGTCGGCCTGATGGTCCTGTTCATCGCCGGCAACGTCGTTTCCGCGCTGGCCCCCACCTACGGCCTGCTGATGACCGGCCGCGTGGTCGCCGCGCTCTCGCACGGCGCGTTCTTCGGCGTCGGCGCGGTCGTCGCCGCTTCGCTGGTCGCGCCGACCAAGCAGGCGGGCGCCATCGCGATGATGTTCACCGGGCTGACCGTCGCCAACGTTCTCGGCGTCCCCGCCGGGACCGCGCTCGGGCAGGCACTGGGCTGGCGTTCGACGTTCTGGGCGGTCAGCGCGCTCGGCGTGCTCGGCCTGATCGGGATCCTCGCGCTGGTGCCCGCGCAGGCGACGACGAAGAGCGCCGGACTGCGCAGTGAACTCGCCGTGTTCCGGCGTCCCCAGGTGTGGCTCGCGCTGGCGATGACCGCGCTCGGTTTCGCCGGCGTGTTCGCGTCCTTCACCTACATCGCCCCGATGATGACCGAGGTCGCCGGCTTCTCCCCCGGCGCGGTGACCTGGCTGCTGGTGCTGTTCGGCGGCGGCCTGTTCGTCGGCAACCTGCTCGGCGGCAAGGCGGCCGACCGGTCGCTGATGCCCAGCCTGTACGTCATCCTCGCCGTGCTCGCGGCCGTCCTGGTCGTGTTCGTCTTCACCGCGCACGCCCAGCTCCCCGCCGCGATCACCATCGCGGTCTTCGGCGCCGCCGGTTTCGCGACCGTCGCGCCGTTGCAGGCCCGCGTCATGAACAAGGCCGAAGGCGCGCCCGCGCTGGCTTCGGCGGCCAACATCGCCGCGTTCAACCTCGGCAACGCCGGGGGCGCGTGGCTCGGCGGGAAGGCCATCGACGCCGGCCTCGGCTACACCGCGCCCAACTGGATCGGCGCCGCGCTCGCGCTCGCCGGACTGCTGGTAGCGGTCATTTCGGGCATGCTCGACCACGGGCGGCGAAAGGCTCGTCGCGCCGAACTGGCCCCCGCCGCCTGACCCGCAAGTACCCACGAAAGGAACGCAAGTGACCGACATTCCCACCGTCGAGCTCAACAACGGGGTGGAGATGCCGCAGCTCGGGTTCGGCGTCTTCCAGGTGCCGGACGAGGAGACCACCGCCGCGGTCAAGGCCGCGCTGGACGCGGGCTACCGCAGCATCGACACCGCCGCCGTCTACGGCAACGAAGCGGGCGTCGGCAAGGCGCTCGCCGAAGCCGGGATCCCCCGCGACGAGCTGTTCATCACCACCAAACTGTGGAACAGCGAACAGGGCTACGACGCCACGCTGAAGGCGTTCGACGCCAGCATGGCCAAGCTGGGCCTCGAGAAGCTGGACCTCTACCTCATCCACTGGCCGACGCCGGAGCGCGATCTCTACCGCGACACGTGGAAGGCGTTCGAAAAGCTCTACGCCGACGGCCGGGTGCGCGCGATCGGCGTGTCCAACTTCCAGCCCGCGCACCTCGAACGGCTTCTCGACGCCGCTTCGGTGCCACCGGCGGTCAACCAGGTCGAGGTACACCCGTACCTGCAGCAGGCCGAAGTACGCGAATTCGACGCGGAACACGGCATCGCGACCGAGGCGTGGAGCCCGCTGGCCAAGGGCGGCGACCTGCTCAGCGAGGGCGCGATCACCGCGCTGGCCTCGAAGCACGGCCGCACGCCGGCGCAGATCGTCCTGCGGTGGCACCTGCAGCTGGGCAACGTCGTCATCCCGAAGTCCGTGACCCCTTCGCGGATCAAGGAAAATCTCGACGTCTTCGGGTTCACGCTGTCGGAGGAGGACATCGCGTCGCTGTCCGTGCTGGACCGCGGTGAGCGGACCGGGCCGGATCCCGACACCTTCAACGTCGCCTAGTCACTAGGCCTCGTGAGTGGTTAGGACGGTTAGAACCGTCCTAACCACTCACGAGGCTTCGGACTGTCGCAGGTAGCGGGCGTAGCGCTTTGTTTCGGCACGAGCCCGCTGCGTAGCCGGTTACTATTCGGCCGCACAGACGGCACTTGTGCGAAAAGAGGTAACCGGACGATGCAGGCCCGAGGACGCGCCGTCCTCGCGACACTTCTGCTCGTGGCGTTCCCAGTGGTGGTCGTCGCGGTGGGTGTCGCCAGTGTGCTGGCGGGCCTGCGGATCCAGGGCAAGATCGGCACCTACGTCATGCTCGGCGGACTCGCGATCATGATCGCGCTCGGCTTCGGGCTGGTGAGCGCGCTGCGGGCGCGGCGTCCCCCGTTCGAGGGGCCGCGGCTGGACCGCGAAGCGCATCCCGCGCTGTGGGCGATGATCGACGACCTCGCCGCCCAGGTGAAGACGCGACCGCCGGACGAGATCGTGCTGATCGGGGAGATCAACGCCGCGGTCAGCGAGGACGCCCGGTTCCTCGGTCTGCGGCCGGGCCGCCGCACGATGCTGATCGGGCTGCCGCTGCTGGCCGCGCTGAGCGTGAGCGAGCTGCGCGCGGTGCTCGCGCACGAACTCGGCCACTACAGCGGCGGCCACACCCGCCTGCTCGCGCTGACCTACCGCGGCACCGAGACGCTCGCCTTCACCGTCGACCGGCTGGACGGCGGCCCCGCCAGGGCCTTGCTCTCCGCGTACTCGAAGCTGTACCTCCTGGTCGCGCGGTCGGCGAACCGGCGGCAGGAACTGCAGGCCGACGAGGCGTCCGTGCTCGCGGCGGGCAGCCGGACGGCGGCCGCGGCGCTACGGAAGGTCGCGACGCTGAGCCCGCTGTGGAAGGACTACTCCGAGCGCTATCTCTCGCTCGGCGCGGCGGCGCGGCGCACTCCCGCCGTCCTGCTGGGGTTCCGGTCGTACCTCAACCACCCCGTCCAGCGCGACTGGGTGGCCGAGTACGCCGACGACATCATCGACGGCGAAGAGCTGTCGAAGTACGACAGCCATCCACCCACGAAGCGGCGGATCGCCGCGCTGGCGGGTGTGCCGGACAACCCGGTGAAGCCGGACGCGCGGCCGGGCTGGTCGCTCCTGGGCGCGCCGAAGATCGACGTGCCCGAAGCGGAGCTGGAGGTGCTGGTCCGCGACGTCGGGCCGCGCGCGGACTGGGACGAGGTCGTCAAACGCGCGGGCCGGGCGTCGGTGGCCGAGGGCGCGAAAATGCTGACCTCGGCCGGGATCGAGAGCAGGCTGGCGCCGCGCGGCACGATCGGCGAGGTCGTCCGGGTCCTGCGTGACGGAGACGCCGACGCGCTCGCCAAACCCCTTCGGGCGCCGTCCCGCGAGGAGGGTCTCGCACTGCTCACCGAGCTGTTCGCCGACACCGTCACCGCCGCGATGATCGACAACGGCGTCGCCGCGCACCGGCTGAACTGGGGCGGCGGCTGGGAACTGTGCCTCGGCGACGGCGAGCCGTTCGACGTCGCCGAACTGGTCGGCCCGGCGGTACGGAGCCCGCGCGCGGTCGACGAACTGGTCCGCAATCTGCAACTGCTGAGCGTGCCTGCCGGGTATTTCTGCAAGCAGGAACCGCAGCCCGAGCCGGATCCCGCCGAGGCCAGGATGCTCGGGATGTTCACCGCGCTCAAGGCCAAGCGGAAGCTCTACGACCTGATCGTCTGCGACACGGAAGTGGTGCTGCTGCCGATGGCGCGTTCGGTGCTGATCCGCCGCGGCCTCGCCGGCCTGATCGGGGCGCGCGGCGTGTCGGACCGCAAGCGGATCCGGAAGCTGCGCGAGCGCGGCCTCGACGATCTGCGCGCCGAACCGGGCGCCCGGCGGATCCCGTTCGCGGACGTCGTCGCGGGCGGTTTCCCCCGCCGGAAGCTCACCGCGTACCTGAGGCTGGAACTGTCCGGCGGCGAGACGCTGGAACTGGCCTTCACCGGCAACACCGAAGACTTCGGGACCGCTCACGACGAGCTGAAGGCGCTCTTCGGGTCGCTGAGGGCTTGACGCGCTTTTGTATCGGGCCCGCTGTCACACGAGTTGCGAAAGCCACTTTCGCAACATTGAAGGTTGCGAAAGTGGCTTTCGCAACATTGAAGGTTGCGAAAGTGGCTTTCGCAACATTGAAGGTTGCGAAAGTGGCTTTCGCAACACAGCTGGAAGTGGCGAGCCTGCGCCGACCGTTGCACGGGGGAACGGCCCTTCACGCACGTCTCGAGAGCCACTTTCGCCACATCTGATGTCTCGAAAGCCACTTTCGCGACCCAGGCGCCGCCGAGGCCCGACGACGCCCTAAGGCTTGATCCCCACACCGCCGAGGCTCAGGTGGTTCAGCTCGGTCAGCGGGGCGAGGCGCGGCCCTTCCGGCCACCATTCGTGCAGGTGGACGACGCCGGGCTCGAGGATCTCCAGCCCGTCGAACAGCGACTCGATCTCGCCGCGGCCGCGGTGCACGGTGCGGTGCCCGGTGCTCGCCATGAGGTCGTCGAGCTTCCTGGCGAGCGCGCCGCGTTCGCCCTCGCCCGGCGTGAAGTCGTGGGTGATCAGCACGTAGGAGCCGGGGGCGATCGCGTCGACGTAGCCGCGGACGACGGCCTGCGCCTCACCGAGGTCTTCGATGTGGTGCAGCACCGAGTTCAGGATGACCGCGACCGGGCGGTCGAACTCGATGTGCTCGGCGACGACCGGATCGGCGAGGGTCTGCTCCGGGTCGGTCAGATCGGCGCCGCTCACGTGGACGAGGAGGTCCTCCAGCAACGCCAGCCCGTGCGCCTGGACGACCGGGTCGTGATCGACGTACACGACCAGCGCGTCCGGGTTGTACCGCTGCGCCGCCTGATGCGTGTTCTCCGAGGTGGGCAGGCCGGACCCCAGGTCGAGGAACTGGTCGATACCGCGGGCTCCGGCGAGGAACCGGACCACCCGGTTCGCCCAGGAGCGGAACTCCTTGGCGATGGCCGCGGCGTCGGGGGCCACGGCGAGCAGGTCCTCGACCGCCCGCCGGTCGACCTCGTAATAATCGTGTCCGCCGAGAAGGACGTCCTTCATCCGGGCGAGGTTGGGCTTGCTGTAGTCGAGGGGAAGCGGGCGCCTCGGCACAGACCGGACCTCGTCCGAAGTCATGGACACGTTCCACCCTTCAGCCGCGCACGGGCCGCGCGAACGCGCCCACGGCTCCCTCGACATCGACGGACCGTACACAGATTACGACATGGCGTGCATCCAAGTGAACCTCCCCAAGGGCCTTGGCTACCTGCGACGATCACCCCAAGACGAGTTCGCGCCAGGTGGCTCCGCCATCGGTGGTGCGGTACACGGCCGACCCGCCTTCGGCGTCGGGCAGGCCGTCCACGACCACCCCGACGCGCTCGTCCGGGAAGTCCAGGTCGTTGAGGCAGACACCGCGGCCGCTGAGCACGGTCGTCGTCCAGGTCGTTCCGCCGTCGGCCGTGCTGTGCAGGAAGCCGGTGCCGCCGCCTTCCGCCGCGACGGTCGCCGCCGCGGGCGAGGCCGCGCTGAAGCTCTGGTCGATCCCGAGGGTCGGCGCCTGCGCCGACCCGGTGAAGTGCCCGCCGAGCTTCGGCGCGCGCCACAGCCGCCGGACGGTCGCCCCCGGTTGCGGCGTCCCCGGCCCTCCGCTGCACAGCGCCAGGACCTGCCCGCGCCGGACTCCGCTCAGCGAAGCCGAACTGTCCGCCGGGCAAGGCGGTGGCGCGGTCGCGAAGGTCAGGCCGTCCGACGACGTCCAGTACTTCTGGACGCGGTGGTCCGCCCCCATCGAGACCTGGATCCCGCCACTGGTCGCGATGTCGCCGTAGGTCGAGGAGCCGGTGACGGTGAATCCCGGGACCGGCAGGAGGAGCCGCGTGCCGGAGATCCCGGCGTACAGCGTCGTCGTCGACGGGGTGCCGAATCCGGTGACCATCGCGAACACCCGCGGCCCCGATTCGGCGATCTTCGAGATATAGAAGGGTTCCCGCACCCCGGCGAGGCGGACCTCGGACCACTTGCCGCCACCGTCGTGGCTGGCGAGCAGCCGGGTGCCGTCGGAGAGGAACGCGGCGCGCTCGTCGATCACCGTGAGTTTCACCTGATTGTGGTTGTCCGGCAACGAGATCGGCGGTTCGCCGACGCGGCGCCACCGCTTCCCGCCATCGGTGGTCGACAGCAGGGACGCGCACCATCCCGGTTTCCCGCACGGGGAAAAGCCGAGGACGAAGCCACGCAGCGGCCCGGTCCAGCTCGTCGACGCGGGGGCGAAACCTTGGGGTACCAGCGCATCGGCGACGGCGGGCGCGGTGATGACGGCCAGGGCGGTCAGTGCGGTGGCGGCGAGCGCGGCCCACCGGTTCGGCTTCATGACCACGAGACGTCCGGCCCCCGCCCGGGTTGCCCGCCGTTCGGGGTGAACCCCCAGATCATCTCCGGTACGCTCGCAAACTTGTTTCGCCCGGGGCCGGACCGGGTATACGGCGTTCGGCCGGTGAGACGGAGGTAGCACCGATGGACGACGCGGGTTCGCGTGCTGGCGGTGATGAGGAAGACCCCGGGACCACGCAGCGCCGGTTCAGCCTGAACGTCCACGACCCGGACCATCTGCCGCGCAGGCTCGCCGGCCGGTACGAGGTCGGGGAATTGCTCGGCCGCGGTGCGACCGCACGCGTGTTCCGCGCCTGGGACCTGCGCGAAGGGCGCGAGGTCGCGCTGAAACTGTTCCACGCGGACACGATGCTCCGGGACGAGCGCCGCCGAGAGCAGGAGATCCAGACCCTCAGCGCGGTCCGCCACCCCGGGCTCGTCCCGCTGTACGACGCGGGCTCCGACGACGGCTACTCCTACCTCACGATGCGCCTGGTCGAAGGTCCGAACCTGGCTCAGCGCCTGCGGTCCGGCCCGCTCCCCCAGGACGAGGTCGTCGAGCTGGCCGCCCGCCTGACCGACGCTCTCGCGCACGTCCACGCGCACGGCATCACCCACCGTGACCTGAAACCGGCGAACATCCTGATCGCCGAAGACGGCCCGTTGATCGGGGACTTCGGGGTGGCGCACGCCTTCGACGCGACCAGGGTGACCGAGACCGGCGGTGTCGTCGGCACGGCGGCGTACATGGCGCCCGAACAGGTCCGGGGCGAGAACGTGGGCCCACCCGCCGACATCTATTCGCTCGGCCTCGTCCTGCTCGAATGCCTGTCCGGGGAGCGGGAGTACACCGGGACCCCGGTCGAGGCCGCGGTCGGGCGGCTGCACCGGCCGCCCCGGATCCCCGGCGGGCTGTCGGTGACCATGACGACCTTGTTGCGCGGGATGACCGCGCGCAAGCCGTCGCAGCGCCCGACGGCCGCGGCGATCTCGCGGATCCTGCTGGAGGATTCCACCGGGACGAAGGTCGTCCATCTCGCACCGGCCACCCGCAAACGGGCGGCCGTGGTCGCCGCCATCAGCGCGCCGGCGGCCGCGATCACCATCGGTGTCCTGCTGGCGGCCAACCAGACCGGGGCGAACCCGCCCGCCCGGCCGGAGGGGATGTTCCCCCCGGCGGTGAGCGGCTCGTCCGGCCCGGTGGCAGGCCAGGCCGAGCAGACCGCGCAGTCCTCGGAGGCCGTCGAGGTGCCCACTCGCGGCCCGAAGGCGAGCAACGGCACGGTCGTGGTCACTGAAGCCGTTCCAGCCTCCGGGAAGCCCCCGGGTGCCACCGGGAACACCGGCGCCACTCGGACACCGGACGGTACGACCGCTTCGAGCGGCCGGCCGACCACCTCGACGGAGCCGACCAAGACCAAACCCAGGCCCCCGACGACGAAGAGCAGCAGGCCAGGGCCACCCGGCTGAGCGACCGCACAGCAGGATGTCCACTGTGGACGATGATGGGAGACGGCGATGACCTACATCAACGACCCGCGAGAGCCGCAGGAAGAGATCGTCGAACAGACGCCCGCCAGGATCCGCGTCGTGCGTGTCGTCAACGCCATCGTCCACGCGGTGTGCTGGATCTTCGCGCTGGTGCTGATCGTGCACATCCTGCTGGTGTTCGGCGAAGCCAACCCGGGGAACGGGTTCGCGCAGCTGATCGACCAGTGGTCGCGCGCGGTCTCGCTCGGACTGCGGAACCTGTTCACCCCGGACGGCCTCAAACTCCGCACCCTGTTCAACGACGGTCTCGCCGCGTTGCTGTGGCTGATCATCGGCGGCGTGGTGACCGACCTGGTCTCACGGATCGGCCTCCCCGGCCCGAAGCGGGTCTGGTACCGGCGATCGCTCAGTTGAGCGAGCCCGGTCCCCGTTCCGGGGCGTCGCCCGCCTGGGCCTGTTCGGCCTGGGCGTCGGCGACCTCCGGGGCGGCCGTGGTCTCCGCGGGCCTCGGGTGTTCCGGCTCGTGCCCGGTGTCGAAATGCTCACGGCACCAACGGCCGTAACGTCTGGCATGCACGGTCATCGCGGCACCTCCTTCTCCACCACCCACGATCCCTCAGTTCTGTGACGTGCGCCACTCGTTTAACCGGCGAATCCGGCGACGATCGCGGCGCAGAACGCGGGCAGGTCGTCCGGATTGCGGCTCGACGTCAGGTTGCCGTCGGTGACGACCTCCTGGTCGACGACGGTTCCCCCGGCGTTGCGGATATCGGTGCGCACGCTGGGGTACGACGTGAGCGTGCGGCCGCGGACGACGTCGGCCTCGACCAGCGTCCACGGCCCGTGACAGATCACCCCGACGGGTTTGCCGCTGTTCACGAAGTCGCGCACGAAGCGGACCGCGTTCTCGTCCGCGCGCAGGTTGTCCGGATTCATCGTCCCGCCGGGCAGCACGAGCGCGTCGAAATCGTCGACCGTGACGTCCTTGACGACCCGGTCCACGGGGAACTTGTCCGCCTTGTCGATGTCGCCGTTCATGGCCTGGATCTCGCCGGGCTCCAGCGAGACGACTTCGGCCGTCGCCCCGGCGTCGGTGACCGCCTTGCGCGGCTCGACCAGCTCGACCTGTTCCACGCCGTCCGCGGCGAGGATGGCCACGCGGCGTCCGTTCAATGATGTCGCCATCGAGTTCCCTCCTGAGGTCGTAGTCGCTTTCGGACTACCCCGGACCGTGACCGCCGAACCATGGGCATGAACTCCCGCCGCGGCGGGTATCAGCCCCCATGCGACTTCGGCGAGCGGACCTGGGGTCCCCCGGTATCCGGAGGCGGCGCAGAGGTCGTGGCTTCGGCTATCTGACCCCGGACGGTGAGCCGCTGAAGGACGGGGAGACGATCGAGCGGATCACCGCGCTGGCGATCCCGCCCGCGTGGCGGCGGGTGTGGATCTCTCCGCACGAGAACGCGCACATCCAGGCGGTCGGGATCGACGACGCCGGGCGGAAGCAGTACCTCTATCACCCCGAATGGCGACGGGCCCGGGACGAGGAGAAACACGATCGCGTCCTCGCACTGGCGCGAAAGCTGCCCAAGCTGCGCCAGACGGTCCAGGAGGATCTCGGCTCCCGCGGCCTGAAGCGGGAACGCGTGCTCGCCGGCGCCCTGCGGATGATCGACCTCGGGGTCTTCCGCACCGGCGGAGAGAGCTACGCCGACGAGCACGGCACCCACGGGGTGGCGACGTTGCTGTGCGAGCACGTCGAGCTCCGCGGTGAATGCCTGGTGTGCGACTACCCCGCGAAACACGGCATCCAGCGGAAGGTCCGGCTGCGGGACGAGGCACTGGTGCGGCTGGTCCGCTCCCTCCGGCGGGTGCGGGGCGGCGGCGTGCGCTTGCTCGCCTACCGCGCCGGTGACAGCTGGCACGAGGTGAAGGCCGACGACATCAACGACCGGCTCCGGGAAATCGTCGGCGACGGTTTCACCGCCAAGGATCTGCGCACCTGGAACGCCACCGTCCTGGCCGCTTCGGCCTTCGCGGACATGGAAAAGCCTTCCAGCGAACGAGGATTGAAGCGGGTCGAGAAGGCCGTGATGACGGAAGTCGCCGAAGGGCTCGGCAACACGCCCGCCGTGGCGCGACGGTCCTATGTGGACCCACGGGTGGTCGAGGCGTACCGGCGTGACCGGACCGTCGAACGCGCGGTACGGCGAGCCGCGAAGGCGGACAGTCCCGACGAGGCCCGCGACATCGTGGAGCGGGCGGTGGTGCGGCTACTGAACGGGTCGTGAGGCTTCGATGGCGAGGACGGCGATGTCGTCGTGTGTCCCGCTGCCGAGCCATTCCCGCACCGCGGCGCGGATCCGGGCGACGACCTCGCGGCCGGACAGCCCTCGGCATCCGGCCAGCAGATCGCGCAGCCGTTCGTCCCCGAACAGGTCCGACGGCCGCTCGTGGTGCCGCGCTTCGGTGATCCCGTCGGTGTAGAGCAGGCAGACGTCGCCTTCGGCCAGCCGGATGGCCGTCTCGGCGAACCGGGCCTGCGGGGAGATCCCGACCAGCGTGCCGGGCAAGGTGATCTCGTCGACCCCGCCGCGGCGGCGCACCACCAGCGGCGCCGGATGTCCGCCGGAGGCCAAGGTGACGCCGAGACCGTCTTCGCCCGCGAGCACCGAACCGAGCACCAGCGTGGCGAACCGGCCGCTGCCGCCGGTGATGAGCAGAGAGTTCAGCAGGCTCAGCAACGTCGTGTTGTCGTGCTCGACGAGGTCGAGCGCGGCGAGGCTCTGCCGGACGCGACCGGTGAGCGCGGCCGCCTCGGCACCCTTGCCGCAGACGTCACCGAGGACGAACATCGCGCCGCCGCCTTCGCGCGGCAGGACGTCGTAGAAGTCGCCGCCGACGTCGAGCAGGCCACCCGACGGCTCGTACCAGACGTCGAACTTGGCGCCGTGGACCTCCGGGGGCGGCGTGGGGCGCAGCGTGGTCTCCAGGCCGCGAGTGGCCTCTTCCTGGCGGGCGTAACGGTGCGCGTTCGCCAGCGCCGTGCCGGCGGCGCGGGCGAACTCGGTCACCGCTCGCGGCTGGTCCTCGCCGAACGCGGGCGCCCCGCGCCTGCCGAGCACCACCGCGCCGGTGACCCCCGCTCCGCCGTCGAATCCCAGCGAGACCACGGTGACCGACGAATGGGCGGCGAGCCGTTCCGCGACGATCGCGGGCAGGGTCGCGATCTCCTCCTCCGGGACCGTCTTGGCTTCGAGTCCGTCCGTGGAGGCGAAGGTGCCGGCGAGCACCGGCGCCAGCTGGGCGGGGACGCGCCTGATCCGGCCGTGCCCGTGAGTCGTGCGGTGATCGCAGCTCCACCACTCCCACCGGCCGCGAGTGGTCGGCAGCAGCACGAAGACGCAGTCGGCGAGTTCGGCCGCGGCGACCTCGGCGATCACCTTCGCCGTCCCGTGCCGGCCCCGCGCGGAGGCGAGCCGGGGCGCCGAAGCGGCGAGGAAGCCGTCCACGCGCGGGCCGTCGGCCGCGACCGCGGAGGTCACCGTCCACGCGTGCCAGCCGCCGGGCAACGTCCGGATCCGCGCGGGGAACCGGCGGCCGGTGTGCTCGACATGCCCGACGTCGGGGCCTTCCGCGGTCAGCACCGGGCGTCCGCCGCCGAACAGCTCGCGAGCGGCGGGATTCGACCAGCGCAGCGCGCCGCCGACATCCTGCACGAGCACCGCGTCACGGACGTCTTCGAGCAGCTCACGCCAGAACCGCCCGGATTCGGGCAGGGCTCCCTCGCTCGTCGGGGGCGACGACTCCGAGGGGAGCGACGTCGAGGCCGGGGCGGGCCGTGACACCATTCCCGGACCTCCTCCTGCCTTGCGGGTAGCGCAGTGTGAGCGGGCGGACTGGCTCGAAGTGTAGGTCGAATCATGGCACGCTGATGCGACGACCATGGCTTGGCATGCGTGGTGGAGAGGGTCGACACAGATGACACAGCACTCCCAAAGGGACCGGATCCCCGTGGAAGGTGGTGGCGGCCAGGTGGACGAAGCGACCCTGGAACGCCTGCTCGCGGCGGCTCGTGACCTCGGGGACGGCAACTTCCGCCGGCGGCTGGTGGCGCACGGAGACGGGCTCGCGGCCCAGCTCGCGGGCGCCTTCAACGACATCGCCGAACGGAACCAGCGACTGGTGACCGAACTCCTGCGCGTCCGCGAGGCGGTCGGCAAGGAAGGCAGGCTGACCGAGCGGGTGGCGGCCGAGATCGGCCCCGGCGGCTGGGCCACCGCGGTCGACGTCGTCAACGGGCTGATCGAGGACGTGAGCAGGCCCACGGCCGAGCTCAACCGCGTCCTCGGGGCGGTCGCCGAGGGCGATCTGTCCGAGCCGATGCCGCTGGAAGTCGGCGGGCGGCCGCTGCAGGGTCAGTTCGCCGAAGTCGCGAGGACGGTCAACGGCCTGATCAAGCAGCTTTCGCGGTTCGCGACCGAGGTCACCAGAGTGGCCCGCGAGATCGCCACCGAGGGACGGCTCGGCGGTCAGGCCGAGGTTCCGGGCGTGGCGGGCACGTGGCGTGATCTCACCGACAACGTCAACGTCATGGCCAGCAACCTGACCGACCAGGTGCGCAACATCGCCCAGGTGACCACCGCGGTGGCCCGGGGCGATCTGACCCAGAAGATCAACGTCGACGCGCGCGGCGAGATCCTGGAGCTCAAGAACACCGTCAACATCATGGTCGACCAGCTCTCGGCGTTCGCCGACGAAGTGACCCGCGTTTCCCGCGAGGTAGGAAGCGAAGGCCGTCTCGGGGGCCAGGCGCAGGTCCCCGGTGCCGCGGGCACGTGGCGCGACCTCACCGATTCGGTGAACCTGATGGCGGACAACCTGACCGACCAGGTCCGCAACATCGCCCAGGTGGCCACCGCGGTGGCGCAGGGCGATCTCTCGCAGAAGATCAACGTCGACGCCAAGGGCGAGATCCTCGAACTCAAGAACACCTTGAACACGATGGTCGACCAGTTGTCCTCGTTCGCGGACGAGGTCACGCGGGTGGCGCGCGAGGTCGGCAGCGAAGGCCGTCTCGGCGGCCAGGCGACCGTGCCGGGCGTGGCCGGCACGTGGCGCGGGCTCACCGACTCGGTGAACCAGATGGCCGACAACCTGACCGACCAGGTCCGCAACATCGCCCAGGTCACCACGGCGGTGGCGAAGGGCGACCTGACGCAGAAGATCACGGTCGACGCGCGCGGCGAGATCCTCGAACTGAAGACGACCGTCAACACGATGGTCGACCAGCTGTCGTCGTTCGCCGACGAAGTCACGCGGGTGGCGCGCGAGGTCGGCACGGAAGGTCAGCTCGGTGGCCAGGCGCAGGTGCCCGGCGTCGCCGGGACCTGGCGCGACCTCACCGGGTCGGTCAACTTCATGGCGAACAACCTCACCGCGCAGGTCCGGAACATCGCCCAGGTGGCGACGGCGGTGGCGAAAGGCGACCTGTCGCAGAAGATCGCCGTCGACGCCAAGGGCGAGATCCTCGAACTGAAGAACACGCTGAACACGATGGTGGATCAGCTGTCGGCGTTCGCGGACGAGGTCACCCGCGTCGCCCGCGAGGTCGGCAGCGACGGGCGGCTCGGCGGCCAGGCGCAGGTGCCCGGTGTGGCCGGGACGTGGAAGGACCTCACCGACAACGTCAACTTCATGGCGAAGAACCTGACCGACCAGGTCCGCAACATCGCCCAGGTCACCACCGCCGTCGCGAAGGGCGACCTGACGCAGAAGATCATCGTCGACGCGCGCGGCGAGATCCTGGAGCTCAAGAACACCGTCAACATCATGGTCGACCAGCTCTCGGCGTTCGCCGACGAGGTCACCCGGGTGTCGCGCGAGGTCGGCACCGAGGGCAAACTCGGCGGCCAGGCGCAGGTGCGCGGCGTCGCCGGGACCTGGAAGGACCTCACCGACAACGTCAACGTCATGGCCACCAACCTCACCGACCAGGTGCGGAGCATCGCGACCGTGACCACCGCGGTGGCGAACGGCGACCTGTCGAAGAAGATCTCGATCGACGCGCAGGGTGAGGTCGCGGTCCTGGCCGAGACGATCAACAGCATGGTCGAGACGCTGCGCGCGTTCGCCGACGAGGTCACCCGGGTCGCCCGCGAGGTCGGCACCGAGGGCATCCTCGGCGGTCAGGCCCGCGTGCCGAACGTGGCGGGCACGTGGAAGGCGTTGACGGACAACGTGAACGTCATGGCCGACAACCTGACCGGCCAGGTCCGCAGCATCGCGACGGTGACCACCGCGGTGGCGCAGGGCGATCTGTCGAAGAAGATCGACATCGACGCGCGCGGCGAGATCCTCGAACTCAAGACCACCATCAACACGATGGTCGACCAGCTTTCGGCCTTCGCTTCCGAGGTCACCCGTGTCGCCCGCGAAGTCGGCACGGACGGCACGCTCGGCGGCCAGGCGGAGGTGCCCGGCGTCGCGGGCACGTGGTCGCGGCTGACCGAAAGCGTGAACCAGCTGGCCGGGAACCTGACCACCCAGGTGCGGGCGATCGCGCAGGTGGCCACCGCGGTGACCGCCGGCGATCTGACCCGGCACATCACCGTCGACGCGTCCGGGGAGGTGGCCGAGCTCAAGGACAACATCAACCAGATGATCGCGAACCTGAAGGAGACCACCCGCGCGAACCGCGAGCAGGACTGGCTCAAGACCAATCTGGCGAGGCTGTCCGCGCTCATGCAGGGGCACCGGGACCTCGCGTCGGTGGCGTCGCTGATCCTGTCCGAGCTGACCCCGCTCGTGTCCGCCCAGCAGGGCGCGTTCTTCCTCGCCCGCGAAGACGAGCAGGAAGAGGTGGTCCTGGAGAGCATCGCGACCTACGGGCTGGCGAAATCCCAGACCGGGCTGCGGTTCTCCCCCGGCGAGTCGCTCATCGGCCAGGCCGCCGTCGACCGCCGCACGATACTGGTCCACGAAGCACCGCCGGAGTACGCGCTCATCTCCTCGGGACTGGGTTCGGCCGCGCCGGTCAACGTGATCGTGCTGCCGGTGCTGTTCCAGGGCGAGGTCCTCGGGGTGCTGGAACTGGCGACCATCAACGCCTTCAGCACCGTCCACATCGACCTGCTGGAGCAGCTGAAGGAGACCATCGCGGTCAACGTCAGCACCATCCAGTCGAACTCGCGCACCGAGGCGCTGCTCACCGAATCCCAGCGCCTGGCACAGGAACTGCGCGCCCGGTCCGAGCAGTTGCAGGCGCAGCAACGGGAACTGCGCCGGTCCAACACGGACCTCGCGGAGAAGGCGGCGCTGCTGGCGCAGCAGAACCGCGACATCGAGGTCAAGAACAGCGAGATCGAGCAGGCGCGGCAGGAACTCGAAGAGCGCGCCGGGCAGCTGACCATGGCGTCGCAGTACAAGTCCGAGTTCATGGCGAACATGTCGCACGAACTGCGGACCCCGCTCAACAGCGCGCTGATCCTCGCGAAACTGCTTTCGGAGAACCCGGACGGGAACCTGTCGGAGAAGCAGGTCCAGTTCGCGCGGACGATCTACTCGGCGGGCAGCGACCTGCAACAGCTGATCAACGACATCCTCGACATGGCCAAGGTCGAGGCCGGGCACCTGGACCTGCAGATGTCCGACGTCACGCTGCCCGAGCTGGTCGAGTACGTCGAATCGATCTGCCGTCCGCTCACTTCGGACAAGGGCCTGGAGTTCGCCGTCCTGATCGACCCGCCGGTGCCCTCGTCGATCCACACCGACGAACACCGGTTGCAGCAGGTGCTGCGGAACCTGCTGTCCAACGCGGCGAAGTTCACCGACGAGGGCGGCGTGCGGCTGCACATCCGGATGGCCGATCCGGGCGAGGTCGAAGCCGACTCGCTCCGCAAGGCCCCCGGCGTCCTCGCGTTCGCCGTCGAAGACACCGGAATCGGCATCGCGCCGGACAAGCTCGCGATCATCTTCGACGCGTTCCGCCAGGCCGACGGCACCACCAGCCGCAAGTACGGCGGCACCGGGCTGGGCCTGTCGATCAGCCAGCAGCTGACGGAACTGCTCGGCGGCGAACTGCGCGTCCGCAGCGAACCCGGCAAGGGCAGCACGTTCACGCTGTACCTGCCGGTGAGCGCCGCGAACCTGGTCGTCCCGACCACCGCCGCGGCAGGCGGTGTCCCGCTGATCATGGCGGTACCGCAGGTGGCTCCCTCCGCGCCGGCACAGCGGTTCCACGGCGAGAAGATCCTGATCGTCGACGACGACCTCCGGAACGTCTTCGCGCTGGCCGCAGTGCTGGAGCGCAACGGCCTGGAGGTCATCTACGCCGAGACCGGCGTCGCGGGCATCCGGGCGCTGGAACGTCACGAGGACACCGCGCTCGTCCTGATGGACGTGATGATGCCCGAGCTGGACGGCAATGCCACGATCACCGCCATCCGCGCGGAGGCAGCGCACGAAGACCTGCCCGTGATCGCCGTCACGGCGAAGGCGACCGCGGAGGACAAGGCGCGGACACTCGCTTCGGGCGCGGACGACTACGTGACCAAGCCGGTGGACACGGACAAGCTGCTGGACCTGATCGCCGCGCACCTGGAGGCGGACGCCGCCTCGAGTGGCCTTTCGCAGGCCGTGGCGCCGTCGGACTCCTCGGACGTCGGCGCGGACTGAGCCTTCGGTCCCGGTGGCGGTGTGTCGCAGGTCGCGAAAGCCACTTTCAGAAGTGGCTTTCGCGACATCAAGTCGGCGCGCGAACCTGTCAACTGTGGCTATATGTAACGGCAAGGCCCGGAAAGTTACACGCTCCGTAACATCTAAGTTTTTCGGCGCGACTCCTGCGCAACTTCGACAAAGGAGTCGACCATGCCGAATCCCCGGACCATCCTGACCGGTTTCGCACTTTTGTTCGGCGGCTACTACGTCGCCTTGGACGAGGTGCATCAGCTCTGGGGTGACACCCCACCACCGCAGATCGCGGCCGACTTCAACGCGTTCGCCCTGCTCTTCGTGCTGGCGCTGGCGATCGAGCGGCTGGTACAGCCCTTCGCCCCGATTCTCGGCCCCAACTCCGACGACGCGAAGAACGAGCTCAGGACTGCTCGTTCGGCGGGAAACGACGCCGGCGTCGCCGAGGCCAAGGCCAAACTGGCCGAGGCGCGAAGCAGGACCGCCATCGTGACCTGGGGCTTCGCCACCGGACTCGCCTGCCTGCTGGCCGCCGGGGCCAACATCACCCTGCTCCGCGCCATCATCGATCCCCAAGGGACCCAGATCGCCTTCTGGCTCGACCTCCTGGTGACCGGCCTGGTCGTGGGCGCCGGAACCAAGCCGATCAACGATCTCTGGACCCGCCTGCAGAACAAGCCCGCCGACCCCGCCTGACCGAAGCGGAAACGACAGAACCCGCAGGCCAGGCGCCTGCGGGTTCGGATGTCGAGCTGTGGAGCGGGTGACGGGAATCGAACCCGCGTAGCTAGTTTGGAAGACTAGGGCTCTACCATTGAGCTACACCCGCGTGCCCCCGGAGTACCGGGTGCGAAAACAGCTTAGCGTGACCCGCTAGGCTGTGCGCACACCCCCCGGGAGATCGGGGGAGTCACGGGATGTGGCGCAGCTTGGTAGCGCATTCGCTTTGGGAGCGAAGGGTCGCAGGTTCAAATCCTGTCATCCCGACTCAAGGTCTTCGACCTGCGAGTTCACCGGTGTTTCGGCTTGGCCGTGCCGCTTCGACGGTTTTCGCTCGTTGTCACTCGAAGAGGCCACGACGGACCTGATCAAGGTCGACGCGGACGTGGACCGGCGACATCGACGGTGTGGGTTTTGCCGCGTTGGATGACCCGAAATCCACACACAGTCCGGCGTGACCGGCTCGGCTTTAATGGCGATCATGGAGATCCGCCACGCCCGCACCACCGACGCCCCCGCCGTGACCGCGCTCCTCACCGAGCTGGGCTACCCGGACAACGACGTGGAGGACGTGCGCGGACGGCTCGAACGCTGGGCCCGCCATCCTGAGGGTGCCGCGTTCGTCGCCGAGGCGGGCGGCGAGGTGGTCGGTGTCGTCGCGGTGGTCGCGATCCCGCTTCTCGAGCGGCCGGGGTCCGGCGGGCGGATCGTGGCCTTGGTGGTGGACGAGACGAAGCGCGGAACCGGGATCGGACGCGAGCTGGTCGCCGCAGCCGAAGCGGAGGCGCTGCGCTGGGGCTGCGACACCATGGAGGTCACCAGCTCCCGCCACCGGACGGCCGCGCACGCCTTCTATCGCGCGCGGGGATACGAGGACCGCTGCGAACACAGCGCCAGGTTCATCCGACGGCTTGCTCCCGGATCGTGAGAGCCCTAGGCCCGCCGCCACCCGCTTGCGAACATCGGCACCGTGACCGGCAGGCGGAGCGCCAGTGCCAGCGCGGTGCTCCGCGCGGTGCTGGACGAAGGGGCGATCGCGCGCAGCACCATCGCGCGCCGCACCGGGCTGAGCGCCGCGGCCGTCACCGGGCATGTGGCGGAGCTGATGCGCCGCGGCTTCCTCACCGAGCTGCCTGAGGTCGCCGGCGCGGTCGGCAGGCCGTTCGTGCCGGTGGACCTCGACACGGAGCGGTTCGTGGTGTGCGGGGCGCATGTCGCGGCCGACCATCTCACCGTCGGACTGCTGGATCTGCGCGGGAAAGTGCTGGCACAGCAGGAAGCCCCGCATCACGGTGCCGAGCCCGCCGTCCAGGTCGCGCAGATCGCGGAGCTGCTCGACGATCTCCTCGTCGGACATGCGCCGGAGCGGACGGCGCTCGGGTTGGGGGTGGCGACCGGCGGCTGGGTCGACGAGGCGTCCGGGACGGTGGTGGAGCACGGTCTGCTCGGCTGGCACGGTGTCCCGTTGCGCGGTCTGCTCACCGAGGTCACCGGTCTCGACGTCCGGGTCGACGGGCATTCGCGGGCGCTCATCCACGCCGAACGCCTGCTGGGACAACAGAGAGCGCGCCGCAGTGTCGTGCAGTTGTTCACCGGCAACGTGGTCGACGCCGCCTTCGCCACCGGCGACACCGTCCATCATGGACCGCGGTCGGCGGCGGGCGCCGTCGCGCATTTGCGGGTCGACGACAGCGAGGAGCCTTGCCGCTGCGGACGTTCCGGCTGCCTCGAAGCCACCGTTTCGGAGCGGACGATCGCCCGCAAGGCCGTCGAAGCGCACATCATCGAAAAACCGATCTTCGCCGACGTACTCCGTTTGGCGGAGTTGGGAAACAAAAACGCCGTCGCCCTTTTCCATGAACGCGCGAGAATCATCGGACAGGCCGCCGCGTTACTTTTCGACGTCCTCAATCCGGAAATCCTCATCGTGCTCGACCAGAGTGTACGCGACGTCGAAGGCTGCCTTTCCACGATCCGGGACGAGGTCGCCCGACGCTCCTGGATCTGCCAGTCACCTCAGGAAAACGTTGTGATGTCGAGCTTTCCGGGAACCGAACTGGCGACCGCCGGTGGCGCGGCCATACTGAACGCGCTCTACGAAGATCCGCTTTTCGTCAACCTCGCCAACGCCTCCTGAGTTACTTCACTAAATCGCAAAATTGACGCTCCTCGCCGGGCCTGCGAAGAATCTTCTTCAACGACGCATACCCGAACGAAAGAGCCCACCGTGAAGAAACCAGTGCCCTTGATCGCCGCGCTCATCGCCGGATTGGCGCTGTCGGGCTGCGGCGCCTCCGCGGCTCCGGCCGGCGTGGCCGGGCAGCCGGAGAAGCTCGAACTCCGCTACCAGGGTTCGGCGAACAACGTCACCTTCCCCGAACTCGCCGAGGACCTCGGATACTTCGGCCCGGTCAAACTCAAGTGGGTCGGCAACACGATCAGCGGACCGCAGGACATCCAGTCCGCCGCGACCGACCAGACCGACTTCGGCGGCGCCTTCACCGGCGCGGTCGCCAAACTCGTCGACGCCGGCGCCCCGATCAAGGCCGTCGTCAACTACTACGGCTCCGACGAGAAGACCTTCTTGGGCTTCTACGTCAAGGAAGACAGCCCGATCCACACGCCACGCGACCTCATCGGCAAGAAGGTCGGCGTCAACACCGTCGGTGCGAACCTGGAGGCCGCCCTCGACACCTGGCTCAAGCGCAGCGGCCTCTCCGACGCCGAGATCGACCAGGTGCAACTGGTCGTCCTGCCGCCGATCAACACCGAACAGGCCTTGCGCAACGGGCAGATCGACGTCGCCGCGCTCAACGGCGTCCTGCAGGACCGCGCCCTCGCCGGAGGCGGTGTGCGAGCCATCGTGAAGGACGTCGAGGCGTTCGGCCCCTACAACGGCGGGCCGTACGTGCTGCGGACCGACTTCATCAAGAAGTACCCGGAGACCACGAAGACCTTCGTCACCGGCGTGGCCAAGGCGATCGAATGGGCGCGCACCACACCCCGCGACGAGGTCATCGCCCGGTTCACCAAGATCATCCAGAACCGCGGCCGCAACGAGAACACCGACACGCTCAAGTACTGGAAGAGCACCGGCGTCACCAAGGGCGGGCTGATCTCCGACAACGACTACACGCTTTGGACAGACTGGCTCAAGCAGTCCGGATTCATCAAGGACGACCAGGTCGACCTCAAGAAGATCTACACCAACGAATTCAACCCGTACCGCGAAGGCGGTGGCGCGTGACCGCCAAGATCAGCCTCCGCTCGGTCACCAAGACCTTCGACACGCTGACCGCGCTGGACGACGTCTCGCTCGACATCGAGGACGGCACCTTCCTCTCGCTGGTCGGGCCGAGCGGTTCCGGCAAGTCCACACTGCTCGATCTGCTCGGCGGACTCGCGAAACCCACCTCCGGCGAGGTCCTGATCGACGGGAAACCCGTCACCGGGCCGGGTCTGGATCGCGGGGTCGTGTTCCAGCAGTACGCGCTGTTCCCCTGGCGCACCGCACGCGCCAACGTCGAGTTCGGTCTCGAAGGCGGCACGCTGACCAAACGGCAGCGCGCCGAAAGGGCAAGGGAATTCCTCGACCTGGTCGGGCTTTCCGGGTTCGAGGAGCATCTTCCCCACCAGCTTTCCGGTGGGATGAAGCAACGCGTCGCGATCGCGAGAAGCCTCGCCTACGACCCGGACGTGCTGCTGATGGACGAGCCGTACGCCGCGCTGGATTCCCAGACCCGCGAACTGCTGCAGGAGGAACTGCGGCGGATCTGGCAGCGCACCGGCAAGACCATCGTCTTCATCACCCACAGCATCGAGGAAGCCGTCTATTTAGGACAGAAGGTCGCGGTGCTCACGTCCCGGCCGGGCAGGCTCAAGGACGTCGTCGACATCGACCTCGGCGACCGCTCGAACGACGACCTGCGCTCGGCACCCGCGTTCGTGGCCCATCGCCACCGGCTGTGGGAACTCCTGCACGACGAGATCCGGAGGGCCGCATGACCGCGACGCTCGAAGCCCCGAAAGTCCACACTGGACCGAAGGCCGCCGAGAAGCCCCGCAAGAAAAACCCGCTGCGCAAGGCTTTCCGCAGTTCGGCGGCGATCCTGCTCTTCCTCGCCGTGTGGGAGCTCGCTCCGCAGTACGTCCTGGACGAAGGCACGAGAACCTTCCTTCCGCCGCTGTCGGAAGATCTCGTCGCGCTCTGGGAGCTGATCCTCAACGGGCAGCTGGCAGACCATCTGCTGGCGAGTCTCGGCCGGTCCGCCGCCGGATTCGTCATCGCGGTGGCCGTTTCGGTGCCGCTCGGCCTGCTGATCGCCTGGTACCGGCCGCTCGCGGAGTTCCTGAACCCGCTGCTGGAGCTGGCCCGCAACACCGCCGCACTGGCCTTGCTGCCCGTGTTCACGCTCCTGCTCGGCATCGGCGAGGTGTCCAAGATCACGCTGATCGTCTACGCCTGCGTCTGGCCGGTACTGCTCAACACGATCGCCGGGGTGAACACCGTGGATCCTTTGCTGGTCAAGGCCGCGCGCTCGCTCGGGCTGTCGAGCCCGAACCTGTTCCGCAAGGTGATCCTGCCGTCGGCCGTGCCGACCATCTTCACCGGTATCCGGATGGCGGCGGCGTACTCGATCCTCATCCTGATCGCCGCCGAAATGGTCGGCGCCAAGGCCGGGCTCGGCTATCTGATTAACAACTCGCAGGTCAACTTCCAGATCCAGCAGATGTACGCCGCGATCATCACGGTTTCGGTGCTGGGCCTGGCCATCAACGCGGGCTTCGTCGCGCTGGAGCGGCGGTTCTCCACCTGGCGTGTCAAGGAGAAGGCATGAAACACCTGCACCTCAACGCGTTCGTGATGCCGAACGGTCATCACGAGGCGGCGTGGCGGCATCCGAGTACGGATCCGCACCGGGCCGCATCACTGAAGCACTACGTCGACATCGCGCGCACGGCGGAGCGCGGCAAGCTGGATTCGCTGTTCCTGGCCGACGGCGTCGCCTTGTGGGGCAACGTCCGCTACAACTCGCACACCCTGTTCGAGCCGCTGACGCTGCTTTCGGCGCTGGCCGGGGCCACCGAGCACATCGGCCTGATCGCCACCGCGTCGACGACCTACAACGAGCCGTACCACCTGGCCAGGAAGTTCGCGTCGCTCGACCATCTCAGCGGTGGCCGCGCGGGCTGGAACATCGTGACGTCGGCCGGTGAGGACGAGGCCCGCAACTTCAACCGCGACGCCCGGCCCCCGCACGCGCTCCGCTACGAACGCGCCACTGAATTCCTTGAAGTGGCGAAGAAACTCTGGGACAGCTGGGACGACGGCGCGGCTGTGATCGACAAGGCGACCGGGGTCTACGCCGACACCGACCGCATCCATCCGATCGACCACAACGGGCCACATTTCCAGGTGCGCGGACCGCTGAACATCCCGCGTCCGGTGCAGGGGCATCCGTTGCTCGTCCAGGCCGGTTCCTCGGAGACGGGCAAGGAGTACGCGGCCCGGTTCGCCGAGGCGGTGTTCACCGCGCAGCAGACTTTCGCCGAGGGCAAGGCTTTCTACGACGACGTCAAGGGAAGGCTCGCGAAATACGGCCGCTCTCCCGACGAGATCAAGATCCTGCCGGGGATCAGCCCGATCCTGGGCCGCACCGAGGCCGAGGCGAAGGAACGCGAGGCCGAACTCAACGCCCTCATCACGCCCGCGTACGGCGTGCGGCAGTTGTCGACCATGCTCGACCACGATCTGACGCCATATCCGCTCGACGGTCCGCTACCCGACGTCGGCACGTTCACCGAAGGCGCGCAGAGCCGTTTCGAACTGGTCACCGGCCTGGCAAGGCGCGAGAACCTGACCATCCGCCAGCTGATCGAGCGGCTCGCGGGCGGTCGCGGGCACCGCGTGTTCGCCGGCACCGCCACGCAGGTCGCCGACCAGCTGGAGCACTGGTTCACCGAAGGCGCCGCGGACGGCTTCAACGTCATGCCGCCCACGCTTCCAGGCGGCCTAGAGGACTTCGTCGACCTCGTCGTCCCGGAACTCCAGCGGCGCGGATTGTTCCGCACCGAATACACCGCCACGACCTTGCGGGGCCACTACGGCCTCGCCCGCCCTGTCACCCGCACCCGAGTAAAGGAGCACGCCGCATGACCGCCCTGAACACCCAGGTCGAGGTCCGCAAGATCACCGGCAGGATCGGCGCGCAGGTCATCGGCGTCGATCCGGCCAAGGACCTCGACACCGCGACCGTCGCCTTCGTCACCGAGGCCCTGCACGAGCACAAGGCGCTCGTCTTCCGCGACGTCGACCTCGACGACGCGGGCCAGCAGCGGTTCGCCGAGCACTTCGGCGAACTGACCAAGGCACATCCGACCGTCCCGTCGGTGGACGGCGAGCCCGCCATCCTGCCGGTCGACAGCGAGCAGGGCCGCGCGAACCAGTGGCACACCGACGTCACCTTCGTGCTCAACCCGCCGAAGGCCAGCACGCTGCGCAGCCTGGTCGTCCCTCCGTACGGCGGTGAAACGCTGATCGCCAACTCGGCCGCGGCCTACCGGGACCTGCCCGAGCCACTCCGGGCGTTCGCGGACACGCTGCGCGCCGAGCACACCAACGACTACGACTACGCGAAAGCGCCGGAGACCCTCGACGAGGCGGAGCAGGAGCGCCGGAAGGTGTTCGTCTCGCAGAAGTTCCGCACAGTCCACCCGGTGGTGCGGGTGCATCCGGTGACCGGAGAACGCGGGCTGTACATCGGCGGGTTCGCGCAGCGGATCGTCGGGCTGTCCAAGGGCGAGTCGCGGGACATCCTGCGGCTGCTGCAGTCCTACGTGACACGGCCGGAGAACGTCGTGCGGGTGAGCTGGGAGCCGAACCAGCTGGTGCTGTTCGACAACCGCATCACCCAGCACTACGCCGTCGACAACTACGACGACCTGCCCCGCCGTCTGAACCGGGTGACCGTGGCGGGCGACGTCCCGGTCGGCATCGACGGGGTGCCGAGCGAATCCCTCGAAGGCGACGCTTCGCACTACTCCCCCATCGCCTGACGGTCTCCATGAGGTAAGACTGGCGTCGTGAAGGACGATCGCCAGGTGGAAGCGCTCCTGCGGGAGCTGGCCCCGCAGGTCATCGGGTTGCTGGTGCGCAAGCACGGGCAGTTCGACGCCTGCGAGGACGCCGTCCAGGAGGCCCTGCTCTCGGCCGCGCAGCAATGGCCGGAGCAGGGCGTCCCGGACAGTCCGAAGTCCTGGCTCGCGACGGTCGCGACCCGGCGGCTGGTGGACGAGTGGCGCAGCGAAAGCGCGCGACGGCGGCGCGAGGAGAACGACGCGCTGATGGCCCCGGCTCCAGCCGCTGTGTCCGATTCGGACGACACGCTCACCGTTCTTTTCCTGTGCTGCCACCCTTCCTTGTCCGCGCCGTCGCAACTCGCGCTCACCCTGCGCGCCGTCGGGGGCCTGACCACGGGCGAGATCTCGACCGCGTTCCTGGTCCCGGAATCGACGCTGGCCCAGCGGATCAGCCGGGCGAAACAGACCATCAAGAAGGCGGGCGCCGAGTTCGTCCTGCCGCCCGCCGGGGAACTGGCCGAACGGCTCCGCGTCGTCCTCCAAGTCCTGTACCTGATCTTCAACGAGGGCTACACGACCAGCGGCGGCCCCGACCTGCACCGCGCGGACCTGACCGCCGAAGCGATCCGGCTGACCAGGCTGCTCCGGCGGCTCATGCCGGACGAGGACGAGGTCACCGGCCTGCTCGCGCTCATGCTGCTGACCGACGCCCGCCGCGCCGCCCGCGCCGGTGAGGACGGCTCGCTCGTCCCCCTCGCCGAGCAGGACCGTTCGCGCTGGAACGCGGAAATGATCGCCGAAGGCGTGTCGCTGGTGAGCGAGGCCTTGGCGGCGGGCCCGGTCGGGCCGTACCAGGTGCAGGCCGCGATCGCCGCCGTCCACTCCGAGGCGGCCACCGCGTCCGACACGGACTGGCCCCAGATCCTCGCGCTCTACGACGTCCTCGAAAAGATTTCGCCCGGCCCGGTCGTCACGCTCAACCGCGCCGTCGCGGTCGCCGAGGTCAACGGGCCGGAAGCGGGCCTCGAACTGCTGGCCACGCTCGACGACGACAACCGGATGAGCCAGACCCACCGGCTCGATTCCGTCCGCGGGCACCTGCTGGAACTGGCCGGGGACACCGGCGCCGCGCGCGAGGCCTACCTCCGGGCCGCCGGCAGAACCGCGAGCGAACCCGAGAAGCAGTACCTGACGCGGCGCGCGGAGCGGCTCACCTGAGCTTCACCTGCGCAGATGCGGCAGCAGACGGTCGATCACCGCGGTGTAGTCGGATCGGGCCTCGATCGCGCGGGGAACGTCGTCGAACGTCGTCACCGAGCTCGGGCACACCCGGATCCCGGGCAGGGCGAAGGTGTCGAGCAGACGTTTGCTTTCGGCGTCATAGGCCTTGTAGGTGTACTGGACACCGGTGACCGCGACGGAGAGAGGCGCCTTCCCCTGCCGCTCGTACCCGTCACAGGTGCCGATGGGCCTGTCCGTCGGCTTCGGGTACTCGCACACCACCACCTGGACCTGCCCGTCCTGGGAAGTCCCCATCGGCAGATGCTGGGCGGCGGTGCCGGTGAAGTCGCTCATGCCCTTGCCGTCGACCACGAAGTAGGCCAGCCGATGGGGGCCGGACGGCGTGCGCGGCTCCGTCTTCCCGTCGAGGCCGGACGGGGAACGCACGCGATCCGATTCCGCGGTCTCCGGGCAGAAGGCCACGGGTGGTGGCGCCGTCGTCACCGGCGCCGATGGCGGCGGGCTGGATTCCGCCGCCGGACGCGGTTCCTCACGGGAGGTCACCACGACGGCGGCGACCACGCCCGCGGCCACGACGGCCAGGAGCGTGATCACGAGCCGCCGTCGCATGCTCAGCTCTCTTGGCGGGCCGTGGCCATGGCGCGCTCGGTTTCCCAGAACGCGCGCATCGACACGATCAGCCCGTCTTCGCGTACCCGGTAGACGAACACGCCGTCGGTGTCGACGCGGTAGCCACCGGGCAGATACGTCGTGATCGTGCCGACGTTCGCGACCTCGTCCCCGGCCGCGTGGGAATCGCGGATGGTGAACTGGAAGCGTTCGACGTTCGCGATCGTCTTGTCCCAGAAGGCACTGATCCCGTCCTGGCCGTGATGACCCTTGCCTTCCTCGTCGAACATCGACGGGCCGACGGGGTCTTCGACGACGGCGTCTCCGGCGAAGAGCGCGAGCCAGGCGGCCTTGTCCCCGGCGGTGACGGCGGTCATCGAGCGGAACGCGGCCTGACGCGCGGGAGGCTGTGTGGCGGCCGGATCCCAGCAGACGTCGACACCCATGGTTCAGTCTCCGATCTTCGCGATGATCTCGTCGCCGAACTTCTTGATGGAATCGAGTTTCGGGCCGACTTCGGCATCGAAACCGAGGCCGTCGAACACCCACGGCATGGTGATGATGTCGGTGACGCCGATATCGCCCTGTTCGCGGTAGCCGTCGAGACCGAACTTGTCGATGCAGACGGCCTGGTACTCGAAGGGATCGCCGGCGCGGCCTTGGTCGGCCAGCAGCCCGCGCAGCTTGGCGATCGTATCGCGGAGGTCGTCGAACTTCATCATCGCCGACGACCAGCCGTCCGCCACACGCGCGGCCCGGCGCAGCGCGACGTCGGTGTGCCCGCCGATGTAGAACGGCACGCGCGACGGCGGCGCCGGGCTCATCCGGAGCTTGTCGAAGTCGAAGAACTCGCCGTGGAATTCGACCATCCCGCCGCCGAGGATCAGGCGCAGCACCTCGATGGCCTCGTCCACGCGCTTGCCGCGCCGCTCGTACGGCGCGCCGCACCAGCGGAACTCCTCCGGCGACCAGCCGACGCCGAGCCCGAGCCCGAAGCGGCCACCGGTCAGCGCCGCGACGGAGTTGACCTGGCGGGCGAGCAGGACCGGGTTGCGGGAGCCCAGTTTGAGCACGGAGGTGTAGAAGGTGAGCCGTTCGGTGACCGCGCCCATCGACGCGGCCGCGATCAGCGGATCGGCCCAGGGCGTCTCCTCGGTCCAGAAGCGGCTGCCGTCGGGCGTGTACGGATAGTCGGCCGAGACCGTTTCGGAATAGAACAGGGAATCCGGGAGCGCGATCGAGGAGAAACCCGCTTCTTCGGCCGCACGGGCGAGTTCGCCCAGCTGATCGAGCGGATTCATCGCGATCGACAGGGTGAACTTCATGGGGCCGAACTATAACGTGTTCTAGTTTCTCCCGCCAGTGCGCGCGGGAACCACCGGCGGGCGCTCCGCGTTGATCGGAGCAAAGGCCGAACGATTCCTGGAGTGAACCCATGGGCACCGCGATCTTCCTGATCGTGCTCCTCGTCGTCGTGGTCGGCGGCGGCATCTACTTCGCGAAATCCCAGGCGGCGGCCAAGAAGCGCCAGCTGGACGACGCGAAGGCCGACGCACGGCGCCTCGTCGAGCGGCTCGGCGGTCAGGTCATGAACCTCACCGGCACCGACACCGCCTCCCAGCAGGCGATGGCGGACGCGTCCGAACGTTTCACCGCGGCGGGCTCGCAGATGGAGCAGGCGCAGACCGTCGAGCAGGCCCGGCTGGTGCGCGAGACCGCCATCGAGGGGCTCTACTACGTCCGCGCGGCGCGGCTCGCGATGGGCATGGACCCCGGTCCGGAGCTTCCCGGCAGCGAAGAGCGCGACGCGGCCGGCAAGGTCACCGAGTACCGCTCGGTCGACGTCGAGGGCGAGCACTACGAGGCTTCGCCGGACCCGAGCCAGCGCACGCCGCACTACTACCCCGGTGGCCGCGTGGCGGGCCGTCCGGTGCCGCAGGGCTGGTACAGCGAGCCGTGGTGGAAACCCGCGCTCGTCGCCGGCGCCTGGGGTCTCGGTTCGATGCTGCTGTTCAGCGCGATGTTCTCCGGCATGGCGGGCATCGCGAGCGCGTCGGCCTGGGAATCGGGCTATGACGCGGGCCAGGAGGACGCCGGTGCCGGTGATGCCGGCGGCGACGCCGGCGGAGACATGGGCGGGGACGCCGGTGGATTCGACGGCGGCGGCTTCGATGGCGGCGGTTTCGACGGCGGGGGCTTCGACTTCTAGCGCGGGCTGAAGGGGCCCTCCACCGCATGAGATGCGGTGAAGGGCCCCTTCGCTGCGTCTGATGCGGGGAAAGGGCCCTTCACCCGGCTCGTCAGGCGGGCTGGCAGGTAGGGCACCAGAAGAGATTCCGCGCCGCCAGATCGCTCCGCAGCACCGCAGTCCCGCACACCAGACAGGGCATCCCCTCGCGCCGGTAGACGTAGACCTCGCCCCCGTGCCGGTCCTGCCGCGGCGCGCGGCCCGTGACCTCGGGCAGGTGCTCCGGCGCGACCGTGTCGATCCGTCCCACCCGGACACCGTGCCGCATGAGCGTCACGAGATCCGCCCACATGTCGTCCCACAGCCCGCGGTCGAGCGCGCGGCCGGGGACGAGCGGGGCGACACCGTGCCGGAACAACACTTCGGCACGATACACGTTGCCGACGCCCGCCAGCACCGACTGGTCCATCAGCAGTGCCGCGATCGACGTCTTCGACCGCGAGATCCGTTCCCACGCCTTGTCCGGCTTCGCGTCGCGGCGCAGCGGGTCCGGGCCCAGCCGTGCCTTGATCGCGTCGACCTGGGGTCCGTCCAGGAGTTCACACCGGGTCGGGCCGCGCAGGTCGGCCGAATGCGTCGGGCCGACCAGCCGCATCCGCACCTGCCCCACCGGTTCCAGAGCGGGCAGCGGTACGTCGGAGAACGTGCCGTAGAGGCCGAGGTGGACGTGCACCGTCCCGTATGGACCGTAGCCGTGGAACAGGTGCTTCCCGTACGCCTCGGCCTTCACCAGCACCTGGCCGTCCAAACGGGACGCTTCGGCGGCGAAGCGTCCTTGCGGGCTGCTCACCTCGACCGGGTGCCCGGCGAACCGGCGTTTGTGCAGACGTGCCAGGCGATGGAGCGTGTGCCCCTCGGGCATGTCAGTGCTCGGGCAGCGGCGGCGGCCAGCCGGTGTTCTCGTAGTCCAGGATCTGCTGGACGCGGCGGCCGTGGCGCTCGTCCGGGCTCGGCGGGGTCGCGAGGAACGCCTCGACGATCTCCGTGGCCTCTTCGGTGGTGTGCATCCGCGCGCCGACGCCGATCAGCTGGGCGTGGTTGTGCTCGCGGGTGAGCTTCGCGGTCTCGGCGCTCCACGCGAGGCCGGCGCGAGCGCCCTTCACCTTGTTGGCCGCGATCTGCTCGCCGTTGCCGGAGCCGCCGACGACGATGCCGAGGCTGCCCTCGTCCGCGACGACGCGGCGAGCAGCCTCGATGCAGAAAGCGGGGTAGTCGTCGGCCGCGTCGTAGACGAAGGGACCGACGTCCTCGACGTCGTGGCCCTGCTCCTTGAGGTGGGCCACGAGGTGGTTCTTCAGTTCGAAACCGGCATGGTCGGAGCCAAGGTAAACACGCACAGCGCGGAGTCTGCCATCACGTTCCGGCGCGGGCATGCTGTGGGGGTGGACATCAGACTCGAATGGGGAAGCGAGGGCGTCACCGCCTTGGGCGGGGACTGCGCCGTTCTCGTCATCGTCGACGTGCTTTCCTTCTGCACCACAACGGATCTCGTGCTCGGCAACGGCGGCCGCGTGCTTCCGGTCCGCTGGCGCGATCGGCGCGGTGAGGAAGCCGCGAAAGCGCGGGGCGCCATCCTCGCGGGTGAAAAACGCTGGTCCTTGCGTCCTTCCTCTGTGACGCGAATCCCTTCCGGCACACTTCTCGCACTCCCCTCCCCCAATGGCGCTACGCTCTGCGACGCCGCCGCCACGACCGGTGCCGTCGTTCTGGCCGGATGCCTGCGCAACGCGACCGCCGTCGCCGCCCGCGCGGCGGAGCTGGCGAACGGAAGCCCGATCGGCGTCGTCCCGGCCGGGGAACGCTGGGGCATCGACATCCGCTCCGAGACCAAGACGTTCGGGCCGCTGAGGCCGTGCGTCGAGGACCAGCTCGGCGCGGGAGCGATCGTCGCGGCGCTGGAGGGCTACGGCCGCCTGTCCGCCGAAGCCCGTCTCGCGGCCGTCGCGGCAGAAGCGATCGACATCTCCGAAGCACTGACAGAGTGTTCTTCAGGGCGCGAGCTTGCCGAGGCCGGGCACGCGAACGACGTGCGGCTCGCCGCGAAGCTCGATAGCAGCGGCACTGTTCCGGTTCTGCGCAACGGAATTCTGGAGGATTCGTGACTTGGCTCGAACTCGCGGACGGCGTGTACGCCCGCCGTTACGAGGAGCTGGACCTGACCGTCGGCCTGGTCGTGGGCTCTGAGCGCTGCCTGGTCGTCGACGTCCGCGGCGACGTCGACCAGGGCGCCGAATTGGCCGCGGCGGTACGGGAGATCACGCCGCTGCCGTGGTCGGTCGTCTACACCCACGCGCATTTCGACCACGCCTTCGGCACGACGGCGTTCCTGCCGTGCGACGTCTGGGCGCACGAAGGATGCCTGACCGAGCTGACCACCTACGGCGAAGGCGCACGGCTCAAGTGGATGCAGCACTACCTCGGCGAAAACCGGCCGGAGATGGCGGAGGCGCTGAAACGCACCGAGATCACCCTGCCGGACAAACCGGTCACTGACACCGCCGAAATCGGCCTCGGCGACCGCACCGTCGTGCTTCGGTTCCTCGGCCGGGCCCACACCGATCACGACCTGTTCGTGCACGTGCCCGACGCGGGGGTCGTCTACGCGGGCGACGCCGTCGAGAACGCCGAAGCAGGCTTCAGCGCGTTCTCGTTCAACGACGGCAGTTTCCTGGCCGAATGGCCCGGTGTGATGGACGCGATCCTCGCGCTGGACCCGAAGATCATCGTGGCCGGGCACGGCGACCCCGTCGGCACCGCGTTCATCGAGAAGCACCGCGACGGGCTGCGCGAACTCGTCGCGCTCATGACCCGGATCGCGGCGGGAGACCTCACGACGGACGAAGCCGTCGCGAGGTCCTCCTACCCGGACGATGTCACCAGGGCCGCATTGGCGACCCCTTAGTCGAAGTTCAGCTCACCGGAGCGGGTGCGCTTCAGCTCGAAGAAGTCCGGATAGCTCGCCAGCGCGCGGGCGCCGTCGAAGACCTTGACGGCGTCCTCGCCACGCGGGATCGAGCTGAGCACCGGGCCGAAGAAGGCGACGCCGTCGATGTGGATGGTCGGGGTGCCGACGTCCATTCCGACCGGATTCATACCTTCGTAGTGACTCTTTTTCAGCGCCTCGTCGTACTCGGCCGACTCCGCGGCCTCGGCCAGCTCGGCCGGCGCGCCGATGGCCTCGAGGGTCTCCTTGATGACCTTGGGGATGTCCTTGTCGCCCTGGTTGTGGTGGCGCGTGCCGAACTCCGTGTAGAAGTCGCGCAGCGCCTCCTCGCCGTTCTTCTGCGCCAGCGCGGTGGCGACGCGGACCGGGCCCCAGCCGCGGTCCAACAGCTCCTTGTACTGCTCAGGCAGGTCCTCGCGACCGCTGTTGAGCTCGGACAGGCTCATGATCCGGAACCTCAGGTCGAGGTCGCGGTGCTTCTCCACCTCGAGGATCCAGCGCGAGCTGATCCAGGCGAAGGGGCAGATCGGATCGAAGTAGAAGTCGACCTTGGTCTTCTCGGACGGGGCGGTCATCAGGTTCTCCCAGTGCCATCGTCTTGGGCGGGCCGGTGCGCACACCGGTGCTACACAGCGAGCCAACATCGCGGCCGTCGGCGTTGTTCCCGTCGTCAGCACGGGCCCCGACATGATTGGATGCCTGTAGTTGGAAACTAAAACCGATACCGATGACCAGAGGTGCCAGTGCCCGCCCCCAATCTGACCCGAGACCAAGCCAAGCTGCGCGCGGAACTGCTCGACGTCGAGTCCTACGACATCGAGCTGGATCTGACCGACGGCCGCGGCGGTCCCGGTGAGAAGACCTTCACGTCGAAGACGACGATCAAGTTCGCCAGCGCCAGAAGCGGCGAAGCGTCGTGGGTCGACATCGTCGCCGAGGGGATCGAGTCGGCCGTCCTCAACGGGACGGAACTCGACGTCAGCGGGTACGTCGAGGACAAGGGCGTCGAGCTGCCCGGCCTCGCCGAGTCGAACGAGCTCGTCGTCGACGCGGTCTGCCGCTACATGAACACCGGCGAGGGCCTGCACCGGTTCGTCGACCCGGTCGACGACGGCGTCTACCTCTACACGCAGTTCGAGACCGCGGACGCGAAGCGCATGTTCGCCTGCTTCGACCAGCCCGACCTCAAGTCGGTCTACCGGCTCACCGTGATCGCGCCGAAGGACTGGAAGGTCATCTCGAACGCGCTGGTCGAGTCGGCCGAGGAGACCCCGGAAGGGGCCGTCCGCACCGTGTTCAAGGTGTCCGAGCGGATCTCGACCTACCTGGTCGCGCTGATCGCGGGCCCGTACAGCGAGTGGCGCGACGAATTCAGCGACGAGCACCGCACCATCCCACTGGGCATCTACTGCCGTGCCTCGCTCGCCGAGCACATGGACGCGGACAAGCTCTTCACCGAGACCAAGCAGGGTTTCGCCTTCTACCACGAGAAGTTCGCCACCCCGTACCCGTTCTCCAAGTACGACCAGCTGTTCGTGCCGGAGTTCAACGCGGGCGCGATGGAGAACGCCGGCGCGGTCACCTTCCTGGAGGACTACGTCTTCCGCAGCCGCGTCACCCGCTACGCTTACGAGCGCCGCGCCGAGACGCTGCTGCACGAGATGGCGCACATGTGGTTCGGCGACCTCGTCACCATGCGCTGGTGGGACGACCTCTGGCTGAACGAGTCGTTCGCGACCTTCGCGAGCGTGCTGGCCCAGGCCGAGGCCACCGAGTACAAGAACGCGTGGACCAGCTTCGCGAACATCGAGAAGTCGTGGGCGTACCGGCAGGACCAGCTGCCGTCGACGCATCCGATCGCCGCGGACATCGTCGACCTGCACGCGGTCGAGGTGAACTTCGACGGCATCACCTACGCCAAGGGCGCGAGCGTGCTCAAGCAGCTCGTCGCCTATGTCGGGCTGGAGCACTTCCTCGAAGGCCTCAAGGTCTACTTCGGCAAGCACGCCTGGGGCAACGCGACCCTGGCGGACCTGCTGGGCGCGCTGGAAGAGGCCTCGGGCCGCGACCTGTCGTGGTGGAGCGCGCAGTGGCTGGAGACCACCGGTCTCAACTCGCTGAGCCCGCGCTACGAGGTCGGCGCCGACGGCACGTACACCGCGTTCGCCGTCACCCAGACCGGTGCCAAGCCGGGTGCCGGTGAACTGCGGACGCACCGGGTCGCGGTCGGCGTCTACGACGAGGACGAGAGCGGCAAGATCGTCCGCAAGCACCGCGTCGAACTCGACGTCGACGGCGAGCGGACCGAGGTGCCGGGGCTGATCGGTCTCCCGGCGGGCAAGCTCGTGCTGGTCAACGACGACGACCTGACCTACTGCACGATGCGGCTCGACCCGGCGTCGCTGACCACGCTGATCGACCGCATCGCCGACATCACCGACCCGCTCCCCCGCACGCTGTGCTGGTCGGCGGCGTGGGAGATGACGCGCGAGGCCGAGCTCAAGGCCCGCGACTTCGTCACCCTGGTGCAGCGCGGCGTCCACACCGAGACCGAGGTCGGCGTGGTGCAGCGGCTGCTGCTGCAGGCGCAGACGGCGCTGAACTCGTACGCGAACCCGGCGTGGGCGGCGGACAAGGGCTGGCCGGAGTTCTCCGCGCGGCTGCTGGAGCTGGCGCAGGGCGCCGAGGCCGGTTCGGACCACCAGCTGGCGTTCGTGAACTCGCTCGCCGGTTGCGTGCTGGACGACAAGACGCTGCAGATCATCGCGGGCTGGCTCGATGGCACCGCGCCGCTGGAAGGCCTGACCGTCGACACCGATCTGCGCTGGCGGCTGCTGCACGCGCTGGTCGCGCACGGCAAGGCGGAGAACCCCGAGATCGACGCGGAGCTCGCCAAGGACGACACCGCCGCCGGACGGCGCCAGGCGGAGCGCTCGCGGGCGCTGCGGCCGACCGAGGACGCGAAGGCCGACGCGTGGCAGCGGGCGGTGTACGACGACGAGCTGCCGAACGCGGTCAGCGACTCGCTCATCACCGGCTTCTCCCACCCCGGCCAGAAGCACCTGCTCGGCGGCTACGTGACGCGCTACTTCGAGGTCATCGACGAGGTGTGGCAGCGGCGCTCCAGCGAGCGCGCGCAGCCGACCGTGGTCGGGCTGTACCCGTCGTGGGCCGTCGAGCCGTCCACGGTGGAGGCGTCGGACGAGTGGCTGGCCGGGGAGCACCCGGCGGCGCTGCGTCGCCTCGTGTCGGAGGGCCGGGCCGGGATCGTGCGGGCGCTGGCCGCCCGTGAGTTCGACTCGCAGGCCGGCGTCTAGAAAGAGCTGAAGGGGCCCTTCACCGCATACGATGCGGTGAAGGGCCCCTTTGCTGCGTCTTATGCGGGGAAAGTCCCCTTCAGCTCCGTCAGTGCTGCGGAGCGCCCGCCTGGTCGCTCAGCATGCGGAGCGCGTTCACGAGGCCGCCGATGAGGTCGCCTTCCTTGAAGGAGGCGACCATGCTGGCCACGGCGAGCTTCGCGCCGCGGTCGGGCAGGCGGTGCCGGGCCTGCGAGCCCGTCACGATCTCGATGACGCGCTGGCCGGGCGACACGGCGACGACGACGCCGTCGGCCGGGTCGTCGGTCGAGCTCAGCAGGCCTTCGGCGGTGACGCGGGTGTCCTCGCCGAGGTCACCGAGGTACACGCTGAAGTCCAGGCCGGTCTCGCGGCTGGCCAGGGTCAGCGCTTCGTCCAGCCGGGCAAGCTGCTGGGTCGTGAATGGGCTGTTCGGACCAGCCGGTTCGTACATCTTGGCGGCGGAAATCCGGCCGCTGGAAGTAACGGCGGCACCGTAACCGGGCTCTTCGTCAACAGCGGTGGACGAATGGGTCAGTTCACCAGTTGCCACGAGCGCCTCCCGTCACCGAAGCTCCGTCCGCCGCACCGACGGCGGTCGCGCCGCCCGCGTGCGAATGCCTGGCGCCGACACCGTCGGGGTTGGCGCTCCACCACATGGCCGGGTACTCCCACGGCTGCCCCGGCCGGTACCGGGCGACGCCCGCGCCCTTCGACCGCAGCGTGGCCACCCCGCACAGCGCGTAGATGACCAAGGGGATCACCGCGAAGACCAGGATCGTCTCGACAAGGTTCACGCGCGTGAGCGTATCCGATGGCGTGCGGCCGCACCCGCTCGCACGGCACCTACCGCTCGTCGTCCGGAGCGGTCCGTCCGCCGCTTGCCGCGAAAGCGCTCCCACGTTGGGGCGAAGCCCGCAAGGCCGAAAGGTTGCAACTCAACGTACGGGCGGCCGCACCCGGCGCTGTCGTCTTGTCGCCGCCTTGAAATCCTCGTAGCTTTTTCACCTGTACGGGCCTTGCGCCCAGCTCCCCCACCCCAGCAGGTAACGCACCGGTCGCAGGAGGACATGTCATGCAGAGCACCCAGACACCCGGCCAGGCGATCATCGACGACATTTCGTCACTCTTCGAAATTGAATTCGTGCCCGGTACGCGTGTGACGGCGGGCACACGGGTTACGCGCGGTACTCGTGTCACTCGCGGTACGCGGGTCACCGCCGGCACCCGGGTCACCCGCGGAACGCGCGTCACCGCCGGAACCCGCGTCACGCGTGGCACCCGGGTCACTCGCGGCACCCGCGTGACGGCCGGAACCCGCGTCACGTGCGGCACGCGCGTCACCCGCGGAACCCGGGTCACCCGTGGCACCCGCGTCACCTGCCAGAGCGACTTCTCCCTCGCCGCCTGAGTCCGAGCACGACCGGTTTGCAGGGGACGGCGTACTCGTAACGAGCTCCACCACGGCATCATCGGCCCGCCCCGGCCGCCGCGAGGCAGCCGGGGCGCCGACGTGTTCGTGGTCAGGTCAGGCCGCGGTTCCCAGGTACGGCCGCCACAACGGGTCGGCCTCCTTCGAATGCGCGAGCAGCCGCCAGTGCGGCCCGTGCGGGGCCCTCGGCACGACGCGCAGGCGCCAGCCGATCTCGGAAAGCAGCTTGTCCGCCTTCCGGTGATTGCACTTGGCGCAGCAGGCCACACAGTTCGTCCAGCTGTGGGGGCCGCCACGACTGCGCGGGACGACGTGGTCGATCGTCTCGGCCCGCCCTCCGCAGTAGGCGCAGCGGTACCGGTCGCGGTGCATCAGCCCGGCCCGGGTCAGCGGCACCTGCGCGCGGTAGGGCACGCGCACGTAGGTGCTCAGCCGGATCACCGAAGGCACGGGCAGCGAGACCGTGGCAGCGTGCAGTTCGAGACCCGCCGGGTCGCCGTGCACCACCTCGGCCTTGCCGCACATCACGAGGACCACCGCCCGCCGCAACGGCAGCGCCGTGAGCGGTTCGAACGTGGCGTTCAACAGCAATACCCGTCTGCGGCCCCAAGACGACGCTGTGGTCGTGGTGGGTACCGCCGTGTTGGACGGGTCCCGCCCTCTACGCTGTCCGGGCGGGCGGGCAACACCCCCTGGCCGCGTTCCCGGCCCGCCCGGTGGAGCCCCGTGCGAGGGGGCACCTCCCGGATGGGCGCGCAACACGACCTCCGGCGCCTGTCCGGCCACGGCTTGGCTCGGGACGCCGAGGGGGATGGGTTGTCGGTCTGGCACTCGACCACCTCCACCGGTGCAGGCATAGTCGACCACAGATCAGCCCCAAAGTGCACGTGTGTTACTGGACGTGTCACATGCACGCGACCCGGCGGCCACATGAAGTTGGCTGATTCGCATCCGCCGGGGACGAGCGGCGTGACCGGTCCCCGTCGAGTACGAAAGGACATTTCCTCTCCGTGAACCTGCTGCCCACTGAACCCCCGGCCTGCACGCGCGAAGTCGGCAGCCTGTGCTATCAGGTGTTCCAGGTCACAAAGAACGAATGGCTCTCCGCCTCCGCGGGCTGGCTTCTGACGAAGCCGCTGAGGATCCTGATGATCGTCGCCGTGGCGTTCCTGCTGCGGTACCTGGTGCGACGCCTGATCAACCGCGTGACGCGGATGCCGGGTGGCGGCTCGTCGAAGCTGCCCGCCCTGTTGAGACCGCTGCGCGAGAAGGCTCCCGAGGTGCTCGGCTCGGCGGTGATGGAACGGCGGCGTCAGCGCGCCGCCACCATCGGCTCGGTGCTCAAGTCGATGGCGACGTTCCTGATCTACGGCCTCGCGTTCATCCTGGTGCTGGGCGAACTGGGCATCGACCTCGCGCCGATCATCGCTTCGGCGGGCATCGTCGGCGTGGCGCTCGGGTTCGGCGCGCAGAACCTGGTCAAGGACTTCCTGTCCGGCATGTTCATGATGATCGAGGACCAGTACGGCGTCGGTGACGTCGTCGACGTCGGTGAGGCGTCCGGCACCGTCGAGGCCGTCGGCCTCCGGATCACCACCTTGCGTGACATCAACGGCACCGTCTGGTACGTCCGCAACGGCGAGGTGCTGCGGGTCGGCAACTCGAGCCAGGGCTTCGCGGTGGCCGTCGTCGACGTCCCGCTCAGCTACTCCGCCGACGTCGAAAAGGCCACCGAACTGATGGCCGAGAAGGCGAAGACGCTCCTGGAGAGCGAGGGGCTCGCACCGAACGTGCTGGAGCCGCCGGAGATGCTCGGCGTGGAGACCGTCACCCCCGAGAGCATCAAGCTCCGCCTGACGGTGAAGGTCCGGCCGGGCAAGCAGTGGGCCGTGCAGCGCGCGCTGCGGGCGCATCTGCTCGCCGCGTTCGACGAAGCCGGCTTCGAGCCACCTCTGGGGCGCTTTATGTCGTCCGGCCCCGCCGCGCAGTAGGACAAGGGCAGAATGGAGCTGTGTCCGTGACCGAACCTGACCCCACCACCTTGTACGAAGCGATCGGCGGCGAACCGGTCTTCACCCGGATCGTCGCTCGGTTCTACGCCGAAGTGGCGGTCGACGAGGTGCTTCGCCCGCTGTACCCCGAGGAGGACCTCGGCCCGGCCGAGGAGCGTTTCCGGCTGTTCCTCATGCAGTACTGGGGCGGTCCGCACACCTATTCGGATCAGCGCGGTCACCCTCGGCTGCGGATGCGGCACGCTCCGTTCAAGATCGGTCCGATCGAACGCGACGCCTGGCTGCGCTGCATCAAGATCGCGGTCGACGAGGAGAAGATCGAGGAGCCCTACCGCTCGCAGCTGTGGGCGTACCTCGAGATGGCCGCCAACAGCATGATGAACAGCTTCGTGTGATGGAACGCGACGTGGCTTGGTGGGCCCAGGCGGTCTTCTACCAGGTCTACGTACGCTCGTTCGCCGATTCGGACGGGGACGGCGTCGGTGACCTCGAAGGCATCCGCGGCAAGCTCGGGTACCTGGAGCTGCTCGGGGTCGACGCGCTGTGGCTGACGCCGTTCTACCGGTCCCCCATGGCCGACCACGGCTACGACATCGCCGACCCGCGCGACGTCGACCCGATGTTCGGCACCCTCGGCGATTTCGACGTCCTGCTGACCGAGGCGCACAAACGCGGCATCAAGGTCACCGTCGACGTCGTCCCCAACCACACCAGCAACACCCACGCCTGGTTCAAATCGGCGATGGCGGCGCCGCCGGGCAGCCCGGAACGGGATCGCTACATCTTCCGTGACGGGCTCGGCCCGCGCGGCGACCAGCCGCCGAACAACTGGGTGAGCGCGTTCGGCGGCCCGGCGTGGACGCGCGTCCCGGACGGCCAGTGGTACCTGCATCTGTTCTCCCCGCAGCAACCGGACCTGAACTGGACCAACCACGAGGTCGCCGCCGATCTGGAACGGACCCTGCGGTTCTGGCTGGACCACGGCGTGGACGGTTTCCGCGTCGACGTCGCGCACGGCATGGCGAAACCGCCGGGCCTGCCGGACATGGATCCGCGGGTGAACGCCCTCGGCCCGAGCGAATTCTACGATCCGCGGTTCGACAACGACCGCGTCCACGAGATCCACCAGATGATCCGCAAGGTGCTCGACGAGTACCCGGGCACCATGGCCGTCGGCGAGATCTGGGTGACCGACGAGGAGCGCCTCGCGCGCTACCTGCGGCCGGACGAGCTGCATCTGGCGTTCAACTTCCGGCTCGTGCTCACGCATTTCGACGCGGACGCGCTGCGGACGGCCATCGAGCGGTCGCTGGCGGTGCCGAAATCCGCCGGGGCGCCCGCCACCTGGACGTTGAGCAACCACGACGTCTGGCGGCAGGTCAGCCGGTACGGCGACGGTGAACGCGGCGTCCGGCGCGCGCGGGCGATGGCGCTCGTCGAACTCGCGCTGCCCGGGGCGGTCTATCTGTACAACGGCGAAGAACTCGGGCTCGGCAACGTCGACATCCCGCCCGACGCGGTCGCGGACCCGCGGGCCAAGACCTCCGGCGCCGAGTTCGGCCGGGACGCGGCACGGGTGCCGCTGCCGTGGGAAGGCGATCTGCCGCCGTTCGGGTTCTCGCGCAATCCGCGCACGTGGCTGCCGATGCCCGCTTCGTGGGCGTCGGTGACCGTGGAAGCACAGCTGGAGGATCCGGCGTCGACGTTGTCGCTGTACCGGCGGGCGATCGAGATCCGTAAGTCGCACAAGGCTTTCCGCGGCGACGACCTCGAGTGGTACGGCGCGCCCGCGGGGTGTTTCGCGTTCCGGCGGCGTGGCGGCGGGCTGGTGTGCGCGCTGAACACGTCGGCGAGCCCGATCGCGCTGCCGCCCGGTGAGGTGCTGCTGTCGAGTGTTCCGCTGGTGGACGGGAAGCTGCCGCCGGACGCGGCCGCCTGGCTCGTCTGAACCAGGCGGCCGCTACCGGACTACTTGTTGAAGCCCGGGTGCAGCTTGTACTGCGTCTGGGCGTTGAACTCGTTCTGCCGGACGAGCTTCGCCGGGAAGGTCCGCCAGTCGTTGAGGTCCAGGACGTCCAGGCCCTTCACGATGTCGGACGAGTAGATGTGGCCGTTGTACCAGTACGCGGACCACGTCCCACCGCCGACGAGCTTCTCGTTCGAGAGCGGGCCACGCTCCCAGAACGCGATCTCCTTCGGGTTCTTCGCGTCGGTGAAGTCCCACACCGAGACGCCGCCCTGGTACCAGGACTGGACCATGATGTCCTTGCCCGGCACCGGGATCAGCGAGCCGTTGTGCGCCACGCAGTTCTCGGTCTCGGACTGCAGACGCGGGATCTTGTAGTAGCTGACGAACTCCAGCTTGCGGTCGTCGCCGCGGCCGGTGATCTGGTAGATGCCGTTGGCGCCGCGGGTGGAGCCGAACTTCTCCAGGCAGGTCGCCATCCCGCCGCCGCCGAGCTCGTCGGTGAAGACGATCTTGGTGGCGTCGTTGTTGAAGGTGGCGCTGTGCCAGAACGCGAAGTTCACGTTGTCCTGCACGCGGTTGAGCACCCGCGGCTTGAGCCGGTCGGAGATGTCGAGGAGGACACCGTCACCCATGCAGGCACCGGCCATCAGGTCCTTCTCCGGCAGCGCCGTCAGGTCATGGCAGCCGGTGGTCGGCGACCGGCGGGTGCCGTCGGGGTTGGTGCCGCCGGGGTTGCCGCCGCCTTCGGTGGCCGGGAACAGCACCGGGGTCGCGACGAGCGCGGCCTTCGCCGGGTCTTTCACGGGGACCTTGATGATCGACAGCTTGTCGTGCGGCGGCTGGCAGTCGGGCAGGTTGGCCGCCGGCGCGTACGACGAGACGTAGATGTAGACGTCCTTGCCGCGCTTGTCCGGCACCAGGGTGTTGGTGTGCGAACCACAGTCCGTCTCGATCGCCGCGACGTACTTGGGCGCCGCGAGGTTCGAGATGTCGAAGATCTTGATGCCCTCCCACGACGACTTGTCCGAGGCGGGCTTCGAGACGCTGTTGCACGAGTTGTCGCTGCGCGACGCGTCGGTCGACAGGAAGAGCAGGTCGCCGGAGATCGACACGTCGTTCTGCCCGCCAGGGCACAGGACCTGGCTGACGATCTTCGGGCGGTACGGGTTACGGACGTCGTAGACGTTGAAACCGTCGTAGGTGCCGACGATCGCGTGCCCCTTGGTGAACGCGATGTCGGTGCCGGTCGAGTCCTTGGTGAACGGTCCCTGCTGCGGGACGTTCGCGATCGACCGGAGGTTGGGGCTGTGGACGATCTCGTCCACGCCCGGAATCGCGGTCGCCGACGGTTCGGCGATGACGGCCGGCGCGGCGAGCGCGCTGGAGGTCCCGAGGGCGGCGACTGCGGCCGCCGACACGAAGACCCTGGTCAAGCGGCGTTTCAGCCCAGGCTGCAGCACGATATGGCTCTCCTTCCACCCAGCTTTACGCGCACCTTATTCCTTATTTAGGCTCAACAGATACCGACCAACGGAGGAACTCCCGGGATGAGAAAAAGTTTGACATCGGCACTGGTCGCCGCTGCTTTCGTAGTCTCGGGCTGCACCGGCGACGAAACTCCGGCGCAACCGGCCCAAAGTGCTCCGGTGATCGTGCCCGGAAAGCCCGGGGAGCAGGCGAGCACCGGTTCCCCCGGCCCGGTGAACCGCGATCAGCCCAACGAGGCCGACGTCGAGTACATGACGATGATGATCCCGCACCACCAGCAGGCGAAGGTGATGACGGATCTGGTGCTGGGCAAGACGGCGAACGAGCAGATCCGGGCGATCGCCGGGCGGATCTCGGTCGCGCAGGACGGCGAGGTCGCGATGATGAAGACCTGGCTGTCCGACCGCGGCAAGCCGGTGCCGGGCGACGGGCACGCGGGTCACGGTGGCGGGCACGATCACGCGCTCATGCCGGGCATGGCGACCGAGGCCCAGCTGGCGGATCTGCGCGCGGCGAACGGGGTGGCGTTCGAAAAGCTGTTCCTCGACCTGATGATCGCGCACCACCAGGGCGCGCTGACCATGGCCGAAGCCCAGCTCGGCAAGGGTGTGGAGGTCAAGGCGCAGGAGATGGCGCAGGAGGTCATCACCGGCCAGTCCGCCGAGATCGAGCGGATGAAGACCATGCGCTCGAAGCTCTAGGCCTCGCCGGAGCCCATATCGCCGAACCCGGAGTCGTCTGAGTCGTCGAGAGTGCCCGAGACGATCCAGGTCGCCAGCGCGGCGGCCTGGACATAGGGCGCCGCCTTCGCCGCGGCCCGTCCGGCGGATTTGGCGCGGCCCCACTTCTCCGGGCGTTCGGCGCGTTCCGGCGCCTCCTCACCCGGCGGGCGCTCGGTCCGCCACGGGGTCTCCTCCGGCCGGACCTCGGCGAGGAAATCCGCCGTCGGGTCTTCCCCGTCCTTGTCGCTCATGGAGACAGCCTGACACCGCGGGCGGCCGGAAGCCACCCGCGGCGCTCAGCGGTAAGAAAGCCGTCAGAACAGCAGCGGCAGGAGCGCGTGACGGCGCTTGAGGACCGCGCCGTACCGCGCGTCGATGCGCATCCACGAATCCGTCGCGGTCACCCGGACGACGTCGCCGTCGATCGACGAGTCCACGAAACCCATCCCCGACAGCGCGAACAGGCACCGCATCTGGACCTTGATCTCCAGCTCGTTGCCCGAGACGGTGAGCACCGCCTGGTCCATCAGCGAGGCGGGCGGGTTGCCGTGCGGGCCGACGTTGTCGCGGGCCAGCGTGACACCCCGATCGGCCAGCTCCGAGATCACCGTCGCCGGCAGTTCGTCCACCAGCTGCCAGCGTCCCGGTGCGGGCAGCTCGGAATGCCACAGCAGGTCACGGGCCGGGCCCGGATCCATCCGCTCACCACCGGCGACGGTCAGCGCGGCGAGCAGCTCGTTCCCGGACACGGTGACGTCCGACGGCGTGATCTCGCCGGCGACCGCCCTGGTGGCGAGGACCTCGAACGGAGTCGTGCTCCACGCCTCGACGACACCGTCACCGCGCTGCCGCAACCGCACCAGGGTGTTCTGGTCGAGCCGGACCGCCCTGGCCACGAACGCGCCGAGCGTTTCGCGGTCGCCCGCGTCCGGGATGACTAGTTCAGGCATCCGCGAACCCCTTCTCCAGGAAGGCACGTTCGTCCTCGGTCAGCCGCCGGGGCCGCTCCGACGCGGTGTCGAACGGCGCGAGCACCGTCTCCGCGGTGACCGCGACCTTGTCGGCCTCGGCCGGGCCGTCGTGCACCCGGTAACCGAGGGTGAAGCTGGCGTGCTTCAAGTCCTTCAACGAGATCTCCACCCGGATGTCCTGATCGGACACCACGATCGGCGAACGGTAATGGACGGCCAGCTTCACCACCACGATGCCCTTGGGCAGTTCGGTGAGCCCCGCGCGGACGGCGTCCCCGAACAGCAGGGGGATCCGTGCCTCTTCGAGCAGGGTCACCAGATTCGCGTGGTTGACGTGCCCGTAGACGTCCATATCCGACCAGCGCGGCCGGATCAGGGAAATGTAGCTCACTACCTCACCGTGCTCCGGATCTGCCTCGCCGCCACCGACAGCGTCGCCAGGTCGAGCTTGCCGAACTGGCTGATCTCGTCCAGCGCGACGCGGGCCCGCTGCAACCGCGAAGCGTTCGTCTTCTCCCAGTGGGCGATCTTCTCGTCCGGGTCCGTACCCGAATCGCTGTGCCGCAAGGCGTCCAGCGTGATCGTCCGCAGGGAACCGTAGACGTCGTCCCGCAGCGCCAGCCGGGCGAGCGCGTGCCAGCGGTTTCCGCGTTCGAGACCGCTGATCGACGTCAGCATCTTGTCGATGCCGAGGTGGTCGGACAGCGCGTAGTACAGGCCCGCGGTCTCCGCCGGGGTGTGCACCGCGTCGATCCCCGCCTGCTGCTCGGCCAGCTCCGCGACGTCGGTGACGTCGAGCAGGCCGTAGGTGTGCAGCAGCAGCGCCACCCGTCCGGCGAGTTCGGCCGGGACGCCCTTCTCGATCAGCCGCTCGGTGTTCGCGTCCACCGAAGCGCACTCGACACCGCGAAGCAGCTCGTGCGCCCGCGGGGCCAGCTCGCCGACGACGCGGCCGAACCGGTTGATCTCGGCGAGCGGGGCCAGCGGCTGCGGCCGGTTGGTGAGGAACCAGCGGGCGGCCCGGTCGAGCAGCCTGCGGGTCTCCAGCATCATCTCGTCCGCGACCTCGGTCGGCACGACGTTGTCCAGCGCGTCGATCTGGGCCCACAGCGACGGCAGGTCGTAGACGTGGGTGACCACGGCGTACGCGCGGACGGCGTCGGTCGCCGTCGCGTTCATCTCCTCCATCAGGCGGAAGACGTACGAGATCCCGGCGCCGTCGACGACCTCGTTGGCCACCATCGTCGTGATGATCTCGCGCTTCAGCGGGTGCTGGAAGATCGCGTCACCGAAGCGCTCCCGAAGCGGCTTCGGGAAGTACTCGGGCAGCCGACGCGAGAACACCTCGGAGTCCGGCAGCTCGCTCGCCAGCAGCTCGTCCTTCAGGTCGAGCTTGACATGCGCGAGCAGCGTCGCCAGCTCCGGCGACGTGAGCCCTTCGCCCGCCTTCTCCAGCGCGCGGAACTCCGCCGAACTCGGCAGCGCTTCGAGCTTGCGGTCGAAGGCCCCCTTCGCGACCAGTGCCGCGACGAGCCGCTGGTGCACCGAGACCATCGGGCCGGCGTGCGCCCGGCTGACCCCTAGCACGGCGTTCTGCCGGTAGTTGTCGGCCAGCACCAGCTCGCCGACCTCGTCGGTCATCTGCTCCAGCAGTTCGTTGCGCTGCTCGGCGTCCAGCGATCCGGTCGAGATCAGGTGGTCCAGCAGGATCTTGATGTTGACCTCATGGTCCGAGCAGTCGACGCCCGCCGAGTTGTCGAGCGCGTCGGTGTTGATCTTGCCGCCCGCACGGGCGAACTCGATCCGGCCGAGCTGCGTGAGGCCCAGGTTCCCGCCCTCGCCGACGACCTTCACCCGGAGCTGGTTGCCGTTGACGCGCAGGGCGTCGTTGGCCTTGTCGCCCGCGTCCGCGTGGGACTCGTTCTCGGCCTTGACGTAGGTGCCGATGCCGCCGTTCCACAGCAGCTCGACCGGCGCCAGCAGGATCGCCTGCATGAGGTCGTTCGGCGCCAGTTTCGTGACGTCCTCGCCGAGGCCGAGCGCCTCGCGGACCTGAGGGCTGATCGGGATCGTCTTCGCCGACCGCGAATAGACCCCGCCGCCCTCGCTGATCAGCGCGCGGTCGTAGTCCTCCCACGACGACCGCGGCAGGTCGAACAGCCTGCGCCGCTCGGCGAACGAGGTCGCCGAATCCGGGTTCGGGTCGAGGAAGATGTGCATGTGGTTGAAGGCGGCCACGAGCCGGATGTGCTCCGAGAGCAGCATGCCGTTGCCGAAGACGTCACCCATCATGTCGCCGATGCCGACGACGGTGAAGTCCTCGGTCTGGGTGTCCTTGCCCAGCTCGCGGAAGTTGCGTTTGACGCTCTCCCAAGCACCCTTCGCGGTGATGCCCATGGCCTTGTGGTCGTACCCGACCGAGCCACCGGACGCGAAGGCGTCACCGAGCCAGAACCCGTAGTTCGCCGAGACCTCGTTCGCGATGTCGGAGAACTTCGCGGTCCCCTTGTCCGCCGCGACCACGAGGTAGCTGTCGTCGCCGTCGTGGCGGACCACCCGCGGCGCCGGGACGGTCCTGCCCTCGACGCGGTTGTCGGTCACGTCCAGCAGGCCGGAGATGAACATCCGGTAGCAGGCGATGCCCTCGTTCAGCTGGGCGTCGCGGTCCAGGCCGGGGTCGCCGGTGGCCGTCGGCGGGCGCTTCACGACGAAGCCGCCCTTCGCGCCGACAGGCACGATGACCGCGTTCTTGACCGCCTGCGCCTTGACCAGGCCGAGGATCTCCGTGCGGAAGTCCTCCCGGCGGTCGGACCACCGCAGGCCACCACGCGCGACGTCGCCGAAGCGCAGGTGCACACCCTCGATCCGCGGCGAGTACACGAAGATCTCGTACTTCGGCCGTGGCTCGGGCAGCTCGGGCACCGCGCTCGGGTCGAGCTTGAGCGCGAGATACTGGCGGGAGTTCCCGTCCTCGTCGGTGACGTGGTAGTTCGTGCGCAGCGTGGCGAGGATGACCGACATCAGCCGCCGCAGGATCCGGTCTTCGTCGAGGCTCGTCACCTCGTCGACCAGCTTGCCGATCTCGGTGGTGAGCTGGTCGGCCTGGGACGCGCGGGCCTCGTCGCCGAGCGCGAGGTCGAAACGGGTCTCGAACAGCCGCACCAGCGCGGTGGCGATGTCGGTGTGCGCGAGGACGGTGTTCTCGATGTACTCCTGCGAGAACGGGATCTTCGTCTGGCGCAGATACCGCGAGTAGGCCCGCAGGATGGCCGCCTGGCGCCAGGTGAGCCCGGCGCGCAGGACGAGGCCGTTGAAGCCGTCGACCTCGCAGTCGCCGCGCCAGGCGGCGTGGAAGGCGTCCTGGAAGCGGGTGCGGAGGTCGCTGTCCGCGTGGTCGAGGACCTGCGGGTCGATGCGCAGGCCGAAGTCGTAGATCCACGACCGGCCGCCGTCCTCGCGGCGCAGTTCGTACGGCCGTTCGTCGACGACCTCGACGCCCATCCGCTGCAGGACCGGGAGCACCTGTGAGAGGGTGACGCCCTCACCGCGCAGGTACAGCTTGAAGCGCCGCTCCCCCGCCTCCGCGTCGGCGGGCAGGTAGAACGACATCGACAGGTCGCCTTCGTCGGTCAGCGACTCCAGGGCACGGAGGTCCGCGAGCGCTTCGAGCGCGGTGAAGTCCTCCTTGTAGCCCTCGGGGAACACCGCGGCGAACCGCTGCCCCTGCTCGCCGGCGGACTCTTCGCCCATCAGGCCGAGCGCGGCGCCGCTGTCCCCGGCGCGCCCGCGGCGTTCGGCGAGGATCGCCTCGACCATCCGGTCGTCCCAGCTGCGGACGGCCTCGTTGAGCCGGTCCTGGATGCGGAGGGTGTCCGGTTCGGACCGCTGCGACGGATCGGTGTGCACGATGAAGTGCACCTGCGCGAGCACGGTCTCACCGATGCGCGCGCTGTACTCCAGTTGCGTGCCTTCGAGTTCTTCGAGCAGGACCTCCTGCATCGCGAGCCGCGAACGGGTCGTGTAGCGGTCACGCGGGAGGTACACGAGGCACGAGTAGAAGCGGCCGTACGGGTCGCGGCGCAGGAACAGGCGCAGCCGCCGGCGATCCGAAAGCGCGATCGCGCCCGTCGTCGTCGAGTACAGCGAGTCGGTGTCGGCCGAGAACAGGTCCGCGCGCGGCCAGTTCTGCAGCACTTCGAGCATCCGCTGGCCGGAGAAGGACTCCATCGGGAAGCCCGCGCGGTGGATGACCTCGCGGACCCGGTTGCAGACCACCGGGATGTCGAGCACGTTCTCGTGCAGCGCGGTGGTGGTGAACATGCCGAGGAAGCGGTGCTCGCCAGTGACGTTTCCGTTGTCGTCAAAGGTTTTCACACCGACGTAGTACGGATACACCGGACGGTGCACCGTGGACGGCGCGCTCGCCTGGGTCAGCACCAGCAGCGTCGGCGCGAGCGCGGACGCCGCGGTGTCCGGACCGGCGGTGAGGCTGCGCGCGGCCAGGCTGTCCTGGCGCAGCACGCCGAGCCCGGTGGCGAGCACCGCGCGCAGGGCGGGCTCGTCGCTGTCCGGGTGCGGGTTGTCGATCAGCTCGTAGCGGCGGTAACCGAGGAAGGTGAAGTGGCCGTCGGCCAGCCAGCGCAGCAGCCGGGCGCCCTCGGCGACCTCGTGCGCGGGCAGCCGTGGCGGGTTCCCGTCCAGCTCGTCGGCGAGACGGCGCGCCGTCTCCGCCATCTTGTCGGTGTCCTCGACGACCTCGCGCACGTCACCCAGCACCGACGACAGCCGGTTGTCCAGCTCACGGGCACGGTTCGGGTCCGTCACCAGGTCGATCTCGATGTACATCCACGACTCGGCGGCCGAATTCGCCGGCGGCTCCGCCGGGTCGGCGTCCGGGTGGACCTCCAGCAGCTCACCGGTCAGATCCCGGCTCACCACGACGATCGGGTGCACGATGCGCTGCACCTGCACCCCGTCCCGCGCGAACTCGGCCGCGACGGAATCCACCAGGTACGGCATGTCGTCCGTGACGACCTGCACGACGGTCGCCTCACGCGTCCAGCCGTCTTCGGGCCCCGTCGGGTTCAGCAACCGCACCGCGGGGCGGCCGGGCATCCGGTCCTTCGCGAGCTGCAGATGCGAACGGACGGCGCCGACGAGGTCGACCGGGTCGTCACCGAGAATCTCTTCGGCCGGGATGTGCCGGTAGTACAAGCGGATCAAGTCGCCGATCTCCGGGGCGTATGCCGCGGCGGCGTCGATCAGGTCGTCCCGGATCTGCTCCGGGTTCGCCGACCGGCGCCGGGCGCCATCCTCGGTGCCGACATCTTTTCCGGGCGGGGACGAGACTCCCGTCGAGCTCATTTGAGGCAACTCTCCACTGTAGCGAGATTGACACCGCGACCGGCACGACTCTGTACCGGCCCAGACCCAACCTACAGCTCCGGACGGTCGGCTCCACAAGGCCGGGTCCTTCCCGGCCGTCGAAGATTTCCCTGCTCAGATACCGGAATCGCCGTGATCGGTTCAGCTACTCACGGGTCACATCGGCGGTCTGTCCGGACCTCGCCGCGACCCGCCGCACCGGGGTGACCAGCACCCATTGCCACACGGTGCCGCTTCGGGCGATCTCATCCGGCCGACTGAATCGTTCAAGTCGGTAGCCGCTTCCACCGGGGTGGGAGCAAGGGACCTTTGCTACCGCGCCCGGGTCAGTCGCTGCCGTTGGCTCGGTGCCGGTCGTGGCCGTTGACGGGACGCTTTCCCGAGTCCTGGGAGCCGAGCTGTTTCACGAGGGCGGCGGCACTGGCGGTGCCCGCCTGGTGCTCCGCGAGGGCGCGGGCGAGCAGGTCGGCGAGACCGGCGTCCGGCGGCGGTTCGTCCTCGGCGATCGCCCGGGCGTAGCTCTCCGGGAACGGCGTGATCGGACGCCAGGAGCCGGTGTCGGTCAGCGGGTCCAACGCCGGCGGCATCCGCAACCGCGGCAGCCACGGATCCGCGACCTCTTCCTTGGCGCTCGGCTGAGAGCCTTCCCCGGCCCCGCCCGCCTGCGACGGCGCCGGGTCCTCCCGAGGCGGCGGCGCGAGCGGGACGGCGGGTTCGCCGTACTCGACCGGAGGCTGTTCCCGGCGGGCACGGCCGGTGCCGGCGCGTTCTTCGGCGAAGGGTTCGGGGGCGGGTTCGGGGCGCACGGGATCCGCGGCGCCGTCCGCGCGACGCCGGCCACCGCCCTGTCCGCCCGTGCTCGAGATCCCGAGCCGGTCCAAGACCGATTTCGCCGCCACGGAACCGTGTTCGGCGTCGTGCCTGGTCTTGCGCGAGACCGGCGCCGAGGACCGGCGCGCCCGCTCTTCGGCCGCCCACTCGTCGCTCTCCCACAACGGCGCGGCGGTGCCCGGCGGCCGGTTCTCCGCCGCCACGCGCGGCCGTGGTTCGGCGGCGGGCTCGGGAGCGAGCAGCAGTTCCGGCAGGACGGGCTCCGACGCCGCGGCGGGCATCGGCTCCTCCGCCCGGCGCCGCGTGACCGGAGCCGGCGTTTCCGGCCTGGCGCTCGCCGGTTCGGGAGCGACGGTCTCGCGAGCCGCGGGCTCCTCCTGACGGCGACGGCGCACAGGCTCCGGTTCCGGGCGCGCGACCGGCTCGGGGCGCGGCATCGGTTCGGGGCGCGACACGGGCTCCGGCTTCGGCGGGGGCATCAGTTTCGGCGCGACCGGTTCCGCCTTGGGCTCGAACCTGATCGACGGCTTGGCCTTCTTCGGCACCCGACGGCGCCAGTCGCTGTCGGACGCCACCGCTTCCCTGGCGGGTTCGGGGCGGGACGGCGGCTTCAGCACCGGCGCTTCGCTCTTTTCCGCGACCGGCGCCACGGGCGGCACCACCGGGCTCGGCTCCGCGGCGGGGCGCGGAGGCTCGACCGGCGTGTACCGCGCCGGCGCGGATTCCGCATGCCTGCTCTGCCGCGTGGGCCGCGGTGGTTCACGGCGAATCGGCGGCTCGGCCGCGGCCCGCTTCGGGGGCGTCACGTCGATCGCCGGGATCACCGCGGTCACCTCGGCCGGTTCCGGTGTGGGAACGGGGGCCGCGGCGGCGGACGGCCGCGCGGCGACGGCACGCAGGACGTCGTCGAGGTCGACGGCGGCGTTTTCGGCCGCGCCGAATTCGCCGACCAGGACGTTGCACGCTTGCCTGCGCGCACGGGCGTGCAGATGTTCGGCGGCACGCGAACGGTGCAGGCAGCCGATGGCCTCCTCGGCCCGGCCGAGCCGTTCCTCGATTTGCGCGAGCTCCAGCCACAGCCGTGCCGTGACGGCGTGCAGGTTGTGGTCCTCGGCTCCCGCGACCGCCTCACGGACGAGCATTCCCGCGGCTTCACCGGATCCCGCGGGCAGCAGGACACGAGTCGCCACCGCCAGCCGCAGCCACGCGGCAGGCGCGATCCCGGCGGCCCGGACGGGTGCGTCGAGGATCGGCTGCGCGACCTCCAGCGCCATCTCCGTGTCGCCCCGGTCCAGCAACGTGCAGACGAGTTGCAGGATCAGCCTGATCCGGACGAGACCGCCGTCGTCGTCGGGATTTCCGAGCTTTTCGAGCATGCCGAGCCCGGTCCGCGCGGCGTCGGCGGCCGACGTCAGGTCACCGTGCCGTCGCCGGTGTGCCGAAACTCCGACCCGCAGCAGCGCGCGGATCAGCAACTGGGAATCCGCCGTCATCGAGCCGTCGCCGAGCACGAGCTTGTCCGCCTCGGCGAGCACGCGGTCCAGTTCCGTCTTGCGGCCGAACTGCGCCAAGCAGCCCACGAGGTGACACAACGCCTCCGCCCGGTGCGACGCCGAAACCGCCGGATCCGCCAGCAACGGACGCAGCGCCGCCAGGCCTGTCAGCGGGATGCCCACGCTGCGCGCGCAGACCGCCAGGTCGATCCTCAGCCGGGCGGCGATGTCGCCGTAGCCCGCGTGTTCCGCGGCCCGCAGGGCGGCCACGGCGCGGCCGACCGTCCGGGGACGGCCGCCGAGCCGCACCCGGGCGCTCACCACCAGGCTCTCCGCGCGGATCCACTGTTCGTCGGCACCGGCGGCCTCGGCGAGCGCGGCCGCGCGCTCCCCGAGGACCAGTGCGAGCTCGGGCGCCCTCAAGTGCAGGGCGTCCGCGCGTTCGATCAACCTGCCGACAGCGGACAGGGTTCCCCCGGTGGCAGCCGTCCGCCCACCCACCATGGTGGTGGGCGAGCCCGGCCGTTGGCGCTTGCTGGCTTCCACGGGGAACCCCCGGCCCTCAGTCGCGGGTCAGCTTGCGATGGGTGACGCGGTGCGGACGAGCCGCCTCGGCACCGAGACGTTCGACCTTGTTCTTCTCGTAGCCCTCGAAGTTACCTTCGAACCAGAACCATTGCGAGGGGTTCTCGTCCGTACCTTCCCAGGCGAGGATGTGCGTCGCGACCCGGTCGAGGAACCACCGGTCGTGCGAGATGACCACGGCGCAGCCGGGGAACTGCTCGAGAGCGTTCTCCAGCGAGCCCAGGGTCTCGACGTCCAGGTCGTTCGTCGGCTCGTCGAGCAGGATCAGGTTCCCGCCCTGTTTGAGGGTCAGCGCCAGGTTCAGCCGGTTGCGCTCGCCACCGGAGAGCACACCCGCCGGCTTCTGCTGGTCCGGCCCCTTGAAACCGAACGCGCTGACGTAGGCACGCGAGGGCATTTCGGTCTGCCCGACGTGGATGTAGTCCAGCTTGTCCGAAACCACCTCCCATACCGTCTTCTTCGGGTCGATCCCGCCGCGGTTCTGGTCCACATAGGACAGTTTGACCGTCTCGCCGATCTTGACGCGGCCGTCGTCCGGCTCCTCGAGCCCGACGATCGTCTTGAACAGGGTCGTCTTGCCGACACCGTTCGGCCCGATCACGCCGACGATGCCGTTGCGCGGCAGGTCGAACGACAGCCCGTCGATCAGCACACGGTCGTCGAAACCCTTGCGCAGCTTCTCGACCTCGACGACCACGCTGCCCAGCCGGGGCCCCGGCGGGATCTGGATCTCTTCGAAGTCGAGCTTGCGGTGCTTGTCCGCCTCCGCGGCCATCTCCTCGTAGCGGTCGAGCCGGGACCGCGACTTGGTCTGGCGTGCCTTGGCGTTGGACCGGACCCAGTCGAGCTCGGACTTCAGCCGCTTGGCGAGCTTGGCGTCCTTCTTGCCCTGGACCTCGAGGCGCTCGCGCTTCTTCTCCAGGTACGTGGAGTAGTTGCCCTCGTAGCCGACGACGCGGCCGCGGTCGAGCTCCATGATCCACTCGGCGACGTTGTCCAGGAAGTACCGGTCGTGGGTGACGGCGAGGACGGCGCCGGCGTAGTTCGCCAGGAACTGTTCCAGCCACAGCACGCTTTCGGCGTCCAGATGGTTGGTGGGCTCGTCGAGGAGCAGCAGGTCGGGCGCGGACAGGAGCAGCTTGCACAGCGCGACCCGGCGGCGCTCACCACCGGAGAGGTGGGTGACCGGCTCGTCCGGCGGCGGGCAGCGAAGCGCGTCCATGGCCTGCTCGACCGTGGAGTCGATCTCCCACGCGTCGGCGTGGTCGAGCTCCTCCTGGAGCTTGCCCATCTCCTCCATGAGCTCGTCGCTGTAGTCGGTCGCCATGAGCTCGGCGACCTCGTTGAAGCGGTTGAGCTTGACCTTGATGTCGCCAAGGCCCTCTTCGACGTTTTCGCGGACGGTCTTTTCCTCGTTGAGCTCCGGCTCCTGCATGAGGATGCCGACGCTGGCGCCAGGCTGGAGGAAGGCTTCGCCGTTGCTGGCCTGCTCGATCCCCGCCATGATCTTCAGAACGGTGGACTTACCCGCGCCGTTCGGCCCCACCACGCCGATCTTGGCGCCGGGGTAGAACGCGGTGCTGACGTCGTCGAGGATGACCTTGTCCCCAACGGTCTTGCGCACCTTCTTCATGGTGTAGATGAACTCGGCCATGCGAACGATCGTAGAGCGAGGCGATCGTGGCCTTGACGGCGGTCACCACCGAGCTACCGACAGTCAGCCCGATATCACTGAGTGAGCATCGGAACCTCACCCCACGGGCGCCTCCTCCAGCGCGGTGACCATGGGATTCCCGACGGGCGGCGACACCGGCGGGATCGCTCTCGGCCGGTCACGTCCCATCCGGTGGATCTCGGCCGAGCAGCGCGCCAGGTTGGGGCCGATGGAGAAGGCCTCAAGCTCAGGTAGACCCAGAGGTGCCGGGATCTCCTCCTCGGTCTCGGCGCCACGCAGCCGCCCGGCCACGATCACCGGGTCGCCCTTGCTCAGGCAGGAGAACGCCGCCATCGCCAGCTTGCGCCAGCAGGTGACCTTGACCGCGAGCTGCCGCCCCTCTCCCCACTCCCCTCTTTCCTTGTCGTAGCGGCGTTCGACACTCCGCAGGCCGAACGACACGACGTCGTGCCCGTGCACCCGCTCCGGGTGGTGGACCGGTTCGCTGGTCAGGTTGCCGATCATGGTCACCCACGTTTCGCCCATCGCCATCACACTCGCCCTTCTCCTCGTTCCGGGACCTTCCCGGCGTTTCCCTTGAACACAGATTGCCTCGGACTCAAGGGCGAAAAGGGACGAAAACCGGATCTGTGGACAACTCCGGTCGGGGTGGGCTTCCTGTGGACAACTCGGCGGAGGAAAGCGCCGGCTGTCGGAGGGTTGTGGTAGCGGGGGGCGGGGCGGGTTCGTGAAGGGCGATACGAAGGCGGCAGCAGGTTGCGAAAGCCGCTTTCGCGACACGGCCTCTGTTCGTCAGGCCGACGTCTAAGAGCCCTGCCCAGGCCCCCGCCCCTGGTCGGCGAGTTTCTTCAGCATCGCGTTGTAGGCGTTCAGATCCGCGTCACCGGAGGCTTCCTCGCGGCGGTCCCGGCGCCGCGCCTCGCGCTCGTCCTGCCGCGCCCACTGCACCAGCAGCGCGACGAGCACCAGCAGCACCGGCAGCTCACCGGACGCCCACGCGATGCCGCCGCCGAGCCGCTGATCGGTGAGGAGGTCGGTGACCCACGGCAGTTTCAGCCCGCGGTAGAAGTCCTGCCCGAGCACGGTCTGCATGCTCATCAGCGCGATCCCGAAGAACGCGTGGAACGGCATGGCCGCGAACATCATCCCCAGCCGTCCCAGCGGTGGGAGCCGTCGTGGTGCCGGGTCGACACCGATCACCGGCCAGTAGAAGACGTACCCGGCGAGCAGGAAGTGCGCGTTCATCGCCAGATGCGCCCAGTGGTAGTTCAGCGCCGAATCGAACAGGCCCGAGAAGTACAGGCCGTAGAAGGAACCGACGAACAGCAGCAACGCGACGATCGGATGGGTCAGGAACCGCGAGAGCGGCGAGTGCACGAAGGCGAGCAGCCATTCACGCGGTCCGGGCGGGGCGTCCTTGCCCGCCGTGGGCAGCGCGCGCAGCGCGAGTGTCACGGGGCCGCCGAGCACGAACAGCACCGGCGCCACCATGGACAGCAACATGTGGTTGCCCATGTGCACGCTGAACATCGCCGGCGCGTACCGCCCGATACCGGACGACGTCGCGATCAGCAGGACGAAGCAGCCCGCCAGCCACGCGACCGTCCGGCCGGTGGCCCAGGTGTCGCCGCGGCGCCGCAGCCGCCGGACCCCGGCGAGGTACAGCCCGGCGAGAACGAGCGCGAGGGTGCCGTAGACGAGATCGAACCGCCAGTCCGTGAGCAACCGGAAGACGGTCGGCGGACCGTAGAGGTCGTACCCGATCAGCAGTTCCGTGGTCGACGGCTGGGTCAGCGATTCCTGCGGAGGCGGGGTCTTCGCGAGCCCCGTGGCGATGCCGATCGTGACGAACATGATCAGCACCTCGACCGCGGCGAGCCGCAGCAGCTGACCGCCGCCCGCGCCGTTCACCAGCCCGGCGACCCCCTTCTGCCGTTGCTGATGCCCGAAGACACCGAGCAACAGCAACGCGACGACCTTCGCGACCACGAGAAGGCCGTAGTCGGTGGTGAACAGGTCGGCGATCCTGATCCGCACCAGCGCGTTCACGATGCCGGAGACCGCCATCACGATCCAGCACACCAGCGCCAGCTTCGAAAACCGTGTCGCGGCCAGCTTGAGGTTCTCACCGCGGCGCCAGCCGAGCGCCAGCAGCGCCACCAGCCCGCCGACCCACAACGCGGCGGCGACCAGGTGATAGAGCAGGCTGTTGGTCGCCATGTCGTGCGAGCCGCCGCTCGCGGAATGCCCGGTGACCGCGACCGGGACCAGGCCGCCGACGGACAGGAAGAAGACCACCGTCGTCCAGCCCCAGGTCAGGGCGAGACGGCAGCCGAGCGCGACCAGCAACGCGATCAACGCGGTGAACAGCCAGGCCTTCGGCTGTTCGATGGCGTCGACGAGGTCGACCAGCACCTGCGGCGAGAGCACCTCGGTGAACGGGCGGCCCGCGCCGTCGGCCGCGGAGAAGAAGATCGACGCGGCGGCCGCGAAGAACCAGACCCACGCGGCGACCCCGGCGACCCGGATGGCCGCGTAGCCGTCGGCGGCGAGCGTGCCGGACTTCTGCGGCGGGACGAGGAACGCGGCGAGCAGCAGCGAACCCACGCACAGCACCGAAGCCGCCTCGGCCAGCACCCGCACGACGGTGATGCCGTAGCGGGTCACCAGGCCAGGGTCCGGGAGTCCGGCGATGACGTAACCGGCGCCACCGGTCAGCGCGACCAGGCCGACGGCCACCACCGCGGCCAAGAGCGCCCCGATCGACACCAGCGGCAGGACACCGGCCTTCCGCGCGGGTGGGGCCGGTTTCGTCTCGGGGTCTGAAGGCACGTCACGAGGGTATGCCGAACGCGCAACCGGCAAGATGGCGGCGTGCGGATCATCCTGCTGCGGCACGCCGAGTCGCTCGGCAACGTCGACGAGCTCGCCTACACCCGGATCCCCGACCACGCCCTGCCGCTGACCGACGCCGGTCGTGAGCAGGCGAAGCTGGCCGGTCCGGAACTCGAGGAGGTCCTCGGCGGGCAGCGGGCGGCGGTCTACGTCAGCCCGTATCTGCGGACGCGGGAAACCTTGCGGCTGCTGGACATCGGGGATTCCTGCGAGCGGATCGTGCCGGAGCCGAGGCTGCGGGAACAGGACTGGGGCAACCTCCAGGACCCGCTGGAGCAGGAGGTCCAGAAACAACGCCGCCACGAGTTCGGCCACTTCTTCTACCGGCTCCCGTTCGGCGAGTCCGGGGCGGACGTCGACGACCGGGTCGCGGCGTTCCTCAGCGAGCTGGCGGCGTGCGGCGAAGATCACCCCGAAACCGTGCTGGTCGTCTCACACGGGCTCACCATCCGCTTGCTGTGCCGTCGGCTCTTCGGCTGGAGCATCGAGTTGTTCGAGTCCCTGTCCAACCCGAAGACCTGCGAATACCGCGTCGTGGAGCGGCTGGGCGGCAAGTGGACGCTGGACCGTCCGTTCCGCCAATGGCGGGACTCACCCGACGGGGAGACTCAGGACTGAGGGGGCGAGGAGCACCACCCTCGTTCCCAGTCCCGGGCTGGATTCGATCCGCGCGAATCCGCCGATCTCCGCCATTCGCGCGATGATCGAGTTCTCGAGGCCGAAGCCGCGCCGCCGGGCCCCGACGTCGAAACCGGCGCCGTGGTCACGCACCGTCAAGGAAACCCCGCCGCCGATCTCTTCGATGCTCACGACGGCCCGCCTGGTCCCGGAGTGCTTCAACGTGTTGCGCAGGGCTTCCCTGGCGGAGTCGTGCAGCGCCGTGACCGCCTCCGCCGAAAGTTCCGGCGCGGCGTCGTCCTGGACGACGACCTCGACGCGCAGCCCCTCCGCGGCCATTTCGGCGGCGAGCAGCCGCAGCCGCTGGTGCAGTCCGATCCCTTCGGCGGATTCGTGTTCGAGGCTGATCCGGAGGCGCATCGCCTGGGCGCGAGCGGTCCGGCGGACGCGATCGAGGCTGGCCGCCGGGTCGAGTTCGTCGGCGGGCGCGGGGATCGCGAACGACTCCATCACCTGCAGGACGGTGTCGTGGACGTCGCGGCGGTGCCGTTCGCGTTCCGCCGCCCTGCCCTGCTGCTCCCCGAATCCGACCGCGAACCGCATCGACGCGCCGACCAGGCCGGCGACGGCGAGCGACACCACCAGCGCGGTCCCGAGCGTGAGAAGGAGACCGAGCGAGGAAGCCGGGTCCAGCAGGGTGTGCGACAGCACCGCGGCCCCGATGGCCAGCGCCCCGGCCGTCGCGCCGCGCAGCAGGGTCCAGACCATCACCGTGCCCATCAGATGGGTCCAGGTGATCGACGTGATCGCGGTGTCCTGTGCGAACGGCGCGGCCCCGAAGACGAAGAGCACGGCGAACGCGCTGTCCACCAACGGAACCAGCCTCGTCCCCGCCGCGGACCAGCGGAAGATCCAGACGGCCGCGACGACGTTGGGCACCAGATGCAGCGCCACGAACGTCCACAGCAGCGACGACCCCGGACCAGCCACCCACAGCGCCTGCACCAGCATCGCGAGCCGGAACGCCACCGGGACCAGGACCAGCCAGGGCATCGTGGTGCGCACCAATCGCGCCGGGATACCTCCGCCACCCCCGAGCATCAGCACCCTCCCGGATTAGCCTCACTGAAACAGCGACCGAAGCGCATTCATTTCAGTTTACCGAGATGTCAACGGGTGACAGGTTCGGCCACGGCCTCCCGTTTCCGCGCTCGCGCCGCCGCCACCGCGGACGGCACGATCAGCGCGGCGGTCAGCCCGACGAACAGGAACGACACCGAAAGCGACGTCACCTGCGCGATTCCACCGATCAGCGGCGGCCCCGCGAGGAAGCCGGTGTACGCGATCGCCGTGACGAAAGCCAGTTCGCGCTCACCTCCGGTTCCGTCGGCGCGCTTGCCGGACGCGCCCGCGAGGCTCAACGCGATCGGGAAGGCCGCGGCCAGTCCGGCACCCGCCAGCGCGAAGCCGACGAACCCGAACACCGGAACGGGGGCCAGCGCGGCGAGCACGAGGCCTGCCGCGGCGATCCCGGCGCCCACCGCCAGCGCGCGTGTCGCGCCGAAACGGTTCTGCAGCCAGGCGCCCGCGAGCCTGGCGAGTGCCATGGCCAGGGCGAACCCCGAGTACGCGAAGGCGGCGGCGCCGTCACCGACCCCGTGCACGGACGTCATCAGCAGGGCGGACCAGTCCGAACTCGCCCCCTCCGCGATCGCCGAGAACAGCGCGATGGCGGCGAGCAGCCAGAGGACGGGACGTTTGATCGGCGGCACTCGCGGCTTCTCGACGGGTTCGGTGTGTTCGGGCCGCGCGCCCGGCACGGCGGCGATGACGAAGGCGAGCACCACCAGGGCGGCCAGTGCGGCGACCGTGAGATGCCTCCCCGGCGACCACTGGTGCGACGCGGCGAATCCCGCGGCGACGGAGCCCGCCAACGCGCCGAAGCTGAATCCGGCGTGCAGGATCGGCATGATCGCACGACCGGACCGGCGCTCCACCTCGACTCCGGCGACGTTCATCGCCACGTCGAGCGCGCCGACGCTCGCCCCGAGGACGAACAACGCCCCGGCGAGCAGGGCGACCGACGTCGAGAAGCCGATCATCGGCAGCGCCGCGCAGGCGATGACCGTGCTGCCCGCGACCACCGCGCGGGCGCCGTACCGCTCGATCAGCCGTCCCGAAACCGACGCCGCGATCAGCATGCCGACGCTGGCGCCCAGCAGGGCCAGCCCGAAGACCCCCGGAGAGGCGTCCACCCTTTCCGACAACGCCGGTGTCCGCGGCGCCCAGGAGCCGAGCGCGGCCCCGTTGAGCGCGAACACGACGAAAACGGCCGTACGGTCACGCATAGACCCCAGTCTCCTTTCGATTCCCCTTCCCCCAGAATGACTTAAGCGCTTCAGAAAGTCCACCGGCCCCGGCCGGGACTAGACTGCGGCGGTGACCAGCACGCGACGGCGAAGGCCGACGTTGGACGATGTCGCCGACGCCGTCGGGGTGTCGCGGGCGACCGTCTCCAACGCCTACAACCGGCCCGATCAGCTGTCCGCCCAGCTGCGGGAAGAGGTGCTTCGCGCGGCCAAAAAGATCGGGTACGCGGGGCCGAACCCGACCGCCCGCAGTCTCGCCACCAGCCGCACCGGCGCGATCGCCGTCCTGCTCGACACGAATCTTTCGACGGCGTTCTCGGATCCCGCGTTGTCGGTCACCCTCGACGCGCTTTCGACCGTCGTCGATCCCGAGGGCCACGCCCTTCTGCTGCTGCCCGGTGACGGCGAGAGCGGTGGGCCGCGCGCGGAGCGGATCCTGACCGCGCAGGCCGACATCGCGGTGGCGTATTCGCTGCCCGACGGCGCGCCGGCGCTGACCGCGGTCCGGGACCGGGGCCTGCCGCTGGTGGTCATCGACCAGCCGCATATCCGCGGTTCGGCGAGGATCGGCGTCGCGGACCGGGCCGGAGCGGCCGCCGCGGCCCGGCACCTGGTGGAGCTCGGACATCGGCGGATCGGGATCTTCTCGGCGCAGTGCCTCTCGGCGCCGCGCGGCGGCGAACTGAGCGCGGCCGAGGCCGGGAACAGCCGGTTCCACGACAACCGCGAACGGCTGGCCGGTTACCTGGAGACGCTGGCCGAGGCGGGGATCCCGGCGGCGGACGTGCCGATCTGGGAGGCGTCCGGGTTGTCGATCGAAGGAGCTCTCTCGAGCGCCTTCGGCCTGCTGGACCGGCGACCACGGCCCACCGCGCTGCTGTGCATGTCGGATCTCCTGGCCCTGGCGGCGATTTCGGCCGCCAGGCAGCTCGGCCTGTCGGTGCCGGGCGACCTTTCGGTCGTGGGCTACGACGACGTCCCGCCCGCCCGGTGGTCCGAACCACCGCTGACGACGGTCCGGCAGGACCTCGCCGCCAAGGGACGGGCGGCCGGCGAACTGGTGCTGGGCCTGCTGCGCGGGGAGAAAGCCCCCGCGCCGGCCGAGGTACCCGCCGAACTGGTCGTCCGGGACTCCACCGCACCCGCGTAGCACCCGCTTTCGCCACGCGCAAGGCGGCCCCGGCGATATGTGGACAACTCGCCCCGATCGAGCGGCGCACTACTACTTATCCACAGAAGTAGAAATGCGGGCAGACAAACCCTCCCTCGCGCGCCATCGTGGAATCACACATTCACCGACGGCGGTCGAGCCGCCGATTCACGGGGGAGAACCACCATGCAACGACGTTTGACGAACCTGCGCGCCCGCCTCCCGCACGTGCTCCTGCTGGCCATGTTCGGCCTGCTGACCAGCGCCGGAGTCGCGAGCGCCACCACCGCGCCACCTGAACCCCCCTGCCAGAAGGGCGAGTTCTGCGTATGGGGCGAAGATTCGTACGGCGGTACGGTGCACAAATTCGACCTGCGCACCGCCAATCCCGACGAATGCATTCCCTTACCCGAAGGCTTCGACGGGCATTCGTTCGTCAACCGGCTGAGCCGGGACGTGACGATTTACCAGAGCGAGGAATGCACGACCGAAGGAGATTTCATCACCTATCCGGGTGGTGGCACCTACGTACCCCAGGGACCGTTCGTGATCCGCGCCCTCAAGATCTGGGACTGACCACCCCGGCGGTTCGTGCCGGTCGCTCGCGGACGAGTCGACTCGCGACCTGCGCGAACCCAGGGGCCGCTCCCCCGAAGCGGCCCCGGCCCGTGAGCGCGTCACCCCGCGTCGTGACGCGCTCACGGGCGTTCCAAAAAAGGATGGGCTCGAACTGAAACGATCTGGCGGTGTCGAACGATCGACAGGTTGGCGACGGCTAAGCTGCCGATGCTGGGCGGCACCCAACGTCGCCGACGTCGGCCCTCGTAGCTCAGCTGGATAGAGCAAGAGCCTTCTAATCTCTAGGTCGCAGGTTCAAGTCCTGCCGGGGGCACGTCGCAGAGGAACGGGACGGGAGGGGCCACACAGGCCCCTCCCCCCGCGATCTCACTTTCTCCCAGCTCCTGACCACCAGGCTCGATCGTTCGCTGAAGCGCCGGGGACGTCTCCCCGGGCGATGTGATCCTGCATACAGCCGCGTTGTTCACCTTGTTCACGTGGATTTCGAGGCGGAGCACCCCATCACTGATGACAGTGGGCGATTCCTCAAGCAAGGCCAGGTCAGGTTGCTCATTTACCTCGACCTCGGGCCGTTCAAGATCCGGCACCGGCTCCGCGCGCCCTCGCCGGTGCTGGCCGAACACGTGACTACCGAGAAATTCGTGCAGACCGTCTACGAGCACACGTACTCGCACCCACGGACTACTCGGACCGCAACCGGGTAGGTAGCGGAGCGATCGCGAACCGAGTCGTCCGCACGCCGGCAGCGTCCTGCGGGGAGGCCCCGGAGGTGAGCGCCAGCCCGGCGATCGTCGCAACGTGCCCGCGAACAAGATCGCGGTGACGAGGGGCACCGGCAGGTATTCATGCCGCGCGAGGCGGGAGTTTACGCGCCGCGCGTGAGGCCGGTAGCGCCTGACTGGGCACGGTGCATGGATCACCGCCGGTTCAGGTCGTCCAAAAGGTGTCGGGCGGCAAGGTCGCCCCACGCCAGTCCGCGTTCGAGAACGGCTCGAGCTTCGTCGACGCGCCCTTGACTGAGGAGGAACTCACCCAAGGCGGAGCTCCAACCTTCTTCGTCTTGATCGAATCCTTCCCAAAATTCTTCTTCGGCGGCTTTGAGATCCTCTCGATAACGCCAGAGGAATCGCGCATACCGCTGATGGATTCGCGGCGCATGCAGTTCGATGGCCTGCCTGAAAAGGCTTTCAGCCTCGCCCAAGCGCCCGAGGCGGGCGTAGGCGGCGGCCAAAGCGGCATAGACACCCGGGTTTCCCGGCCCCAGGTATCTTTCCCCGACTTCGGCCGCGGTCGCGGGATCATCGAGATCTTCCGAGTGCAGGACGACCAGGTTCCCAGGTGCGAGGATGTCGCCGAGGTCGGCCGACCGCTGCAAGACTTCCCGGGCTTCCTCGAATCGTTCTTCATCCTGGAGGAAAACGGCATAGTCGTTGAGCGCTTCGACATCACCTTTTTCGATAGCGTCTCGATACGCCTTTTCTGCGATTCTCGCTTGTCCGCACTCGGCGGCGACCGATCCGAGGAGACCGTACAGGTCGGCTCTGCCCGCCTTGATCGCACGCTTGAGCACCTTGACGGCTTCGCGTGGTCGCGCGGAGCCCATCAAGGCGTAGGCGAGCTCCTTGGGAGCGTCGGACTCCCCCGCTATGACTGCTTTTCGAAGTGCGCGCACGGCTTCCTCATGCCGATCCTCGTGCCGCAACTCCACGCCTCGGCGTGTCAAATCGTGGTCGCTCATGGTGCCCACCAAGCTCATTCTCCCGGGTCGGACTCGCTCGGCGGAGCTTAGTCCAGCGTCGAGAGCCGGGGCGGGGAGCGCGGCTGAACGCACATCCCACCCGGACCGGGCAAACGCAAGACGAATGCCACCCTCGGCGGGTTACGCCGCTTACTCGGGTTCACGGCGATCTTCCCGCGGACTCCGTGGTCGGCAGCTTTGAACGCGTGACGATCCACTCTTGCTGGTTTCGTGCGGCTTTCTGATTCAAGGGAAACTTTCTTCTGACGAACGCCCTTTTCAGTACTGCAAAGCTCGGTTCGGCTCGCGAAACGAGGGGTTCCCTGGATGGCGGGGCAGATCCTCGACAGAGATCGAGCGCTGAGTGCGTCGGCGATACCGCGTGTCCGCCTCGCACGGCCCTGACCGGCAATCCGTTGCTCGGTCCCGCTGCCGCATATCGGGCTGCCAACCGGACGGCTCGAGCGACCGCGCCAACTCCTGGAACGAACCTGGCCTCACCCGGGACGGCCGCGCCGAACAACGCCTTTCCGATCTCGCCCCGCGAACTGGCCCGACCACGGCGCCGCGCGCTATAGGTTGTGCGCATGTACCTGCCGACGCAGAACGATCCGCAGCCGGCCGCCGGCCCTCCCTGGTGGCTTGTCATCGGTCCCGGGTTCGCCGCGCTTATCGGTCTGTTCCTGCTCACCGTGATCTACCGCTTCGACGGTGAACCGGCCCTGCAGATCGACTTGGGCATATCCAGCCAGTCGCTGCTGCTGAACGGAGTCGTCGCGTACGTGGTCGCGGCCGCGCTCGCCTTCCCGGCGGGTCTGTTGCCCGGTGCCCGGTTCCCGACCTCGGTGACCGTGTCCGCGCTCGTCTTCATGCTGCTGGGCGTGCTCTTGGTCGCCTTCGGGCCCAGCAGCGGGATGCTCCTGGTCGGCCGGGTGCTCAACGGACTCGGCGCGGGCGCCGCCCTAGGCGTGACCGTCGCGTTGATCCGGCGTCTCAGGACCGGTCGTGGCGCAGCGACCGGGGTGACGGCGGGGCTCGGCGTCCTCGCCCTGGTGATCGCACCGGTCCTGGGCGGGCTGCTCTCGGACGCCACCGGCTTCCGGATCGTGTTCGTGGTGGCCGCGTTGTTCGTGTTCGTGGCGCTCGTCGTCGCCGGGATCCTCGGCATCGTCGCGCTGGCCAAGCCGAAGACTGTGCCGTACGCCTGACCTTCAGCCGCCGAGCGTCCCCAACACCGCGAGCACTTCGTCCGGCACGTCGAGGAGGGCTTCCACCTCGGACACCTTCGCGGCCACGCGCCGGTGCGTCGCCCGGCCGCGGGCGCTGAGGTGGACGAGGACGCGGCGTCTGTCGGCGGCGTCGACCTCGCGGTAGGCCTGCGCGGTGGTCACGAGTTTGTCGACCACCCTGGTCAACGTCGGGGCGGTGGCGAGCGTCCGGTCGGCGAGGTCGGCCATGGCGAGACCACCCTTGCCACTCAGGGTGTCCAGCACCAGCCATTGGTCCAGGGTGAGACCTTCCTTGACGAGCACCTGCTCCACCCGGGCGGCGACGGCGCGGGCGGCGCGGGTGAGCGAGCCGGTGAGCGACGTTCCGGCGGTCGTGACACCGCGTGTCCCCATATCCCGTCCCCTTGCCAAAACCGGACACCCTCGCAATACTTCCAGGTGAAAGCACTTTGACCTTACCGGGCCACCGCACGGAGCGCCATGCCCCCACGCCTCGCCACCCGGCCCCGCGACGACACCTGGCGTGTGGCCATGGTGGTCCCGTTGCAGGGGCCGGCAGGACTGTTCGGCCCGTCGTGCGAGGCGATCACGGAGCTGGCCGTCCACGAACTCAACGAATCCGGCGGCATCCTCGGCAGGCGGGTCGAGGCCGAGGTGGTCGACGGTGGCGGCACTCCCGCGCGAGTAGCCGGCGAAGTGCGGCGTCTGGTCGACAGCGGGCGGGTCGACGCGGTGAGTGGCTGGCACATCTCGTCGATCCGGCACGCGCTCGCGCCGGTCGTGGCCGACCGGGTGCCGTACGTGTACACCTCGCTCTACGAAGGCGGCGAGCGCCGCTCGGGCATCTTCTGCACGGGCGAGACGCCGCGCTGCCAGATCGAGCCGGCACTGCGCTGGCTGCGCGATCACCTCGGTGCCCGGCGCTGGTTCGTCGTCGGCGACGACTACGTCTGGCCGCACCGGTCGACCCGCGCGATCCGCCAGTACGCCAAGGATCTCGATCTGCGCATCACCGGAGAGGCGTTCGTCGGGCTCGGCGCGGGCGATATGTCCACGGTGGTCCGCCAGGTCGAGCAGTCCACAAGCGACGGTGTGCTCATGTTGCTGGTCGGGCAGGACGCGGTGCGCTTCAACCGGGCCTTCGCCGCGCACGGGCTCAGCGACCGGTTGCTCCGGTTCAGCCCGCTGATGGAGGAGAACATGCTCCTCGCGAGCGGCGCGCACGCCACCGGCGACCTCTACGTCTCCGCCGCCTACTTCCGCTCGATGGTCACCGCCGACGCGATGGACCTCCTCGGCCGCTATGTCGGCCGCAACGGCCCCGGCGCCCCGGCTTTGAACAACGCCGCCGAATCCTGTTACGAGGGGCTGCACACGCTGGCCGAACTCGTCGGCAGGGCGGGCACGTCGGAGCTTCCCGCGCTCAACGCGGCGATCGACGGCGTCGCCTATCACGGACCGCGTGGCACGATCGAGTTCCGCGGACAGCAGGCCGATCAGCACGTCCATCTCGCGGTCGCCGACGGCTACGACTTCGAAGTCCTCACCCGGCTCTGAAAGCCACCCCCTTGACTCATTCCGACACGCCACATACTTTCATCTGGAATTATTTCATGTGACGCACGTTATGCGGAGGTGAGCATGGGCGACGTGGGCCTGCTCTACGTCGGGGCCGCCCTGATGATCAACGGCCTGATGTTGCTCGGCCGGATACCGCCTCGTTCGGCGGCGGTGCTGAACCTGTTCGTCGGCGCGCTGCAGTGCGTCACCCCGACCGTGCTGATCGTCCAGGCGGAGGGAAACCCGGACGCGATCCTCGCCGCGTCCGGCCTGTACCTGTTCGGTTTCACCTACCTGTACGTCGGCATCGCGAATCTCGCGGGCCTGACACCCGAAGGCATCGGCTGGTTCTCGCTCTTCGTGGCGGGCGCCGCCGTGGTGTACGCCGGGATCGCCTTCTGGCACGACGACGACCCGGTGTTCGGCGTCATCTGGCTGTCCTGGGCGTTGCTGTGGACACTGTTCTTCCTGGTGCTCGGCCTCGGAAAGGAACAGCTGACCCGGTTCACCGGCTGGACCGTCCTGCTGCTCAGCCAGCCGACCTGCACGGTGCCCGCCTTCCTCGGCCTGACCGGCACCTACCGCAGCGACGGCGGCACCGCACTGCTGGCGGCCGCGATCGCGGTGGCGCTCGTCGCGACCGCCGGTTCCCTCGACGTCCTGAAAAACCGTTCGGAGAAAAGGAGTCTTCATGCGACACGGTGACATTTCCGCCAGCCCGGACACGGTCGGTGTCGCGGTGGTCAACTACAAGATGCCACGGCTGCACACCAAGGCCGAAGTCCTCGACAACGCCCGCAAGATCGCCGAAATGGTGGTGGGCATGAAATCCGGGCTTCCCGGCATGGATCTCGTGGTGTTCCCCGAGTACTCGACGCAGGGCATCATGTACGACCCGAAGGAGATGTACGAGACCGCCGCGACGATTCCCGGCGAGGAGACCGAGATCTTCGCGGCCGCGTGCCGGGAAGCCCAGACCTGGGGCGTCTTCTCCATCACCGGCGAGCGGCACGAGGACCACCCGGCCAAGCCGCCGTACAACACGCTCGTGCTCATCAACGACCGCGGTGAGATCGTCCAGAAGTACCGCAAGATCCTGCCGTGGTGCCCGATCGAAGGCTGGTATCCGGGCGAAGAGACCTACGTCAGCGACGGCCCGAAGGGGATGAAGATCTCGCTGATCATCTGCGACGACGGGAACTACCCGGAGATCTGGCGCGACTGCGCGATGAAGGGCGCCGAATTGATCGTGCGCTGCCAGGGCTACATGTACCCGGCCAAGGAGCAGCAGGTCCTGATGGCCAAGGCGATGGCGTGGGCCAACAACTGCTACGTGGCCGTCGCGAATGCCGCCGGTTTCGACGGCGTGTACTCGTACTTCGGCCATTCCGCGATCATCGGCTTCGACGGGCGCACGCTCGGCGAGACCGGCGAAGAGGAATACGGAATCCAGTACGCACAGCTGTCGGTTTCGGCGATCCGCGACGCACGCACCTACGACCAGTCGCAGAACCACATCTTCAAGCTGCTGCACCGCGGCTACACCGGCGTACAGGACGCGGACGAAGGCGACAAGGGCGTGGCCGACTGCCCGTTCGACTTCTACAAGCTCTGGGTCACCGACGCCAAGAAGGCGCAGGAGAAGGTCGAGTCGATCACCCGCGACACCATCACTCCACAGCATCCCTGACGAGGAAGGTGGGCCTTCGCCCTCTCGACGTGTGGGCGAGACCAAGGCCCGCGGTCACGATGAACCAGTTGCGGGCCTTGTCGACGGAGGCGGCCATGGTGCACCGCCGCCCGGCCGTGAACGAGTTCACGACCTCTCGGTGCACCATGCGCCGCCATCGCCGTTCTTTGGCGATGGCCACCGGCGGCAGCAGCCACGGCCGGCGCAAGACGGGCTCGCCGTACGAGCGCCCGGGGCTCCTGGACCGCTAACGCGCTTAGCCACCGTCAGCGACTACGTGGCCATGCGCTCCGATGATGCGAACCCCATCGTCGTGGAGGACCAGCTTGGGTGGACTGCCGTCGATACCCGTACCCGAGTACCAAATCGGTTGCTTCGGCGGACTCAGGTACGAAGTCGCCACCCCGGAGTCATCGACGTCGATCCGATTGGCACCTTCGGTTCGCTCGTCACAAACGTAGATACCGGCCGAAGGAGCAGCCTCTGGCCGGCCCGATGGCCAACCTTTCAAACGAAAATCCGGCTGATTGTTTCGGCTGCACGGCGGAACGTTTCGCCGGACACCGTTCACCGATATTTCGGTGTCTCCGAATTCCCAGCCATGCACCCATAAAATCGGGCGTCCTTCATAGGTGTCGAAGATGATCTCGACATATCCCCCTGGTGGAGTTCTTTCCGTGACCTCGAATGACTCATCGGGCTCCAACTCGAACGCCATCGTGCAGTGACTGAGCCTGACGGTTATCGCAGCGCTCAACGCGCTGGCCACCTGCACCGTATTGACGATCGACGACATGCTCACCGCCTCAGTGTAACGCCGCCCCCCACGCCACAAGATGAGACAAGCGCCCCGCGTCTCACTAGTCATCGGAAAGACATGTATTTTTCGCACTCGGCAGCGCCGGAAGCGAAACCCGACCGGACCCTGCCAAGTCCCCATGCGCCGATTCTAAAGTGGAGAGTCCCACTCAGAGCCAAGCCTATGGAAAGCCGACGCCCACCGTGCGGAACTTGGCGGTATTCAACCCCGAGTTGACACCACAGTCCGGGCGGTGCGGCGGATCGAAAGCGCTTCCCCCGCTAATACCGCGACCTACCGTGGTGCCACATTCAAACGACCATGAAAACAACGTTTCCGCTGATAACTCAACCCGTGCCGGCGGATCGGCCTGTGCGCCCTAGACTCGGCGCCATGGACAGGATCGACAGCGGCAGCCGGACGATCGCCGCCCCGCCCGAGACCGTCTACCAGGCGCTCCTGGACCGGGAGTCGCTCGAAGCCTGGCTGCCGCCCGAGGGGATGCGCGGCCGGATCGAGCACTGGGATCCGCGCCCCGGCGGCGGCTTCCGCATGATCCTCACCTACCTCGACGCGTCCGCCGCGCCCGGCAAATCGTCGGACGCGACGGACGTCGTCGAGGTCGGGTTCGCCGAGCTGGTGCCCGCGGAACGCGTGGTGCAAAGGGCCGTCTTCGAGTCCGAAGACCCCGCGTTCGCGGGCACCATGACGATGACCTGGACGCTGGCCGCCGCGGGCGACGGCACCGAGGTGACCGTCACCGCGACGGACGTGCCGTCCGGCATCGGACAGGCCGATCACGAAGCCGGGATCGCCTCTTCGCTGGCCAATCTGGCTTCCTTCGCCGAAACGCGCTGACGGCCGGACGCGATCACGATCGCGGCGAGGACGGCCATCACCAGCGGCACGACCAGCGCCGCCCGGAAGCCACCGAGCGCGGCCTCCCGCGAACCGTCGCCGAGCGCGGCGACGTTGACGGCGGTCACCGCGGACAGCCCGAGCGCCGCGCCGAACTGGAACGCCGTGTACAGCAGCCCGCCCGCGAGGCCCTGTTCGTCCTCGGCGATCCCGTCGGTGGCGACGATCGTCAGCGGACCGTAGGCGAGCGCGAACCCCAGCCCGAGGATGATCATCGACGGGAACATCGCCGCGTACGTCCAGTCCAGGCCCAGCGGCAGGAAGAGCGCATACGCCACGGCGGCGAGTACGAGCCCGCCGAAGATCAGCCGGGTGTTGCCGAACCTCGCCACCAGCCGCGGGGTCAGCGTCGGCGCGAGGATCGCGTCGATCCCAACGGCCAGCAGCGCCAAGCTCGTCTCCAAGGTCGACCAGCCCCGGAGTTCCTGCAGGTAAAGCGTGACGAGGAACTGGAAGCCGAAGAACGAACCGGCGAACAGCAGGGCGCTGACGTTCGCCCGCACCAGCGGGCCCGACTTCAGGATGCCCAGCCGCACCAGCGGCGCGGGCGAGCGCCGTTCGACGGCCACGAAGGCCGCCAGCGCCGCCACTCCCCCGGCGAACGACGCGAGGGTCCAGCCCCAGCCCTGTCCGGGGTGTTCCAGCCGGACCACGGCGTAGGCGATCAGCAGCATCGCCACGGTCACGGTGAGCGCTCCGGGGAAGTCCAGGCGGCGCGGTACGCGTTCCTCACCGGCCGGTTCCTTGATGAGCCACAGCGCGGCGAGCAGGATGACGGCGGACAGGATCACCGGTGTGAAGAACACCCAGCGCCAGTCGATCCTGGTCAGCAGGCCGCCGATGACCAGGCCGAGCGAGAAGCCGCCCGCCCCGGTGCCGGCGTAGAACAGCAGCGCCTTGTTGCGTTTCGGGCCCTCCTCGAAGCTCGTGGTGATGATGGACAGCCCGGCCGGGGTCATGAAGGCAGCGGCGACGCCGGTGACGAACCGGGCGAGCAGCAGCATCCAGCCTTCGGTGGCGAACCCGCCCAGCCCGGAGAAGACGAGGAACACCACCAGCCAGGCGAGGAACATGCGGCGGCGGCCGTACATGTCGGCGGCGCGCCCGCCCAGCAGCATGAACCCGCCGTAGCCGAGGACGTAGGCGCTCACGACGCCGCTCAGCGTCGCCGTCGACAGCCCGAGTTCGGCCCGGATGGACGGCAGCGCCACGTTGAGCATCGCGACGTCGATGCCCTCCAGGAAGATGGCGCCGCACAGCACTACGAGCACGCCCCAGGCCCGCCCGCCCATCCGGTCGGCGCGCGGAAGCGTTTGCGAGTTGCTCAAGATCGGATCTCCCTCAGTGAACGGGAACCGACGGTTACTCATCAGCCGGTCGGTTCCCTCTTGTAACCAAGGGGATCTTCCGTCACCATCGATGACCATGGAAGAAGGCACTTTGAACTCACCCAGTCGTTGTGAACTCACCGAGGAGGACTACGAGGCCTTCCAGTGGGACACGCGCGAGGACTGTGAGGTCCGCCAGATCCTCGACCGGGTGGCGGACAAGTGGTCGCTGCTGGTCATCGCGCTGCTCGACCGGAACACGCTGCGGTTCACCGAGCTCAAGTACAAGATCGACGGCATCAGCCAGCGCATGCTCACCACCACGCTGCGGCACCTCGAACGGGACGGCCTGGTGAGCCGCACCGTCTATCCGGTGGTGCCACCGCGCGTCGAGTACGCGCTGACACCGCTGGGGATCACGCTGCACAAGACGATCCAGTCGCTGGTCACCTGGACCGAGGACCACCAGAGCGAGATCGCCCTCGCGCGCGCCCAGTACGACAAACGCGTCACCGCCTAGGGAGCCGTATGGCCAGGCTGTCCGGAGGGGATCCGTCACTGCTGCGGCGGCTCAACGCCATCGCCGTCCTGCGGGCGCTGTACGAGGCCGAGGAACTCACCCTCGCGGAACTGGTCAAGGCGAGCGAGGTGTCCCGTCCGACGGTCGAGGAGATCGCCGCCGACCTCGGCGAACAGGGGCTGGTCGAGGAGGTCCCGCTTCCTCCCGGCGCGCCGCGGCCGGTGGGGCGGCCTGCCAAGCGATACCGCTTCCGCCACGAGTCCGGGCACGTCGCCGGCCTGGAGATCGGCCCGCATCAGGCGTTGTGCCTGGTCGCCGATCTGCGGGGCGAGGTCGTCGGGCGGGCGAAGGCCGGACTCACCCCGGAGACGGACGCGGCCGACCGGCTCGGCACCGCGCACCGGGTGCTCGCCACGGCCGTGGAAGGCCACGTCGACGTGCGGGTGCTCGGCATCGGCACGACCGGCGTGGTGTCCGGCGGCAAGGTCGTCCGCAACCACCGCCTCCCCGGCTGGACCGGCGTCGACCTGCCCGCGGAGTTCGGCGGCGGCTGCCCGGTACTGGCCGGGAACGACACCGGGCTCGCCACGCTGGCCGAACACTGGCGCGGTGCCGCGCGCGGTGTCGAGGACGTCGTCTACGTGCGGGCCGGGCGCACCGTCTCGCTGGGCCTGCTGCTCGGCGGGAAGCTGCATACGGGCCACCACGGCGCGGCGGGCGAGATCGGCGCCCTGCGACCGGCAGGCGGGTTCGCGGAGCTCGTCGCCGCCACCGTCCTCGCTGTCGACCCGCACCTGGTGGTGTGCGGCGGCACCGGGGAGCTGGCCACGGAACTGCGCGCCGAACTGGCCAGGCTGTGCCTCTTCCCGGTGCGTGTCGAGACCTCGGCCCTCGGCGAAGACTCGGTGGCGCTCGGCGCGGTCCGGCTGGCGCTGAGCCGGGTGGAGCGCGACCTGTTCAGCGTCGCGGATGTCGCCTGAGCAGGCCGATCACCACGATCAGCACGGCCACCGCACCGCTGGTGAACAGCTGCGTCCGCGCGTCGGCGTCCGTCCACATGAGAATGAGCACGCCCGCCATCGCGATCAGCGCGACCCAGCTGAGCCACGGGAAACCCCACATCCGCACCGGCAGGTCCGCGGCCGTGCCGTCGCGGTCGGCGGCGCGGCGCAGCTTGAGCTGGGAGATCGCGATGAAGATCCAGACCAGGAGGATGTTCGCGCCGATGGCGTTCAGCAGGAACGGCAGGACGTGTTCGGGGGCGAGGAAGTTCAGCAGTACGGCCACGAAACCGAAGGCCACCGACGCGAGCACCGCCGTCCGCGGGACGCCGGCGGAGGACAGCTTCAGCATCGCGCGCGGCGCTTCACCGCGTCCGGCCAGGGAGAACACCATCCGCGAGGCGCCGTAGAGGTTCGCGTTCAGCGCCGAGAGCAACGACGTCAGCACGACGAAACTCATCAGGAGCGCGGCCGACGGCACCCCGATCCGCTCCAGGATGGTCACGAACGGGCTGGTGTTGGCCGAAGCGGTCTCCCACGGCAGCAACAGCACCATCAGCGCCACGGAACCGACGTAGAACAGCAGCAGCCGCACGATGACCGTGCGCGTGGTGCGCCGGATCGAATCCGCCGGGTCGTCGGACTCCGCCGCGGCGATGGTGACCAGTTCCATGCCGCCGAAGGAGAACGCGACCGCGAGCAGACCGGTCAACACGCCTTGGAGGCCGTTGGGCAGGAAACCGCCGTGCCCGGTGATGTTGTCGAGGCCGACCGGCGACGTACCCGGCAGGATCCCGAACACCGCCAGCGTGCCGAGGACGAGGAAGCCGACCACGGCGGTCACCTTGATCGCGCCGAACCAGAACTCGAACTCCCCGAACGAGCGCACGGCGAACAGGTTCACCACGGTCAGCACGGCCATGAACAGCAGCACCCAGGTCCACTGTGGAATCTGCGGCAGCAGGCCGTTCGCGATCCCGGCCGCCGCGGTGGCCTCGGCCGCGACCACGACCACCAGCAGCGACCAGTACAGCCAGCCGACGGTGAACCCGGCCCAGCGACCGAGCGCCTTTTCCGCGTACACCGAGAACGAACCGCTGCTCGGCTCGGCGGCGGCCATCTCGCCCAGCATGCGCATCACGAGCACCATGAGCAGACCCGCGACCACGTACGAGAGCAGGATGCCGGGGCCCGCGGTCTTGATCCCCGCGCCGGTACCGACGAACAGCCCGGCGCCGATCGCGCCGCTGATGGCCAGCATGGTGACGTGCCGCCGCCGGAAACCGGTACCGAGCGATCGGGTCTCGATCGCGGTCACGGGTTCGGCGGGACCTGGTGCGGGCATGGCGAATCCATTCGTCTGCGGTACTGGGAGCTCAACCGCGGGCCAACTCTTCCAGCCGCTCATGGAGCCGGTCGACGTGGTCCTCGCTTTCGGGCTTCATCAGCACGCTACGCAGGATCCGCGCGCCGTCCGCATCCGCGTCGACCCCGGTGTGACGCAGACCGAACCGCGGCTCGCTCACCCGCAGCGTGCTGAGGAACACCGGTTCCCGCGCGGCGGCCATGCCGTTGCGCAGGATCCGAGCGCTCGCCTGGTCGATGTTCGACAGCGAAAGCGGTTCCGTGCGCGGGAAGTAGGTGACGATGTCGAGTTCCGGTGGCTGATACAGGTCGAACCGCTCGGAGTCCTCCAGCAGCTTCGCCCACCGCAACGCCGCGCGCCGCCCGGCCGCGAGCACCCGGCCCAGCCCGTCGGGTGTGGGCGGCAGCACCCGGAAGGTGAGCCACAACGCGGCGGCGGCCGCCCCCGCCCGGGAGCATTCGAGGCTGATCTCGCCGAGGTGCAGGTCTTCCGAGGTGAAGTAGGTGTACGGCGAATCGTGCAGGTAGAACCGGCCCGCCGCGGGATCCTTGAACAGCACCGCGCCGCAACCGTAGGGCTGGAGGCCGTGCTTGTGCGGGTCGATGACGATCGAATCGGCCTCGGCGATGGCGAGCCATGGGGCTTCGGGGAGCCCTTCGGGACCGTCCAAACCGGACAGAAGCCGGAAGAAACCACCGTAGGCGGCATCGACGTGCACCCGGACGCCGTAGCGGTCCCGCAGCGCCAGCGCCTCGTGGACCGGCTCCACCGTGCCGAGCGCGGTCGTGCCGGCGGTGAGCACCACGGTGCCGATCTTCCCGGTGCGCAAGAGTTCTTCGAGCGCGTCGAGATCCATCGCGCCGCGCGCGTCGACAGGCACCGTATGCCCCTCGACGCCGAGCACCCCGCACATCCGGCCGTGCGTGTAGTGCGCCTCGGCGCTGTACGCGATCCCCTTGCCCGGATGCGTTTCCCGCGCGACGAACAGCGCCTCCAGGTTCGCCATCGTGCCGCTGGTGGTCAGGTGCCCCAGATGTTCCCGGTAGCCGAACATCGTGGCCAACTGCCGGACGACCTCGCGTTCCATCTCCGCGGTCGCGGGGCCGCCGTCGAGCGCGTGGTTGTTGGGATTGACCAGCATCGCGGCCAGGTAGCCGACCACCGCGGCCGGATGCGGCGGTTTGAGCATCTGGCCGGCATAGGACGGGTGGAAGAACGGGTAGTTGTCCTTCAACCGCTCGGTGAGCTCTTCGAACGCGGCTTCGAACCGACCGTCGGAGATCTCCAGCGACGGATGCGGCCGGAAGGAACCGAACGTCTCCGCCCACGCCTCGTTCGACGTCAACGCCTGACCGAGCCAGTACCGGAAGTCCATCAAGCGCGCCCCTCGCATCGTTCGGCTCCAAAAAACGTAGGAGTCGGCGGAGGTCTCGCGCAACCGTCTTCGGTAGGGGTCAGCTCTTCCGGGTACGCCGCTCCTCGCCCTTCTCCTCCAGCTGCCGGACGATCTCACGCAGCGAAGCGGCCAGTTCGGTGCAGTCCGCAGGGCTGAGCCGTGCGGTGACGAACGCTTCCTCCTGGTTGAACTCCGGGAAGAGCTCCCGCATCAGGCGCTCGCCTTCCGGGGTCAGCGCGAGCAGCACCAGACGTCCGTCGACCGGATGTTTGCGGCGGGTGACCAGGCCGTGCGCCTCCAGGGTCTTCATGACCCCGGTCAGCGTCCCCTTGGTGATACCGGACTCCGCGGCCACGTGCCGGGTCTCCTTCTCGCCGAAGATCCACACCACCCACAGCACCACGAACGCGGTCCAGGTGAGACCGGCGGTGCGCAGGACCGAGTTCTCGAAATGCAGCCGGACGGCGGTCGCGGCGCGGTGGAGATTGGCCACCGCCTCCATCCGCTCCCACAGCAGCGGGATCCCGCCCAGCTTGGCCCGCACGGCGTTCTCGGTCTCGGCCAGTGTGTGATACCCGGTCAACAGCCACATCCTCACCGGCACCGGAGGTACCAGCCGATGGGCGCGCACCCCCGCGCACCCGCTCCGCAGATCGTATGCGGAACGGGCGGGAGTCCACAGTGGTCTTCCGGGGCTAGGCGGCGGACGCGAGCGGCTCCAGGAGATCCTGTCCTGTTTCGGACAACTCCGCGGGTACCCGGCTGCCGGGAACGCCACCGGCGGGCATCCGGATCAGCCCGGCGTGGGCGAGGCGGTGGGCCGTGCTCTGGTCGCTGCACGGCAGGCCGTCGACATAGAGATCCGGCTCCAGGCTGACGGTGATCTCAGCCCGGCCCTGAGCCACCGCTCGCAACATGGCCAGGGCCCGGCATGACAGGCCTTCGGGATCTTTGGCTCTCTCGTTCATTCGGGGTCACTCCTCTGACCTGGGAGTTTCCCGTTCACCGCGGTTCAAACATGACACCGGTCACCGTGCGGGGACAGCCGCGCGATGCTCGGCGATGTCGCCGAACAGGTCGCCCAGCTCCTCGACGCGCTCGAGCACCTGCTCGGCGGTGAACAGCAGATCCTCGGCCTTGCGGCAGGCTTCGACCTCCTCCCAGGTCACCGGCGTGGAGACGGTCGGGATGGCGCGGCCCCGCAGCGAGTACGGCGCGATGGTGGTCTTGGCGGTGTTGTTCTGGCTCCAGTCGATGAACACGCGACCGGGGCGGATGGCCTTCGTCATCCTCGCGACCACGGTTTCCGGTGAGCGGCGCGCGAGTTCCTCCGCGACGGCCTTGGCGTACTCGGAGGTGCGTTCGTCGGATCGCGTACGAACCGGGCAGTACAGCTGCATTCCCTTGTTGCCGCTCGTCTTCGCGTACACCGTGAGGCCGTCCCCGACGAGCAGATCGCTGAGGATCTCGGCCACCCGGCAGCAGTCGACGACGTCCGCGGGCGGCCCGGGATCGAGGTCGAACACCAGCAGATCGGGCGATCTCCGCGCGCCGCGCGGGCCGACCGTCCACTGTGGAATGTGCAGTTCCAGTGCGGCGAGATTGGCCGCCCACATCAGGGTGGGCAGGTCGCCGACGACCGGGTAGTCGAGCGTCTCGTCCCCACCCCGGCGGCCGCGATTGGTGAGCCGGGCCGTGCGCACCCAGTCGGGCGCGTGCCGGGAAACGTTCTTCTCGTAGAACGGTTCGCCGTCGACGCCGTCCGGGAACCGGCGGAACGTGGCGGCGCGATCGCGCAGATGGGGGAGTATGACGGGGGCTATCCGGCGGTAATAGTCGAGGACCTCGCGCTTGGTGAAACCGTGCGCGGGGTAAAGCACCTTGTCCAGATTGGACAGGCCCAGCCGTCGCCCCTCGACCTCGACCGTTATCCGCTCTTCAGGCACCCTTCGACGATAGATCACCGGCGGGGTTTCCGGGGTACCGTGAGGCATGAGCACCGTGCCGGACGCGATCGCCCCGATGCTGGCGACCGACGGTGACCTGCCCACCGGCGGCTGGGGCTACGAATACAAATGGGACGGCTACCGCTGCTGCCTGCGTGTCGCACGGGACGGCGAGACGCGCCTGACCAGCCGCCGCGGCCTCGACATCACGGCGACGTACCCGGACGTGACCGCCGAAGCGCTCAGCGGCCGCGAGGCCATCCTCGACGGCGAAATCGTCGTCCTCGACGACCAGGGGCGCCCCAGCTTCCCGCTGCTGCAAACGCGGCATCTGCGCACTCCGGACGCATCGCTGCTGGAACGCAGCCCAGTGCACTTCTTCGCCTTCGACGTGCTGTTCCTCGACGGCGACGCCCTGCTCGACGAGCCGTACGAGGCTCGGCGCGAGGTGCTGACGTCGTTGGGGGCGGGCGGGCGCATCGCCGTCCCGCCGGCGTACACCGACGGCGACATCTCCCCCGATCAGCTGCTCGAAGTCGTCCGGCAACACGGGCTCGAAGGGCTGATCGCGAAGAAGCTCGACAGCCGGTACCACCCCGGCAAGCGGACTCGGCACTGGATCAAACGGGCGCTGTGGCACACCCGGGAGGTCGTGATCGGCGGCTGGCGCCCCGGCGACGGTCGGCGCTCGGGGACACTCGGCGCGTTGCTGCTGGGCGCGTACGACGAATCCGGCGGCCTTCGGTACATCGGCGACGTCGGGACGGGCTTCAGCGACAAGGTCCTGGGAGATCTCCACGCCCGGCTCACCCCGCTGGAGCGGAAGAAGCCACCGTTCACTTCGGAGGTCCCCCGCGATCGGGCACGGGGGGTGCGCTGGGTCGAGCCCGAGCTCGTCGGGGAGGTCGTCCACCGGAACTGGACCCCGGACGGCCGCCTGCGGCACACGACCTGGCGAGGACTGCGGGCGGACAAGACACCCGAGGACGTCACACTTCCCTCCGCTGGATGAAGCGCAGCATGTTCCCGGAGGGGTCGAGGAAGGCACAATCGCGGGCTCCGTCGGGCTGGTCGATCGGTTCCTGCATCACTTCCGCGCCCGCCGCCTCGATGCGCTCGAAAGTGCCGTCGCAGTCGTCGGTCGCGAAGACGAGACGGCTCAGCAAGGCTTTGGACATCAGGTCTTCGATCGCGGACCGGTCCGACGGTGAGGCACCCCGGTCGGCGCCGGGCGGTTCGAGGACGATCCGCACGTCCGGCTGCGAAGGCGGGCCGACACTCAACGGTCCGTCGTTCCACACGGTGAAGCCGAGCACGTCACGGTAGAAGCCGAGCGCGCTGCCGAGATCGTGGACGGCGAGCGTGCAGGAGGAGAACCGGAGGTCCATACCGGTCAGACTTCGCTGACTTTGGCGCTGAGAAAGGCGATGTCGCGGCCCCGGAGGCGCTCCGGGTCGGTGTCGATGTCGATCCGGGTGATCTTCCCGTCGCCGAAGCTGAACGTGAAGACGGCCTTCGCCTCGCCGCGATGCGACCAGACGGCCGACGGAACGCCGTCGACCAAGGCAAGCCGGGCCGCCTCGGCGCGTCCGGAGAAGAAGGCCGCCACCGCTTGGCCGCCGCGGACCTCGCCGACCACGGCATCCGGGTCGAGCAGTTCGAGCAGGGCTTCGAAATCCCCGTTCCGGGCGGCGGCCAGGAAGGCGGCGATGACCTCCCGCTTCGGGGATCGCGCGGCGTCGGTCTCGTCCGAGGCGGTCTGCACCCGGCGCCGCGCCCGGCTCGCGAGCTGCCGGGACGCGGCCGGGGAACGGCCGAGGATAGTGCCGATCTCACCGAACGACACGGCGAACACGTCGTGCAGGACGAACGCGAGCCGCTCGGCGGGGGTCAGCCTGTCCAGCACCACCATCAGCGCGACCCCGACCGAGTCGGCCAGCAACGCCTCGTCCTCCGGGTCTTCCTGGGCGATGTCCGGCGCGGCGGGCTCGGGCGGTAGCGCCCCGGCGGACTCCTCCCGCCTGGCGCGACGGGATTCCAGCATGTTCAGGCACACCCTGGCGACGACCGTGGTCAGCCAGCCCGCCGGATTCTCGATCTCGCCGGTGTCCGCGCGGCTGACCCGCAGCCACGCCTCCTGCACCGCGTCCTCGGCCTCCCCGGGTGAGCCGAGGATCCGGTAGGCCACCGCCCGCAAGCGGCTCTGGTGCTCGGCGAACCGCTCGCTCACCCAATCGTGCTCGGCCATCTGTCACATTCCTCCGTCCAGGTCGGTCACATCGAATGACCGGTGAACCCGTCCCGATGTGACATCGCCGGTCCGTCCACCTTCACGACCCCACGGGAGAACCTCATGAAAGCGCACGTCAGCTCGATCCTCCTCGGTGTCCAGGACCTGGCCAGGTCCAAGGCGTTCTACACCGAGGGGCTCGGCTGGAAGATCAAGGACGACTACGGCGTCTCGGTGTTCTTCGAACCGGACGGCGGCTCGCGGGTCGGCTTCTACGGCCGCGAAGGACTGGCCGGTCAGGTGGGCACGAGCGCCGAAGGCAGCGGGTTCAGCGGGCTGGTCCTCACCTACGTCGTCCGCAGCGAAACCCGCGTCGACGAGGTCGTCGCGGAGGCGGAAAAGGCCGGCGCCACGATCCTGAAACCCGCGGGCGCCCTGCCGTGGGGTGGGTACGGCGGCACCTTCGCGGACCTGGACGGCTACATCTGGAGCATCGGTTACAGCCCGAAGGGGACGGATCAGCCGTACGCGGAGTGATCACCGCGTGAGCCTGGCCCCTCGCTCCGCGCGAGGGGCCGGGACCGTGTCCCCGGCGTGTCAGTGCCGTGGCGGTCCGGTGTCAGGCCGGTCGGTGATCGTTGCTTTCACCACGAGAGATCACCACCACCGAGGAGTTCGAGATGTCTGTTTTCCCCACGCCGGAGCCGATCACCGCCACGCTGACCATCGCCGGTGCCCGGGTGCGCGTCGCCGCGAGCGAGCGCCCGGACACGGTGGTGCTGGTCGAGCCGATCGACGCCGCGAGCAAGTCGGACGTGAAGGTCGCCGCGAACACCAAGGTCGGCTTCGACGGCGGGAAACTGTCGATCGAGACGAAAAAGGCAGGCGGCAAGAACGGCTCGGTCGCGATCACCGTCGAGGTGCCCACCGGTTCACGGCTGGTGCTGAACACGGCTTGGTCGGACGTGAACGCCGAAGGCCAGTTCGGCGACTGCTCGCTGGAGATGTCGTCGGGCCGGATCCACCTCGACCGCGTCACGGCGGTGCGCGGCGACCTCGCGGCCGGCGAGGTCGTGATCGGGCACGTCGCCGGGACCGTGGACGTGGAAGGCGGCTCGGCCGGAGTCCGGATCGGCGAGGTCGGCGGCGTCGTCAGGTACTCGGGTGCGACCGGAAAGGTCTGGATCGGGCACGCGCGGTCCGACGTCGACCTCGCCGGTTCGAGCGGCAGTTTCGACATCGACCGCGCCGACGGCGACGTCGTCGCACAGGCCGCCAACTGCCCGATCCGCATCGGGCGGCTGTCGCGCGGTTCCGCCGAACTGGCGAACGCGTCCGGTGGCATCGAGGTCGGCGTCGAAGCGGACGCCGCGTCGGTGGATGCCAAGAGCACCAAGGGATCCGTGCGCAACTCCGTCGCCGACGGCGAGGGCGGCGTCAAGGTCCACGCGCGCACGCGGCTCGACGACATCGTCATCCACCGCGCCGCGTGAGCCTCGGGCCGCGTGAGCCCCGGGTCGGGGTGGTCGCAATTAGTCACCTAATTGCGACCACCTCCGCGTTGTTTCGCCTTGCGCTTGATTGCTGAATTCGGGCGTCTTGGGGCTTCTCTTCGCTCGCTTCGCGCTCTTCGCGCTCTTAAAACTCCTTCGCTACTGCCATTTTTCGGCAATTTCCTCGCTGGGCCGTTTGGACTAGCGCAAGTGTTCGAGTTGGAGTAGCTTTGAGGTCGTGGCCAGCGATGATGCACCCCCTAAGACGTCCACCGAGTGGTGGCGCGTCGATACCGCGACGCTGCATGCCCGTAAACAAGAACTGGAAGTCCTGAAGCGGCGGGCGGATGCGGAGCAGAACGCGATCCTGGCGGAAATCAATTCCCGCGGGGTACGCGGGTGCAGCGGGCATTCGACCTTGGCGGCATTGATATTCGAGGACTTCCTGGTGACCGACAAGGAAGCCTCCGCCCGCGCCGACCGCGTCCTGGCGTTGCACCCCGGCCCCTCGATCGGCGGTGAGGCTGAACCACCGCTGGCCCCGTTGACCGCTCAGGCTGCTGCGGAGGGCGCGATCGGCGGGTCGCAGGTCGACGCGATCATCCGCACCCTGGCCCGTATCCCGTCCAGCGTGCCGGAGGAAGACGTGCGGGCGGGGGAGGCGATCCTGGTCGAGTTGGCTCGTCGGGCGGGGCCGCGGCAGATCGCCCGCGCCGGACGGCGTCTGCTGGACGAACTCGACCCCGACGGGAAAGAACCCCGTAACGAGGACCCGAAAGACACTCGGCCGGAGTTGCGGTTCGTCAAGCACCGCGACGGCACTCTCGGCCTGAAGGGCACCCTCGATCTGGAGACCTATGCCCGGTTGAAATCCGATCTGGATCCGATGGCCAAGCCGCATAAGGCGATCGACGGGGTGCGGGACTCCCGCAGCCAGGACGAACGCTACGGGGACGCGTTCACCGACTATGTGCGGTTGAAGACGACCAGCCGTAACCTTCCCGGCCAAGCCGGCGAGGCGACCCACATCCTGGTCACCATGTCCTACGACGACTTGATCCGGGACATCGGCGAAGCGCACCTGGATCTGGTCGGGCCGATCAGCGCCACCGACGCCCGCATCCTCGCCTGCGACGCCCGCGTCCGACCAGGCGTCCTCGGCACCGCGGGAGAACCACTGGACATCGGCCGGTCGAAACGCACCGTGTCCCTCGCCCAGAAGTATGCGTTGACGATCCGCGACGGCGGTTGCGCGTTCCCGGGCTGCGACATGCCAGTGCCGCGCTGTACGGCCCATCACATTGTGTTCTGGCGACACCACGGCGAAACGAAAATCGACAACCTCGTCCTGCTCTGCACCAAACACCACCGCCTCATCCACCACAGCGAATGGAAAGTCCAAATCGCCCAAGACGGACTGCCAGAGTTCACTCCGCCCGCCTACCTCGACCCCACCGGGACGCCGAGACGGAACACCATGCACCTCAGAACATAGGCCGAACTCTGCGAGAAACCGCCTAAGCTCGACGACAACCCACCTTGGAGTCGCCCGATGAGACTGGCGTGGGATGGCTACCTCAACGGCTGCGACGTGGGCGGCTTGCCCTCGGCCGATGGCCGGCGGGTCCGTTCGGCGCGCTTTTCCGATCGGACAGCCATAACCGGTTGACCGCCGAAGGAATCGCGGCGGTCCGCCGCGCGGGGATCGGTCGCATACTGGACCTCCGGTGGGCAAGGGAGACCATGTCGGAACCCAGCCCGTTCGCCGTCGCCCCCGTGTACCGCAACACTCCCCTGATCGCCGAGCCGGGCCGAACAAGGCACGACCATGCCGGACGCCTACCGGACCATGCTCGACGAAACCAGCGCCGGATCGCGGACGTCTTCGTTCGGTTGGGTGACGCACCGCCCGGCCCGCTCGCGGTGCACTGCACTGCCACGATCCTCCGGATGCTGGCTCATCTGAACGACCGGCACGGAGGCGTGCGCACGTACCTACTGCAGGGCGGAGCGACCCATGCCCGGCTCGGGCGAATACGGAACCGCCTGCTTTCCTCGTGAGAGCCAAGACGAACGCGCACTCAGACCGCGAACCGCTCCAACGCCGCCAGCTTCCACGCCAGTTTCACGTCACTCGAGCGATGTCCCGAGTCGTCGTCGATCAGCAACTCCGCTCCCGGCCAGGCGCGGGCGAGTTCCCAAGCCGTGTCCACCGGGCAGCTCAGGTCCCGGCGGCCGTGGATCAGCACGCCGGGAATGTTCCGCAACAGACCGGCGTCGCGGATCAGCTCGCCGGGTTCCAGCCAGCCCGCGTGGGAGTAGTAATGCGTGACGATGCGCGCGAACGCGAGTTCCCATTCGCCGATCAGGCCATTGTGGACGGTCGCACCCGGTTCCAGTGACAGCACGGTGTCCTCCCAGACACACCAGGAGCGGGCGGCCTCGGTTCGCACCCGGGCGTCGGGGTCTTCCATGAGCCGTGCGTACGCGGCGACCAGGTCGCCGGTGAGGTCACCGCGAAAACGTGCCCATTCTTCGGGGAAGAACCGGCCGACGCCGCGATAGAGCCAGTCGATCTCCGACGGCCGTGTCGTGCTGATGGAGCTGACGACGATCTCGGTGACCCGCTCCGGGAACCGTTCGGCGTAGGCGAGCGCGAGCGTCGTGCCCCACGAGCCTCCGGTGACGAGCCAGCGTTCGACCCTCAGATGCTTCCGTAGCCGCTCCATGTCGGCGACGAGATGATCGGTCGTGTTGTGCCGCAGGTCGGTCGCCGGGTCGCTCGCGTGCGGGGTGCTGCGGCCGCAGCCGCGCTGATCGAACAGCACCGCACGGTAGCGGGCCGGGTCGAACATTCGCCGCATTCCCGGCGTGCAGCCCTGTCCGGGGCCTCCGTGGAGCATGACCGCCGGCTTACCTGCCGGATTCCCGCAGGTCTCCCAGTAGACGGCGTTGCCGTCACCTACATCGAGCAGTCCGCTGTCGTACGGCTCGGCTGGTGGATACAGATCGATCATGAAGCAAGGCTAGACCGTCAGTGAGACCCCGAAACACTTTCGCCGCAACGAAGTTCAGCACACCGGCCCTTTCCTCGCCCCGCCGGAGCGGGCAGATTCAGTGATACCGGCGAAAACCACGGAACGGGGAACCATGTTCACCCTTGGTGTGGAAGAAGAGTTCGTCCTGCTCGACCCGGTGGACGGCTCGGTCGCGTTGCGAGCCCCCGAACTGATCGCAAGCCTCGCCCCCGGACCGGACGTCACCGGTGAGCTGATGCGGTTCCAGATCGAGACCGCGACCGGCGTCTGCCGCGGTCTCGACGAGGTGCGCTCGGAGCTGACGCGGCTGCGGCAGATCGTCGCGACGGCGGCGCGGGCCGACGGTTGCCTGATGGTGGCGACGGGCATCCCGCCCTGCGGCCTGCGGGGAGACGCGCTCACGCCGGAGCCCCGGTACCGGCGGATGGCACAGGCGTTCCCGGACCTGATCCGTGAGGCGGGGACCTGCGCCTGCCATGTGCACGTCGGTCTGCCGTCGCGGGATCTCGGCGCACGGGTCCTCGCCGGGCTGCGGCCGTGGCTCGCGCCGTTGCTGGCGCTCAGCGCCAACTCCCCGGTCGAAAACGGCGCCGACTCAGGATGGTCGAGCAGGCGCTTCCCGCTCTGGGACCGGTGGCCGACGGCGCGACCACCCGAAGAATGGTCCGGCGCGGCCGCGTACGACCGGAGCCTCGCGGAGGCCGTGCGCCACCGCGCCGCCCTCGACGCGGCGGGCGTGTACTTCTACGCCCGGCTTTCCCCGCGGTATCCCACGGTCGAGGTGCGGATCGCCGACGTCTGCCTGTCGGTCGACGACGCGGTGTTGCTCGCCGCGCTGGTGCGCGGACTGGTCGCGACCTGCGCCGAAACCACGAGACCGCCGCGTGCTCGCGGTGCCCGGATCGGCGCGGCGTTGACGGCGGCCGCGCGCCGCGGACTGGACGGGCCGGGCGTCGACGTCTTCACCGGCCGGGAGGCCGATCAGCGCGATCTGCTCGGCGAACTCGTCGAGTTCGTCCGGCCGGCGCTCAGGGCCGCGGGCGACGAGGAGGACGTCGAGCAAGGGTTGGACGCGCTGTTCGGCCACGGCACCGGCGCGACCCGGCAACGCCGATTGCTCGCGGAAGCGGCCTCCCCCGGCGAGTTCGCCGCGGAACTCGCGCACGCCACGATGACCGTCCCGGCCAGGTGAGGCGACCCCGCGTCACAGCCAGCCGGACTCCCTGGCGATCCGCACCGCGTCGACCCGGTTGCGGGCGCTGAGCTTCGAAACGATCGTCGTCAGGTAGTTCCGCACGGTACCGGCGGACAGGAACAGCTCGGCGGCGATCTCGGTCGGGTCGGAGCCGACCGACGCCAGCCGGAGCACCTCGATCTCGCGGGTGGTGAGCGGGCAATCCTCGCTGTCCCAGGCGGCGAGCGCCAGATCGCCGTCGACCACGCGCCGTCCGGCGGCGACCCCGCGGACCGCGTTGGCGAGCCTGTCGGCGGGCGCGTCCTTGCGAAGGAAGCCGTTGACCTTCGCGGCCAGCGCCCGTCGCAGCGTGCCGGGGCTGCCGAGCGAAGTGAGGATCAGCGTGCGGACCGCCGGAAGCCGCTCGTGCAGCTCGGCGGCCGCGGTGAGCCCGTCCTTGCCCGGCAGGTCGATGTCGATGAGCGCGACGTCGGGGCGCGCGGACTGGGCGAGCGGGAGGATCTCGTCGCCGCTCGCGCATTCGGCGACGACCTCGATGTCGGGTTCCAAGCCGAGCAGCGCGACCAGGGCGCCACGGACAATATGCATGTCCTCGGCCACCAGGACCTTGATCATCGACCCCATCTGCCTTTCCACCCGCGTCTCTCCCCCGAGCCGACGATACTATCCTCACATACCCGTTCCGCGAAATGGAAACCGGCCCTTGACCGCCGAGGGGGTGCGCGGTCGAGGGCCGGTTCTGTGTTGTCGCGGGAATACGTTCTTCGCACCACGCCAACACGGTCGGGGTGGTTCCGACGGGAATGCGCTACCAGGAATTCTGCGCTCACCCGGCACGGGGATCCAGTGCGCGCACCATTGCCGGACCGTGGTTTTCGCATGGTCCCGCCGCCGGACGGCGACCGTGAAATTTTCATGTCACCGCACACAGCAATTCATATCGGGCGATGAATCAAGCACTTCAGGAGTAGCGGTGGCGAACAGTAGTGTCGAAACCGCAAACATCCCAGAAATCCTCGAGCGAAAGGACGGCACAATGGATGAGACTGTCCGGCGAGCCGTGGAGCGAGCCATTGGGGCCATGCACGAGAAACTGGGCGAAGAGCTCACTATCGACGACATCGCCCGCGCCGCGACCTTCAGTAAATTCCATTTCAGCAGGGTGTTCCAGCAGGCCACCGGCGTCTCTCCCGGCCGGTTCCTGTCCGCGCTGCGCCTCGACGAGGCCAAACGCCTGCTGCTGACGACCTCGATCTCGGTCGCCGACATCAGCCACCGCGTGGGCTACAACGGTGTCGGCACCTTCAGCACGCGGTTCAGCAACCGCGTGGGCCTCTCTCCCTCCGCGTACCGCCGGCAGGGCGGCTTCCAGCACCGCCTGGCGGGCGAACCCCTGCCCGGCGCGAAGCCGGCGATCGTCCGCGGTTTCGTGTCCGCTCCGCCGGAGATCTCACCCGGTCTCGTGTTCGTCGGCCTCTTCCCGACCCGTATCCCCGAGGGCGCGCCCGTGCGGCACACGGTCATCGACGTCCCCGGCCCCTATCAGCTGACCGACGTCCCGGAAGGCACCTGGCACCTCGTCGCGCACTGCGTGACCGGGCCGCTCACGCGCCGCGGCACCGGGCTCACCGGGCACCACGGGCCGATCACCGTCGAACCGGGCGTCACGGCGCGGCTGGCGGACCTGCGGGTGCGCCCCAAGCGCCTGTTCGACCCGCCGGTCCTGCTCGCGCTCCCCGATCTGCGGCACCGGCCGCAGCCGGTCAGGCAGGCGGCCTGAGCCTCATCCGCGTGCCGGGAAAGGGCCGTTCAAGACGTCCGGCGTCTTGAACGGCCCTTTCACGACATCCAGGGACCCTCAGGCGGCCAGGCGGCCCACCGTCGGGGCGAGACCGTCCCGGATGTTCTGCCGCCACAGCTCGTACGCGGGCGTCCCGTCCGCGGCGTCCTCGGTGACCTCGGTCGAGTCGGCCAGGTCGACGGCCTCCTCGATGCTCAGCCCGGCGAGCGTCCGCGCGGCCAGGCGGGTGTGCGGGGGGACGAACGACGAGAACGTCCGCGCCTTCACCGCGAACACGACGCCGAGACCGAGTTCGTCCTGGTGTTCACCCGCGGCCTCGCGCAGCCTCTCCAGTCCGGCCTGGTCGCAACCGCCCGCGAAGGTCGAGGCCAGCCCGACGCCGCTCCACAGGTCCGGGCGGCGTTCGGCGGGGAAGCGGTTCACCGCCTCGGCGACCTGCACCGGGTCACCGCCGTTGATGAACCACAACGCCCGCCCGACGCCCTGGTCACAGGCGCGCGGGAAGTAGGCGGGGGCGCCGGCCCACGGGTACGGCTTGGGGACGAACTGCTCGCCGACCCACTTGTCCGTGTCGAAGTAGGCGCGGTCGAAGGCGTATCCGTCGACGGCCAGCCAGCTCATCGTCGGGTGGAACGGGACGCCGTCCAGCTCCGGCAGCACCTTCTTCCACAGCGGCCGGGGCAGCCGGGCCATCGCGAACCCGATGCCGATGTAGGTCAGGAACACGTGCGGGAGCCCGGGACCGCTCATCAGTTCGGCCGTGCGGTCCTTCCGCCCGCCGGGCATGACGTCCAGGATGGTGAACGCCATCGCCGCGCCCTCGTAGGCGAACCCGCGCAGCTCCGGCTCGACCATGTCCAGCCGCCGTTCGGCCTCCCACAGCGCCGGCGCGTCGATCCCCCATTCGAAGCCGCACACCACCGACTGCGGGATCGACTCCAGGCGGGCGGTCGCCGGGGTCGGCGGCACTCCGAACCCTCGCCCCTCGAAGCCGACCGAAGCCAGCGAAGGCGCGAACAACACCTTGCGCAGAGCACCCAGCAATGAGCTCATCACATACGTCCTTTGTGGATAGTGGCGAATTCGCGTGCGAAACCGGCTCGTGCCGAGGACACCACGCCGTGCTCTCCACCCGCTCGACGCCCGATCGAGATCGGCGCCGGTACCGCCGAACAGGCCATCCCCGTCTTCCGGCAAGGGGGCTGGTTCACCCGTTCGGCGGGCGAATTCACCGGAATGGAAAGTACTCAACAGGGAATGAAATGCGCTCCGCGCGGCCTTTTTACCGCCCTCCTACATGACGGTGAGTAATCGATCGCTCGCAGTTTCATCACTCTCGAAGTCGCCGCATCGTCGCAGCTCACCCGGACTTGATCAGACCGAAGTGATCTCCAGGAAAAGCGCAACCTTGTATCGTGCGAATCAGATTCACTCTTACGGGTTTGCTGGGTACACTGAGAGTTACTGCTTTTCTGGGGAAGAGGAGGTCGGAGTGATCCGAGTCCTGTTGGCCGAGGACATGCACATGGTCCGCGGCGCCTTGGTCGCCCTGCTGAACCTCGAACGCGACATCGAGGTCGTCGCGGAGGTCGGTTCCGGCGACAAGATCCTTCCGATGGCGGCGGAGTACCTGCCGGACGTCGCGATCATCGACATCGACCTGCCCGCCAAAGACGGGCTCACGGCCGCTTCCGAACTCTGCCAGCAACTTCCGAGTGTCCGCACCCTGATCCTCACGTCGCTCGGCCGTCCGGGCACCGTACGCCGCGCGCTGGACGCGAAGGTCAACGGCTTCCTGCTCAAGGACGCGCCCGCCGACAAACTCGCCAACGCCGTCCGCTCGGTCGCCACCGGCCGCCGGGTCATCGACAGCGAACTCGCTTTGTCCGCGTGGGAAACCGAGGACTGCCCGCTGACCCCACGGGAGGTCGAGATCCTCCGCCTCGCCGCGAACGGACGCACGGTCGCCGACATCGCGGCCGAACTGTTCCTGTCACCGGGAACGGTCCGGAACTATCTCGCCACGGTGGTGACGAAACTCAACGCCCGCAACCGGGTGGACGCCATCCGCATCGCCGGCGATTCGGACTGGCTCTGACTTTGACCGCGTCTTCTCTTTTGCCACAACCGGTTCAGCGCCCGAAGTCGTGACGATCGCATGCGGGGCAAAGAAAAAATCATGCCTTGTAGTGTGTTTCCGGCACTGTTCCGAAGGTTCCGCCTCTGTCACCGTCATTGAGGGGGAGTCCGGAGGGGCAGGGGATGCACGCGATGACGATCGAACCGGGTGACACGGCCGCCTCGGCCGGTGCGCCGCACGGGGTGCGCGCGCGGCTCCTCGGCCCGCTCGAACTGCACATCGGTGACACCGATCGCGCGCCCAGCACCCCGAAACTCCTGCAACTGCTGGCGATGCTGCTCATCCGCCCCGGCAGGACGGTCCACGTCGACTCCCTGGTCCACGAGCTGTGGAACGAAGCCCCGCCGCGCAGTGTCCGCCGGACCCTGCACACCTACGTCCACCACCTCCGCCGCCACCTCGATCCCGGCGGAACCGGCGATCTGCTGGTCACCAGCCCGCCCGGGTACCGGCTCGAGATCGACGCGGGAGCGGTCGACGTGTGGGAGTTCCAGCGGCTCCACCGCCTCGGCCGCGAACTGCTCGAAGAAGGCGATAACGCGGCGGCCGCGCACGCGTTCCGTACCGCACTGGACCTGTGGTCCGGTCCCCCGCTGGCGAACATCCACTGTGGACCGACCTTGGCCGCCTACACCGTCTATCTGCTGGAGCACCGGCGCGACGCCCGTGACCTGTGGATCGAAGCCGAGATCCGCGCCGGCCGACACCGGGAGATGCTCGGCGTACTGCGGTCGCTGACCACCGCGGACCCGTTCGACGAAACCCTGCACGCCCACCTGATCCGCGCGCTGGGGCTCAGCGGACGGCGCAGTGACGCCCTGGCGTCCTACGAATGGCTGCGCTCCAGGCTCGAGGACGAACTGGGGGTGAAACCCAGCGCCGAACTGCGAGAGCTGCACCGTGAACTGCTTTCCGAGGGGCACCCGGTCCGCTGACCGAGCACCACCGCCACCACCAGATCAAGGAATATGAGGAGTCAAGCATGACCGCTCGCACCTATGGCCAGTTCTGCGGCCTCGCCCGCGCCCTCGAGATCATCGGGGAACGCTGGTCCCTGCTCGTGATCCGTGACCTGGTACTCGGCCCGAAACGCTTCGACGAGCTACAACAGGGCTTGCCGAAGATCCCGATGAGCATCCTGTCGACCCGGCTCAACGAGCTGGAGCGGCACGGTGTCGTCCAGCGCCGGGTGCTCTCGCAGCTCGACGCCGGGGTGGTCTACGAGCTGACCGAATACGGCAACGACCTCGACCAGATCGTGCTGCAGCTGGGCCTGTGGGGCGCCCGCTCGCTCGGCGACCCGACGGCGGACGACCTGTTCACCCTCGACTCGGCCGTCCTGTCGCTGTACACCACGTTCCAGCCGGACGCGGCCCGTGGCGTCCACTGCGCGTTCGAGATGCACTACGGCGGCGAGATGGTCATCCACGCGGTGATCGAGGACGGCGCGCTGACCGCGGGCGAGGGCCCGCACCCGGACCCGGACCTCGTCATCGAGCCGCGCGGCCCGGTCATGCTGAAGCTGCTGAACGGCGAGATGGACGCCGCGAGCGCGCTCACCAGCGGCGCCGTGGCCGTCAAGGGCGACCCGGACAAGCTGGAGCTGTTCACCCGGATGTTCCACATCCCCTCGGCGCCGACGAAGACCGAAGGGCTCGTCACGCATTGAGGACGTTCCAGCGGCGGGGCCGGGGCGCCGGTCCCGCCGTTCCTATTCGAACCGTGAGGTGTCGCCGGCGCCCCGCCGCACGATCTCCGGTTCCCCCGACGAGAAGTCGATGACCGTGGTGGGTTCGACCCCGCATTCACCGGAGTCGATCACCGCGTCCACCACGTGCTCCAGCCGTTCCTTGATGTCCCAGCCCTGGGTCATCGGCTCCTCCTGGTCGGGCAGCAGCAGCGTGCTCGACAGCAGCGGTTCGCCGAGCTCGCCCAGCAGCGCCTGGGTGACCACGTGGTCCGGGATGCGCACGCCGACGGTCTTCTTCTTGGCGTGCAGCAGCCGGCGCGGAACCTCCTTGGTGGCCGGGAGGATGAACGTGTAGCTGCCGGGTGTAGACGCCTTGACCGCGCGGAAGACCGCGTTGTCCACGTGCACGAACTGGCCCAGTTGAGCGAAATCCTGGCACACCAGAGTGAAATGGTGGCGGTCGTCCAGCTTGCGGATGCTCCGGATGCGATCGATGCCCTGCCTGTTCCCCAGCTGGCAGCCGAGGGCGAAGCAGGAATCCGTCGGATACGCGATGAGCCCGTCTTCGCGCAGTATATCGACGACCTGTCCGATCGCGCGCCGTTGCGGATTTTCCGGATGTACGTCGAAATACCTGGCCATGCGCAGAGCTTAAGGCCACCGGTCCTCGCCCGCCGCGAGAGGCCGCCCGGCGTCGCGTACACAGTGGATCTCCCGGAGCCCCGTCCTCGGCTCCGGCGTCTTCCATAATGGCATGTTCCGCGACGAACCCGGTGGTGCGAACAGCCCACACACCTGCGGGTGACCGGCCGAATTTCCTATCCCCAGCAGGGAAAGCGTCTCCCTGTTCGCCGTTCTTCCTTTGCCCGAAGGAAGCAACCCCGGTAACGAACATGGGTTATGATCCGAATCATAGCGATGGAAGGCCGTATCGCGGCCCGGGCCGTCGCGAGGGGGAACGCGACCGGATCGAGCCGTCTTCTGTTATCACTGGGGTGCCTGTGCCGGACCAGCTCGCTGTGACCGCCGAACCGCTGGGAACCGCCGGCATCGACCGGCGGCCCCGCCGGGCGCTGTTCCTCGCCGGGCTGATCATCACCGTCGTCTTCGTCAACTCCTGCCTGGTCGGTCTCCTCGGCGTGCTGCTCCGGCCGGGCGTCGACTTCTGGCATGGGCTGCTCGCGGTCCTTTACGTCGGCCCCGTGCTGGCGATCCAGCTGTTGTACTTCAGCCGTCCGGCGGTCCGGCTGGACACCAGGCGCGCGAAAGCGATGCTGGTGGTCCAGGCCTGCCTCGCCTACTTGCCTGCCTTGCACTTCGACGCGGCCCTGACGTCGCTGACCACGCTCGCGGCGGGCAGCGCACTGCTGCTGTTACGGCCGCGGACGGGGTGGACGGTGTTCGCCGTGCTCATGGCGGCCACGACCTGGATCCTGTGGACGTACGACGCCACCTGGCACGGAGCGGTGCTCGACAGCATCACCGCGATCCTCTACGCCCTGGTCGTGTACCTGCTGACCTGGCTCGCGCGGCTGGTGACCGAACTGCACCAGGCCAGGACCGAGCTGGCCCGGCGCGCGGTGGCGGAACAACGGCTGGCCTTCGCCAGGGACCTGCACGACCTGCTCGGGCTCAGCCTGTCCGCGATCGCGCTCAAGGGCGAACTGGTGCTCCGGTTGCTGCGCAAATCCCTGGAAGGGGCCCGTGCGGAACTCGCCGAAATCACCGGGATCGCCCAGCGGACGCTGTCCGACGTGCGATCGGTGGCGAGGGGTTACCGAGAACTGTCGCTCGAGAAGGAGTCCCGGACCGCGGTGTCGTTGCTCTCGGCCTCCAACGTCGCCGTGCGGGCCGACCTCGAACCCGTCGAACTGCCGGTGAAGCTGCGCACCCTGCTGGCGAAGGTGCTGCGGGAGGGGATCACGAACGTGCTCCGCTACACGGGCGTCGAGCACTGCGAGATCTCCGTGCGCGAGCACGAAGGCCGGGTCGTCCTGGAGATCGTCCACGACGGGACGGCACACGAGGATCTCCCGGAGGAAACGGCGGAGAGCCTGCGCGAGGTGACCGAGGAGGTCGCCGGGCACGGCGGGGAGCTGAGCGCGGGTCCCGACGCGGCGGGCCGATGGCGGCTGCACGCCGCACTCCCGGTGCCCGACCAGATCGAGCCCGCCGAGACCGTGCTGGCCGAGGCGCCCGGCCACTGGTCCCGGATCGACGCCAGGAACGTCCAATGGACGCTGACGGTGATCTTCATCCTCTTCGGTCTCTCGGCGATGACCCGCGCCTTCATGCTGACCGACGACGGCTGGTCCATCGCGCTCATCGCCGGGTACCTCACCGCGTCGATCACGCTGCAGCTGTCCTATTTCGCCCGGCCGAACGTCCGGCTGCGCTCGCGGCAGAGCTACGCGCTGTTGTTCGTCCAGGGCTGCCTGATCTTCCTGCCGCTGATCCCCCTCGGGAGCGCCTGGGTGAGCATGCCCAGCCTGTTCGCCGGCACCGCGCTGCTGGTGTTGCCGCCCTTGGCGGGCTGGACGGCGTTCGCCCTGACGGCCGCCGGCGTGTTGTGGATCCGGCTCGCGGCGGGCGCCGACTTCCTCGGCGGTTTCTACACCTTCGCGTCCATGCTGAACACCGGGCTGATGGTCTTCGGGCTCATCTGGCTGATCCGGCTGGTCACCGAACTGGGCGAGACCAGGAAACGGCTCGCCGAGGTCGCGGTCGCCGAGGAACGGCTGCGCTTCGCCCGCGACCTGCACGACCTGCTCGGCATGAGCCTCTCGGCGATCGCGCTGAAGAGCGAGCTGACCAGCCGGATCATGGACATCGACACCACGCGGGCCTCCGACGAGCTGCTGGAGATCCTCGGGCTGACCCGGCAGGCGCTGACGGACGTCCGCTCGGTGGCCAGCGGCTATCGGGAACTGTCACTGGACCAGGAGTCCCGCTCGGCGAAGGCGGTGCTGACGGCCGCCGACGTCCAGGTGCGGCTGGAGGTCGAACACGAGGACCTGCCGGCGACGGTGCGGACGGTGCTGGCCGTGGTGCTGCGCGAGGGCGTGACGAACGTGTTGCGGCACAGCAAGGTCGAACGCTGCGAGATCGCCGTGCGGCGGACCGGTGACGGCGTCGCGCTCGACATCGTCAACGACGGCGTCCAGAACGGGCAGCCACCGGACCGGGATCGGCCGAGGCGGATCGAGGCCCCGGGCAGCGGCATCACCAACATGTCCGACCGGGTCGCCGGGCTCGGCGGGGAACTGACCGCAGGTGTCGAACCCGACGGCCGGTTTCGGTTGCGCGCGGTGGTGCCGGTCTAGATCCAGCCGGATTCCCTGGCGATCCGGATCGCGTCGACCCGGTTGCGCGCGTTGAGTTTCGCGACGATCGAGGTCAGGTAGTTGCGTACGGTCCCGGTGGAGAGAAACGCTTTCGCCGCGACCTCCAGCGTGTCGCGGCCCTCCGCGGTCAACCGCAGGACGTCGATCTCGCGCGGCGTCAGCGGGCATTCCACGGTGTCCCAGGCGGCGAGGGCCAGGTCGCCGTCGACCATGCGCCTCCCGGCCGCCACGCCGCGCACGGCGTTGGCCAGTTTCTCCGCGGGCGCGTCCTTCAGCAGGAATCCGTTCACCTTGGCGGCCAGCGCCCGGCGGAGCGTGCCGGGCCTGCCAAGGCTGGTCAGGATCAGGGTCCTGACTTCGGGAAGCTGCTCGTGGATCTCGGTGGCCGCGGTGAGACCGTCCTTGCCGGGAAGGTCGATGTCGATGATCGCGACCTGGGTTCGTGAAGTCCGCGCGGCGGCCAGGATCTCGTCGCCGGACGCCACTTCGGACACCACTTCGATGTCGGGCTCCAACCGCAGCAACGCCACGAGAGCCCCTCTGACGATATGCATGTCTTCGGCCACGAGAACTCTGATCGCCATTACGCCGCCCCCTTCGTGCGCACCCCCACGACCCAACATAAACACGCCCGTACGGAACGCGTTCCACCGTTCGAGTGACGCACCCGACCTGTCCCAGTGAGGGCGATACGCCGAATGAACCGCACCGCTACGAATTCCGCGCCTCGCCCGGTCGCTTTCCGTCATCGTGCCGTGGCTCAACACACGAAAACCGGCCGCCACTCGCGTTCGGGGCGCGAGCGACGGCCGGCGAGGTGCCCTCAGCTGGCTTCGGCCAGCGGCGGGGCGGTGGTGCAGACGGTGGTGAAACAGCCGAAGGCCTGCCCACCCTGCCGGTTGGACCAGTTGTCGAACCGGTCGATCACCAGCTCGACCTGGTGCCCGGCCGAAGCGGTGTCGATCCCACGGACGGCGAAGAGCGAACGGACGTTGTCGGTCACAGCGTTCTGCATCGAAATGACTCCCAGGCTGGTCGCGGGTGTTTCTTCACTGAGGAAATCGTGCCCGCATGCCCGTTTTCCGACCAGTGTCGCGCATCATCGCGGGAATGTGCTTTTCATCTACTCCGGAAGGTTCTTCCGACTGCGCCATTCCCGCGATCACCGCCATCGAATGGAGTAATGTGCAGCGTTCACGGTGACGGAACGCGGCGCAGTGAATTCTTTACGCCACCATCACCGACAGTCACAGGACTACCCCGAACAGACCAATCCATACGTCCACTGTGGACAGCGGCTCAGGAGCCGAGCAGGGACGCCAGGCCGGCGTATCCGCCCTCTTTCAGGCGCACGCCGGACGTCTTCGCGTACGCGGCGTCGGCGCGGATCCCGAGCCCCTCGACCATCCGGTTCATGAAGTTGAACAGGGCGCACACGAGCACCGCGTCGTGCAGCGCGGCCTCGCCCCATCCTGCCGCGAAGACGGCCTCAGCGTCCTCATCGGTCATCTGAGACGGCGTACGCGTCAGCTTGCCCACATAGGCCAGCACGGGCTTCAGGCGCTCGTCCACGGGCGCGGAGGCGAGGTCGTGGAGCGCGGCGGCCAGAAGTCCTTCCGGCACACCGAAAGCCTCGGCGGTGACGGTGTGGACCCCGTGGCAGTACCCGCAGTCGTTGACGCCGGAGACGTAGGCCGCGATCAGCTCCCGCTCCCCCGCGCCGAACGCCGACGGCGCCCGCATGATCAGCTCGTGCAAGTCCAGCAGCTTCGACGCCGGAGCGGGAAACTTCTGGAACACCTGCAGCAACGTGGCGTCAGTCGGCAAAGACCCGAGATAGGACATCTTGTGCGCTCCCCTGTTCCGGCGCCCGCCCCTGTTCGGCGAACTGGTCGACGTCCTCGCGCCGCAGCCAGCAGGCCGCGAGGCAGGACACCGATGCCGGTCCCAGCCCGGTCACCGTGGCGGTGACCCGCGCGGTCGCGTGGTCCCATTCTCGGCGCAGGGAACCCGCCGACGTCATCTCCGGACCTGCTTCGATCAGCGGGCGGACCGCGCGCCAGCGAAGGATCCCGGCTTCCACCAACGCTTCGGTGCCGAGATCGAGCGCGTCGTGCCGGGCTTGGTCCACGGCGAGGGCGACCAGCGCGGGCTCGTCGGCGAGCCGGGCGAGCCCGACGCCGGCGAGCAGGCGTTCGGCGTCCAGTCCCATCAGGATCACCCCGGCCTCGGTCGAGGGAGCGTCGTCGATCGACGGCAGGGTGAAGCGGGAGTCGTAGGGCTCAGACACGGGCGACGTCCTTCGTGGCCGTCCGCAGCGGGAGATCCCGGCGCAGGTTCTCGGCGACGGTGGCCGCGACCCGTGCGGTGGCGACGCGGTGACCGTCGATGTTGCGGGCGGCGGGTCCCAGCGCCATCCCCGCGGCCGCGCCGACGGCGAAGACCCGGGGCGCGCCGACGTAGGCGAAGGTGCGTTCGTCGAGCTGCGGCCAGCCGCCGCGGTCGAGGACGGCCTCGCCGGGCATCAGGCCGTCCCCGATCGACGGCGTGGTGCCGAGCGCCAGTACGGCGTGGTCCACGGACACCCGCGAACCGTCTTCGAGGTGGAGGCCCGCCCCAGGTGTCACCTTCGTGATCGCCTTGCCGCGATGCACGATCAGCCGTCCTTCGGCTTCGGCCGCTTCGAGCATCGGGCGGAACTCGAACATGATCGACGCGCGCCGGAACCGGCCCATCAGTTCGAGCCTGTCGGACCAGCTCACCCCATCGAAGCGAGCGCGGCCTTCCGGCCGGAAGAACGACGAGTTGACGTCGGCGCACTGGTAGCGTTCGCCCGCTTCACGGACCACCCAGTGCACCTCGCGGCCCTCGGCGAGCCCGTTGGAGATCAGGTGCGCGGCGGTGAGGCCGGCGCCGACGACGGCGAGGCGCCTGCCGACGCCGGGAACGGGTTCGTCCCAGTAGCTCACGCCGCGCGGCGGATGACCACCGCCCCACCAGGTGTCCGGGGCGGACCGGCGCTCCTCGCCGAGGCACAGCACGACGTGGCGCGCGGTGACGGAGAACCGGTCGGCGCGCACGGTGACGGCATCAGCGGTCGGCAGCACCTCGCGGACCGAACCGCGCCAGGTCCGCTCGGTGACGTGATGACTCGCCGCCAGATGGCGGCAGTAGGCCTCGAAGACGTCGACGGGTACCACCGAGCGGTGCCCGGCCTGCGCCATGCGGATCTCCCGGCGTTCCACCGGCGTGAGCACCGACCAGTGCAGCCGGGCGAAGTCCAGGAGTTCGCAGTCGCGGTAGCCCTCGACGCCGGGGTGGTGCTCGTACGGCGAGCGCAGCACGCGCTGGCCGAGCAGATCGATGCGGTCGAAGAACCGGCCGCAGGGACGGCCGTCGCGGTCGACGACGACGATGTCGCGGACTCCGTGATGCCACAACGCGGAAGCGACCGCGAGCCCGGCCGGGCCCGCGCCGACGATGACCACGTCGGCGGCGGGCGGCGGTTCGGCGGTGACCGCCGCGCGGGTGCCGGGGAGCACCGGCCACTCACGCCCACGCGGCGATTCGAGGAGATGGGGTTCCGGGACGAAGGTGATCACCGGCGTACTCAGCCGATCACGGTCACCGGGACGATCAGCTCGATCACGGGACGCTGCTTCATCCCGTTGCTGATCATTTCGTCCAGTGTCTGCCGGGACTGCTCGGCGGTGTCCGTCGCGATCGGGCTGTAGCGGGAGTACGAGTAAGTCGGCTTCCGCCCGCCCGCGTCGAGCGAGTACACCTTGAGCACCGCTTCACCGGGCCGTACCTCACCGTCGTAGAAGGTGAGGCGGCGCTGGTCCGGCGTCATGAAGGACTTCGAGAACTGGCGGGACAGGACGAGCGTCTCGGCGTCGTTGACGAAGGTCGAGTCCTCGTCGGTGACGACCTGCATCGCGACCCAGGTCTTGTCGGTCAGGTTGGTCTCGGACTTGATCACCTGCCAGCGGCCCGGTTCCGGGAGATTGACACTGACCGAGATGTCGTGCTCGGTGGTGTCGATCGCCCCGGAGATCATCAGCACCCGCCGCCGGACGTCGGCGACACCGGCCATCTGAATGTCACGTGCGCGTACCCGAGTGGAAACATCCAATCCCGGGAATTCAGGTGATGACATCTTTCACGCCTCCAAGACCTTGATATCGCAATTCAGGCTTCGACGTAATCTCCCCAGCCGCAAACACCGGAAGAATTTCACGCCCAACTGGATGATGTCAAGATGAGGAACGCATGATCCACTGCCACCGGGACTGGTCCGTTCGGCGGTACCGGGGTCAGGATTCTTCGGAATCCTCAGCCCAGGCCGCCGCGGGTGTGCCCTGCTCCAGCGCCCCGATGTAGACGATCTCGAACGAGGAATCGGCCCGATCGATCCCGATACGGAGGACGAGGTCGTGTTTCACCAGAAATAGGAACTGATGCGGTTCCCGGTTGTCTCCGAAAATGTCGTAGATGAGGAAGGCGGAACCGTCCGCCACCGCGAAAAGCGCTTCGTAGACGACATTGCGGTCGGCCTGCGGAGCATTGATCGCCCATTCTTCCAACACCTGCAAACCCGACGTGAGCTGGAGGCGCATAGCCATCCGGAGGCCTCCTCGTGGTCTGGCGGGTTCGCGGGCGATCTTCATCGTCGCGCGCGCGATACCCGGCGGTCTTCTTCGTCCGTGCTGGGTGGCTAGTTGTAACCGAGGATGATGTGCTCGGCCGGGAAATCGTTTTCGCCGGACTGCCTCGGCTCCGGGACGGTCACCGCCGCGCCGGCCTCCGTCGCCCCGCGCGGGTCGAAATCATCGGTCACGACCCAAATTCGCACCTGTGCCGTCATGACGTTCCTCCCGGCCTTCGATGAACGACTCACTTGACAACCAAGGATGGACCCGTCCGATCGTGCCGCGATCGAGGATCGACGGAGGCCTCGATGAGCAAAGGAAAAGTCGCCGCCGAAGGGCTGCCGGTAGTGCCCTTGAGGTACCTCGAAACCCAGGGAGCGCACCATGACCGAACGCCTCGACCCGTACGAGATCTACGCCGACGACGAAGTCGACGTCGATTTGCTGGGCCTGTCGTGGCCCGACCCGGCGGTCCCCGAGCAGCGGGATCGGCAATGAGCGCCGCGGAGCGGCAGCGGACCTGTGCGGCCTGCGGAGGACCGTTCGCGCCTGGGGAGCGAACGGATCTGGAGGCCGTGCTCGACGGAGGGGTCCTCTACGTCGCGGTGCACGCCCGCCACAGTACGTATCCGCCGCGGCGGGAGACCGAGGCCGCGCGACGTCTCGCATGAGCACGCGAGTCCGTGAAGGCCTCCTTCACGGACTCGCGTGTTCACTAGCGCAGCGTCGAGGTACGCCAGGTCGGGGCGGCGAGAGGCGACCAGGCGGAGCGGGGCGGCGCCGCGGGCGGGGGCGCGGCGGAGGCCAACGCGGTGAAGACGGCGACGAGTGCCGCCAGCTCGGCGTCTCCCGGGTCGCCGCGCAGGACCCGGAAGACGCGCGCACTGTCCATTCCGGACGGTGACATGGTTCCCCCGTTCAGATCGGGTGGTTGCCGTGCTTGCGCTGGGGCGCCGCCTTCCGCTTGTCCTGCAGCATGTCCAGGGCCCTGGCGACGGCGGACCGGGTGTCCGCGGGGTCGATGATGTCGTCGACCAGCCCGCGTTCGGCCGAGTACTGCGGGCTCATGAACTCTTCGGTGTATTCGGCGACCAGGCGCGCGCGCAACGCGTCCGGATCGGCCGCGGCGGCGAGATCCTTGCGGAACAGCACGTTGACCGCGCCCTCGGCGCCCATCACGGCGATCTGGTTGGTCGGCCACGCCAGTGAGAGATCGGTCCCGATGGACCGCGAGTCCATCACGATGTACGCGCCGCCGTACGCCTTGCGCAGGATGACCTGGACGCGCGGCACGGTCGCCTCACAGTAGGCGTGCAGCAGCTGGGCCCCGTGCCGGATGATCCCCGAGTGCTCCTGCTCGACCCCCGGCAGGAAGCCGGGGACGTCCACGAGCGTCACCAGCGGGATGCTGAACGCGTCGCAGAACCGCACGAACCGCGCCGCCTTCTGCGACGCCGGGCCGTCGAGCACGCCGGCGAACACCACCGGCTGGTTGCCGACCAGGCCGACCACCCGCCCGTCGATCCGCGCGAGCGCGCACAGCACGTTCTGCGCCCACCGCTCGTGCAGTTCGAAGAACTCGCCGTCGTCGGCCAATTCCGCGAACACCTCGCGCATGTCATACGGCTTGTTCGGCTCCACCGGGACGAGCTCGGCGAACCGGGGCCGCCGGTCCTTACCCGCGTCCTGCGACGGCTCGCGGGGCGCGGGCTCCAGGTAGTTCGACGGCAGCAGCGACACCAGATACCGGACGTCGGCGAGGCAGCTCTCCTCGTCGTCGTGCACCACGGTCGCCACGCCGGACGACGCGCCGTGCACGTCCGCGCCCCCCAGTTCGTCGTGGCTGACCCGTTCCCCGGTCACGGTCTCGACGACGTCCGGCCCGGTCAGGTACATGCGGGCGGTGTCGCGCACCATGAAGACGAAATCCGCGAGCGCGGGCGAATACGCCGCCCCGCCCGCGCACGGTCCCAGCACCACGCTGATCTGCGGGATGACACCGGACGCCTCGACCTGGCGGCGGAAGATGCCGCCGTAGCCGTCGAGCGCCATGACGCCTTCCTGGATCCGCGCTCCCCCGCTGTCGTTGAGCCCGATCAGCGGCGAGCCGGTGGCGATCGCCAGATCCAGCACCTTGTGGATCTTCGCCGCGTGCGCCTCACCGAGCGAACCGCCGAAGACGGTGAAGTCCTGCGCGTAGACGAACACCCGCCGCCCGTCGATGGTGCCCGAGCCGGCGATGACGCCGTCGGTGTACGGCCGGTTCTCCGCCAGCCCGAGCCCGTTCGCCTGATGCCGCCGGTACAGCTCGACCTCGGTGAAGGAATCGGGATCCAGCAGCAGATCCAGCCGTTCACGCGCGGTGTGCTTGCCGAGCGAATGCTGCCGCCGGACGCCGTCGAGCCGTCCGTCGACGATGTGTTCACGCAGCTCGTCGCGCTGGGCGCGCAGCAACGGCATCGTCGGTTGCGGCGGATGAACCGGTTCGGCGCCACGGGCGAGGGGGATCACCTGCCCGTCGGTCGCCCTCGGGACCCGGGGGCGCCGCAGCCGGTCCTCCGGCAGCGGCACCACCTCGGAGTCCTCCGTGCGCTGAGCACCCGGATCACCTTGCAGGGTCACGCCGCGTCCCGTAGCCGGGCATCACGCTCGAGTTCGTCAAGCTCGATCTCGCGCACGATGTCGCGCCAGCACACCCCCCGTCCGAGCCGGGGCATCGTGGTCACCACCGGCGGCCGCTCGGCCGTGGGCGCCGGTGCGGACGGGGTGGATTCGTCGATGGTCATGACATTCCTTTCTGGTCAGGCCGATGCCCGTATCCGGCCGTCGATCTGGTGGTAGCCGCCGCTGTAGAAGACCAGCGAGTCCTGGGCGGTGCCGCGGCTGGAGGCGACCACCTTGCCGAGGAAGATCGAGTGGTCACCGCCTTCGTAGACCTCGGCCAGCTCGCATTCCAGCCACGCCAGCGCGCCGTCGAGCAGCGGGGCGCCGGTCTGCGGCCCGGCCGTCCAGTCCACCGAGTCGAACTGCGCGAGCCCGGCCGGACGGCGCCAGTCGGCGAAGTACTTCGCCAGGTCCTTCTGATCCGACGCCAGCACCGTCACCGCGTACGAACCCGCCGTCACGATCGCCTCGTGCATCCGGGCCGCGCGGGAAACGCAGCACAGCACCATCGGCGGCTCCAGCGACACGGAGGTGACGGCGTTGGCGGTCATCCCGTGGGCCCGTTCACCCCCGGCGGTCAGCACGGTGACCCCGGTGGCGAACTGGCCCATCACCTCCCGCAATCCGGCCTGCGCGGACAACCGACGGCGGGCGACGGGCGACGGCAGGCGTTTCAGCACGGGCCGCGAAGGCTCGTCCAGCGTGCCCACGTCATTCCCCCTTGCCGTCGACCGCGTACGGGGCCAGCGCCTCACGCAGCTGCTCGGGCACCCGGCTGGGCACCGTGGCCGTGTTCGGGCCGCGCATGCACGCGATCCGCTGCCTTCCGCGGGCCACCAGCCGCTCGCCCTCGTCGGTGAGGTGGACGTAGTCGAAGGCGAACTGGACCTGGGTCTGGGTCAGCTCCTCCAGCCGCAGCCGGATGGACAGCTCGTCGAACGCGGTGATCTCCGCGAAGAACTCGCACTCCACCTTGAGCGTGAAGAGCTTGAGGTCGGCGCGGACCTCTTCGAGTACCGCGGGCGCCTTCTCCTTCAGGAACATTTCGCGGCACCGGCCCTGCCAGCGCACGTAGTTCACGTAGTAGACGTTGCCCACCAGGTTGGTCTCTTCGAACCCGACGGTATGCAGGATCTCGTAGTAGTCGGCCATGTCAGTTCTCCTCTCCCTGGAGCACCGCGAAGACGACGGGATCGGGCCGGTCGTTGACGGTCGTCACCCAGGTGGCGATGCGGGCACCGCCGTGGGAAAGCACCGCCCAGCCGTCCGGGTCGACCCGGTGCACGGTGAGCGCCTGTGTCATGTCCCCGGTCTTGCGCACGCATTCCAGCGCGCTCCAGACCCTGGTGTGCGCGACCGAAAGCGGCTCGCGGGCGTCCGCGGCGAGCAGTTCGCCCACCGACAGCAGATCCTCGCCGAGCAGCCCGGCCCAGTCTTCGGGCGTCCGCTCGATCGCGGTTTCGACGTCGCACGCGATCCGGCCGCTGCCCGCGATCGCGAGGGTGAGGTCGGAGCTGTGCGACGCGCTCACCTCGACCCCGTCGGCTTCCGGTTTCCCGTCCGGGCGGTAGCGGATCTCGAGCGGGGCGTCGACGGCGCGACCGGCGGCCAGTGCCGTCTGCGCCCGGCGTTCCGGCGTGGTCTCCACGGAGACGCCCACCGGGTCCGGTTCGACGACGATCGCGCGGGACGAGCCGAGCAGCCGTTCGATGGAACGCTCCAAATAGGACCCGAGCATCGACGGGACCCAAGGCCCTTCGCCGTCACGCTTGCGCACCGCGCGCAGCTTCAGCCCTTCCCAGCGCTCGACCAGCTTCCCGTCGGGGTTGCGGACGTCGAGGTCGTAGAGGTAGCTGTCGCCGTCCTGCGAACGCTCGCGGGCGTCGAGGAGCACGTACTCCGGGTCCTGCTCACCGGGTTCGGCGAGGTACAGCCGCTCGATCCCCTGCGGCAGCAGGGTCGCGTCCGGGACACAGCACTGGATCGCGTGCATCATCGCGTCGCGGGTGCCCGGGTCGGCCAGCAGCTTTTCCTGCGGGAGGAACGGCGCGAACCAGTCGACCTCGGCCCCGGTCGCGATCTCCGCGACCGCGTGCCGCGCGCTGGCCCGCCGGTAGCCGGTGACCCGCTGGAACCGCTTGCCCTGGAACAGGACCGTGCCGTACAGCTCGGTCGTCGGGTCGACCGGGACGGGCGGCAGCGCGACGTCGCGGACGACGGTCTCACCGAGCGGATCCGGCCGGGAGAACCGCAGCCGGGCCCGGAAGTGGTCGGCGCTGAACCCGGTCTCCCCGCTGCGCAGCACCACGTCCACCGTTTCGGCGTCCCTGGCCAGCGCGGCGAGCCGGATCGTGGTCGACCCGCCCGGCGAGACGATGATCGGGCGCAGGAACTCGACGTCGGAGAACACCGGCGCCGGCAGTGTTTCCGCGCCGAGCGCGGCCTTGGCGACCTGGGTCATCGCCTCCATGCCGATCACCGCGGGGAACAGCAGCTGACCGTCGAGCAGATGGTCGGCCAGATACGGGTCGCTGCCCGCGGACAGATCGGCCTCCGTGATCAGCTCGACGCCCGGGTAGTGCACGACGGCCCGGTCGACGAAGCGGGTCAGCGGGAGTTCGCGCTTCTCCACCGGCAGGGTGACCAGTCCCGCGGTCCGGCCGCAGACGACCAGCACCGACGGGGCGGCCGGATCGCCGACGACCTGGCGGAGGATCTCGATGCCCTCTTCGGTCGGGATGGGGGTGATGCCGTCACGCATCAGGGCGCTGACGACACCGAGCTTTTCGCCCATGCCCGTCCCGGACCAGACCGACCATTCGAGGGCGATCGCCCTGGCCTGCGGGTGTTCCTGGCCGAACCGCACGGTCAGTTCGGTCATCCAGTCGTTGGCCGTGGCGTAATGCGCCTCACCGCGCAGGCCGGCCCGTCCGATGATGCTGCCGAAGGTCACCAGCAGCTTGATCTTGTCCTTGTCGACGGCGTCGAGGACGGCGTTGAGACCGCCGATCTTCGGGGCCAGCGTCTTGCGGAAGCTCTCCTCGGTCAAGGAGAACAGCGCGGCGGGCTCGTTGCGGCCCGCGCCGTGCAGCACCGCGGTGACCGGGCCGAACTCGGCCTGCACGCGGCCGATCGCGTCGGCCACCTGCCGGGCGTCGGTGACGTCGGCGCGTTCGTAGCGGTAGGTGATGCCCGCCGCCGCCATGCGGCCGAGGTTCTCCGACAGTTCGGCGTCGTCGGCCGGGTCGCTCCGGCCGAGCAGCGCCAGTTTCGCGCCGGAGTCCTTGGCCAGCGCCAAGGCGCTCTCGGCGGTGATGCCCTTGCCGCCACCGGTGACGAGCAGGACGTCTTCGATCCCCAGCGGGGTCCCTTCGGCCTCGGCCGGGGTCAGGGCGGCGAGCTTCGGCACCGTGCGGATCCCGGCGGCGTCGTAGCGGACCTCGCTGAAGTCGGTGGTCGCCGCCACTTCGGCGACCACGGTGGTCACCGCGGCTTCGACGGCCTCGGGGTCGACCGGGTCGACATCGGCGAGATCGACGATCGTGGTGCGGGCCGACGGGTCCTCCAGCCGCAGCGTCTTCGCCAAGCCGGAGGCACCGAGTCCGTGCTGCACGACGACGAACCGCGTGCCGTTGGGCGCGGCCAGCACCGCGCGGCCCGCGTCCAGGAACAGGCCCACGTCGCCGGCATCGCTGTCCGCGTTCAGGCAGAGGAGGACACCGTCGCCGACACCCGCGGTGGCCAGTGCCGCGCGCAGCGGCTCCGCCAGCGGATGCCCGTCCGGCGCGAACGCCGACCACTCGGCGGTGGACAGACCCGGCGTGAGATCGGGCGACGGCTTCGGCGCGACGACGTACTCGACCCCGAACGGCCGGACCCACGGTCCGACGCCGGCCACCTCGGCCTGGTTGCTGTCGGCGGGTTTGGCGGTCTGGGCGAGTTCGTCGATCATCTCGGCGAGTTCGCCGAGACAGACGGTCGCGAAGTTCGGCATGCCCTCCAGCGCGGGCCGTCCGAGCGCACGGGTCACGTCGTTGACGAGCTGGCCGACCGTGATCGACGAAAGATGCAGGTCGTCGAGCGGATGCGTGTCGGCGGTGACCGCTTCGAGCGGCAGTTCGACCCGCTCGGAAGCGAGCTTGCGCAGCAGGTCGAGGGTGCTGCTGCCACCGCTTTCCGAGGCCGTTCCGGCCGGGGCTTCGGCAGGCGCGGCGGGGTCGGCGACCCGGTCGCGGGTCAGGTCGGCACCGATGGACGGCGCGGCCTCGCACGGGCTGGCGAGGAACGAGAACTCCCCGTCCACCGGCAGGGTCCGCACGATCCGGCCGTCGAACAGCGCGGAGGTCTCCAGCGGGGCGCCGAACGCGAACGCGGCGCCCGCGACCTTCAGCAACGCGGACAGTTTCGGGCTGTCGGTGTCGATCGCGAGCACCGGCGTGCCGGGTGCGATCTCGCCGAACAGGCCGGTGAGCACGTGGCCGGGGCCGACCTCGATCACCAGGTCGCTGCGCTCGGCGACCTTCGCGGCCGCCTCACGGAAGCGGACCGGCAGGACCACCTGGTCCCGCAGCAGATCGCGCAGGTCCTCGGCGGCGTGCAGGACGTCGCCGGTCACCGTCGAGACGACGGGCCGGTCGAGCCTGGCGAAATCGAACGCGGCGAGTTCCTCGGTCATCGCCTCGGCGGCCGGGACGACGGCCGGCGAGTGGAACGCGTGCGAGACGTTGATGCGGGTGGCGGTGAAGCCCTCCGCACGGGCACGGGCGACCACGCGGTCGATCGCGTCCGCCGGTCCGGAAAGGACGGTCTGCTCGGGCGCGTTGTAGCCCGCGATGACGACCTCTTCGCCCTCGGCGAACCGCTCGGCGACCCCGGGCCCGGCGGCGATCCCCGCCATGGCACCGTTCCCGTCGCTCGCGGTCGCCATCACCTTGCCGCGGATCTTGGCCAGCTTGAGGACTTCGCGTTCGGTGAGCGCGCCACCCCAGTGCAGGGCGGTGAGTTCGCCGAGGCTGTGGCCGGCGACCGTCTGCGCCTCGATGCCGAGGCTCTTCAGGACACGGAGCCCGGCGAGCGAACCGGTGACGATGCGCGGCTGCGCGACCTCGGTGGCGACCTGGTCGGCGCCGGTCGAAAGGCCTGCCGCGCGGTAGATGTCGTCGGCGTGGGCGAAGCGCTTGCGCAGCGCGCCGACCGTGCCGCGCCCGGAACCCTGGCCGGGGAACAGGAAACCGATCTTCGGGTTCTTCGCGCGAGAGCCCGCGAAGATGCCGTCGCCGGTGGAGAAGACCTCCGGCTCCCCCTCGCCGAGGAGGTCGAGCAGCTTGGCCAGCTTGCGCTCGGCGTCCTCGGGAGTGGTCGCGACGATCGCCGCGCGGACCGGTTTCCCGGACAGTTCCGCGGAAAGCGTGGCCGCGAGGTCGCCGAGTTCCGCCAGCGAGAGCTTCGGCACGACTTCCAGCAGACCGGTCAGCCTGCCGCGCAGCGACGCGGCGTCGTCGGCGTCGAGGAGCAGCAGTTCGCTGTCCTGCCGTCCGGCGACCAGCGAACGGGTCCGCTCGTCGAGTTCCTTGCGCCGGGCCGCGCCCGGGGCCTCGGTGACGGTGACGTGCGAGTTGATGCCACCGAAGCCCATCGCCGAGACACCCGCGCGGACCGGGTGGTCCGCGGGCCACAGCCCGGCCTCGGTCGGGACGTACATCCGCGCGGAGTCGCCGACCAGCGACTCGTGCGGCTCGAAGTGGCCGGTCGCGGGCGGGATGACCTGGTGATAGACCGCCAGCGTCGCCTTGATCAGCCCGGCGACCCCGGCCGCGGCCTTGGTGTGGCCGATGTTGCCCTTGATCGTGCTCAGCGCGGCGCGGTCGGCGAGCGGGTCGGCGTCGCGGCGGGCGGTGGAGAGCGCCTCGATCTCGGTGGCGTCGCCCAGCGCGGTCCCGGTGCCGTGCCCCTCGAAGTAGGAAACGGTCTCGACGCCGTAGCCCGCCTTGTCGTAGGCCCGCTTGAGCGCGAGACGGTGACCCGACGCCTCGGGCCGGGTGATGCCGCCCTTGCCGTCGGAGGAGACGCCCCAGCCGCCGATGCTGGCGTAGATCCGCTTACCCTGCGCGATGGCGTCCTCTTCACGCATCAGCACGAGCATGCCGGAACCCTCACCGGGCCAGAACCCGTTGGAATCGGCGTCATAGACCTTCATCTCCCGCTTGGCGAGCGCACCGGTCTTGGCGAAACCGATCACCTCGAACGGGTCGATCGACAAGTCGACACCGCCCGCGATGGCGACGTCGAGGTCGCCCTCGGACAGCGCGTTCGCCGCCGTGACCACGGAAAGCAGCGACGACGAGCAGGCGCCGTCCACGGTGAACCCGCCACCGCCGAAGTCGAAGAAGTTGCAGACGCGGCCGGCGATCGTGTTCGCCAGCCCGCCCGCGAGCGAGTCCTCGTCGATCTCCGGGAACGGGGCCTTGTACTGCGCCTCCAGGTCGTGGAGGAACGCGGCGGTGTCACCCTCGGCCCAGCCGCGCTCGGCGAGCGCGGCCGCGACGGTGCGGCGCACGTACGGCCAGCGCAGCCGCATGATGTTGGCGCGAGAGAACTCACCGGTGAGGCTGTTGCCGATGACCACGCCGGTGGCGGACCGCGGCAGCCCCTCACCCTCGGGGAACCCCGCGTCCGCCAGCGCCTGCGCGGCGACGTCGAGCGCCAGCCAGTGCGTGGTGTCGGTCGAACGGAACGTGCTGCCCGCGACCTTGTACTTGATCCGGTCGAATTCCCAGTCGCGGAGCACCGCGGCCTTCTGGGCGTAGAAACGGTCCGGCGCCTTGGGGTCGGGCGAGTAGTAGTCCTCGCGGTTCATCCGCTCGTCGGGCAGTCTCCGGAACGCCCTGCGGCCGGCGAGGACGTTCTCCCACAGTTCTTCCGGGGAACCGGCGTCCGGGTATCGGAGACCGATACCGACAATCGAAATCCGCTCAACGCTCATGCCACCGCACTCCCCTAGCTCTCAAGACTCAAGTCACGGAATCCGGTCCCGGCGCCGGGCTCTGTCCCCAGAACCGCGGCCGCCGTCCGTTCGCGCAGTCCGGTCAAGCATGAACCGGCGGCGGGTGCGAAGTCTTCTCTCTGGTTGTTGAAGGTGACCCGACGTCTCGTTTGGCAGATCAGGCTGCCCTGCGTCTATGAAGGATTTGGGACGTTGACTGTCCCGAATCGTTCATGAACCACCTGCGCACAGCGGCTCCGCACGTCGTCCAGCGTCCCTTATGGACGGTCGAGGGCCGCGGCCCGCAGGCCATGTTGCGAAAGCCACTTTCGCAACGTTGAACGTTGGGAAAGTGGCTTTCGCAACACCGACAGCGCCGACACCGATCGCGCGGCCTCACCGACCACGCGGCGAAGCGACCGAAACAGCACGAGCGGCGGCCGTGAAACCCGCCCACCCCACCAGCTCGACCAGCTCTCGATCCCCCAGTCCCGCGGCCGCGACCAGAGCGTCGTCGACCTGGTAAGGCGCCTTCGCGACCACCAAGGCCAACCGAACCCCGGGATCGTCGAACGAATCCACCCAAGACCGGCTCAGCCCAGGCGGCGAACCATCCCAAGTGGACAGCTCCCGCTCCACGACCTCCCGAACCGCCGAAGACACCGCAAGGGCACCGAAAGCCGTCGAGGCACGGGAGAACGCGTCCGCGACCACAGGATTACCCACCGCCCAGACGAAATCCCCCGAACCCCCGGGAAGCAGATCCAGCGAATCCCCGGGCGGAGCCCCTTCCACCGGGCGAAGGAACCGCCCCAGCACCGCTTTCGCCTTCGCACGCGCCGAATCCGGCACGGACGAAGGTAACGGCGACGCCCCGAGGAAGACGCTCACCATCCGGTTCAGGTAGTGGAACGCGAACGCGACCGCGGTCAGCTCAGCACGGGCACCTGGCGAAAGGGTCCCCGCACGAGGGTCCGCCACGGACCGCCCTTCCGCGATCGCCGAGGCCACCGAAGAGCGCCCGAGCGAGTCCAGCGCCATCCCGTGGACCTCGACACAGTACGGACACGAGTTCTCTCGCGACACCAGCGTCGCGACGACCTCCCGGTCCGCCCGGCTCGTCTCTCCGGACGCCACCAACGACTCTCGCAGCATCACCCAGCTCGCCGCGAGCACGTCCGGCGACGGCGAATGCAGCGCCACCGGCGGAGCCAGCATGCCGAAGTCCCGTTCCAGCCGGCCGTAGACGTCACGCACGAGCCCGGTCGCCCGGCCGAAAGGCACCGGCCGGACGTACCGGACTTCGCGCAACGCACGCCTCAGCGCGAGTTTCACCAGCGCAGGCGCCATGATCAGCTCCCGGCGACCAGCGACAGCTTGCTGACGGCGCGCCGCCCGGTGATGGAACCGTCCGGGGCGGGAGCGCCGTAGGTGACGTCGACGCCGCGTGCCTGGAGCGCCCGCACGATACCCGGCACCGAACGCTCGGCCAGCGCCGCGATCGTCATCGCCGGGTTCACCGTCAGCGCGCCCGGTACGGAAGCGCTGTCGGTCACGAAGATCCCGGGGTGATCGCGGAGTTCGTGGTTCGGGTGCAGCGCCGAGGTCGCCGGGTCGTCACCGATCCGGCACGACGCCAGCGGGTGCACGGTGTACGCGCCGACGACGTCGTTGGTCCACGGCGACACCTTCGCCAGGCCGTCCTTCTCGAGGATCTCCTTGCACTCCGCGTCGGCCAGCGCCCAGCCGTGCCGGGTGTTCGGCGTCGGGTCGTATTTCAGCGGACCGCGGCCGAGCATCTGCTGCGAGATGCGGTAGGCGTTACCGGTGGGCGGCGGCGCGCCGAAGACGCCCTCGTTGTCGTCCTCGGTCATCAGGAAGATGGTCAGCCAGGAGGACCACTTCTTGAGGATCTCCTTCTTCTGCGCCCCGAACCAGCGAGGTTCGTCGCCGTCGGGCACCTGCGCCAGGATCGTGCCGAGCCCCGGCGGGAAGTACAGCTGCTCCAGCGAGTAGCGCTCGTACTCCGGCAGCGAACCGTCGAGCTTGTCCCAGTTCGCCACGGTCGGGCCCTTGCCGATGTGGTTGGCCTCGTAGACCTTACCGTCCTCACGGGACAGTCCGAGCACCTCGCGGACCCGCTCCTCGTTGATGATCGCGGTGTTGAGCCGCTCACCGTTGCCCGAGAAGTACCGGCCGACGCCGTGCGGCATGGTGCCCAGCGCCGACTCCGAACGCTGCAGGATCACCGGGGTCGCTCCGGCGCCCGCGGCGATGATGACGATCTTCGCGTCGATCGTCCCGCTGCCGGACTGGAGCCGGTAGTCCTCGTCGTCGACGATGTTGAAGTGCACGCGGTAGTCGCCGTCGTCGATCCGCTCGATCCGCTGAACCTCGTGCAGCGGCCGGATCTTCGCGCCGTGCGCGAGCGCGGCGGGCAAGTAGTTGGTCAGCAGCGAGCGTTTCGCGTCGAACCGGCAGCCCGCCATCATGAAGTTGCAGTTCACGCAGCGGTCGTTGTCCACCGCGACCGGCGCCGGGTTGGCGGTCCGGCCGGAGTGGTCGCAGAACGCCGCCCACAGCCCACCCGCGTACGAGACGTCGTTCCAGTCCTGTTTGGACACCGGGAGCGATTCCGAGACCCGGTCGTACCAAGGCTCCAGCGAGTCCCGCGTGATCGCCGACGGCCACATGCGGCGGCCGATGCTGCCGTGGCGCTCGAACACGAACTTCGGCGCACGCGGCATCGCGGCGAAGTACACCACGCTGCCACCGCCGACGCAGTTCCCGCCGAGCACGCTCATCCCGTCGCCGACGACGAAGTCGAAAGCCCGGGTGTAGGACGAGCCGAGCAGATAGTCGTGCTCGAAGTCCTTCGTCTCCAGCCACGGCCCGCGTTCCAGCACGGTGACCTTCGCCCCGCCCGCGGCCAAGTGGTAGGCGGGGATGGAGCCACCGAAGCCGCTGCCGACGATGACGACGTCGGTCTTGTCGTAGGCAGTCATGCGGGGCTCCCGGAAGGCGTCGTGTCAGGGTGGAGCCGCGCCAGCTCGCGGCGATAGGAGAACTTCGGGAACCGCCACAGCCCGTCTTCGTCCGGCGCGGTGTACCCCATCGCCAGCAGACCGGGGTGTCCCTCGGCGATGGCTTCGGCGGTGTGCTTGTGCGCGGCGCTGTCGAAGGACATGTTGCAGAACAAGGCGAGGCTCACCCAGCCGTCCTTCTCCGGATGCCCGGGCGCGGTCAGCGACCGCACGAGCGCCGTCCTGTGCTCGAAGGACAGCGCGACGAACGCCGGCAGTGACTCGTCGAGGGTGAGGTCGTGCTCCTTGGCGTAGCCCTTCGCGTGTTCGTTGAGGGACTGCGCCAGATACGGCAGCCCGACGGTCACCCCGGTCGCGTCGGTGTGCAGCAGTTCGAGCGCACCCGCCGCGACCGCGCCCGGCCCCTCCGACGCGCCGGCGATCGCGTGATCGCCGGGGAATCGCTTCTCCCCCGGCAGGATCGTGTCCGCGTAGGCCTCCAAAGTGGACACCTTGACCTGTTCGTCCGAATCCACGGAACCTACCTCCTGTTCCTGGTGTGCACGGTCATCGGCAGCCCGCCCCGCACCCGGAGCGACAACATCGCCTCGGGCACCACGTCGTAGCCGGGGAGCTTCCTGAGTTCGAGGTCCCGCAGGACCATCGTCAGCACGAAGACGGCCTCCATCACGCCGAGGCTGTTGCCGATGCAGAACCGCGGCCCGGCGCCGAACGGGATGTAGGCGTAGCGGGGCCGCCCGCTCGGCCGGTCCGGATCGAACCGGTCAGGATCGAACTTCTCCGGCTCCGGCCAGAACTCCGGGTGCCGGTGCAGCGTGTACGGCACGACGACGACGTCGGATCCGGCGGGGATGTGGTATCCGCCGATCTCGTCGTCGGCCTGCGCCACCCGCGGCAGCAGCCACACCGGCGGATACAGCCGCATGACCTCTTCGACCACCCTCGCCGTGTACGGCAACCGGTGCAGGTCGTCGTGCGTCGGCAACTGGTCGCCCAGTACCGCGTCGGCCTCGGCACGCAGTTTCGCCGCGATCTCGGGATGTTCGTCGAGCAGGTGGAACGCCCAGCCCAGCGTGCTCGCCGTCGTCTCGTGGCCGGCCAGCAGCAGGGTGATCAGCTCGTCCCGCATCTGCTCGCGGGTCCCGTCGGTGGCGATGAGGCGGGAGAGCACGTCCTCGCCGTTCTCGACCGGGTTGGCCAGCCGCTGCTCGACGAGTTCGTCGGCGATCCGGCGGAGGTCGGCCCGCGATTCCCGGAACCGCAGTTGCTTCTTCAGCGGAGCCCACTGCGGGACCATGCTCAGGGTCACCGCTTCGAACATCGCCTGGTCCTGCACGGCTTCGAACGAATGCCCCAGCGAGGTGAAGCCGCCGAGGTCCGCGTCGAGCAGTGTCTTGCCGAGCACACCGAGGGTCAGCCCGGTCATCTCGTGCAGGATCTCCACCGGTCCTTCGGTGTCCCGCAAGCGTTTCACGAGGCCTTCGACCTCGTTCGCGACGACCGAGGCCTGCCGCGCGATCCGCTTGGGCTGGAACACCGGCTGGATGGTCCGGCGCTGCTTCTTCCAGACGTCGCCGTCACTGGTGAGCAGCCCGTCGCCGAGCGCCCGCCTCGCCTCCTGGAGCCCGATTCCCTTGTGGTAGTTGGCCGCGTTGTCCGCGAGCACGTGTTTCGCCAGATCGGGGTGGTTCACCAGGTACATCGTCTTGGGACCGATCGCGATCCGGACGACGTCCCCGTGCGCCTCCGCCGAATCCGACATGAGCGCCAGCCGGTCGGTGAAGAGCTTCTTCAGCAGACCGAAGGTCGCCCGGCGCGGCGGGCCGGGCGGCGCGAGACGCGCCGCCCGGCTGGTTTCCGCACCGTGGGTCATGCCGCCACGGCCCCGGTTTCCGTCTCCGGCTTCTCGGCCGGCTTGGGCAGGGAGGTGACTTCAGCCGACTTCGCCTGCTCGGCTTCCCACTTTTCGGTGGCCTTCTTGGAGAAGTGCAGCCCCCACAGGAACGCGCCGCGGATGAGGCAGACCAGCGCGGTGGCGAGGAACAGGCCGTACGCCACGTGCACGACCATGAAGAACCCGTACGCGAGCGCCACGCCCGAACCGAACAGGACCTGCGACGCGGGCTTCGACGGGGTCGTGCCCGGGTCGGTGACCATGTAGTTCGTGTAGAGCACGAACGCCACCCCGGTCATCATCCCCAGCGCGCCGGGGATGGCGGTGTCGAACAGCAGACCACGGATGATCGCCTGGAGCGCGAAGGTGATCAGCCAGGCGCCGATCAGCCACATCCGCTGCGTCAGCATCGCGTTGAGGACGGTCCCCGACACGATGATGATGCCGACGATCAGCCAGCCGACCCACGAGTCGACCTGCTCGGTGAAGTGATACGGCGGCGCGATGCTCGCCCAGGGGAACACCAGCAGGATGATCGTGATGCCGAAGTTCGACGGGTTCATGTAGTGCCGCAACCGGCCGCGCACCGGGGCCTGGAGCACCCACTTGGCGCCGACGGCGACCACGACACCGAACATCATGACCAGCACCTGGTCGTTGACGTAGGTGAGCATGTTCAGCGCGAGACCGGTGATATGCGCCGGGAACAGGAACTCCACGAGTCCCTTGAACCCGTTGCCGCGGAAGCGGACGCCCCGGCCCTGTGTCCGGGCGCCGATGATCTCCAGCAGGATTTCCGTGGCGTACGCCGTGGCCAGCGCGATGAACGGATAGGTGTAGGGCTGCTCGAAACCGAGCACGGTGTAGCCGATGATGTTGAAGACGGTGATCGAGATCGCGAACCGGCGAAGGGCCGTGATCGTCTTGTTGCTCTTCGGTGCCGTGAGTGTCTGCTCAGCCATGACGGTCATTTCTCCTTAGCCTGAGCGCCGAGCTGGAAGGTGTGGCTGCCCGGGGTCAGCTGGACCTCCTGGGTGCGGATGGTCCCGGTCAGGTCGCGCCACTGCAGGCAGACCTTCACCGGCCCGGTGACCTTGCCGAGTCCGATCTGGATCTCGTGGCTGCGCTTGCCGGAGTGGCCGCTGCCGCCGTCGACCCGGTCCATGTACTTCTTGCCGTCAGGGGTGATGACGGTGACCTGCGCGCCGATCGCCGCGGTACCCGCCGCCTTGAGCGGACCGTCCGCCGAAGCCTTGTCGTGCACCAGCTTCAGGTTCAGGTAGGACCCGGCGTCGGGGCTGACGTTGCGGTAGAAGATCGGCTGCTCCCACTGGCGGGCCACGGCGAAGTCGAGCTTGCCGTCGCCGTCGGCGTCGCCGGTGGCGATACCGCGCGTGGGCACCGGGACCGCGAGACCGAGGCGCGGGGCCAGGTCGGTGTAGCGGCCGTCGGGGCTCTTGGCCCAGAAGTGCAGGGTGTGGTCTCCACCGACGTCGTCACCGGCGACCATGTTCGGCCAGAAGGACGGGTGCTTCAGCAGTTCGTCGTTCGAGGTCGCCAGTTCCTGCAGCTGCGGCCAGCGGTTGACGTCGCCCTTGACGAACCCGGTCGCCTGCGTGATCACCGATTCGCCGCTGTTGTTGTAGTCGGCGATCTTGACGTCCCAGCCCCAGCCGGACCACGCGGTGCCCGCCTGCGCGCTGCGGTCGACCCACGGCGCCTCGCCGCCCTGCAGACGGCCGCGCAGATCCGCGGTGTCCTTGGCGGTGTTCATGAACTGGAAGTGGCTTTCCTCGATCCCCCAGGACGTCGTGATGTTGCTGACGTACAGGTCGTAGAGACCGTCGTGGTCGAGGTCGGCGAAGTCGACGCCCATGCCCTTGAAGGAGTCGTTGCCGAGCACCTTGGACTTCGGGTCGTTCGGCCCGCGGACGCCCTTCACCTCGGCGAACTCGACGTGGCCGGGACGGGACTTGTTGTACAGCAAGCGGTCGTGGCCGAAGTCGTTGCCGATGTAGAGCTCCGGCAGGTTGTCCCCGTCGACGTCGGTCGCGCTCGCCGCGAGCGACCAGCCGCCCTGGGCGTCGGCCGGGATGGCCTTATCGTCGAGGGCGAACGAAGCGGTCGGCTTCGCACCCTGGGTGGCGCCGGTGAACCGCAGGATGTACTTGCCGCCCGCGTTGTCCGCGTGCGACATCGACTTGTTCATCTCGACCCCGCCCTGGACACGGTCGTCCAGCACCGCGCTGTCGGGGAAGTAGTTGCCGATGAAGATGTCCTGGTGGCCGTCGCCGTCGAAGTCACCGACCGAGGCGGCGTTGGTGTTCCACAGTGGACCGGCGTACTCGCCGTTCTTGGAGTTGTTGCCCGGCACAAGTTCCACCGGCTCGTAGGCCTTCGGCTCCAGCTTCGTGGCACCCGGCTTCGAGAGGAACAGGATCGGGGTGCGGCCCCAGTAGTAGGCCAGCAGGTCGACCCGGCCGTCCTCGTTGTAGTCCGCGGGCACGCAGCCCATGGGCGCGATGTACTTGCCCATCGGCAGCGGTGCCGCGTCGAGCGCGAACGGCGCGTAGCGGTCGCCGCCCTTGCCCGGCGTCGGGGTGATGACGACCTGGTCGCTGCGCGGGTCGACGAAGCACAGGTCGTTCGCGAGCTTGTCGCCGTCGAGGTCGTTGACCGCGATCGCGGCACCGACCGACGAGATCCAGGCCCGGATGTGCTCGTAGTCCTTGTTCACCGTCCGGATCGACTGGCTCTTCGCCGCTTCCGGCAAGGCGATCGTCAGTGGTTCGAACGCGTACTTCGAGGCCATCGTGTCGGCCTCGGCGGTCGACACCGTGGGCAGCTGCGCCACCACGAACAGACCCGCCATCAGCACCAAGGCCACGATGCCCGCAAGCTGCTTGCGGAGCCAGCCCAAGGTCGCGGTCATTTCCCTGCACCTCCAGAAAGAATCGCTTCGGCGATGCGCTGTCGCCAGGTTTCGAACGCCGGGAGTTCGCCGTCGACCACGGTCGCGGGGCGCACCTCCTGGGTGATGGCCGCGGCCCGCTCGGCCGGCAGCCCGCAAATCGCCTGTGTGGCGACCTCGGTCTCGGGGATCAGCAGCCCGGCGCGGACGCGGGCCTCGGCGGCGAAAGCACTGCCCTGGGCGAGGTTCCCGCGGTGTTCACCGGCGAACTCGGCCAGCTTCAGCAGTTCGTCGGAAGTGACACCACACGCGTAGGTCGAGGCGAGCCCGACCCCGGCGTAGAGGTCTCCGTGGCGCCGCTCCGGGAAGCGCGCGATCGTGTCGGCGACCAGATCGACGTCGGTGCCGCAGATGAACCACAACGCCCGCCCGATGCCCTGGTCGATCGCCCGCAGCGAATACCCGTCGTTGCCGGGCGGCCAGGAGAAACCGGGGTCCTGGAACTGCCCGTCGATGTACTTCGCCGTCTTGAAGTACGCCTGGTGGAAGCCGTACCCGTCGAGCACCAGCCAGCGGAGCAACGGGTCGAAGTCCTCGGCGGAGGGCCAGCGGAAGCGCGGCAGCCGCGCCATCGCCCAGCCGACGCCGACGTAGATGATGTAGTCGTGCTTCTCACCGGGCCCGTCGAGGAACCCCGCGATATGCCGTCGTCCACCGCCCGGCAGCCCGTCCAGCATTCCGTAGCCCATTCCCGCGCCTTCGTAGGCGAAGCCGCGGTATTTCACCGGAATACGTTCGAGCCATTCTTCCGCCTGCTCGACGGAACGCGCTTCGACCGCGTGCGCGTAACCGAGCAGGAATTTCTCACCGACGGTCTCCAGCAATTCTTGAGCGGCCGGGCTCTTCTTGTGGAAACCGCGCTTGTCCAGTGACGTCTCGGAGACGTCCGGTGTGATCATGCGGCGTCTGATCGTGCGCCAACCATTGCCCAACGCACTCTCCCCCTAACGGGTGGATTCGAATTCCGGATCGCTTAAAGCGTCACATGCGTGGTGATAGCCCAGCTACTCCACGGTTGCGTCCGCGTTCTCCCGGTTTGCGAGACCGGGAGAACGCGGGAACGACTTTCGGTCAGGCCACCGCGCGCAGGTACCCGGGCGCCGGAGCGACCATCCGGTTCCCCGCCGACGTCGGGCCGCCGGCGAGGGTGATCGCCATCGGCGCGTCGGTCGGCAGCGGGGCGCGCATCGGCATCCGGAGGTGGACCATGCCGTACCGGGTGATGTCGACGCGGCCGGGCAGCGTGCCCATGGAGAACGAGGACGCCGCGGTCCCGGCGGCGTGTTCGGCCACCCCGATGACGGTCCACCGGCCCTCGGGGACGTTCTGGATCTCGATGTCCGCCGACAGGACGTTCGCCCTGCCGCCGAAGGCGACCGGGCCGCACTGCGGAATCGACTCGGCGAACAGTCCGATGAGGACGGTCGCCGGACCGGCCCCGCGCGGGGTCTCGACCCGCACGCTGATCGTGCCGGTACCGGTTCGCATCGTGGGGCTGCCCATTCCGGCGCTGTGCAACGCTTCCAGGGTCGGAAGCCGCTGGAAGTGCGGGGCCATCGCCACGAGCAGTTCGCCGACCTCGGGATCGCGGTACTGGGTCGGGGTCATCCCGACCGCACGGGTGAAGCGGCTCGTGAACGTGCCGACACTGCTGTAGCCGACACTGCACACGATGTCCGACACCGTCAGCGATGTCGTGAGCAGCAGTCGTTTCGCTTCGAAGAGCCGGATCGCGGTCAGGTAGCGGCCGGGGGTGACACCGGTCGCCTTCGCGAAGATCCGCGAGAAATGGAACGGGCTGACGAAGACTTCCTGTGCCAGATCGCTCAAGGTGATCGGGTCGAAGTACCTGGCATGCATCGCGGAGATGGCCTGCAGCACCGCGGGTTGCAAGGGGGATGCCGGCTCAGGGTGCCGACCGGGTTCGGTGACGCCTTTCTCGTTCGCCGCCATGGCGACTGTTCGTAGCTGCATCAGACCAACCTCGGATTCGCTGTCGCTTTTCTCTGTACGCCAGCTAACGCGTCGGTGATTTCAGCGGGCTCGACGAGCGATCGAGATGGGTCCTCCGGCGTTGTCCGAACGTGCGCTATCGGCGGACGGTCGGGCCACTGGCACGCACGACCTCAAGCCGGGAAGTCGAGCACGCATTCCCCGACGCCGACCTCGGCGGGCCAGTCGAGTTTGAGGGCGCGGTCGACGCGGTCGCCTGCGTCCACAGGGACGGCGTGCGCGGCCAGTCCCATGGCGCGGGCGACGAGGTAGAGCGTCTGCTGCAGCGCGCCGACATGCGCCAGCGTCGTGGCGTACGCGCCACCACCGAGCACGGACGCCATCCGCGGCATCCGCGCGGTGACGGTGATCAGCGCCGAGGGCCATCGATGGTTGCCGCCGCCGATCATCGCGATGTCGAGCATCTCGTCGAGATCGGCCGCGTCGTCGTTGACCAGGTCGAGCCGATGGCCGAGCGGATCGTAGTGGTAGATCCCCCGGTCCAGCCCCGAACAGCGGTTCACCGACACGTACAGCTCGAGTTCGTACAGGCAGGCGACACTGAAGTACGGCCGTTGCGAGGCGCTGTGCGCGGGCCCGTTCGGAAGATGCGCGGGACCGATCGACCGGATCCGCGCGCCGCGGTACAGGAACTCGCCGATCTGCTCGGCCGACAGCACGCTCTCGGTGAACTCCGGGCAGCTGTGGTCGTGTTCCAGCAACGCCGTCAACGTCGGATCGGTCTCGGCGCGGTCCGCCAGATCCGGCCGGAACAGCGAGTAGCTCGGGCCTTCGCCGGTGGGGGCCTTGACCACCGGCGGATTCCCGAGCCCGGCGATGTCGGCCGGGCCGCCGGGCCGCCAGGTACGGCTGGTGGTGTGGAACGACAGCTCGTCCGGTGACCACACACCCAGTTCGGGATCGTCGTCTTCGGCGAACCTGCCGTTCTCCCCGGCGACCTGGACGACGCCCGCGGCGACCAGATAGGACACGATCCCGCCGACCACGCCGCGATCGATCCCGGTCGTGGTCACGATCTCCCCGACCGACTTCGCCGTCGCGAGGGTCGCCGCGACGTGCACCGCCCACGGCTGGGACAGCACGACACGGTAGCGCGCGGACGGCGACTCCAGGCCCATCCCGTCGGCGTCGGACCGCAGGGAACTGAAGCGGGACAACCGGATCGGGCGGCTGGCGGGGATCTCGACCGGTGCGAACACCGGCGCGAGCACGACCGGGATCACCGACAGCAGCGGCCCACGGCCGTCGGCGAGCCCGAGCGAGCGCACCACGGAACCGCCGAGTTCCTTGAGCACCTGCCGCAGCGCGTCGGCGCCCTCGGCCGTCCAACTCAGTTCGCCTTCGAGATCGGGCTCACGTTCGACGGGCTCCCACGAAGACGTCACGTTCGCCAGCGACACCGGCCCCAAGGCCATCCGCCGCAACGATTCCAGCACCAGTGGTTCCGCGTGCGGGAATTCGTGCTCACCCCAGCGCGTGACGACCACCAGTGAGCCGTCCTCACTGATTTCGACAAGGCTGTCGTCGGTGAGCGACCACAGGGGGATCGTTTCGGCCACACCGCCGGGGTGAACTGTCGTCAACTGTTGCTCCAGCTTGATCTACAAGAACATGGGGAACGGATTCAGCCGCTCGTAGGGAGTCGGTTCGGCGAGCCTGCCCAGCCGCACCGGTACGTCGAACAGCCGTCCGGGAGCGAAGCGGCTCCAGAACGGACGCAGCCCCGGAACGACCACCCGGACCACCGGGAGGTCGATGTCGGGCCGCGTCTGGTCCAGCACCAGCGTCTCCATTCCCAGCACGGAAAGCCTGCGTACCAAGCACTCCACGTCGTCACGGACGTCGGGACGGCGGACGAACTTGAAGTCCGCGGCCCGTTTCGCCGACCGGCCGGGCGCCGGCAGCAGATACGGCTGGTTGGCGACCGTCGCGTACCGGAGCCACCGCGCCGCGTCGGGATCGTCGAGCTCGACGTCGTTCGCGAGCACCGCCGGGATCAGCTGGTTGAGCTCGCTGACCGCCCGCCGCAGCGCCGTCCTGGGATCCAGGTGGGCGCCGAAGCCCATCATGACGTTTTCGCGCGGCCCGACGATACTCCTGGACAGCGCGACCATCACCGGAACACCGAGGTCCGCCGTCAGGTCGAGGACCCACAATTCCCGGCCTGCCCGCGCGTACTGGCCGACCATCTCCTCGGCCCACGGGTCGTCGAACGAAGCGATGTCGACGCCGGGAACGGGAAGCCGGTTGTACCACCACAGCGCGACGGCGTCGCGTTCGACGAGTTCGAGCAACCCCTGCAGGATCGCGTCCTCGACACTGCTTCCGGCCGCGCAGCCGTTGGAATCCGCGCGCATCCCGGTGAGCCCGCATTCCCACGGCACCCCGTAATAGAGGTACGCGGTCGGCATCAGCTTCCGGCGCTGCTGCGAAAGCGACCACAGCGGTGTCCAGTCGATGGCGGCTTCGGCGTCGAACCGTTCCGGGACGTACTGGAAGTTGGAGTGGGCGGCGTTCCACTCGACGCGGCTTTCGTATTGGCGCTCGTCGAAGAGCATGCACGAGTTCGGGTGGACGGCGTCCTCGCCGAGCGCGCGGAAGGTGTCGCGGATCCGCAGTTCGTCGCCCTGGTAGTTCGCCGAGAACCGCTCGATCGCCTCGCACAGCGCGCCGACCTCGGCGTCGATCGGGCTCGCGCCCTTGCCGCCGTTCTCCCCCCGCAGCCCGGCCTGCAACCCCGCCTCGCCTCGCACGCGGCGCGCGACGTTCCCACCGGAGTTGTACGCGTTCACGAACGCGGGCGCCCGTGGGTCGCGGGAGATCTCCTTGACGATCCCGGTGACCGGGCTGACCAGGTGCCCGTAGCGGTCGAGCACCTCGACCGGGGTGAGGGTCCGGTGCCCGCCACCGCCCGACGTCGCCTTCTTGGCCTCCCGCAGCACTACCGGTTCCGCCGTCCGCGCGGCGACGATCCCTTCGTCACCGCATTCGGGACACTGGGGACGGCGCCGCAGTTCGTGCAGGCGCCCCTGCAGGTCCAAGGTGTCCAGGATCCACACGGCCTGTTGTCCCGGATAGCGGTGTCCCGCCAGCCATTTGGACGCTTCGAGGGAGATCAGATGTGACGCGGCCGCGGTCAGCGGCGGCACGGCCGGCATCGGGAACGAGGCGGGGCCGTCGTGCCCGAGGACCTCCTGCACGCAGGCCTCGGCGTGCCGGTGCCCCCACAACCGGTTCGTCAGGCAGTGCCAGCAGCCGGACCGGCCGGGCTGCATGATCGGGCCGATCCACACCTGCGAACCCGACGGCCGGGCCAGCAGCCAGGGCCGCCCGGTGCGCCGGTGCTCGGCGTCGATCTCCGCCAGGCGCGGGTCGAGATAGTCGTCGCACAGCACGATGGCCAGTTCGGAAGCGGTGTCGACCACTTCGATCCCGCTCGCGGCCAGCCCGCTCGCCACCTGTGAGGTGTCGATGCCACTGCCGATCGCGGTCAGGCTCGCCGTCGCCGGCTTCTGACGGCCGGCCACCGCGGAGGCGTCGAGGCCGCACGCGTCCCAGTACGCGAGCGCGCGTTCGTCCCCGCTGATCTCGTCCGGGACGTGAACGGTGACCAGACCGGCCTCGACCAGCCGGGCCAGCACGCCGGTGACCTGTTCGGCGCTCATCCCGTCCGGGCAGGCGGACAGGAGTCCGTCGAGGTCACGGGTGCCGTCGAGCAGCGCCGCCACCGACGCGACCTGCGCGCCACGCATCGCGATGACCCCTTGTTCCGAAAACAGATAAGCCCCGTTCCCCGCGCGGACCTCCACGCGCAGATGCCGTTTGAACCCCAGGCCACCGCTGATCGAGCCGGACGTGGACCGTGCCTCACGCATGTGGACCCCCAGAAGGTCGGTTCGATTCTCGAATCCTGCTCGGCCGCCTTTGCCCCGGCCAGTGCGCGATTCACGTGTCGGACATGAAAAACCCACGTTCTTCCGGGACACACGCACGCGGAAGCTGGTGGACGGCTCACTGGCCCGTGACGGGCCGCTCTGCCACTGTCGAAGTACTGGGAATCAGGTCTCGACGCGTATCGAGCTGGAGGGCGCTTGCGATGTACACCGGATCACGAGTAGCGGACACGCACCACGGCTCGGCACCCAACCCGATTCCGGTCACGCCCGCAAGCCCCGTCCGTTTCACCCTCCTCGGCCCGCTCGAACTCGTGCGGGACGGGATCGACTACGCGCCGACGACACCGAAGCTGCTCCAGGTGCTCGCCATGCTGGTGATGAGCCCGGGGAAGATCGTGCCCATCGACACGATCGTGCGGGAACTGTGGGCCGACGACCCGCCGCGCAGCGTCCGCACCACCATGCACACCTACGTCTACCAGCTGCGCAAGTGCATCGAGGAGAACGAGCTCGCCCCGTACGGTGAGACCATGCTGGCGACGAAACCGCCGGGGTACGTGTTCCGGATCGCCCCCGAGCAGGTGGACGTCTTCCAGTTCCAGGAGCTGCAGCAACGGGGCCGGGAACTGCAACTGCGCGGCGAGCACATCGAAGCGGCGAAAGCCTTCCGCTCCGCGCTCGCCCTGTGGTCGGGGCCGCCGCTGGCGAACGTCCATTGTGGACCGGTGTTGTCGGCGTACTCGGTCGACCTCGTCGAACAGCGGCGCAGCACCCTGCACCTGCGGATCGAGGCCGACATCGCGGCCGGGATGCGGCACGAGCTGATCGGTGAACTGCGTTCCCTGGTCGCCGCGAATCCGCTGGACGAGGCCCTGCACGGGCAGTTGATCCGCGTGCTCGGCCGCAGCGGGCGGCGTTCCGACGCGCTCGCCACGTACCGTCAGGTGCGGACTCGGCTCAACTACGAACTGGGCGTCGAACCCTGTGACGAACTGCAGGTACTGCACCACGACCTGCTTTCCGAGGGTGAACCCGCGTGAACACCATTCCCGGCACGGAAACGAAAGTGAGGATCGACGGATGAGCATTCGTACCTATGGACAGTTCTGCGGTCTGGCCAGGGCGCTGGAGATCATCGGCGAACGCTGGTCGCTGCTGATCGTCCGTGACCTCGTCCTCGGCCCGAAGCGGTTCACCGAGCTGCAGGCGGGCCTGCCCAAGATCCCGCCGAGCACACTCTCCGCGCGGCTCAACGAACTCGAGCAGTCCGGGGTGCTCCGCCGCCGCCTGCTCCCCCAGCTCGACGCCGCGGTGGTCTACGAGCTCACCGAGTACGGCAGCGAACTCGACCAGATCGTGCTGGACCTCGGCCTCTGGGGTGCCCGGTCGCTCGGGCAGCCGTCCGCCGACGACGTCTTCACCCTGGACTCGGCGATCCTCTCGCTGTACACGACCTTCCGGAGCGAGAAGGCCAAGGGCGTCCAGGTCACCTACGAACTGCGCTACCCGGGCGAGATGATCCTGCACGCGATCGTCGAGGACGGCGCGCTCAAGGTCGCGGAGGGCGCGCACCCCGGCGCCGACGCGGTCATCGAACCGCTCGGCCCGTTCATCAAGGACCTGCTGACCGGGGACCTCACCGCCGCCGACGCGACCCGAACCGGCAAGATCCGCCTCGAAGGCGCCTTCGAATACCTCGAACTGTTCGCGGAATTGTTCCACATTCCCGCGGCCCCCAAAGTGACCGAAGGAATCGTCGTCCGCTGAGCCATACGGCGTAATACCGCAGGTCGGATCAGCAATCCGGAGTAACGGAAACCTCCGGATCACGGGCTATCGTCAAGATCCGTCACCGGTCGGTCTTTCGTCTTAGGAGCCCTTCATGGCCACACTCGATTCGCGTCCGGGTCTGCTCGGCGCGCTCAACGGGAAATACCACCGTGCGGCGCTCCTCTCCTTCGCGGTGGTGGTCGTGGCCCACTGGGCCGAACACCTGGTGCAGGCGTTCCAGATCTACGCCCTCGGCTGGAAGACCCCGGACGCGCGCGGCGTACTCGGGATCCCCTTCCCGAAGCTGATCAGCTCCGAATGGCTGCACTACGGGTACGCCATCGTCATGCTGGTCTTCCTGTTCGCCCTGCGCAAAGGTTTCGCCGGCCGTTCGCGGCAGTGGTGGAACCTCGCGCTCGGCCTGCAGTTCTGGCACCACATCGAACACCTGCTCCTGCTGATCCAGGCGCAGACCGGCTGGCGCCTCGGCGGCGGCACCGCGCCGAGCAGCATCATCCAGCTGTTCATCCCGCGCGTGGAACTGCACCTGTTCTACAACACGATCGTCACCATCCCGATGATCATCGCGATGATCGTGCACCGGAAGGCACCCGCCGCCGAGCGGGAGCTGACCGGGTGCACGTGCTCGCCCGAAAGCCGGCGCGAGCTGGCGACCGCGGCGTCGTGACCAGGAGGCTCTTCGCGCTACTGGCGTTGCTGGCGGCGTGTTTCGGGGTCGCGGTGCTCACCGCGGCCCCGGCCTCGGCCCACGTCGAACTCCTTTCCTCGAACCCCGCCGACGGCGCCCGGCTCACCTCGGCCCCCGCCCGGGTCTCGCTCACCCTGTCGGAGAACATCGGCATCCAGCCGAATTCGATCAAGGTCGTCGACCAGCAAGGCACCGACGTGGTGGCCGGCCCGGTGTTCCAGCCGGGCGAGGTCGCCGAAGAGGTCGCCGTCGCACTCGAACCCGACCTTCCGGACGGCAGTTATCTCGTCGAGTACGCCTTCGTCTCGGCCGACTCGCATCCGGTGCGCGGCACGATCGCCTTCGTGATCGGCACCGGCCCCCTGATCACGTCGGCGGGCGCGGTGTCCGCCTCCACCGGGACCGATCCGGTGACCGACGCGCTGTTCACCACCTTCCGCTGGGGCTCCTTCGGCGGTGTCGCGCTGCTGGGCGGACTGGTGTTCATGCTGGTCTGCCGTCCGGAGGGCCGCGCCGATCCGTCGGCGCGGAAGCTGATCACCGCGGGTCTGTGGCTCTCGGGGGTCACGGCCGTGGCCGGGTTCCTGCTGCAAGGTCCGTACGTCGCGGGCCGCGGGGTGGGCGCGCTCTTCGATCCGGCGCTGATCGAGGCGACCCTGCGGGTGGCGTACGGGAAGCTCCTGCTCCTGCGCTTGGCCGCGATCGTCGCGCTCGCCGTGATCGTGCGACGGCTGCTCACGAGTGGCCTGCCGGAGCGGCTGCGCTCGCGCTACGAGAACCTCGGCATCGCCGCCGGGTTCATCGTGATGCTGAGCTTCTCCGCGACCGGGCACGCGGTGGCCGACAAGATCATGTTCCTCTCGGTCAGCGCCGACCTGGCGCATTTCGGCGCGATGGCCGTCTGGGTCGGCGGGCTGATCCAGCTGGCCGTGCTCCTGCGCGGCAGATATTCGGCGTCCGAGGCCGAGCCGGCGCTGGCGCGGTTCCATCCGATCGCCACCCGGTCGATCGTGATCATGGTGGTCAGCGGCGCCTACCTGGGCTTCCGGCTCGTGCCGTCGGTGGAGGCGCTCTGGACGTCGGCCTACGGCATCGTCTTCCTGCTGAAGCTGACCGGGTTCGCCGTGTTGCTGTGGGTGGCGAACCTCAGCCGCAACGCCGTGCGGCGAGGGATCTCCGGGCGCGGCGGCACCGGCGTGGTGACCGCCGACCTGCGGAAACTGCGGATCAGCGTCGGGGTCGAGGTGCTGATCGTCGCCGTGGTGCTCGCGCTGGCCGCGGCGCTGTCCTCGATGTCCCCGACCGGCTGATCACCGCTCGATCTCCTCTTCCGGCGGGGCGAACGGCCCCCAGGTGAAGGCCCGGAGCCACGGCTCGGGATCGCCAAGCCAGTCCATGGCGGCGATCTGGGCCGGGCTCCGGCGCCCGGCGAGCGATCGGTAAAGATCCACGGGCGCGCCCGAGAGCACCGCGGCGACCGGTTCGGTACCGGCGATCCAGGTCGCGCCCTCGGTCTCGATCCGCATCCCGGGCAGTCCATGCCTGCCCAGCGAAGCGCCGAGGCCGCGGACGAGCACTTCGAATCCCCGCAGCCAGGCGGCGTGCGCCCCGGGCGGTGGAGCGCCGAGCGCGTACCGGAGATCGAGCTCGTGGGTGAAGGCGTCCATCACCAGGATGTCGCCGCGGCCCTTCCCCTCGCCATCGGCGGCGAGGAGGGCGTCGGCCTCGGGACCCCGTTCGAGCCAGAGCTTCAGCACCTCGGCGGCCGACGCCGTCTCCGGCACCGGACAGGCCTCGCCACCGAACCGGGTGATCACCCGATCACAGATCTCGGCCAGATGCGCGACCAGCTCGCGCACTGTCCACTGTGGACACGCCGGGACGACCCGTTCGGCGGCGCCCGCGTGATCGGCGAGCAAGATCGCGAAGTTCTCCCTGACCTGCCGATACCCTTCGGCCGCTGTCTCCGTATTCCAGCCAGGGACCCGAATTCGGCTGCTCGTCACGCGGCCACCTCCAGTGGGGTAAGCGATGGTCGTCCATTCTCCCATCGCCGCGGAGCTTCACCCTTCTCCCCGCTTGCGCGTACCGTTCAACGCAAAGACCACCCACCCGTGGCGCATGTCGCCGGGGCTTCAGGCACACTGGTCGGTGAAAGCCCCGTGTGGCAAGAGAAAGCGCCCAATGGCGACACATCGACCACTGTGGAGGTGACCAATGGAGATGCCCGGCTTCGATCTGGCGTGGCGTGGTTTCAATCGCGCGCAGGTCCGGGAATTCGTTCGCGAGGTGGAAGCCGAACTACGACGAGTGGAAGCCGAACGCGATGAAGCGCTCCGCCGTGGAGACGCGCTCGCCGCCGAACTCACCGCCGCGCGCGAGGACAAGCGCGAATTGAAGGCCACGGTCGACCGGATCAGCCGTGTGCCGATCGCGCCGGACGCGTTGCAGGAGCGCTCGCGCCGCATGCTCGAACTCACCCGCGAAGAGGCCGAGGAGATCACCGCTCGCGCCGCCGAAGAAGCCGCCAAGGCCGAGGCGCAACGGAAGCGGATCGCCGACGACTTCGAGCGCGCCATGACGGTGCGCCGCGCGGAGGCGATGCGCGCGCTCGCCGCACGGGACGAAGCCGCGCAAGCCCGGGCGCGAAAACTGCTCGACGACGCCGCCGAAGAGAGCGAGCGTCTGGTCGCAGAAGCGCGGCAGAAGGCCGACGTGGCCCTCCGCCTGCGCGATGACGTGCTGAAACAGCTGGTCGGCTGCCGCGAACTGCTCACCGAGGCCGGTTCGGTACTGGCCGTATCCCCCACACCCAAACCGGAAGTGCCCGTTCAGCGCCGGAGCAGGCCCGAAGCCCGCACCGGCACCGAAGCGGCCGCGACCTAAGCGGGGTCTCCCGACGAGAACACCACCGGCCGGATCTCCATCGCGTTGATGTGCGCGTCCGGGATCTGGCCCGCGATCTCGATCGCGCGCTCCTTGCTGTCGCATTCGACCAGGTAGAAGCCGGCCAGGTACTCCTTCGACTCCGCGAACGGGCCGTCGGTGACCACCGGGACGCCGTCACGCACCCGCACCACCGTGCTCTCCTTCGGCTCCCCCAGCGCCTGCGTCCCCAGCAGTTCGCCGCTCTCGGTGAGCTTCTTCATGAAAGGGTCGATACGGGCGACCACCTCGTCGCGCTCCTCCTCGGGAAGGGCGTCCCACGCGGTGGGGTTCATGGTGATCATGATCATGTACTTCATCCGTTTTCCTCCTGGTCAGCCGGCCGATGCCCGGCCACTCACGCAGGAGTCGGAGCCGCCGGATCGTCCTCGACATCCTGGCACCCGGAAATTCGGCTCCCCCCGGCACATACGTGGGGAGGGTATACTGATCGAGGACAGGGAACGACGAGAGAACGGGTGCGGAATGACGGGCTACGGCACCGAGCGGGAGGCCTATCTCAAGCGCCTGCGCCGGATCGAAGGACAGATCCGCGGCTTGCAGCGGATGGTCGAGGAGGACAAGTACTGCATCGACATCCTGACGCAGGTGTCCGCGGCCACGAAGGCGCTGCAGTCGTTCTCCCTCGAACTGCTGGACGAGCACCTCGCCACCTGCGTGGTCCACGCGGCCGCCGCGGGCGGCGAAGAGGCCGACCTCAAGGTCCGGGAGGCGTCCGACGCAATCGCCCGGCTGGTCCGGTCCTGAAACGTCGCAGCCGCAGGCTGTTGGTGACGACGAACACCGAAGAGAACGCCATCGCGGCCCCCGCGATCATGGGGTTGAGCAGGCCGAGCGCGGCCAGCGGCAGCGCGGCGACGTTATAGGCGAACGCCCAGAACAGGTTGCCCTTGATCGTGCCGAGGGTGCGGCGCGAGAGCCGGATGGCGTCCGCGGCCGCGCGCAGGTCGCCGCGCACCAGGGTCAGGTCACCGGCCTCGATCGCGGCGTCCGTCCCGGTCCCCATCGAGAGACCGAGGTCGGCCTGCGCGAGCGCGGCCGCGTCGTTGACGCCGTCGCCGACCATGGCGACCACGCGGCCTTCGGCCTGCAGCCGTTTGACGACATCGACCTTGTCGGCGGGCAGGACCTCCGCGATCACCTCGTCGATACCCACCTCGGCGGCGACGGTGTTCGCGGAACCGGTGTTGTCGCCGGTCAGCAGGACAGGGCGGAGTCCGAGCGCTTTCAGTTCCGCCACGGCCTCGGCCGACGTCGGCTTGACCGTGTCGGCGACGACGACCACGCCGCGCGTCTCGCCGTCCCAAGCGACGACGACCGCCGTGGCGCCCCGATCCTCGGCGGCCGCCTTGACCTGGGAATACCCGTCGCCGACAGCGATGCCGTGCTGTTGGAGGAGAGCAGGCCGCCCGGCCAGGACGGTCTTGCCCTCGACCTCACCGAGGACACCCAGGCCCTCGACGGCGCGGAACCCGTCGACCGGCGGCAGCTCGCCCAGCCGCTCCTCGGCGGCCGCGACGATCGCGCGGGCGATCGGATGTTCGGAAGCGTGCTCGACCGCCGCGGCCAGGCGCAGCACCTCGGTCTCGTCGTCGCCATAGAGGTCGGTGAGGCTCATCTTCCCGGCGGTCACCGTGCCGGTCTTGTCCAGGACGACGGTGTCGACCGCCCGAGTGGACTCCAGTACTTCGGGTCCCTTGATGAGGATGCCCAGCTGCGCGCCGCGACCGGTGCCGACCAGCAGCGCAGTCGGCGTGGCAAGGCCGAGCGCGCACGGGCAGGCGATGATGAGGACCGCGACGGCGGCGGTGAAGGCGGCGTCGGCTCCGCTGCCGGCTCCGAGCCAGAAGCCGAGCGTGCCGACCGCGAGCGCGATCACCACCGGGACGAACACGGCCGACACGCGGTCGGCGAGCCGCTGGACCCGCGCCTTGCCGTTCTGCGCGTCTTCGACGAGCCGTGCCATCTGCGCGAGCTGCGTGTCGGCGCCGATCCGGGTGGCGCGGACGACAAGCCGTCCGCCGGCGTTGACCGTCCCGCCGACGACGGCGTCTCCGCTGGTCACCTCGACCGGAACGGCTTCACCCGTCAGCATGCTCAGGTCGACGGCCGATCCCCCGTCGGTCACGACACCGTCGGTGGCGATCTTCTCCCCCGGCCGCACGACGAACTCGTCGCCCGTCTTCAGCGCTCCGATCGGGACGCGGCTCTCGGTACCGTTCTTGAGGACCGCGACGTCCTTCGCGCCGAGTTCGAGCAGCGCCCGCAGCGCCGCACCGGAGCGGCGCTTGGACCGGGCCTCGAAGTACCGGCCCGCGAGGAGGAACGTCGTCACCCCGGCGGCGACCTCGAGGTAGAGGTTGCCCGCACCGGATCCGCGCTGCATCGTCAGCTCGAAGCCATGCCGCATGCCGGGTGCCCCGGCGTCGCCGAAGAGCAGGGCGTACACCGACCAGAGCGTGGCAGCGGCGACGCCGAGCGAGATCAGGGTGTCCATGGTGGCGGCGCCATGCCGGAGGTTCGTCCAGGCCGGGCGGTGGAACGGCCACGCGCCCCAGGTGACGACCGGCGCGGCCAATGCCAGCGAGACCCACTGCCAGTAGGTGAACTGCCAGGCCGGGACCATCGCCAGCACGATCACCGGCACGGCGAGCACGGCCGAGACGACGAGACGCGTCCTAAGCGCGCCAGTCTGGTCTTCGTCTTCGTCGGGCTGGGGCGGCTGGGCCGTGTAGCCGGCGGACTCGACGACGCCGACGAGGTCTTCGACCGACAGTGCGGCGGGGAAGTCGACCTGCGCCTTCTCGGTGGCGTAATTGACCGTGGCGGAGACGCCGTCGACCTTGTTCAGTTTGCGTTCGACCCGCGCGGCGCAGGACGCGCAGGTCATCCCGCCGATGGCCAGTTCGACCCGCTGGGATGTCCCGACGCTCACGGCGTACCTCCCGGATGGTGCCCGTGATGCTCGCTGGTCGGCGCGGGCGAGGGCGGCGCCTCATCCAGCGGCCCGACGGCGGAACCGATCGCCCAGGCGACGGCGAACACCGCGACCAGAGCCGCGGCGAACGCCGACACCTTGACGGCGGTGCTCACGAGACGAGCTGGTAACCGGCCTCGGTGACGGCCGCGTCGACGGCCTGGACGTCCAAGGGCGAGTCGCTGGTGACGGTGACCTTGCCGCTGGCGACGTCCGCGTTCACGGCGCTGACGCCCGCGATCCCGCTGACCTCCTCGGTGACGGAGGAGGCGCAGTGCCCGCAGGACATGCCCTTGACGGTGTAGGTGGTTTCGGCCATCGGTACGAACTCCTCTACAGGACAGGTGGAGCGATCACTTCCTTTATACCCCGTGGGGGTAGGGGTGTGCACGGAGGGTACGGGGACACTGCGGAAATGAGGAAGATCTCCGCCATCGGCATCGGCGCCGGCGACCCGGACCACCTGACCGTCCAGGCCATCCGGCGGCTGAACGAGACCGATGTGTTCTTCGTGCTCGACAAGGGTTCCGAGAAGCAGGACCTGACAGCGCTGCGCCAGGAGATCCTCGACCGGTTCGTCGAACGGCCCGGCTACCGCGTCGTACGGGCACCGGACCCCGCACGCGACCGTACTCCGGACGACTACCGGAAGGCCGTCGCCGACTGGCACCGGCTCCGGACCGACGTCTACGAGAACATGATCGCTTCCCTGGGCCCCGGCGAGCGGGGCGCGTTCCTCGTATGGGGCGATCCCGCGCTCTACGACTCGACGCTCACGCTGCTGGACGCCGTGCTGGCCAGGGGCACCGTCGAGTTCGAGTACGACGTCATTCCCGGCGTCAGCAGTGTGGCCGCGCTGACTTCCCGGCACCGGACCACGATGAACCAGATCGGCCGCCCGGTACAGATCACGACCGGCCGCCGCCTTGAGGCCGGCTGGCCCGCGGACGTCGACGACGTCTTCGTGATGCTGGACGCGAACTGCACCTTCTCGCACTTCGCCGACACGGGCCTGGAGATCTACTGGGGCGCGTACCTCGGGACGCCCGACGAGCTCCTGCTCTCCGGTCCCCTGTCCGCCGAGCTCGCCGCGGAAATCCGCTCCATCCGCGCCTCCGCCCGCTCGCGGAAGGGCTGGATCATGGACATCTACCACCTACGACGCCCGGTCCACCCCTAGCTCCCGCCCGCCTTACCTCTCCCGCTCCGCACTCACGTGCCCCACCCCGTCACTCGCGTGTTCTGGGCCGTCACTCGCGTGTCCAGGGGTGTGACTCGCGTGATCAGACGCGTAACTCGCGTGTCCGGGGGTGTGGCTCGCGTGTCCAGATGGACGACACGTGTGTTTGGGTGGACGACTCGCGTGATCAGATGGACGACACGGCGTACGAACCCCCCGGGGTCGTCGTGTCGTCCGTGTGATCACCGGTGTCGTCCGTCTGATCACGCGAGTTACGCGCTCAATCACGGGTGTTACGTGCTCGATCACGTGTGTGGCGGGTTCGGTCACGTGTGTGGCGGGTTTCGGGCATGAAGAAAGGGTCCAGGCCCCGGGAGAACTCGTGGTTCTCGACCGGGGCCTGGACCCTCTTTTAATGTTAGTCCGGCGGTGTCCTACTCTCCCACAACCCTTCGGTTGCAGTACCATCGGCGCTGTCAGGCTTAGCTTCCGGGTTCGGAATGGGACCGGGCGTTTCCCTGACGCTATAACCACCGAAACACTACGAAACAACACACACTCGTTCGTTTCCACGATCGGTGTGGTGTTTCAGAGCTGTAGAGTGGATGCGTAACATCTTCGTGGGCAAGTCCTCGGCCTATTAGTACCAGTCAACTCGACAACACATTACTGTGCTTCCATTTCTGGCCTATCAACCCAATGGTCTGTTGGGGGCCTTAACCCACAAAGGGGTGGGATACCTCATCTTGGAACAGGCTTCCCGCTTAGATGCCTTCAGCGGTTATCCCTTCCGAACGTGGCCAACCAGCCATGCCACTGGCGTGACAACTGGCATACCAGAGGTTCGTCCGTCCCGGTCCTCTCGTACTAGGGACAGCCTTCCTCAAGTATCCTACGCGCGCGGCGGATAGGGACCGAACTGTCTCACGACGTTCTAAACCCAGCTCGCGTGCCGCTTTAATGGGCGAACAGCCCAACCCTTGGGACCTACTCCGGCCCCAGGATGCGACGAGCCGACATCGAGGTGCCAAACCATGCCGTCGATATGGACTCTTGGGCAAGATCAGCCTGTTATCCCCGGGGTACCTTTTATCCGTTGAGCGACACCCCTTCCACCAGGTGGTGCCGGATCACTAGTCCCGACTTTCGTCCCTGCTCGACATGTCTGTCTCACAGTCAAGCTCCCTTGTGCACTTGCACTCAACACCTGATTGCCAACCAGGCTGAGGGAACCTTTGGGCGCCTCCGTTACTCTTTAGGAGGCAACCGCCCCAGTTAAACTACCCATCAGGCACTGTCCCTGAACCAGATCATGGTCCGAGGTTCAGATTCCCAATCCGACCAGAGTGGTATTTCAACAACGACTCCACCAACACTAGCGTGCCAGCTTCACAGTCTCCCACCTATCCTACACAAGCCGAACCGAAAACCAATACCAAACTATAGTAAAGGTCCCGGGGTCTTTCCGTCCTGCCGCGCGTAACGAGCATCTTTACTCGTAGTGCAATTTCGCCGGGCCTGTGGTTGAGACAGCCGGAAAGTCGTTACGCCATTCGTGCAGGTCGGAACTTACCCGACAAGGAATTTCGCTACCTTAGGATGGTTATAGTTACCACCGCCGTTTACTGGCGCTTAAATTCTCAGCTTCACCCCGAAAGGTTAACCGGTCCTCTTAACGTTCCAGCACCGGGCAGGCGTCAGTCCATATACATCGTCTTGCGACTTCGCATGGACCTGTGTTTTTAGTAAACAGTCGCTTTCCGCTGGTCTCTGCGGCCACCCACCCCTAGTCCGCAAGGGACTTCAGAGTGTTTGGCCCCCCTTCTCCCGAAGTTACGGGGGCATTTTGCCGAGTTCCTTAACCACAGTTCACCCGATCGCCTTAGTATTCTCTACCTGACCACCTGTGTTGGTTTGGGGTACGGGCCGTGCACGCACTCGCTAGAGGCTTTTCTCGGCAGCATAGGATCACTCTACTTCGCCTCAATCGGCTACGCATCACGTCTCAACCTTCATGAGCGGCGGATTTGCCTACCACTCGGTCTACACGCTTACACCAGTACTACCACTCACTGGCGGAGCTACCTTCCTGCGTCACCCCATCACTCGACTACTACGGAATCAGATCCCACGCTCCACAACCAATCTCCACCCCGAAGGGTCTCGACTGGCGCTTTGGGTGGTTAGTATCAACCGCCTCATCCTGGGCGCACGTGCTCGGGTACGGGAATATCAACCCGTTATCCATCGACTACGCCTGTCGGCCTCGCCTTAGGTCCCGACTTACCCTGGGCGGATTAGCCTGGCCCAGGAACCCTTGGTCATCCGGCGGCAGAGTTTCTCACTCTGCATTCGCTACTCATGCCTGCATTCTCACTCCCACACCCTCCACGACTGGCTTCCGCCGCCGCTTCCCTGGATGCAGGACGCTCCCCTACCCATCCGTGCGACTAGACATCTCTTCAAGAGAGACGCCGATCTATATGCACGAATGACACAGCTTCGGCGGTGTGCTTAAGCCCCGCTACATTGTCGGCGCAGGACCACTTGACCAGTGAGCTATTACGCACTCTTTCAAGGGTGGCTGCTTCTAAGCCAACCTCCTGGTTGTCTGGGCAATCCCAC